>JAAWRC010000013.1 GCA_022800815.1 Lachnospiraceae bacterium | reverse complement strand
CCCGCACCGACGCAGGCCCCGGCTCATGAGCACCAGTGGAAAGAGCACAAGGCGACCAGGCAGGAATGGGTATCCAACATCGTAAGTGTTCCTGACTACGAAACGAGAGAACAAACGTTTACTTTCATCATTTGTAACTGTGGGGCAGAATTCAGGGCAGATGACTCATCCTTTGCCGTACATGCGGCTAATCATATTCTTGCCGGAGAAGACGACGGTTATTGGAGCGAAGTACGTGTAGTTGGTACGGAAACCGTTCAGGTAGGGTCTCATGACGAGGATCAGGGTTACTATCAGAACGTGGAATACACGGATTACCACTACTGCGATTGCGGCGCAACGAAGTAACAACAAGATAAGAAAGCCCATCGGATTAATTCCGATGGGTTTTTTTACATTATCCACATAAAAGAACACCGAACGTTTCTTTTATAAGCGACCTATCTTACAAATTCCTGCCGGATACCAGACAGACCATGAAAGCCGGTTCCCGTCAGGCGGCACACCCTTCCTTACCGCTCTGTTCCTGTTTCTTCCATAAGGTGACTATTTTCCCCTTTTTCAATTTCCTACATTTCACCACTTATTTTTTGTTTCATTTTTTCTTTTTTTAAGGAAGTGGCCATACGGCCACTTCCTACCCTACCTGGGGCTTTGCCCCATACCCCATTCTATCTTTGAAAATAAACTTGATAACCCGCTACTTCCTTTTCTATCCCTTCTCTTTATCACTTCTCTCTATATATGCTAGCATTTAGAGTAAGGTTGTCAAGCGTTTTCATAAGAACTTAATAAAAACATCCTGCCGCCAGTCCCGGCAGGGGCGTTTCCGGAGACGCCCCTGCGGAAAACCAAGATTCTAATCTATTTCTAAGGGACTGGCGGCAGGATGTTTTTATTCTGGGGCCCGCACAGACGTCAGCGGGCCCTTTTGCCATGGCATTTTTGAAACCAATCAACCAATTCGGTAACGAACATTAAAAAATGACATGAGGTTCTTATGGAAAAAACAAATTTAACCAATCGAAAATCACCGGAAGAACAGTTTGAACGGCGGTTAAGGGAAGCCTTTCACCAGCACCGTGAAAAATTGGGTCCCGGACAGGTAAGGGTTGCTGACTCACTTGGTATATCGCCTGCTGGATCTATGTCAATGCTTTGGACAAAAAAAGCCGAAAGATTATGCTGCTTTTTTAAGTTCCTCATCCTCCTTCTGCTGTGGTGTAATGATAGTCAAAATCCGTCACCATGACGGGATTTTCCAGGATCGGAAAACTGACGTCCTGCATGTCCTGCACGGAGCCATTCTGTCCCAGGATCCGGAACAATCCCATCTCCCACTCGTCAAACCGGTTATTCACCTCCTGCAGATAATTAAAGACCTCATTCTGATTCAAGGTCTCCAGCACGATCACCACGCTTCCTTCCTTCGCCGCAGGATTTGGCGGGAGGCGGTCCGCCATCTCCAGATAGCAATGGTTCTGGCAGAACACCGTCCCCTCCATATATCCATAAAAACTCCGGCCGGCGAAGCTCCAGCTCCCTCCTGCGGCTCCCATATGCGTGCAGCCGGTATTTCTTTTCCAGGTGCTGCACAAGAATATCCACATTCAGCCTCATAACCATCCCCTCCTGACCAAGCGTATGGATACCCCTCCGTTTTATGCCATAATGGCATCACGGAACCCGCCAAAAAGACAGCCGCTTTTTCGCACAATTCCTCCGTGGCTTCCCCACCTTTTCGTGGATAGGAAAACGGGACGCCAAAACCATGGCGTCCCGTCAGTCAGTCTGACAACAATCCCAATATTCCCAGTACGCACACCAGCCGCCGTCAACGGTCAGCCCGGAGAGCCTGGCCGCCCGTATCTACCGCAGCAGGATCTTCCACTTCCGGTAAAAATCCTTTTTCCGGATCATAACGGCAAAGCTGATCAGAAAATCCCACAGCATAATCACGCAGAGCGTCACGCTGACCACCTTGAGGACCCGGTCATCCAGCCTGGACAAAAATTTTAAGATGGGCTGGAAAAACCGCCCCATGAACAGGGTGATCATGGAGGCGAAGGCCGCACTGGTGGGAATGGACGTATACTTCGTGATATGTAACGGAATTTTTGAATAATTCCAGTATTCAATGCCGCAGAGCCTCTCCACCACCGCCCCCAGGACGATCTCTCCCACACAGACAAAAACCATGGCCCCCAGGAAATACAGGGCATACCGCCGATACCTGGTCGCCCCCTTCCTCATCCGCTTCGGCAGGTTCATCTCCTGGGGCGTCCCGAACATAAAATACATGAACACCACCAGAAGCCCGTAGCCCACGAGAAAGGGCGCATTCATGTTCCGGTTGTTGATATACCCCTTCGTGAGCGCCAGCCAGAGATTCTCCACCAAAAAGCCCAGAAAAGAAATCAGAGCGACCATCAATCCCAGCACGTACACGTCCTGTCCCCACAGAAGCAGAACCTTCCCGCCCTTCTTCCCCTCCCGCTTTCTCGTTATGTTTCCCTTCGTCAATACTTTCATTACCCTCTTCCTCACCATTTTCTCTTCTCTATACTGTACCATGCACAGACAGAAATTTCAATGGAGACGGCCAAAGAATCGTTTGTATTTTCCCGGAGAGTCCACCAGGCGAAACACATCGTCATACAGACTTCCCCGTCACAGGTAGTTGACCGTATAATGGACGAGCCCGTCCCGATCAAGTTCCATTAAAATGTAGGAGGGCCGCCTTCCGTCCTGGCGGGGATAAGAAAGGCTCCCCGGATTGATCAGGTCCACCGGACCGCTCCGGTCGACGACGGGCCGATGAGTGTGGCCGAACATAGCGATCTGCACCCCCCGCTCCCTGGCCTCCTCCCTGAGGCGCTCCAGGGTAAAGGACACGTTATAGTAATGTCCGTGGGTGAGGAGCGCCCGGTATGCGCCGAAGGCAATCTCCCGCTCTCTAGGAAGTCCGGAAAAAAAGTCGTTGTTTCCCGCAACCATCTCCACCGGACATCCGGCGATCTCCCGGATATAATCTTCACTGCCCTCCACGTCCCCCAGATGGATGAGAAGGTCGATCCGACCGATCTTCGCCAGCACCTTGCACAGATTCCCGTTCTGCCTGTGGGTGTCGCTTACCACCAGGATCCTCATCATTTGTCCCCCAATTTTCTCTTGAGCGTTTCTTTTATGGCCCGCAGAGCCCTTCCCCTGTGACTGATCTCGTTCTTCTCCCCGGCCGAAAGCTGGGCCGTCGTGAGTCCCCGCTCCGGCAGATAAAAGATCGGATCGTAGCCGAAACCGCCCTCCCCGGCCGCCTCATGTCCAATCCGTCCCTCGATGGTCCCCCTGGCCGTGAGCACCTCCCCGTCCGGCAGGGCCGCCGCAATGGCGCAGACGAACCGGGCGCTCCTCTCCTCTCCCTTCGCTTCCGAAAGCCGGTCGATGATCGCCTGGTTTTTCACCTCGTAGGAGGTATCCTCCCCCATGTAACGGGCCGAGTAAATCCCCGGTTCCCCGCCCAGGAAATCCACCTCCAACCCGGAATCGTCCGCCAGCACGATGGTTCCCTCAAAGGACGTCTCCCCCGCCAGAGCTTTCTCCCGGCACAGCCTCCCGATGGCCGTCGCCTTGATGCAGGCGTTCTCCTCGAAGGTAGTCCCGTCCTCCACGATCTCCGCCGAAATGCCCGCTTCCTTCATGGACAAAACCTCCATGCCGAGATCTGCCAGGATCATGCGGACTTCCCTCATCTTTCCTTCATTCGACGTTGCAAACAGTATCCTTCCGTTCATCCCAAACTCCCATCTTCTTCTGAATTCATCTCTATTTTCATCTTTTTTCTTTTCTTTTTCGACACTCCCTGCTTTTCGGCAGGTCCGCCTTTATCCCGCCCCTATTTTCTGCCGGTATAGGCCTTCAGGCAGACGTTGCTGTCCTGATCCGTCTCCACTCTGGTCCAGAAACGTCCGTCGGCGCTGATATAGCCTTCGCCGTCGTTTAAGTCCACCTGCGCCATTGCCTTTTCCGGCTCTTTGTTCTGATATTCAATAGCCACCGGATGAATGGAACCCGGTGTCCGGACGAACACTGCCACCGCAAACCGTTCTCCCGCCCGAAGCTCCGCCGGTGCCGGAAGCTCCACCGTGTAAAAACCAGTTTTGGAAAAACGGCCCTCGCATACGGGCGGGCCAAGCGTGAGTGCCCCCCCCTCTCCGGTCTCCTCCGCCACGTAGACCTCGTACTCCGTGTCCTCGTCGGTGGCATAAAATCCCACCGCCTCCAAGGTCTCTGCCTCTTCTGCCCGGAACACATTGGCAAAATACGCAGTCTCATCCCCGTAACCCAGTTGTCCCAGCCATCCGCACAGGTCCGACTGGTAAACGGCGTCATAATTGTCCGGATCTTCCACCTTCGTATAGACCAGGTTGTGGGTCCCCACGTTGACATCCTCATAGGACACGTAGAACAGCCCCTTATCTCCAAATCCCGCTCCCCAGCTATTCACGCAGAGGAACGCTCCATCCCTTCCCGGCGAATAAGTAAAGTTTTCCTTCGGATAATGATCGTCCCAGCCGACGATCACGATGTCGTGGTTGGAAACCTCCGGTCCATTATAATAGTAGGCACAGGTTTCCTCCCTGTAAAACTCCGACCGGCTCTCCTCATCCTCCATCCCCATGTAGAGGGAAGTCTGGACGCCCCCGTGGAGATAGACGGCCCGCTTGACGGCGTCGTAATCCTTTTCCTTCGGAATCTGGATCTCCTGCACGTGCTTCACGGCCGAAAGTCCGTCCGGGGACACTCCGTCCCCGTAAGGATCATCCATCTCCCGGACCGGTCCCTGCCAGGCCAGCAGGTATGCCATGGCCATGGTGTAGTCACCGCCCATGTCCTGGTCCATGCCGAAGCTGTTGTTTAAGGAAATGTGATCCTCGCTGAAATCCCAGGATTCCTCCGGCAGAAGGGAGGATTCCAGAGCCAACATGGTCGCAAAGGCCCAACAAGTACCAAGATCCCCCTGGCTTCCCACCATGGGCAGACGACCGCACTCCCGGTAATCAAACCGTTCCGGAAGAAGGATCGAGGCCTCCGGGTCCTCCGCTTCGCCATCGTCTCTTTCGCCGGTCTCCGTTTCACCGCCGCCCCTCTGCCGTCCCGTCTCTCCCGCCGGTTCCCGGGTATCCGTCCCGGAACCGTCCTCGCTCCCCTCCATCCCGGAGGGAACCGTCCCGAACCCCGGCTGTCCTTTCCTTTCTTCCGTACCCAAAAAAGACCAGGGATAGCTGCACGCCGTCATGGTCGAGGACAGGAGGCCGGCCGTCAGCAGCCCGCATATCCATTTATATTTTAATTTCACTGATTATTCTCCAATTTTGCCAAAACACCAATGTCCGTCAGACCTTTCCGTCCGGTCGGCTCCGCTTCGGCGGCTTCGGCCCCAGGAACTGGTAAAAGTAGGTCTTCATCATTCCGTTATAAATCTTTCTGTTTCGGTCCGCTTTCCGGCCGATGTACGTTTCCGCATCCTCATAGGCGGTAATCACGTACTCCGACCAGCAATCTAACTCCCTGAACCTCTCTCCCAAGGTCCGGTACAGAGCGGGAAGGTGCTCCTTCTCCTCCAGCCGTTCCCCATAAGGAGGATTCGTGATCAAAAATCCGTATTTCTTCGGATGACTCAAGTCCGCCACGTCCCGCCTCTGGAAATGGATGAGCTTGTCCACGCCGGCAAGCTTCGCATTCTCCCTCGCCGCCCGGATGATCTCCCCATCTGCGTCATAGCCCTGAATGTCGGTCTCCACCGCAAGATCCACCGCCTCCGACGCCTCGTCGAGAACCTCGTACCACTCCCGCTTCGAAATCAGGTTTTCCCATTCCTCCGCCGCAAAGGAGCGGTTCATGCCCGGTGCGATGTTCGCCGCCATCAGGGCCGCCTCGATGGGGAAGGTCCCGCTTCCGCAAAAAGGATCCACCAAAATCCGCTCCCGCCTCCAGGGCGTCAAAAGGATCAACGCCGCCGCCAGAGTCTCCGTGATGGGCGCTTTGCTGGTGAGCTTCCGATACCCCCGCTTGTGCAGGGAATCCCCGCTGGTATCCAGAGCAAGGGTCACCATATCTTTCATCAAAAAAGCCCGGATCGGGTAGGACGCCCCGTCCTCCTCGAACCAGCTCCTGTGATAAACCGTCTTTAACCGTTCCACGATCGCCTTCTTCACCAGCGACTGGATGTCGGAAGGGCTGAACAGCTTACTTTTGACAGAGGTCGCCTTTGTCACCCAGAAACGGGCCGAGGCGGGGAGATAATCCTCCCAGGGAAGCCCCTTCGTCCTGTCGAACAGTTCCTCAAAGCTGCGTGCCGGAAAACTCCCCACCTTGAGGAGGACTCTCTCCGCCGTCCGAAGGCCCACGTTGGCCCGGCAGACCGCCTCGGCGTCGCCGAGAAAGGCCACGCGGCCGTCCTCCACCAAGCTGATCTCGTATCCAAGATCCAGAATTTCTTTTTTCAACACGGACTCCAGCCCGAAATGGCAGGGGGCGATCAGCTCAAACGTCTTCATCCGGTACTCCTCTTTCAGTTACGGCCAATGAGATATTTTTCGTCGTTGGCCATAAAAAGCCCTGAGGCCAGTCACAATATCATTCTAAAGCTTTCCGCCCCCTCTGTCAACCAATAAACCTTCCGCTCCCGTATTTTCCTGATTCCCTAGCGCTCAAATCCGCCGACTGCGGCTTTCACGTGAAACCCCTTCCTCATGAGCTCCCGGCCAGCCATCATGGCGGCGCCGCCCCGCTCGCAGTAGAGCAAAATCAGTTTCCCCTTCGGGAGCATTTCCCAGGCCTCCTCCATGAGATACTCATATGGGATGTTCCAGGCGCCGTCCACATGTCCCTCCTGGTACAGCTCTCTGCTCCGCAAATCTATAATTATACATGTTCCATTATTTTTATACCTTCCAAGCTCCCGGAAGGCGATCGTCTCCAAATCTTCCATATCCGTCTCACCTGTTTCAAAATTTTTCCGTCCTGTGATAAGATATTCATCTTTTGCCTGTCTGGTTACCGAATCTTTTCCCTTCTCGGATCCTGTCACGCTCATGAATGTATGTACGGGCGCAAAAGCGCCCGGCTCCGCTTAGAAATTGTTGCTGTTCCTGGAGCTGTTCTTCTGGCTGTTCTGAGAATTATTCTGGGAGCCGCCGTTATGGCAGTTCTGAGAATCATTCTTGGAGCTGTTTCCCGTGCTGTTCTTCTGAGAGTTCCTCTGGCTGTTCTGAGAGCTGTTCTGGTTGCTATTCTGAGAGTTGTTCTGAGAATAGTTTTCCTGGGATCCTGAATAGTTTTTGGTATTCGCCATGATCTTGTTCCTCCTGTCATAAATTGATCTTGCCTCGTTAGTATCTTTCATCCCTCGGCTTTTTATTCATTTTCCGAAAGAAAAATCTTGACATTTGCAATGCTTCTTATTATAATAAAAAACGGAAAGAGATCTGCTTGCAGATTTATTTCCGGATTAACCCCTTATTAATTATTTATACTCCCTTCAAAGAGAAAACTATGATTCCCCTATGGTTTTCTCTTTCCTTTTATAGAAAATTTTCCCTGGTGAAGGCGTATCGGGTATTCATCCTCAGCCGCACTGGCAGAAATTCTTCACAAAACAGGGGCAGGGAAGCAAGCGGAAAGGATCCTTATGACACAACGAGAATTTTTAGATACACTGAAGAGGGCCTTGAACGGTCAGGTTCCTCCCCACGTGGTGACGGAGAATCTGAGTTATTATGACAATTATATTTATGAAGAGATACGAAAGGGCCGCTTGGAGCGGGACGTGCTGGAAGAGCTCGGTGACCCCAGGCTGCTTGCCCGGACCATCATCGACGCCGAGGAGTCTTCCAGGAAAAGCCGGGGACAAAAGTCCTCCAGATACTCCGATATCTATGAGGACGATTACGCAGAGGATGCGGAACCCGTCCGGGGGGCTTTCCACGTCAACAAATGGGTGGTCTTCGGAGTCCTGTTCCTGATTCTCTTCCTCGTCTGCACCGCCCTGTTTTTCACCTTCCGGACCGCCTTCTCCCTTCTGTTTTCCTTCCGGGGAGTCTGGGTCTGGGCCATCATCCTGCTCGTCATCTACAGCCTTTCCAGGCGGCGGTGAGCGTCGGCCATCGGAACGATTATTGGAGGATATTTGATATGAAGGCAGTGATTCAGCGCGTGGCACGCGCTTGCGTAACCGTGGACGGCCGGGTGACCGGCAAGATCGGCCGGGGCTTCCTGGTGCTCCTCGGCGTCGGCGAGGGTGATACCAGGGCGGAAGCCGACCGGATCTCCAAAAAGTTGGTGAATCTTCGTATTTTTTCCGACGAGAACGGAAAGATCAACCTGTCCCTAAAGGACGTGGGAGGCGCTCTCTTAGTGGTCTCCCAGTTCACCCTCTATGCGGACTGCCGCCACGGCAACCGGCCCGGCTTTACCGCGGCGGCCAAGCCGGCGACGGCCGAAGCCCTCTATGAGTATTTTATGGAGAAATGCCGGGAGGAGATTCCCGTCGTGGAGCACGGCGTGTTCGGAGCCCATATGGACGTGGAGCTTTTGAATGACGGTCCTTTCACCGTCATACTGGAATAGAGAGGCTCCTGCCGGAATAGAAAAATCATTTCATCTCATTCGACGAACACTTCGTAAATCTCCCCCGCCAGAGCCGCCATCTGGGAGACGCTGTGGTCCAGGGTGCGGAATGCCAGGCTCCCGTCCCGGAACCAGTACAGCCTGGAATCTCCCACGTGAACACTTGCCAGACGGGAGCCGTCGCACAGAAGCCCCACGAAGGTCGTCCGCATCTTTTGGGTCTCGGTCTGTCTCCTTAAAATTTTCGCATTGATCTCCTCCATGAGGCAAAACAAATTTTCTTCCGTGATCTTAGGCCTTCTCTCAAACCCCTCCCAAAAGGACCGCACCGCCAGCCGGGAAGCCTCCCCGCCGCCGCCGTGGCCGCCTAGGCCGTCCGCCGCCAGGGCCAAAAAGCTGCCGCCGACCTTCCCATACCGAACCGCATCCTCGTTTTCCCTCCTTCCGCCGGGGAAGGAGCAGTCCGCCGCCCAAATCTTCATCTTCGCACCCCGGTCAGCCCCTGACCTCGAACCGTTCATTTCCCATGTAAAACTGATGGCCGGAAAAAAGCTGCACCCGCTCCCCGGGCCCCAGCCTTCTCCCGTTCCCCAGAAAAGTGCCGAAGCTGAAGTTGCAGTCCCACAGGTAAAAACAGCCATTCTGGTATTCCAGGGCACAGTGCTTCCGGCTGATGCCCGCCAGATCGGTCGGGAACACCAGGCCGCACAGAGACGGTTCCCGGCCAAAAACCATGGTTCCCGGCTCAAGGGAGAAGATCTGCCCCGCATAAACGCCGTTCAGGCACACGACGGCGGCCGCCCTCGCAGGAGGAGGCGGTACCGGAGAGGCAAAGCCCGGCTGCCCGTAAGCGGATTCCCTGGCCGCCGCCTGCTCTGCGGCTCCGGGAAAAGCGGGCGGATACCCGCCGGCCGGCCAGGCCATCCCGTAACTGTTGGTGATCGCCACCACCTGGCGGACCCCCCTGCTCATGACCCAAAACAGCGCCGCCCAGGCTGCAACCGTCAAAAGAACATGAAACAGGTCGCCGAACACCGGCAGCGGCATCAGGGAGATGCCGGAATTCCAGGCGAAATGCAGGGCCACGGAAATCCCGAAGCATCCCAGAAACATCGGATTCGCAAAATGAGCAGTCCGCAGAGGCTCCCTCCCCTTGGCCAGAGCCAGCGCTCCGCCGTAGATGGCCGCCCACACCACGTGGCCTCCCGGCGCCAGCACGCCCCGCAACAGAACGTTGGAAACGCCATAGGCCGCACCGTACCCCAGGGACTCTATGGCCGCAAATCCGGCACCGATGGCGCCGGCCGCCAAAATCCCGTTGAGGCCATACCTCTTGTCCTGCTTCCTGAGAAAAATCGACAGAGCCAGAAGCTTTCCCGGCTCCTCGCAGAAAGCGGCAAAGGACGCATTTTCACTGCTGAGGGGCACCAGTTGAAAGAACACGATGGAAATTACCAGAGAAATCGCCCCGCCCATCAGAAACATCAAAAGAACGCTGTAAAGGGGAAACTGGCCATCCCGTTCCCCCTTATTTCCGCAAAATTCCCAAAAAATTTAGGAGGTGAAAACATAAATTGTCTTGTTTCCGGTCCTCAAATATGGTAAACTTGTTCTTAAATGTTCGACCCCTTAATTATATCTTATCTCACCACGCAAGGAGGTTTTTTTGTCATGCCAATTGAACCGCAGGGCGGTCTCCCCGGTGAGTTTCTGCTTCTTTTTACCCTGGTGATCTGGATGCTGTTCTTCATCATCCGTCTCGGGAATCCTCAGAACATGCTGAATCGCTGGTGCTTCATCAGCGGTATGATTTTCAGCCTCGGCGTTCTGAAGGAATACCTCTATTTCACCCTGGGCCCCGAGCTGCTTCGGGCCTTCCCCTCCCTGTTTACGGAATCCTCCGCCTTCGCCTTTTACTCCTTGCTCACGGCAATCTTTTATTATTTTTCCATGCCCTCGGCCCTGGTCTTCGGCATGTACTTCGGGCGTGTGGACGAGCATTGCCCGCGGCTGTTCTCCTGGCTAAAGCCCTGCGTTTTTATACCCGGCATCCTCATGGGATTTTTATACCCTTACCCGGAAACCAGGTATTTCCAGCTCCACGTCCGCACCTTCTTTCCCATAATCACCGCCTATAACCTGGCCTATGCGCTGGTTCTGACCTGGCAGCTCCTTTGCACCCTCTACCGGGAACGGCTGGAGCCCTATTACCACCAGAAAAAGACGGTGGCCGTTCTGGTGCTGCTCCCCATCTGGTACTGGATTCTGAGCGCCCTGCTGGTCCATTCCCTAAACCTGCGCCATTTCTTCAAGGCCTGGCAGGGAAACTTCCTGATTCTTCTGTTCCTGCTTGTCTATTTTCTCTGCCGCGCCTTTCGTGGCGGCATCATGGGTACCAGGTTCCGCCACGAGGTGTTCGAGTGGGACAAGGACGGGCAGATGATGAGCCAGAGCGCCAGATGCATCCGGCACCTGTGCAAGAACGAGCTGGCCAAGATCGACTGGTGCGCCAAAAACCTGACGTCCTCCCATTCCCAGACGGAAAATGACGAATATGCCCACATCATCCTCCGTTCCACGGAGCACCTGAAAAACTGCGTCGAGAAAATGCAGTACTATTCCCAGGAGATTCACTTAAAGAGGGAGCGCTGCTCCCTGCGGAAGCTTTTCGCCTCCTGCGCCGACGGATTTTCCAGACTCCATCCGGAAATCTCCCTGGAGATTCTCTGCGGCCAGGACCTGTTTCTCCACTGTGACCGGGCCGCCATGCTGGAGGTGTTCAACAACCTGATAAACAATGCGGTCGACGCCATGAACGGCTCCGGGAGGCTCTCCATAAAAGCCCTCCCCTCCCCGGGACAGAGTCAGTTGAACATCTCCTTCACCGACACGGGAAAGGGAATTCCCCCCGACCTGCTCCCCAGGCTTTTCGCCCCCTACTTTACCACCAAGTCCTCCTCCGACGGCCACATGGGGCTGGGGCTTTATTTCTGCCAGCGGGTTGTAAAAAAGCACGGCGGACGCATCACCGTGGACTCCACCCCCGACGCCGGGAGCGTCTTCTCCCTCAACTTCCCCTGGAAATACGTGGAGAAGGGTTCCGGAGGCAAGGGACAAAAGGCCGCCGATATTTCATAACGACAGGAGCATTGAGGTACGATGGGATTTGATTATCGAAAAACAGGGAAACTGCGGATTTTCACGGTGGAGGATGACTCCGACTTTGCGTTCTTGATCCATACCACCCTGAACCGGGAAAAAGACATGACCGTGGTCGGACATGCGACCAACGAAGAGGAGGCCTTTCAAAAGCTCCCGGACTTAAAGCCGGATTTGGTCCTGATGGACCTGAACCTGTCCTCCTCCCCCTCGGACGGAATCCTGGCCGGACGGCGGGTCCGCCTGGAGACGGATGCCAGGCTGGTGGTCTTAAGCGGCTATGAGGACGCCTCCATCGTCGTGGACGCCTGCAAGCAGACCTTCGCCTCCGGATACCTCTTCAAGAGCCAGTTCGAGCTCCTGCCCGACTCTCTGAGGCGGATGGCCTCCGGCCCCACTCCCCAGCTGGCCCTGATCCGCTCCCTGATTTTGTCGGACCTCTCGGCCGCAGAGCAGACCGTCCTGGACCTGATGCTGGGGGCGGCAATCACCCTCCGCTCCTCCAGCAAGACCATCGCCAACCAGAGAAGCAGCATCCTGAAAAAGCTGGGACTCAGAAGCCAGGAGGAGCTCCTCCACCTGTTCCGGTATTACTGAGGGCCTCCCGCAACGAAAAAAAAATCCTGCCATGCAGGATTTTTCACGCGGCAGAGAGGATTCGAACCCCCGACACCTTGGTCCGTAGCCAAGTGCTCTATCCAGCTGAGCTACTGCCGCATATTACCAAGAAATGATTATACCAGGTTTTTCCTAAATTTGCAAGCACAATTTTCCACATAATTTTCAACAGACGTGCCGGCGACCGGAATCGAACCGGTACGGCTTTAAGGGCCGCAGGATTTTAAGTCCTGTGCGTCTGCCAGTTCCGCCACGCCGGCGCAATGTTTGAAAATACACAGGCAGTGCCTGCAAAACGACCCGGATGGGGTTCGAACCCACGACCTCCGCCGTGACAGGGCGGCGCTCTAACCAGCTGAGCCACCGGGCCATAATGAAATTTTAAAACGAATACGGACGCTGTCGGCCTCCTTGTTGGTACTGCGTGGACCTTCGGGGACTCGAACCCAGGACCGACCGGTTATGAGCCGGTTGCTCTAACCAACTGAGCTAAAGGTCCATCTATCATGAACAAACAGCAAAGCCGATGATCGGACTCGAACCGATAACCTGCTGATTACAAATCAGCTGCTCTGCCAATTGAGCCACATCGGCATAATCATCTGCAATGACTCCAAGGGGATTTGAACCCCTGTTACCGCCGTGAAAGGGCGGTGTCTTAACCGCTTGACCATGGAGCCTCATATCACTCCGGAACTCCGTGTGCCTCATTCGTATGTACTCAACGAACCAATAATACCATATGTCCCATTTTTTTGCAAGTGCTTTTTTCATCATTTTAGAATTTTCAGGGCAGACGTTTTTGCCTTGAAGAAAGCCTGAAACCAGCCGCCTTCCCTTCGGCTGCCTGTTCTGATTTTTCTCTCCGCCTCATAGGATAGATACAAACTTTCCATATGGAGAATTCCATGAACCATCCGTTACTCCGAAAAAAATACGTGCTTCGGGTTTTTCTTCTGGTCCTCGCCTATCTGGCCGGCTACTCCCTCGCCCACATGACCCGGCCGACCCAGTCGGATGCCATCCTTGCGGAAGCCTCCGACTGGGGCCTGAGCTTCCAGGAGAAGGGGAAGGCCCCAGTCGGCAATGCCGACGCCGATGAGCTGAAAAAGTACAATGCCTACTATGTGAAAAACACCGAGGAAAAAGTCGTCTATCTGACCTTTGACGCCGGATATGAGAACGGAAATACCGCCGCCATCCTGGACGCCCTGAAAAAGCATCAGGCACCCGCCACCTTCTTTCTGGTGGGCAATTACATAGAGACCAGTCCGGACCTGGTAAAGCGCATGGTTGAAGAAGGGCACATCGTCGGAAACCACACCTTCCACCACCCGGACATGGCCAAAATCTCCGAAAAGGACGCCTTTGAAAAGGAGCTTTCCGACCTGGAAGCCCTCTTCGAACAGGCCACGGGACAGCCCATGACGAAATTCTACCGTCCGCCCCAGGGCAAGTACAGCGAGGCCAACCTGCAGATGGCGAAGGACATGGGGTATTCCACCTTCTTCTGGAGTCTGGCCTACGTGGACTGGTACGAGAATGACCAGCCCTCGAAGGAGGAGGCCTTTGAAAAGCTCCTGGGCCGCATTCATCCCGGCGCCATCGTCCTCCTCCACAGCACCTCGAAGACCAACGGGGAAATCCTGGATGAGCTGCTGACCAAGTGGGAGGAAATGGGATACCGGTTTGATTCCCTGGACCATCTGACCGCATCCTCTTGACATCGCCCGCATCCGATAGTATACTTGGGAAAAAGAAATCACACGCTAGGGGTGCGCACCGCTGAGAATGGCACGTCTGCATTTTTGCAGACGCGCCTGACCCTCATTACTTGAACCGGACAATGCCGGCGTAAGGAAGCTTTCTGTCTGATGCTGATGTTTATTATCGAATGGACGAAAGGCATTTTGGCGCCCCCTCCTGTGTAAAGGAGGTTTTTTTATGTCTGCATTTCTAATCCACGACGCCACCAATTCGGAATACCTGTTACAGCCCCTGGGTTACGTCTGCCTGGCCGTCCTTCTCCTGGCCCTGCTGGCCTGCATCTTTTTCTTTGGCAGAAGACGAGGCGAAAGAAAGATAGGGACAAAGGAGCTGATGTTCTGCGCCATGGCCATTGCCCTGTCCACGGTCACTTCTTTCATTAAGTTCGTAAACCTGCCCTTCGGCGGCTCCGTCACCCTGTTCAGCATGCTGTTCGTCTCACTGACCGGATACTTTTACGGTCCCAAAACCGGTCTTACGGCCGGAGTCGCCTACGGCGTCCTGCAGCTCATCACCGGGCCCTACATCTATGCGCCTCTCCAGGTGCTCCTGGACTATCCGCTGGCCTTCGGCGCCCTGGGACTGAGCGGTTTTTTTCACAACCGAAAACACGGCCTGATGACGGGATATGCCGTCGGCGTCATCGGCCGTTATCTCTTCCATGTGATCTCCGGATACATATTCTTCGCCGAATATGCGCCGGAGGGAATGAATCCCCTGCTCTACACCCTCGGATACAACCTCACCTACATCCTTCCGGAGTTCCTTCTCACGGTGATTCTGCTCGCCGTCCCGGCCGTCGGAGACGCCGTCGGGCTGGTGAAGCGGCAGACGGCATCCTGACCGGGCAGGACCGTCCGGCCCAGGCGGCGCTGTATTGGATTTTATCCCAGGGAGGCCTGAAAAGCCCGGATGACGGAAACCGTCTCCTCATAGTCAGCAAACACCTGTTTGGCAAGGCCGTCCGTCTCCGGGCTCTTTCCGTCCCGGAGCGCCTCCGTCAGGGCACTGTCGGAAGCGAGCAGTTTATCGAAGCTCAGGTTTTGGCAGATTCCCTTGATGGTGTGGGCGGCCCGGAAGGCCTCCTCGTAATTTTCTTCCTTTAGAGATTTTTCCAAGAGCTCCAGGCTCTTGTCATCCAGGAATTTCAGCGTAAATTTCTGGACCAGCCGCTCGCTGCGCAGACGGCCGATCACCTCCTCGTAATTGCCTCCTATGGCCTCGTAGCATTCTTTTAACGTCATTGCCTGTTCCCTCCTATTTTGTCTCTTTCTCCGGCGGCTCCCCGTTTTCTTCCTCCGCCGTACTGCCGTCGATCTGTGAGATCACAGAAAACATCTGATTCATCGAGCTGTCGTAAAAGCAATACCGTCCCCTGCCGGACCGCTTCACCGAGTAGAGGGCCTGATCCGCCGCATGGAAGAGGGCGTCGTAATCCGTACCGATTACCTCCGCCTGGGCCACCCCCATGCTCAGGGAGATAGGGAAATTCTCATAACTTCCCGCAAAGCCGGAAAAAATTCTCCTGACCACCGCTTCCAGCTCTCCCTTGTATTCCAGAAAGATCAGGAATTCGTCGCCGCCCACCCTGGCCGCAATGTCGCCGCTCCGGATGCTCTGGTGCAACTTCTTCGCCACGTGGATCAAAACCTGATCGCCAAAGCTATGGCCGAATTCGTCGTTGGCCGACTTGAAGTGGTCCAGATCGAAGATCACCAGGGCGTACTTTCCCTCCCTCCTCCTGTCCTCCAGCCGCTCCATGATCCGCTTCTTTGCCGTGGCGTGATTCAAAAGTCCGGTGAGCGCATCGTGGGACGCCAGCCGCTCCAGGGTATCCAACTTCACCCTGGAGTCATGGATGTCGATGGCCTTTCCGAGGGCCCCCATGAAGCAGGGCGGTTCATCCGCCGACCAGGTGGCCCTGGCCACGATCCGGTACCACCTGGGTTCCCCCTCCAGTTTCACCCTGCAGTCGTAGCTGATCTCCGGTTTTGCCGGCGTCGCCTGCCTTAAGGCCTCCACAAGGCCCCTCCATTCGGAAAGCTCCATCAGCTTTCGCACGGGCCGGTCAAAGAGAGGGTCCATGATCGTCTCCGCAAGCCCCAGCTTCTCCGCTCCCCAGGCGGAGATCGTCAGCATGGGCGGGGACAGGATGTATTCAAACTGAATCTCCTGGGACATGGAGGCAAAAAATCTGTACTTCATCCGCTCATGCTCAAGGAGCTGCAGGGTCCGTTCCGAAGCCCCCGCCTCCTTGTGGCGGAGCATCTCCTCCGTCAGGTTCCAGATCTTTCGTTTGTCCACGCTGGCGGAACCGCTCTTCCCGATCTGATTGGGAATGCTGTCGGCGATGTCCGTCAGACACTCCAACACCAGGGGATTGAAGGCGCCGCACTGTCCGTCCAGAATCATGGCCACCGCCTTCTCATGGGGGATGGCCTTTTTGTAGACCCTCTCGCTGGTCAGTGCGTCGTACACGTCGGCCATGGCCACCACCTGGGCGGAAATGGGAATCTCCTCCCCCTTTAATCCGTCCGGATATCCCCGTCCGTCATAGCGCTCATGGTGCCAGCGGCAGATCTCGTAGGCCATCCGAACCAGCGGCTCGTCCCGGTGGATGGACAGGTTCTCCAAAAGCTTCGCCCCCTCCAGGGTGTGCGTCTTCATGATTGCGAACTCTTCATCCGTCAGCCGCCCCGGCTTGTTCAAAATGGCATCCTCAATGGCGATCTTTCCGATATCGTGGAGTGCCGACACCGTGCTGATCAGGGAGATGTCCTCCGGGCTCAGATTATACCGATCCGTCTTCTGGACCAGCCGCTGAAGCAAAAGCTCCGTCAGTCCATGGATGTTCCGCACGTGGAGACCGCTTTCCCCGTTTCGAAACTCCACGATATGGCTCAAAATGTCGATCATCAGGCTGCTTCGCTGTTCCTTCTCGTACATCTGCTCCGCCACCATGTCCGTCAGCTTTTTCTGCTTGGCGTAAAGCAGGACCGTGTTGACCACCCGGCGGTGAACAATCAGTGCGTCAAATGGCCGGCTGATGAAATCCGTGACTCCCAGGGAGTAGGCCCGCTCCACATGGCTGGACCCGCTCTCCGCAGAAATCATGATGACCGGAATCTCCTCGATCCAGCGCTTCTCATTCATCATTTCCAGCACGCCGAAGCCGTCCAGCCTCGGCATCACGATATCCAGAAGGACCAGGGAGAGCTGCGGCCCGTACTTCTGCATGGCCGCCACGGCTTCCACCCCGTCCTCCGCCTCAATCATCTCATACTCATCTCCAAGCATATCCGCCAGAATCGAGCGGTTCATCTCGGAGTCGTCCACGACCAGAATGGTCTGTCTGCGTCCCTGACTCATAAAACACCTTCCTTTACTTCTCAAAACCTTAAAACTGTTTTTCAATCATCTTTCCCCGTAGGAAAACGTCTCGCTCTCCGCACTTCCCCCTTTCCACGTCCTGGTCATGGAAACCCGTTCGCACCCGGCTGCCGTTCCATAGAAATATTCCACCGCCGTGCCGTCCGCCGCCCTCGCCCGAATCAGCCTTCTCTCATCGTAGTCGTAGGTGCTCCGCTTTCCGTCCGGGTGCAGGACGCCGGTCAGATTCCCGGCAAAATCATACTGATAGCTGATGGTCTTCCCCGTCGTCTCGTCCGTCAGGGAGAGCAGACGCCCGTCCGTTTCGTCGTAGCTTAGGCTTACCAGGAGGCCGGCCGCGTCCGACAGGCCAACGAGACGCCCCTCGTCGCCGTAGCTGTAAAAGAGCTCCGTGCCGTCCGCCTCCTTTTTCTGCAGGAGGACTCCCTCCGCATCAAAGAGCCGCTCGCTCCCGTCCTCCCCGGAAAGGAACCGTTCTCCACTCCCCGTCTCCGTGAGGGTGAAGCCCAGGCCTTCCACGTCCCGCTTTCGGTTCTCCTCCCCCTCCTCCGGACAAAGGAAATGCTCATCACCGTCTGCGTCTATGTAAAGATAGGGAAGTGCCGAAAGTCCCGTGGTCTCCAGCCGCTCCTCCACGTTAAGGCCCCAGCCGTTGCCGTAGACAGCCCCCTCCGCCAAGCGGTCCAGGCCGTACACATGGTTTAACCCTCCCGGAAGGCGGTTTTCCGCCACGTCCAGATCTTCGTGGACAAACATCAGACTCCCTCCGGCCGCCCCCACATAGCCCTTCCCGGCCTGGGATGCCTCCTGTTCCCGGACATCCTGCGCCTTCTCGCCGTTTGCTTCCCTCTGATAGTAAAACAACCCGGCGGGATAGAGGGCCTGCGGATAAGGATCGCTTCTGGTGGAGCGGTTGGAAACGGTATAGCCCGCCCCCGCCTTCACGCCTTCTTTTAAGGATGCAACCATCAGGCCGTTGTTTTCTTCCCCGTACCAGGAAGCCACAGGCCCGGTGACGTCCAACTGCTTCAGGGCAAGCAATGTCCCGGTCTCCGCCGTTTTCAGGGCTTCCGCCTGCTGGCTGTCCAGCACCGCTTCTGCCACGGAGGGCTGAGAATCCCAGGTCACCGTCTCGTCCCAGTCCTCCAGAACCGGGTAGGCCCCCGCCGCAAAGTCCGTACTTCTCTTGGAAATGTACCGACTCTGGTACAGGTTCAGGAGCCCCCTGGTGATCCGCTCGCCATATGCAAGCTCCGGAAGATGGGAAAACCGCAAAAAGGTCCTGCTGATCCCGTAGCCGGAAAGAACCCCCACCGGCAGGGGAACGGCCTCCTCCGTCCTCTCCCCGGGCTGTTTCTCCCTGACAAAGGCTGTCTGGACGGCCCTGCGGCCCTCCGGCTCCACCGCCCGTTCCAGGGCCACCGGATAGGTCCGCCCGCTTTCCTTCAACCATTCCGTATCCGGTTCTATGTGAAGGATCGTCTCGCTCTCGCTCTCCTTTTCCAGGCGGAAGCGGACCTCCCCGCTAAAATTCCCTGCCCAGTCATACATGTAAGGCGCCGCAAAGGTGTACACCGTTTCTCCAGCCCGCTTAAGCACGGCGCTTCCGTCCTCCGCCAGACTCATCTCAAGTCCCGGATGGCTCACGAGAAAGCGGATGGGCGTTTCCGCCGCCTCTTTGGAGCCGAGCAGGATGCTCTCCCGAAGCTGCGCCGAATCCAGCACGTATCGGATATCCACCTGTTCCAGCACGTCGGAATAGGTCCCTCCGCCGGTGATCCCCTGTACTTTCATCTGCTCTGCATTGTAGGCCGAAACGCTCTTGCCGTCCCGGCTTCCCGAAAGCTCCAGATACCGCCCGCCTTCGGACGTCTCCTCCGCTTCCGTTCCCGACTCCGGCGAAAATCCCTTTCCCGCTTCCCCTTCCAGGAAGGTCCAGGAACAGGAGCCGTCCCCTGTCGTAAGCTCCACCAGATCTTTTGCGTCCGATTCTTTGGCGAAGGATGCCGAAAAGTCAGATGCCCGGTTCCTGTAGACGCCTTCCGCCTCGTCCAGGATGAGCGTATTGTCGATCTGCGCCCACCTGCCGTCCTTCCGGTAGTGCACCGGCACCTCGTAGACGGCCGCCAGGGTGCTTCCGTCTTCCAGCAGATAATGCCTGGTGAAGGGATCTCTCCGCTCCGTATCCTCCCCGACAATTATGTACTCCCGATCGCCCTCCGCTTCCTCCGGCACCTCGCTGCCAACCAGAAGCATGGGAAGCAGCATGTCCGCGGCAAAAAAATCAAACCCGTAGACTCCCGTCACCAGCTCCGTCTGCACACTTTTCAGAACGACCTCCCTGTCCTTTGAAGCTCCCTCCCCATAGGCGTCTGTCACGTCAAACATGCAGACATCCGCCTTGTCTTCCTTCTCGTATTTCGCCGAATCCATCGGCTCCTTCTCCGTCTCTCCGGATGCAAGCTTCCGGTAGACTCCCAGCTCCAGGCTGTTCTGCGCCTCCTCCAGGCCCGTCGCCCGGCCAAGGACAAGGCTCACCTGCTCCACGGCTTTCCCCTCGGACAGGGCCGGAAGGGGAGGGAGCGCAATCTGGGTCTGCACCGTCTCCCTGGTATTCCCGACTGCCACGGGAACGCCGCCGAAATACCCTTCCGCCCCCTGGATTCCGGTGGAGATCCCCTCCTCCATGCCGGTCTGGGTGACGCACATTTCCACTGTGACCGGACTGGTCCTGGAAAGCTCTTCCATCCATTCGTCGTCCGGCTTCACCAAAATCTGCATCGCCCCGTCCTCTCTGGGAGAGAGCATGTAGGAAGCCTTTCCGACCGCCCCCTTCCCGTCATAGATCACGGGTGCCTCAAGGACGGCCACCTCCTTCCCGGCGGCGAAGAGCCGAAGGGAACCGGAGGGGGACTCCTCCATGGTAAGTCCGTCGAAGGCCGCCGAGAGCACCAACCCCTCCTTCGCACGGCTCACCTTCTCAAACACGGCCGAAACCTTCACATTCCCCGGCCACTGCTCCACGCCGACGTCGATTCCGCTCAGGGCATCCTCACACAGTCCGTAATTCCGCACATGCTCCGCCGCCACCCGACTCTGCTCCGCCCCGGCTCCCTGCGCCGTTCCTCCCTCGTAAAGCCCTGCCTGCACCTTGAACTCCGGAAGCTTGGCCCGGACACTGTTGCCCGTCGGAAGAGAAAAGGCCACGGTCCGCTCCCCTTCGTCAAGGCCGAGCCGCAGGAATTCTCCGCCGCTGAAAAAACGCCGGACGGAGGACTCCATGCTCCCGTCCCTCACCCGGTATTCCTTTGCGTCTTCCTCGCCGGAGACAAGCTCCATGCGGTAGTCATAGGGAACCAGTCCTCCATCCTCCCCGTCCTGATAAAAAATCGGATACGGGTACAGGGCGACCACCTCACTGCCGTCCTCCGACAAAAATGTACGGCTGGCGAGCTTCCGTCGGTCCGTAAGTTCCTTCCAATCCTCCGTCTGGCTTCCGCCCTCCGGCTCTTCCTCATTCGGAACAGCAAAAGCGGAAAAGGGTGCCGCCGCAAGACAGAGACAGACTGTCAGGAGGGCCGCAAGAAGCCTTTTCCACCGATTTCCCGTTTTATTTGCAAACATCCATGTTCATCCTCTCGTACCTATTTTCCGTTTTTCCAAAAACTGGAGAATCCATCAAATACCGAAGGATTCAGAGGCATTATACCATGAAAACGGGAAGTTTGGAAGCATTAACTCTAAGTTTCCATATTTTTGTCTGCCTGTCTCATGAGCAGACAGGTTTCCGTGTGGGGGCAGGTTCCGTAGGCACAGTCCGCCTGGCTTAAGGAACGCTTCCCGTCCTTTTCCACAAATTCACAGAACACGGTCCTGGTCTCGTTGAGCGCCTTGCAAAATCCGCTGTACATCTCTTCGATGATTGTCTCTTCCATCTTTTCTCCCATCCTTTCTTTCATCCTTCTCCCGTTCCGGGCAATTGCAGCCACAAACCCTGGAAGGACATTCCGGTCATATGTCCGGGAAAAGCCCTCTGCGCCGTGAAGACGAGACCATGGAAAACAGGAGGGCCCTTGCCCGAGTGTTTTCCTCTCTTATGGGCTCGCCGAAACGCTTGGAGCAGCAGGCTTTGGACGGACATATCGCCGGAATGTCCCTCCAAATTCCCCCCTCTCACTCTCCGCCCACATAGCTCTTGTCGACGGTGATCACGCACTCTGTCTGGCTGTCACAGAGCTTTAACCGCTCCTCCAGCTCCCTCTTGACCGCTTCCGCCTCCTCGTCCTTCATCTCATAAGGCACCACGATATCGAAGAAGAGTCGGATCCTTTCTCTCCCTCTCACCACCCGGAAATCATGGAGGGTGATCCTCCCATCCAAC
Organism: Lachnospiraceae bacterium; assembly: GCA_022800815.1. Lineage (GTDB taxonomy): Bacteria > Bacillota > Clostridia > Lachnospirales > Lachnospiraceae > Lientehia. Next base: position 63,911 of record JAAWRC010000013.1, on the reverse strand, counting down.
TCATCCAGGATCTCCAGCACCGCTTGTTTCCGCTCTTCCCAGTCCGGATCCTCATGCTCCACCGGATCCATATGGATCACCAGGAGAACGCCGAGCTGTTCCTTCGCCTCCCTCTCGATCCGGTCAATAACCTCGTGGATTTCTTCCATCCGTCCATGGGCATCCACCTCCGCATGAATGGAAGCCATGTTGGTGGAGGGTCCATAGCTGTGGACCAGCAGATCGTGAGTCCCCAGAATTCCCCGATAGCTTTCCACAAACTCTTTGATTTTCCGGTAAAGGGAAGGGTCGATGGCCTCGCCGATCAGCGGCTTCAAGGTATCCCTCGCAATCCCGATCCCGGCCAGAATCACGGCCACGGACACGGCCATACCGATATAGCCGTCGATGTTGATCTGAAAGAGTCCATAGAGAGCCACGGACACCAATGTCGCCGAAGTCACCAACACGTCGCCCAGGGAGTCTGCGGCCGTGGCCTCCATGACCTTGGAGCCAATCCGCTTCCCCAGCCTTTTGTTGAACAGGCCCAGCCACAGCTTCACGCCGATGGAGAGAGCCAGGATTACCAGCGAAACGGCATGAAAGCCCAGTTCCTCCGGGTTCCTGACCTTTCCGAAGGAGGTCTTCATGAAGGTCCATCCCACCTCGATGACCAGAAAGGAAACGATCAGAGCGGCCACATACTCCATCCGGCCGTGGCCGAAGGGATGATCCTTATCCGCCGGTCGCTCTGCCATCTTGACACCGACCAGGCTGATGATCGACGAGGCCGCATCGGAAAGATTGTTGACCGCATCGGAAATCACGGAGATGCTGTTTAAAAACAGGCCCAGGAACAGTTTCGCCAAAAATAAAAGCAGGTTGCAGCAGATCCCCACTCCGCTGGCGAGGACGCCGTAAGCCGTCCGCACCTTCGCCCGCTTCACCTGATTGTAATCCTTTACGAACCTCCGGACAAGAAATTCTGTCATGCCTCTGCCTCCTAATAGTTCACTTCCATTAAAGTAAGCCCCTTTGCCGGTGCCGTCTGTCCGGCCAGACGCCGCTCTCCCGAGGCCAGAATGCGCTCCATATCCTTGGGATCCCGCAGTCCCAGACCGCACTCCACCAAGGTCCCCACGAGGATCCGCACCATGTTCTGGAGAAAACCGTTCCCCTCGAAGATCAAGTCAAGCCTTGCGCCATCCTGGCTTTCTTCTATTTTAATACGGTCAAGTCTGCGCACCGTGGACTTTTTCATATGACGGTTTCCACAAAAAGCCCTGAAATCATGCTGTCCCACAAGAAAGTCGGCCGCTGCCCTCATGTTATCTATATCCGGTTTTTCGGAAAGCTGCCACACATATTTCCGGTCAAAGACCGGTTTTCCCCCTCCCACATAGAGCCGGTAGCGGTACACCTTTCCCACGGCACCGAAGCGGCTGTGGAACCGGTCCGAGGCCGCCTTAAGGTCCAGCACCGCAATGTCGTCGGGCAAATATTCATTGATCGTATCCAAAAGCTCTTTCTCGGAAAGCTCCGTGTCCATCCGGAAATTGGCCGTCTGTCCCAGGGCATGGACACCGGCGTCGGTGCGGCCGGAGCCGTGGACGGAGATTTCCGTGCCGGCCATCCTGGAAAGTAGCGTCTCCAACTTTCCCTGAATCGTGTTTTCCGTATTTTTCTGTTTCTGCCAGCCGTCATAGCGGGTCCCGTCGTAGCTTATGGTCATTTTATAGTTTTTTAACATGGCTTCCTCCGGTCGTTGTTCCAGTATACCATAAAATACGGTTTTTGATAACCATCAGTTTCCACTTGAGTTTCCATTCAAGCAAACCGTACCTTCATCTCTTCTTCCGGTATCTGCGCAAGATAACGGCGGACCTGCGGCCATATCTCCTCCATTTTTTCTTTGGGGATCCCCCAGATGGAGGCGCTGGAATCGGCACAGTGCACAAACAATTCCATAGGCTCATATTTCTCCGGATACTCGCACAGCATCCTCATGCAGCAAACCACATAACCGTAAACAGAGGCAAAGGCAAGCGGCGCATTTGTCCATCTTCATGCATCTGTTTCCAAAACATATATATCGCCAGAAGGTAATGGTAGAGTGGTTCCCGGCAGTATTTTTCCACGATACGCTTATTGTCAACCGCGTATTCCCACATCAATGCGTTTCTTCCTTGTGGCAAACCTGGAATGGGGCCTTTTAGGACTGTAAAAGACAAGGAGAAAAGACATGATCATCATCGGTGAAAAAATCAACGGGGCAATCCCCTCCGTCAAGCAGGCGATCGCAGAGCGCAACGAGGCCCTGATCCTGGAGCGGACGCTGGCCCAGGCCAAAGCCGGGGCGAACTTCTTGGACTGCGCCCCCTCCACGGCCACGGAAGTCGAATATGACACCATGGTGTGGCCCATCGACCTCATGCAGGGCTGCACTGACGTACCCTTGTGCATCGACTCGCCGAACGCATCATTGACAAGGCGGATTTCCAACATTAGCTTTGAGATGCCCGCAAGAAAATACGTGAACATGAACTGTATGTCCTACGCCATTGCCGCCGGGCTGGACAGTGCCATCATGGATCCCTGTTCTCAAGATATGATGGGCACAATCTTTGCCTGCGAAGCACTCTGCGGCAAGGACAAAGGCGGCAGGAAGTATAACCGCACTTACCGCCAAGGTAAGTTTGGAAAGAAAAAAATAGCAAAGGAGATTTGACCTATGATTGATTTTGAAAAATTGGCCGCTGCCATGGGCGATTTGGATGAGGATGCCGTGGAGGTTTTGAAACCATTTTTGGCCTCCGGCGAGGGCTCCGGTGTGAAATCCAAGATGATTATCTGCACGGTGAAGGACGACCTGCATGATATCGGCAAGAACATTGTCCGCTCCATGCTGGAGGCCGCAGGCTTTGACGTCTTAGACCTAGGCATTGACGTGGCGCCCGAAAAAATCATAGAGACGGCAAAAGCGGAGAATATCCGCATCGTTGCCCTGTCCGGTGTTCTGACGCTGGCCCTGGACTCTATGAAGAAAACCGTCGCCGCATTCAAGGAGGCCGGAATGGATGACGTGAAAATCATCATCGGCGGCTGCCGCATCTGCAAAGAATGCGCTTATCCTTCGGAATACCGTTTTCCGCAAAAGGCCATGTCCAGCATGGAGGGCTACGGCCTGTTCGTGACTCAGGTCTGCCGGGACGTCGGCGTCCCCTACTACTATGGAGAAAAAAACATCGCCTACACGGCCTGTGTCCTTTTCTGAACCTTGATTAATTTTAATTTTACATTATTTTACATTGTCCGGAATCATCCAATCCTTGCCACTCTTCTCTCCATATGCAATCCAGCTCTAAGCAGCTAAATTATCATTGCTTTTATATTGCACATATGATACAATTGTACCATTAATCTATTGGAGGTGCAATATGGCCACATTACAAGTGCGCATTGATGATACCATAAAAAAACAAGCAGACACACTATTTTCCAGCCTGGGGCTGGACACGTCGACAGCGATCCGTATTTTTTTGAATGCCGCTATCGAAAACGCAGGGATCCCTTTTTCCGTACAACATAGGGCAATCCCCCATCAGCTTCAGGAGGCTGTTTATGACAGCCGGTTCCGAAGGAATCTTAATGGTCCTTTTGATAATGCGGAAGATGCCGTCGCCTCCATGTTGGAGGATTGACCTATGTATAAGATCGTCTACACGAACCGCATGAAAAAAGACGCTAAGTCTATGAAAAAACGCGGCAAGGATATGAACAAACTTGTCAACGTGCTTTCCTTGTTGGCCAACGGCGTTCCTCTACCTGCTCAGTACAGGGACCACTCTCTGACCGGGAACCTCCATGACTTTAGGGAATGCCATATAGAACCGGATTGGTTGCTCCTGTACCAGATTTACGAAGATACGCTTATCCTTTCAGCTACCGCAACTGGCAGTCATGCGGATCTGTTTGGGAAATAAAGAGCCTTCGGGAAGGTCTACGCCGGCCAGACGGCGGAGATGGAACAGCCTATCCGAAAACGGTGTGACGCTGCACAGCAGAAAAGAGGGGCCAAAATCGGCATAAGCCGACGGCCCCTCCTTCCTTATATAAAAAGCTATTGCATGGCTGGCAGATGATGCGCCGGATCCTCATCCGGCAGACCTGTCCATACGCTGTCTTCCGTCTTATTTCTTGCTGAGGTACTTCCGGATATCCAGGGCAACTGCCACGATGATGACAAGGCCCTGCACCACGTAAGTGTAGTCCGAAGGCACGCCGAGGAACTGCAGGCAGACCTTCAAGAGCTCGAACACCAGCACGCCGACGAAGATGCCGGAGATGCGGCCGATACCGCCGTTGGTGGAAACGCCGCCGATGGTACAGGCGGCGATGGCCTCCAGCTCATAGCCCTGTCCGGCATTGACGGTCGCACCGCCGGTTTTCGCCGCCAGAAGGAAACCCGCACAGGCATAAAGGATGGCCGCCAGCACGTAGATCAGGATCTTGGTCTTAGTCACGTTGACACCGGAAACCTCTGCGGCCACTTCGTTGCCGCCGATGGCGTACATGTATTTGCCGTGTCTGGTCTTATTGTAGAGGAACCACATGAGGAAGCCCACGATCAGGGCGATGATCACCAGGTAAGGGAGCCATCCGGCCAGGATCTTGCCCTTGGCGATGTTGGTGTAATCCTCCCGGAATCCGCCCAGAGGAGTCGCCTTGGTGTAGATCAGGCAGATGCCGTACACCAACTGCTGCATGCCCAGGGTTGCGATAAAGGGCGGAACCTTCAAAATGGCGATGACCAGGCCGTTGATCAGGCCGAACACGGCCGTGATGGCGATGACGATGAGCAGCACCAGGAAGATGTTCATGTCTCCCAGGTTGGGATAAAACTTGCTGGCCGCATCCGTCGTCTGCAGCAGGATACCGGAAAGGCAGGCGGAGAGGCCCACCAGACGGCCTGCGGAAAGGTCCGTGCCCTTGGTGATCAGACAGCCGCTGACGCCGAGGGCGATGAACATGCGGACCGCCACGTTGGAAGCGGTGTTGGTGATGTTGCTCTTCCCGAAGAAATTGTCTTTAAGGACTGCCACGACAATGACCAGAATCACCAACAGAATGATAATGCTGTTATTCTGCAGAAAATTCTTAATATCTTTTCCTGATTTCTTATTCATCTGCTTCTCCTCCTCTAATTGAACTTGGTCGCCAGGCTCATGATGTTCTCCTGGGTGGCGTCTTCCTTCGCCACCTCGCCGGTCACGCGTCCGTTGCACATGACGACGATCCGGTCAGACATGCCGATTAACTCTGCCATCTCGGAAGAAATCATGATGATGCTCTTGCCCTGGGCCGCCAGTTCCGCCATAATGGTATAAATTTCGTACTTGGCGCCTACGTCGATTCCCCTGGTCGGCTCGTCCAGAATCAGCACGTCCGGGTCATTGGCCAGCCATCTGGAAATGATCACCTTCTGCTGGTTGCCGCCGGAGAGCGACTGGATCTGCGTCTTGTTGCTGGGAGTCTTGATGCTTAACTTGGCCACGTTTTCATTGACCAGGTCTTCAACCTTCTTGTCGTTGATCATGACGCCGAAGCTTAAATATTTATTGAGGGAGGATATGGCGACGTTGTCGGAAATCGAAAGCACGCCGAAAATGCCGGAGCCTCTCCGGTCCTCCGTGAGAAGGGCGATGCCGTTGTCGATGGCATCCTTGGGCCGTTTGATCTTCAGTTTCTGCCCCTTGTATTCCACTTCCCCGTCCACGATCGCCCGGACGCCGAAGATGGCCTCCACCAGTTCCGTCCTCTGGGCGCCCACCAGGCCGCCGATTCCTAAGATCTCACCCTTTCTCAGCTCGAATCCGCAATCCTTGAAGGATTTGTCGTGGATGCTGGTAAAGCCGGAGACCCTGAGGACCACCTCGCCCGGCTCGTTGTGCTTGGGCGGATAGAGGTTGGTCAGTTCCCGTCCTACCATCTTGGTGATGATCATATCGGTGGTCAGCTCCTTGGCTTCCCAGGTGCCGATATACTGTCCGTCCCGCATGATGGAGACATCGTCGGAGATCCTGAGGATCTCGTCCATTTTGTGGGAGATGTAGATGATGGACACGCCCTTTTCCCTGAGGTCGTCGATGATGCGGAACAGCGCCTCCACCTCATTGGCGGTGAGCGACGAGGTGGGCTCATCCAGGATCACCACCTTCGCATTCATGGAAACGGCCTTCGCAATCTCCACCGACTGCATCTGGGACACCGAGAGGGAGCCCAGTTTCGCCTTGGGATCGTATTCCATACGAACCTCTCTCAAAAGCCGCTCCGACTCCTCATACATTTTTTTATGGTCCACCACCGGGATAAATCCCAGAAGCTTCTTAAGCGGATAGCGGCCGCAGAAAATATTTTCCCCGATGCTCCGCTCCGGGATGGGCTGCAATTCCTGGTGCACCATGGCGATCCCCTTGTGCAGGGCATCGTCGGCATTAGCGATCTGAACCTTCTCCCCGTCCAGATAGACCTCGCCCTCATCCATTTTATAGATTCCGAAGAGACATTTCATCAGCGTGGACTTTCCTGCGCCGTTCTCTCCCATGAGGGAATGAACCGTGCCCGGACGCACCTTTAGGGATACCTGGTCCAGGGCCTTGACGCCGGGAAAGCTTTTGCTAATCCCTTTCATCTCCAGTCTGTACTCAGCCATGCTCAAACCTCCTCTTTCAAGAATCGGGTGCGCCTGGAAGACGCACCCGACCTTTCCATATTGATTCCCTGAAACAATCCGGAGAAGGATTATTCGGTAACCTTTACGTAGTCAACGGTATACTTGGTATCAACCTTCTCGCCGTTTGCCATCTTGATGGCAACGTCGGCCGCCGTGTGGGACTGTCCGATGTGGTCGTTGAGAACCGTACCGGTCATTCTGCCCTCTTTGATGGCTGCGGTCGCCTCGTCCAGAGCGTCAACGCCTACCAGATAAATGTCCTCGTTCATCTTGCGCTGCTCAGCCTCGATGGCCTCGATCGCACCCAGAGCCATGGCGTCATTGTTTGCAAACACGACCTCGACCTGATCACCGAACTGTGCCAGAGCGTTGGCAGTCAGCTCCTGGCCCTTGGCCTGATCCCAGTCACCACGCTGTGCGAAGAGCTCTTCCACTTCCACACCTGCGTCGGTCAGAGCCTTCACGGAGAACTCGGTCCTGTACTGGGCATCCACGTTCTCGGGATCGCCGATCAGCATGATGTAGGAAACCTTGCCGTCGCCGTTGATGTCGCCCTTGTTGGCAGTATCCAGGATGATCTCGCCCTGGAAGGTTCCGGACTGTCTTGCGTCGGCACCGACATAAGTAGCTGCCACGCCTTCGCTCTCCCATCTCTCAAGCTCGGCTGCATCGGGCTCACGGTTGATGAACACTGCAGGAATTCCGGCATCCGCACAGGTCTTTGCCACGGTCTCCGTAGCGGAAGCCTGTACCAGGTTCAGGATCAGAACGTCCACGCCCTGGGAGATGAAGTTGTCGATCTGGTTGGTCTGCTCGGCCTGATCGCCCTTGCCGTCCACGATCGTCACTTCTGCGCCGTAAGTCTCTTCCAGATATTTCTGGAGTTCCTGACGGTACAGAGTCATGAAGTTGTCGTCAAACTTGTAGATGCAGACGCCGATCTTTAAGCCTTCGCCGTTTGCAGCCGGAGCCGCCTGGGTATCCCCTGCCGCCTCGGTGGCTGCTTCCGTCGCCGCCTCGGTATCCCCTGCCGCTTCCGTCGCCGCCTCGGTGGCCGGCGCTTCGGTGGCCGGCGCTTCGGTGGCCGCCTCAGTCTCCTTCTTGTCTCCGCCGCCGCAGGCAGCCAGAGAGAAGACCATCGCAGATGCAAGTAATGCTGCTAATACTTTTCTCATGTTTCTCCTCCTGTGATATGTATTTTTGTTTCTTACGCTTACATCATATAAAAATGACAGCAGAATTTCTATACAAAATTCTACTGTCCATCTTAGAATTTATTCGATTTTTATGCAATTCCTCTAATTTCTTTCGTTTCCTTCCTCTTCCAGCCGCCGGATCTCCCCGTCACTGTTGATGCTGTACATGGGAACCCGGATGGATTTATCCTCCCGGATGGCAAGGCCGTCCAGCGCTTCTCTCCTCGCCATCCGTTCCGCCAGGTCCAGGATGACCCTGGCGTACTCCTCCTGCCCGGCCACGATGGTCCCGATCATCTTTCCCGCCTCCACGGCGGCAAGCCCCTCCGGCGTACCGTCGATCCCCACAATATTGGAAAATTTCACATGCCAGTTTTCCACGGCGTCGATGGCCCCCAGGGCCATGTCGTCGTTGTTGCTGATGATGAGCTCAATCTCGCTTCCATACTCCCTGAGCCACTGGGTCGTCAGCGCCTCCCCCTGGCTGCGGACCCAGTTGGCGATCCCCCCGTCCAGCCGCTCCAGAGAAAAACCCTCCTCCACCAGGGTCTGAATGGAATATTCCGTCCGAATCAGGGAATCCTGATGGCGGCTCTCCCCCTCCAAAAGCACATACTGGATCACGCCGTCCTGGTTCCTGTCCAGCTGTTCCGGATATTTTTGGTAGTAATCCGCCACCAGGAGCCCTTCCAGGGTTCCGCTCTCCTTGGCGTCGGAGCCCACATAGTAGAGCCTGTCCCACTGCTGTAAATCCTCCGCCACCGGCTCCCGGTTGAAGAATACCACCGGCACGTCGGCCGCCTTCGCCTTCTCGATCACGATGGCCGCCTCGGTCCGGTCCACCAGGTTCACACACAGAACGTCATAATCCAGAGACAGATATTTGTCGATCTGCTCGTTCTGAATACTCTGATTCTCCTCCGCATAGGAAAAGTCCAGGCGGATCCGGCTGCCATTCTCCCGCTCGTAGTCCTTAAACTGGCGCTTCATCTCCTCCACAATACCGCTCACAAAGGTGTCGTCTTCCTTGTAAATCAGCACTCCGATCTTTATGATCTCCGACTTTTCCATCTGGCTGCGGTTTTTATTCATCCAAACAACGACAAGAGCCACGGCTGCCAGAAGCGCTCCCGCCGCCAGAAAGATCCTTTGTCTTTTCCTCTTCACCGCTTGTCCCCTCCTTAGGATACCGGAAATAAAAGCTTCTGATACCGGTTCTGGTAGATCCGTTCCCGCTTGATCGCATAATAGTCGAGAACCGTATCCCTCTCATGCCCCTCCTTTTTGATCTCCTCCACGGCCGCCAGGAGGCTCAGATACCCCTCGTCGTAGCCGTTCACATACATAAGGAGCTCCAGCTCTCCGTTATCCAAATACCTGAGAAGCTGGTCCGAGGAGCCGAATCCATACACCTTCTTTCCATAATAATAAAACATCCCGTCCATGCAGAGCTCCATGGTCAGGGCGTCATCCAGGGCGGCAACTGCGTCCGTCCCCCGCCAGAAATAAGTCTCCGGCTGCTCTCTGGTAACGGTGCTGGAAATTCCGGTCTCCGAGAAGGCCCTGAGCATGCCGTCTAACCGGTCCTCGATGAAGCTCTGTGTCCCGTCTCCCGTGTAAATGATGCAGTGTTCCACGCCGTCCTCGTTCATGGCCATGCCCAGGTCGTAGCCCATGGCCTCCTGGTCGGCGGAAACCTTCCGATCTGCCGTTTCCCCCTCAAGCTCCCCTCCGACCAGAATGAGAGGGACTCCCACGGCCCCCTCTTTTTCCAAGGCCCGGGAAAGCGCCTCCCCTCCCGCCGGAGAGAGGATGACGGCCTGTGCGCCGTCCTCGATCTCCCGCCGGACGAGCTCCGCCTGCTGCCCCGGGTCATTCCGGTCATAGAGGGTCACAAAATTTACCTCGGCATTGCACTCAGATGCCGCCTGGTCCATGCCCATTTTAAATTTCGCCCACTGGGCATCGTCCCTGTCATGGACGATCACGGAAATATTCACCGCCTCTTCATCCTTCTTCAGGACCTCCCACAGGAAGGTGACGGACAGAGACAGGATGAGGGCAGCCGCCAGAAAACACATCAGCCCCCGTTCTATTTTCCCCATCTGGCCACCTCCTCCCCATAAGGCACGGACGGGATATGGATGATGACGGTCGTCCCCTCGTCCGGTTCACTCTCGATCCGAAGTCCGTATCCTTTGCCAAAATACAGCTCGATCCGCTCGTTGACGTTGCTGAAACCGATTCCGGAGCCCTTGGTTCCCGGCACGATCTCCCCTTTGAGAAGCGCCTCCACCGTTTCCTCCGTCATTCCGAGCCCGTTGTCGCCGACGCTGATATAGACATCCTCCCCCTCCCTCCAGGCCCTGATGTCAATGTGTCCATCCTCGTCCATAAACTCGATCCCGTGGTAAAGGGCATTTTCCGCCAAAGGCTGCACCACCAGCTTGATGGTGGACAGGGCGCAGACCTCCTCGTCCGCCTCCACGGAAAACTCAAATTTATTTTTAAACCGCATTTGCTGGATCGTCAGGTAATTGCGCACATGCTCCAGCTCATCCCGGATCGGAATGATATTCCGCCCCTTGCTCAGACTAATCCGAAACAACCTGGCTAAGGAGGTCACCACCCGGACCGCATCCTGGGACTGTTCGTTTTCGATCATCCACACGATAATATCCAAAGTATTATATAGGAAATGTGGATTGATCTGGGACTGGAGGGCGTCCAGCTCACTCTTCCTCTTGGACTCGTGCTCCGCCACCGTGGCCTCCATGAGCCGCTTCATCTCGTCCACCATGTCCTGGATGGCCCGGCCAAGATGCATCACCTCGTAGGAGCCGCCCGTGTAGATGACCGCCTCCAGATTCCCCTCCTCCATCTCATGAACACTCTGTTCCAGCCTGCGGATGGGATCGGTTAACATGGAGGAGACTCTGGAATTGACCGCCACCAGCACCAGAAGCAGCGCCAGAATCATACTGGAAATGAACATCCGGTTCTGAAAGGTGTTAAACGAAAAGCCTCGGCCGGGCATGACTCCCACAAGCTTCCACCCGGTATAGCCCACCGTCTTCACCGTCAGAACCCGCTCTTCCCCCTCGAAGGTCTCCTTGTGGTTCCCGTCAGGAAGAGACGCCGCCCAGAGATTGCTCTCTTTGGCAAGGCCGGAAAAGATCAACTGCTTTTTGGGATGATAAATGATATCTCCCTCCTGGTCCGTCAGGTAAAGATAGCCGCCGTTCCCCAGCGTGGCCTTGCTCATGATCTGCTCCAGGCTGCTGTATTTGAGGTTGATCAGAAGCACTCCCTGCTGCGTGCTCTTTTCCCTGGTGATCTCCACGGAACTGCTGAGGGGGATCACCCATTTGAAGGGACTGACCGTGTCCACGAACACATTCTGGATCATGGGATTAAAAAAATGCAGATCCTCCGTCTTCTGAACGGACTTTACAAACCACTCCTGCCCCATGATGTTGACATTCTGCTTGGGCGTCGCCGGCGGCGCCGTCGCCAGGACCTTCCCCGTCATGGAAAAAATCGCCATATTCTCCACGCTGCTCTGGTTGGCCTCATAGAGGAGCTGCAGCTTTTCCGTCACGGCCTCGTCGTCCAGATTTTTATTTTTAATGACATTATAATAGAAGGCATCCGAAATCCGCATTTTTTCCCGAAGATAGGTTTCCATGGCCTGATTGACCTGGGAGATCAAAATCTGATTCTCAGAGAGCATGCTCTCTTCCAACTGACTGGAAAAACGGCGATAGAAAAAAAATACAGTCAGCATCACCACCAGCACCGCACTGACCGTAAAGGTCAAAAAGACACTGTAGCGAATGCTGCTTCTTCCGTGAATGCCGGAAATCCGGGCCAAGAAGCCGATTCTCTTTTTCCCCATAGATTTACCTGTTCCGATATTTGGTCGGCGAGATGCCAAATCGTTTTTTGAACACATAACTGAAATAGTTTGCCTCCGGGTAACCCACTTTGGAGGCGATCAAATACGTCTTGTCCTCCGTGGTCTGCAGAAGCTCCACCGCCTTAGCAAGACGCACCTCTGTCAGATAATTCACGTAGCTGCTTCCCGTCTCCTGCTTGAAAATCGTGGAAAAATAGGAAGGGCTCAAATGAAGTTCCTGGCAGAGCCGGTCCACGGAAAGTCCCGGATCCGCATAATTCTTTTCAATATATTCTCTGGCCTCGTCCACGGTATTCCTGGTGGTCGCCGCCCGCTTTTCCTCAATGGCCCGGCTCAGATTCATACAGGTGTCAAAGAGCCAGCCGGAAAGTTCCCCTGCACTCTGGAACGCCGTAATCAACTCCAGGTAATTTCCGCCATGTCCTACCGCTTGTTCCATGGAAAGGCCGTACTTTTCCACGATCTGAGTCACTGTGTTCAAAAGGCCGATCATATAAAGCTGCTCATTTCTGGCCAGGGCGTCCGTCTCCTCCGCCTTCTCCACAATGGTCTCCACGGCCGCCCGAATCTTTTCTTCCTCTCCGCCTCCAAAGGTGGCGGCCTTGGTGAGCAGAGCCGCCTCCTCACCGCCAAAGCACACCGGCACAGACACGGAATCATCCACATCCTGATAGCAGATGGCTCGGCCGCTTCCCAGAATTGCCCGGTATTCCAGAGCCGAGAAGGCCTCCCGGTAGGATTCCGGAATCCGCTCGTATCCCTCCCCGGTCCCGCCGAGCCCCACCGTCAGGCTGACGCCGAAGATCCGCTGGCACTTACGGCAGGCACTCTCCAGAATATCCAGAAGCACGGAGGCTTCCTGCTCCTCATCCATGGAGACAATCAGGATCAGATAAGTCTTGTAGGTCCAGATCACCGGGACGAACTCCGGCAGAAGCTGCTCCTCCAGAAATTTCCCCGCCGAGATCCGAAGCATCTCCTGCTCCCTCGTCGTCCGGTTTCCCTCCGGCGGACGGCCGACTCTGGCCACGGCCGCCAGGTGAAAGCGTTTCTCCCTTCCGGGAATCTGAAGCTCCTCCAGATGGCCCTCCACATCCCCCTCCTCAAAAAGTCCCCGGACGAAATCGGTCAGAAACCGTTCTCGAATCATGGGAAGCATCTCCTCATAGCTCTTCTTCAGCCGTTCCAGGCTTCTGTTTTCCGCCATCATGGTGTCCAGCTCCCCTTTTACCCTGGCAAGCACCTGGCCCAGCTCCTCGGCATTGACCGGCTTTAACACATACTCGATCACATTGAGGCGGATTGCCTCCTTGGCATATTCAAATTCATCAAAGCCGGAAAACACGATCAGCTTGATGGGAGAATGCTTCTCCTGCAGCACCCTCCCAAGCTCCAGCCCATCCATAAAAGGCATTTTGATATCCGTGAGGATCACGTCCAGATCCAGGTTCTCCGCTTTTTCCAGCGCATCGATCCCGTTCTCCGCATCTGCCACCACCTCGAAGCCCAGGCCTTCCCAGTCCATCTTTTTTACGATGGCCTTCCGGACCTCTTCTTCGTCGTCCACGATCATGATCTTGTAAAGTTCCATGGATCCGCCTCCCCTCTGCTTCTTTTCTACTGTTTATTATATAGTTTTACGGGGGATTGTCAATCAACGGATTTCGCAGGCCCTTCTCCCTCATGATCTCCACGATCGTCCGCTCCGTCCCCACCATGCCCGGATTGGCGATCCGCCCGATATTCCTCATGGTCTCCTCCGGCGTCGTGCCCCCGATCCCGTGGCAGGCCTCGATCTGCACCCCCGAAAGCCCCAGCTCCGCCGCCGAAAAGCCGGTCTTCACGGCGGAAATCACCTTCATGACGCATCCATGGTTCCCTCCCTGGCAGATCATGCCGACGATGGAGTTCACCATGTTGTAGAGCGTATGGACCACCACCTCGTAAGTTCCTCCCCGAAGCAGGGTGAGGCCGCAGGCCATCCCCGTGCCAGCCGCCACGCCGCAGCCGCAGAGGGCGGATAAAAGCCCGGAATACTGCTTGATGTACATGGTCACGAGATAGCTGAGGGCCGTCGCCCGAAGGAGCGCAGGCTCAGAATGCCCCTCCGCCTCCTTGACCCCGTACAGAGGCAGCGTGCTGATGATGCCGTGGTTCCCGCTGCCCGTGATGCTCATGGCCGGGTAATCCAGCCCCAGCACCCTCGCCTCCGCAGCGGCGGCGGCAAAAAGCACGGCCGTCTTTTCCGCATCCTCCGAGATCCGCCGGCCGCCGTTTTTCTTAATCAGCTCCCCTGCGATCACGCACCGCTCCGAGGAAAGCCCCGCCTCAGCCAGCTCCCCGTTGACCCGGTAAGCCTCCCGGATAAACCCGATCTCCTCCTCCGGCGTCTCCACGGCAAAGGAAACCATCTCCGCCAGGGACGCCGCCCTTAAATCCCCCTCACTCTCGGAATCCCTCCCCCGTCTCCGCTCATCCAGAAGGATCTCCTGATTTTTTCGCAGAAAGCAGACATTGGTGTGAGTATCGAGAATGTGCGCCTCGCAGACATCATGCTCCGTGACGACCGTCGCCTCGATGGAGAGATCCGGGCTCACCTCCCCCAGAGTAACCCCCACGTTCCCCCCGGCGATCTGCTTTTCGCAGAAAAGGACGTCCTCCTCCGTGATGGCGTCAAGGACCAGCAGCCCCTTGTCCGACCGGCCGAAAAAGCAGCCCAGAGCCGCCGCATATTCGTTCCCCACCTTGCCGGTGTTGGGGATCCCGCAGGTAAAGGCATTTTTAAAGATACCGGAATTCACCCGGACCGAAACCTTCTTTGGCGGCTCCCCGCTCAGGCTTCTCGCCATCGCACAGGCCAGAGCGATGGCGGCAGGCTCCGTCACTCCCAGGGCCGGTTTCATGTCCCGTCGGATCAAGTCGGCAAAATCCATACTCCCCACCTCCTTCGGAACGGCATGTCTTTCCTTTTCATGCTCTTTCCCCTTCTTCTCCTTTTTTTGCAAATATCGTTCTTACGTTGTATCATGTCAGCTATATTCATTATAAAGCATTCGGAAACAATGTCAACAAAGGGATTTGGGTTCCGCATTCTAAGATCTCTGGCAAAATATAAAATGCGGGGACTTAGGATGGGCAGGCTTTTGGTGGAAAAAATTTAAAATTTTTGGAACGAAACCCGGATTGACCCGTCTAATCTTTAAAAGCGGGCTGCTGTTCCTGGTATGCCGCTACCCGAAGGTCCGCCGATGGTTCCGGGCCGGGGCCGCCAACATTCTGATCGGAGGCGTCGTGGCCAGACTGGTCTGCTTCGGCATCGGAGCCTCCCGCAGGAAACGCTAAAGAAGTGCACATAAAAAATCTGGAGCAGCAGGCCTGTATCGCCCGCTGCTCCCAAGTTCGTTCGATCTGTTTTTCTTTTTCCTACGCTTCCGTCATCCGCCTGTCTCAGCCAGCAATCGTTTCAATGCATCCCTTAATTCCGGAATATCCTCACTGATGATTTCCCACACAAGCTGGTATCGGCCATAAAACTGTCATACGTATAACCAAAACAATAATCCATCAATTTTTCTGCATATGCGCACATTTTATGGAGAAGCATTTCATTTTTCATAAATTGTCACTCCCGTGGAACGGATCTCGCAGTCAATTTTGGAATCCTTTTCAATATGTGACACATCAAAAACATCTACCGGCATTCCGGCGGCACGGCGGACGGCTTTTGAAATACCATAGGCATGAAACACCGGTATCAAAATCCTTTGAAGCTCGGATAAACTCCGCACCGCCTCAACGCCCCCTTTCAACATCCCCGTGGATTCCGGACAGATACAATCACAAGGCTCCCACGGGCAAGACTTGATCCTCCCTACGCCTCGTCGATGGCCTTGCCGATGTCATGGCGCATGTATTTATTCCCGAAGTTCACCCACTCCGTGGCCCGATAGGCGTTGGCACGGGCGGCCTTTAAGTCCTCGCCCTTGGCCGTCACGCCCAGCACCCGGCCGCCGTTTGTGACGATCCCCGCCTCGGTCCGCTTCGTCCCGGCATGGAACACGTAATAGCCCTCGTCCTCCTTCGCCTTCACCGTGTCCAGCCCCTCGATGACAAAGCCCTTCTCGTACTTGACCGGATAGCCGTCGGAGGCCAGCACCACGCAGACCGCCGCATTATCCTCGAACTCCAGCGTGACCTCGGAGAGCGTCCCGTCAATACAGGCCTCCATCACGTCCACGATGTCGTTCTTCATCCTGGGGATCACCACCTGGGCCTCCGGGTCGCCGAAGCGGGCGTTGTACTCCAACACCCTGGGCCCGTCCTCCGTCAGCATGAGGCCGAAAAAAATGATGCCCTTGAAGGTGCGTCCCTCCGCCCGCATGGCGTCCACCGTCGCCTGGTAAATATGCTTCTGGCAGAACTCGTCCACCTCTTTGGTATAAAAAGGACTGGGGGAGAAGGTTCCCATCCCGCCGGTGTTGAGCCCCGTGTCCCCGTCCCCGGCCCGCTTGTGGTCCTGGGCGGAGGTCATGACCCGCACCGTGTTCCCGTCCACGAAGGAGAGCACCGACACCTCCCGGCCCGTCAGAAACTCCTCGACCACCATCTGGTTTCCCGCCGTGCCGAACTTCTTATCCAACATGATCTCCCGCACCCCGTCCTTCGCCTCCTCCAGGGTGTTGCAGATCAGGACGCCCTTCCCCAGGGCCAGTCCGTCCGCCTTTAAGACAATGGGAAATTTCACTGTCTCCAGATAGGCGATGGCCGCATCCGCATCGGTAAAATTTTCATAAGCCGCCGTGGGGATCCCATATTTCTTCATCAGGTCCTTGGAAAACGCCTTGGAGCCCTCCAGAATGGCCGCCGCCTTCTCAGGGCCGAACACCCGCAGGCCCTCCGCCTCAAAGGCATCCACCACGCCGGCCACCAGCGGGTCGTCCATGCCAATCACCGTCAGGCCGACGGCATGCTCCTTCGCAAAAGCCACAAGCGCCGGAAAATCCAGCACGCCGATGGGCACGCACTGGGCGTATTCCTCAATGCCCGCATTCCCCGGGGCGCAGTAGATCTTCTCCACCCGGCTGCTCTTTGCGATCTTCCAGGCAAGGGCATGCTCCCTGCCGCCGCTTCCTACAATCAATATATTCATCCTATCTCCTCATTTTACTCGGACCACCCGTCCGTTTTCCACTTGTATCTTCCCGTTTGCGATCAGGTCGATGGCCGCAGGCAGGATCTCCCACTCCGCCTCCTCCATGACCCGAAGCTGCAGGCTCTTCGGCGTGTCGTCATCCCGGACCGCCACCGCCCTTTGCAGGATGATGGGCCCGGTATCCGTGCCCTCGTCCACGAAATGGACCGTGGCCCCCGTCACCTTCACCCCCCGCTCCAGCGCATGTTCATGGACCGCCAGCCCGTAATTCCCCGTCCCGCAGAAGGACGGGATCAGGGACGGATGGATGTTGATGATCCGGTTCCTGTATTTCTTGATCAATTCCTCCGGGAGCACCACCAGAAAACCGGCCAGCACGATCAGGTCCAGACGGAATCCGTCCAGCGTCTCCACGAGGGCTTCGTGGAAGGCCTCCCTGGTCTCATAATCTTTGGGTGACACGCAGACCGCCGGAATCCCGCGGTTTTTCGCCCTCGTCAGGGCGTAGGCCCCGGCGTTGTTGCTCACCACCGCGGAGAGCTCCGCACCCGTGACGGCGCCGCTCTCCATCTTGTCCATGATCGCCTGGAGATTGGTCCCCCCGCCGGACACGCACACGCCGACCCTTAACATAAGGTCACTCCCTTTTCGCCCGCCTCGATCCTTCCGATCACGTAAGGCTTCTCCCCGGCCGCCCGAATTGCCTCCAAAGCTGCGTCCGTCTGGTCTTCCTTCACCGCCAGCACCATGCCGATGCCCATGTTGAAGGTATTGTACATCATCTTCTCCTCGATATCCCCGTCCTTCGCCAGAAGCCCGAAGATGGGGGGCACGGGATAGCTGGCCTTCTCGATGACTGCCCGGGTCCCCTCCCTTAGCATCCGGGGCACGTTCTCGTAAAACCCGCCGCCGGTAATGTGGCTGCACGCCCGGATCTGCACGCCGGCCTCCCGGACGGACTTTAGCGCCCTCACATAGATCTTCGTGGGCGTGAGAAGGGTCTCGCCCAGAGTCGCCCCCAGAGATTCACAGTAGGTGGAGAGGCTCGTCTCCGACATGGAGAAGACCTTCCGCACCAGGGAATAGCCGTTGGAGTGGATGCCGGAGGAGGCCATGCCGATGAGCACGTCCCCGGCCGCCAGGTCCTTCCCGTCGATCAGGTCCTTCCGGTCCACGATCCCCACCGCAAACCCGGCCAGGTCGTATTCCTCCACCGGATAAAAGCCCGGCATCTCCGCCGTCTCCCCGCCGATCAGGGCCGCTCCCGCCTGCCTGCACCCCTCTGCCACGCCGCTCACGATGGTGGCGATCTTCTCCGGCTCGTTCTTGCCGCAGGCAATGTAATCCAGGAAAAATAAGGGCTCGCCGCCCGCACAGGCAATGTCGTTCACGCACATGGCCACGCAGTCGATGCCGATGGTGTCGTGCCTGTCCAGGGCAAAGGCCAGCTTTAGCTTCGTGCCCACGCCGTCGGTGCCGGACACCAGCGTCGGATGCTCCATGGTCTTAAAAGCGTCCATGGAAAAAGCCCCGGAAAAGCCGCCGAGACCGCCAAGGACCTCCGGGCGCATGGTCCCCTGCACATGCTTCTTCATCAGCTCCACGGCCTTGTAACCGGCCTCAATGTCAACTCCTGCTTTCTTGTAATCCATGTTTTCCTCCTTGGATGAGTCCTCTGTAAATCCCCTGTGAGTCCCTTATTTCTGGTTCAGATACTCTTTATGGCCCAGCTTCGAGAGCTTTTCGGCCTTCGCCTCCACCTGCTCCTTCAGGTTCTCCGCATACTTTTTCAGCCTTTCAAGGAGGGCCCCGTCGGACACCGCCAGCATCTTCGCCGCCAGAAGCCCCGCATTGGCCCCGCCGTTTATGGCAACCGTGGCCACGGGAATGCCGGAGGGCATCTGGACGATGGAATACAGCGAATCCCTTCCTCCCAGGGACGTGGTGTGCATGGGAACCCCGATGACCGGCAGGGGGAAGATCGCCGCACACATGCCGGGAAGATGGGCCGCCATGCCCGCCCCCGCAATGATCACCTTGAAGCCCTTCGCCTCTGCGGACTTCGCATATTCAAAAAACACGTCCGGCTCCCTGTGGGCGGAAATGATCGTCATCTCATAGTCCACGCCAAGCTCGGAAAGCACGTCGGCCGCCTTGCCCATGACCGCCAGGTCCGAATCGCTTCCCATCACAATCCCTACTTTTGCCATAATGCTTCTCCTCTCACTGTTCAAAAATCACGTTACTATCGTATCACAAAGAGACACCGGGTACAAGGACGAAAATGCTTGAGTTTCCGTATTTCATGCGGGTTCTCACAGATTCTCGTTGAGGGCTTCCGTGCCCGGAAGGACGAAGCGGCCCTCTTCGATCAGGGGAATCCGGGTGCCGTCCGGGCGGACCACCGCAATCTCGCCCAGCTCGTCGTAGGGGATGGTGATGTCCGTGTGGCAGTTGAAATAAGCCGCCGCCTGATCCTCCTTTCGCCGGATGGAGCATTCGTTGTCCCTGGCCGTCACTTCCTTCCCGTCGGGATTATGAACCTTCACTTCCTCACTGTGACTGTAGCAGGTGTCACCGATGGCGAAGTGAGGACCCATCTTCTCAATGACCAGAATCTTTAAGCGGCTTATGATCCCGTATCGCCTCGCCATGGCGTAGGCCGCCGTGTTGGTGCCGATGGCAAACTCGCCCAGGGGAAGGGCCTTGTGGTTGTAAAGAAGATTCTCCTCAATCAGCTTCCGGTTCTCCTCCTCCGATTCGTAATTCCTACAGGAATAGGCGGCCGTCATGCCGTCCCGAAAGGTGAGCTCCAAATCCCGATACTCCACCTCGCTTAAGTAAATCTGGGACACATGGAGAATGCCATTGGTTCCGGAAAGCCTGGGGGAAGTGAAGACCTCGCCCAGGGGAATGTTCACGTCCGCCAGACAGTTCTCAAAATTCGTCTCCCTTGCCCTGTCCGACAACCCATGGAGTGCCACCTTAAGGTCCGTCCGATTTCCGTTCGTCCCCCGAATCTCCACGAATTCCCCTTCGTCCAGCGCATCGATCAGGGCTCCCTGAATGGTTTTGTACGCTTCGTAGTCCAGGGTGTTGATCCGGATGGTCTCCCGGAAGATCTCCTCAAAATCGTTCCCGATCTCCGGCGTGGGCCAGGAAATAATGGTGAAGCTTCGCTCCTCCCCCTTGATGTATCGATTGACAAGCTCCGCCAACTGGGAGGAAAGCTCCACCGACAGTCGTTTCTGTTTCTCACTCAAATGAACGGATTCCGGCTTATTTTTATAGGAAAAGGGCTCCTCCCCGAAGGTCTCCATGACGGCGGGGCCCGCATAGACCGCCGCCAGCTCTTTGTATTCTTCGTAGACCACCCGCATGACGGAAAGCTTGCGTTCCTTGAAGGCCTTGTCCAAAAACAGGGCCTGGTCAAAGCGATGGTCATACTCATACTGCGGATTGGCATAAGCTCCGTAATAGCCGATCTTTAAATGCTGTCTCTTATTGGCAGCCCCCACGGCCGCCCGGAACAGGACCGGCGAAAGTCCCATGTTCATAAACTGTTCCATGGCCTCCTTAAGGACCCGCTCAAACCCCACACGGTAACGGAGCTCCACCGTCTTCTTTTTTTTCAGATCGATTCCGGCCAGCTCAAAGCCCTTGCGGTAACCCTCGGTATACACCAAGGCCATCTGTTCAATGGTCTCTTTCGGCAAACCATTCAAAAATTCTGCGGTCTTTTCCTCGTTCTCCGTGACGTACTCGCCGAACCGGTACAGATAGCGCAGATCCGAAAGATCACTGTCCATGACAATCCCCACGGCGAAATCCAGTGACGGATCCACCTGCTCCCGGATTCGCCTTGCCACCGTCACGTCACAGTAATCACTCACATAATAATACAACGCTTCCCGAAGCTCCGAGAGAAGCACCTCCTCCGGAAACTCTCCCGCCCGCTCCGCCTCGAAAAGATTGTAAACCTCGATAAAGACCTCCAGGCAGGGAACCCATTCCTCCATCCGATCCTCGTAGACGTAGGCGATCCCGCCCCGAATCTCCGCCGCCAGAAATGCGAGCCGCCTCCCGATCTCTTCTCCCAAAAGCGCCACAGCGTAAGCAGGATTGGCAAAGCTCCGCTCATAGGAAGCCCCGGAAATATCCTCGTAGAGCCGCTCGTTCCGTTCCCGCAAAACCTCCATGGAGGGAAGCCCCTCTGTGCTCTCTTTTGCAAGGGCCTCCCGCACCCCGTCCAGAAAAAGGATGAAAGCGGCCTGCCTTTTAAAGTACGCTGCCGCTTCCCCCCGAAGTACGGAGTCTCCCTCACATTCCCGCTCAATCTCCCGGATCCGTTCCACAGAAAGCCGATACCGTTCCTCCAAAACCGAATGCTCCAATTCCCTCACTCCTCTGTCTCTTACATCTTGTTATACTTGCGCTGGATGACCACGATCCAGCTGATTCCCACGAGAATGCCCCCGCCGAGGAGCATCAGGGACCAGGTCCCGAAATTGACCGTGAGCTGCAAAATCACGTCGAGCACCTCGACCCCGGCCAACATAAACATCGGCAGACTCATCTCCTTGCAGTAGGCCGTCCGCAGCTCCGGTTTGATATTTTCCACGTTTTTTCCCACAAAGTCCGTCTTCCCGTTCCACGTCTGAAAGGCCCCGAAGGCAAAAATCGCCGCCATCAGGACGCTCCAAAGCAGGTTGAAATTGTCTCCCATCTGAATATCCTCCTTTTATCTGTCGTCCAGAAGCCTTCCCAGCTCCGCATTTTTTTCAATCAGCCCCTTTGCGTGCTCCCAGAGCCGCTCCGATCCCTCCCCGGTCCGCTCGTTCCGTTTCAGAACCTGGGAAATTCGGATTCCATGCTCCTTCCACGCCCTGCCCTCGGTGGCGTCATTTAAAAGCAGGGGCTGTACCTTGTCCAGCGTCAGGGCGAATTTCGCCTCCGGCGTCTCCCCGGCCTCAAACTCCTCCCACAGCGCCCGGAAAGAAGCCGCCTGGTCTTCCGGGAGAAGCGAAAAAATCCGCTCCGCCGCCCTGACCTCCCGCTCCCGCTTCGTGGCGTTCCCCGCCTCGTCGTAGGCGTAGGTGTCCCCGGCGTCGATCTCGATGATGTCGTGAATCAGTACCATGACCATGGTCTTCGCAACGTCTATGGACTCATTGGCATACTCGCCGAGGAGGGCGCACATCAGCGCCAGATGCCAGGAATGCTCCGCATCATTCTCTTTCCGGCTCCCGTCGGAAAGATAGGTCTGGCGGAACACCTGCTTACTCTTGTCCACCTCCAGGATGAACCGGAGCTGCCTCTCCAGCCGCCCCGGTTCCGTTTCCTTTTTCCTCCCGGCTTCCATCTTCGTTTTCTCTTCCATGTCTTCCTCCCTCCCGAACCTTTTTCCTCTCCGGTCAGACCACGATTCCCAAAATATAAATCCCGAGGATTCCGCAGATCACCAGAACGTTCAGGATGATGGCGACCCTGGAAAGGACCGGAATCCCCTCCTCGCTCCCCCGCCGCTTCATATCGTGGAGGGGAAGAAAAATCCCAAGAATATTAAAAAACAGGGCGAGAAATCCCAGCGCCGCAATGTCTGCGTTCCCATGCCCATAAGTCCGAAAGGCAATCCAGAAAGCCGCCAGCAGGATCAGCAGGGAGCCCACGAAAATCAGCACCGAGGCCATTCCCGCCGCTGAAAACTTCATTCTCAAAAGCTTCATTCTCTTTCCGTTCAATATAACTCTCCTTCCGTACACGGTCCGTCACGGTCTCTTCGTCCCTCGGTCCCCCTTCTCCGTCCTCCGAATCCTCCACCGGAAAAACACCGCCACCAGGAAGCACAGATAACCGAGAAAGCCTCCCAGGGTATTGAGCATCAAGTCGTCCACGTCAAAGCTTCCCCGCATGGATACAAGCTGCAGGATCTCGATGCAGAGGCTGCAGAGAAAGCTGAGAAGCACGATCACGTACCATCTCCTGTTGGAGAACCGCAGCATGGGCAGAATAAACCCAAAAGGCATGAAAGCCGCCACGTTCCCGAACAGGTTCATGCCCGCATTCAGAGGCCCCAGCACGTCCCAGTGACGGATACACCGCTTAATCTCCAGAAAAGGCTCCAGATTATAACGGTACCCCCCGGCTGCCTCCGTCCGCCCCAGTGACTCGGCAAAAAACATAAAATAGACAAGCCCGGCCAGATAACAGCCGAAAAGCACCCAGCCAATCCTCCGGATGGTTTCTGTTTTTATACGAGTTTTCAATTAAATCCACCCTTGTCAGAACGTAATGTCCGATTTCCGTTTCAGCAAAAACGCACCGCTTACAATGCTGCCAATCCCGACCGCCAGCCCCGCCACGAGAATCACGATTCCCATGGCAATGGAAAAGCCGCCCGCATTTTTCATGGTCTTATATACCTTTTCACTCATAAGCCGCCTCCTTACTCTTCCGCTCCATACTGTTCATAATATGCGTCAATGGCGCTCTTTAATGTATCGTCAATGACGATTTCCCCCTTGTAGGGCCTGTTGTAAAGGTGCTCGACCACTTCCGCCATGGTCACGATGGCCGTCGTCTCCAGGCCGTACTTTTCGTGAATCTCCCTGAGGGCCGACTTCTTCCCCTGCCCCCGCTCCATCCGGTCCACGGAAACCACCAGGCCAAGGACCTCCACCGCCCCCCGGGCTTTTATGATCGGAAGGGTCTCCTCAATGGAAGTGCCCGCCGTGGTCACGTCCTCAATGATGACCACCCGGTCGCCGTCCCCCACGGGACCGCCGAGAAGGATCCCCTTGTCCCCGTGGTCCTTCACCTCTTTCCGGTTGGAGCAGTAACGGATGTCCGCCCCCCACTCCTCGGAGAGGGCGATGACCGCCGCCGCACTCAAAGGGATCCCCTTGTAGGCCGGCCCGAACAGCACGTCAAAATCCGTGCCGAACCTGTCCCTGATGGCCTTCGCATAATAGCTCCCCAGCCGCTTTAGCTGTCCGCCGGTCCGGTAAAAGCCGGTGTTGATAAAAAAGGGCGTCTTCCTCCCGCTCTTAGTCACAAAATCCCCGAATTTAAGTACCTTGCAGTCCACCATAAATTCAATGAATTCCTTCTTGTACGCTTCCATGGCTTCCTTCTCTCCTTCAGTCTGATCTTCCTAAAATCGGCACGCCGCATACTGCCTGAGCTTGCATGCCGCTGACAAGTATATCACGAACCACACGTTCTTTCAACCGGCAAATCCGGGAGAATGGCCACCCCCTACTTTACCGCCCCAATAAGCTCTCTGATGTCAGAAACCCCGTACCGTTCCATATACTCCCGGAGTCCGTCCACGATCTTTACAGTCACATAAGGGTCGTGGAAGTTGGCCGTTCCCACCGACACGGCCGTGGCCCCCGCCAGAATGAATTCCAGTGCGTCCTCCGCATTCCGGATCCCGCCCATGCCGACCACCGGGATCTCCACCGCCTGGGCCGCCTGATAAACCATGCGCACCGCCACCGGCCTGACGGCTGGGCCGGAAAGGCCTCCCGTCCGGTTGGCCAGGGCGAAGGTCCGCCTGTGGACGTCGATCTTCATGCCCGTCAGGGTGTTGATGAGGGAGACGGCGTCGGCCCCTCCCGCTTCCACCGCCCTCGCCATCTCGGCAATGTCCGTCACGTTGGGGCTCAGCTTCATGATCACCGGCTGCCTTGCCTTCGCCTTCACCGCCCTGGTGATGGCTTCCGCCGCTCCCGCATTCTGGCCGAAGGCAATGCCTCCCTCCTTCACGTTGGGGCAGGAGATATTGATCTCCAGAAGATCCACCGGTTCCCCGGACAGCCGTTCGACGACTTCCTCGTAATCCTCCGTGGTCCTCCCGCAGACATTGACCACGATCCTGGTGTCAAACTGCTTTAAAAAAGGAATGTCCCGCTTCACGAACACGTCAATACCGGGATTTTGCAGACCGATGGCGTTCAGCATCCCCCCGTAAGTCTCTGCGATCCTGGGCGCGGGATTCCCCGGCCAGGGCACGTTCGCCACCCCCTTGGTGACCACCGCCCCCAGGCGGCCAAGATCCACGAACTCACTATATTCTTCCCCTGAGCCAAAGGTTCCGGAGGCCGTCATGACCGGATTTTTGAGGGTCACTCCGGCAAGGTCCACCGACAAATTCATCAAAGCTCCACCTCCTCGGCAAGAAACACGGGCCCGTCCTTGCAGATCCGTTTATTTTTCACGTGGCTGTGGCCGTCCACCTCCCGGGAGCCGCAGACACAGGCCAGGCAGGCCCCGATCCCGCAGGCCATCCGCTCCTCCATGGAAATCCAGGCCGGAATCCCCCGCTCTCCCGCATAAGCCTTGAGCGCCCGCAGCATGGGGGCCGGACCACAGGCGAAGATCATTTCCGCCGAAAGGCCGTTCTCCCGGATGGCGTCCAGCACGTTTCCCTTTGTGCCGACGCTTCCGTCCTCCGTCGCCAGAAACAGGGACCCGTTCTCCTCCAGCTCCCTTTTCAGGAACAGTACGTCGTCCCGGTACCCCATGACCAAGAGCTTCTCCCCGGAAAGCCTTTTCGCCAGCTCCAACATGGGCGGCACGCCGATCCCGCCGCCGATCAGAAAGACCCGCCTTCCCCCGGCCTCCTCCAGAGGAAAGCCGTTCCCGAGGGGGCCCAGGACCTCTATGGCATCGCCCGGCCGCAGGGTGGAAAACTCCTCTGTGCCCGCCCCAGCCACCCGGTAGACCAGCCGGATCCTGCCATCACCGATCTCACAGAGGCTTATGGGCCTTGGCAGAAGCCTGGAACCGTCCCTGCTGTACAGAGAGACAAACTGTCCCGGAACTGCCTCGTCCCCGATTCCCGTCTCCAGCCACAAGCTGAAAATTCCCGGCGCCAGGCACTCCTGAGACAGTACCCTCGCCGATTCCTTTCTCTTCATAAACCAATTCCTCCTGTATCCCGCCGTGCCCCTGGCGCTTCCCTTTCACGCAGACACGTTGATTTCTTGGTTTTGCTGCGCCGCCTATTGTCGGTGGCCATGCCTCCATAAAAGCGGGTCGGCATGACCACCAACACTATGCTCGCAAAACCTGCGAAATCTGCCTATCGTCTGCTTGGAAAGGGAAGCGCCAGGGACACGGCTACGTTACTCAACTCCCTGACTGCGCCGCACCCGCACGGCTCAGGAACAAGTGCAAATACGTATATTGCTCTTTAGCAGAGCTGTGCATTCAGCGCCCCTCTGATATCCTCGATCATGTCGACCACGGCCTGCCTGGAGGCCTCACCGAAATGCTCTGCGCCGAACCTCGCATAGGCCTCTTTCTTGTGGGCGGCGATGATCCCCCTGGAGGAGTTGACGATGGCACCCAGGCCGTCCTCGTTAAAGTAATGGACCAGATCCTCCGCCTTGCCGCCCTGGGCGCCGTAGCCAGGCACCAGAATGAACGATTTCGGCATCAGCTTCCGGAGTTCCTTTCCCATCTCCGGATAGGTAGCGCCCACCACGGCGCCTATGTAGCTGTAGGTCTCGCCCATGCAGGTCCCACCCCATGCGGCCACCTGCTCGCCCACCCATTCATAGAGGGGCCTTCCGTCGATCAGCCGATCCTGAAACTCGCCGCTGGAAGGGTTGGAGGTCTTGACCAGAATGAACAGCCCTTTCCTTTCCTCCCGGCACACATCCACGAAGGGCTTCACCCCGTCCGTCCCCAGGTACGGGTTCACCGTCGCAAAATCCTCGTTGAAGGCGGAGAGAAGACAGCTTCCCACCTGCACCTTCCCCAGATGCCCCGCCGCATAGGCCGCCGAGGTGGAGCCGATGTCGCCCCGTTTCACGTCACCGATGACGAGCAGCCCCTTCTCATGACAATAGTCCACCGTTTTCTGATAGGCCTTCATTCCTTCCACGCCGAACTGCTCGTACATGGCGACCTGGGGCTTCACCGCCGGGATCAGATCCCAAATGGAATCCACGATCTCCTTGTTGAACTGCCAGATGGCGTCCGCCGCCCCCGCAAGGGTCTCCCCGTATTCCGACAGGGACCGCTTCACCACGTGCTCCGGCACATAGGAGAGCATCGGATCCAGCCCCACCACCACAGGCGCATTCAATTTTTTGATTTTCTCACAAAGCCGATTGATCATTTCAAAAACCCTTTCTTCTCTTCGTATACGATCTCCCCGTCCACCATGGTCATAACCACCTTGCCTCTGACTTCCTTTCCGTCAAAAGGGGAGTTTTTTCCCTTGGATACAAAGCCTTCCTTCCGAATCACCCAGTCCCGCTCCGGGTCCACTAAGATCACGTCGGCGCATTTTCCCTCCGCCAGGCTCCCCCTGTCAATCCCGAGGATCCTCGCCGGGGCATGGCACATCCGTTCCGCCAGTTCCATGGGCGTCAGGATCCCTTTGTGGACCAGTTCCGTCATGGAGAGCGCCAGGGAGGTCTCCAGCCCCACGATCCCGCAGGGGGCGTCCCGAAAGCCCACCGCCTTCTCCTCCCCCCCGTGGGGGGCGTGGTCCGTGGAAATCACGTCGATGACCCCCGTTTTCAGCCCTTCGATCAGGGCCTCCACGTCCTCCTGCTCCCTGAGGGGCGGATTCATCTTAAAATTTGCGTCATCGCCCGGAATGTCCCCGCTCGTGAGGATAAAATGATGGGGGCAGACCTCCGCCGTCACCGAAACGCCGGCCTCCTTCGCCAGCCGCACCATCGTCACGCTGTCCCTCGTGGAACAGTGGCACAAGTGAAGCCTGGCCCCGGTCTCCTTCGCAAGGAGAATGTCCCTGGCCGCAATCACGTCCTCCACCGCATTGGAGACACCGGAGAGCCCCAGCTCCTCTGCCCGCTTCGACTCATTGACGATGACGGTGCCCTTGACCATGTTCTGGTCCTCACAGTGGGCCATCACCAGAACCTTCTCCCTGGCGGCAGTCTCCATGGCTTTTTTATAGAGCTTCGCATCCATGACGGACTTCCCGTCCTCGCTGATGCAGGCCATCCCCTCCCGCTTCATCCCGGCAATGTCCGTGAGCTCCTCTCCCTCCTGTCCCAGCGTGACCGCCCCCACGAATGAGACGTGGACCGGGCATTCTCTCTCCGCCCGTTCCCGCTGGGCCCGGATCATCTCCGGCGAGTCCGTCACCGGCTTCGTGTTGGGCATGGCACAGAGGGTCGTCACGCCCCCCTTCGCCGCCGCCCTGGCTCCCGTGGTCAGAGTCTCCTTATACTCAAAGCCCGGATCCCGAAGGTGCACATGGAGATCCACGATCCCCGGCATCACATAGAGCCCCGTCCCGTCAATCACCCGGCAAGGCTCCCGCCCTTCCGGCTCCCCGCCGAAAAAGGCCCCCGGCTCCTGCACCCGGCAGACCTTCCCGTCCGCCACCAAAACGTCATAAATCCCGTCCCGCCCCGTATCCGGATCAAGGACATGTCCGCCCCGTATCCATATCATAAGCACGTCCTCCTCAGACAAACACGCAACCCCTCTGTCGGCACAAAAAGATACGTGTGCAATTGAGTAGGGGAAAAGTCTTTTCCCCTACTCGTCGCACCGCCCGTGCGCCACCCCAGTGGCATATTTCCTCTGCACGGGCGTGTGCATAAAAAGAGCCGCCGTAAACTCCTCATCCTTTACGACAGCTCTCTTTCCGTCTAATCTTCCTCGTCCTCATCGGCAACCGCCGCCGATATGCAGCTCACTGCGCTTACCACCGCAGTCACTGCGGCAACGATCACGATAAAAATGATCAGGCCGACCAAAAAGTAAAAAAGAAACGGATCCATAAGCTTTCCCACCACCTGTAAAATTCTGGAGACGGCGTCGCCTCCGGCTTTGCCGCTCCGTTAAACTACTGGGACTATCATAGCACATTTCTCACCAAAAAGGAACCTTTACTTGTTAAAAAATCCCTTCTTTTTGTGTTTTTCCTCCGGAGCCGGCGAAGGCAGGGTCTCTCCCATGGCCTCCCGGAACTTCCAGAGGGCCTCCTTCTGCTCCTTATTCATCCGCTCCGGCACCTTCACCACCAGCGTCACGTAGTGGTCACCCCGGACATCCTTATTCCTGAGATAAGGCACACCCTTGCCCTTCAAGCGGATCCTTGTATCCGTCTGGGTGCCGGGAGCCACCGTGTAGGCCACTTCCCCGTCCACCGTCTTGATCCGGATCTCTCCGCCCAGGGCCGCCATGGTGAAGGAGATGGGAACCGTGGAATAAATACTGGTATCCTGTCTGCGGAAAGTCGGGTGCTCCGACACCACCACCTCCACCAGAAGGTCACCCCGCTCGCCGCCGTTTACACCAAGCTCGCCCTTGCCCCGGATCCGCACACTCTGGCCATTGTCAATGCCCGCAGGAATGGACACGGAAATCCGCTTTTTAGAACTGGTATGCCCCGTTCCACGGCAGACCGGACACTTTTCCTTGATGATCTTTCCGGTTCCGCCGCAGTCCGGGCAGGCCTGCTCACTGCGCACCATGCCAAAAAGGGACTGCTGCGTGTAAACCACCCGGCCCTTGCCGTTGCACTTGGGGCAGGTCTCCGGCTTGGTTCCAGGCTTGGCTCCGGTTCCGCCGCACTCCTTGCACTCGTCCCGGCTGGTCAGCTCGATCTCCTTCTCACAGCCAAAGAGCGCCTCCTCAAAGGTAATGCGGATCCTGGAGCGCAGGTTCGCCCCCCGCATGGGCCCGTTGTTTGACCGGCTCCTTCTTCCGCCGCCGAACAGATCTCCAAAGATATCGCCGAAAATGTCGCCCATGTCCGCAGCGTTAAAGTCAAAACCGCCGAAGCCTCCGGCCCCGCCGCCCTCGAAGGCCGCATGGCCGAACTGGTCATACTGCCTCCTCTTGTCCGGGTCACTTAAGACCGCATAAGCCTCCGAGGCCTCCTTGAACTTCGCCTCCGCCTCCGGATTCCCCTGATTGGTGTCCGGATGGTATTTTTTCGCCAGCACCCGGTATGCCTTCTTGAGAGCCGCATCGTCGGCATCCTTGGGCACGCCCAGCACCTCGTAATAATCTCTTTTACTCTCAGCCACTTTTCCTCACCTCTCCACGTCCCACCGTAAATATTTAAACTCCTGCGCCTGCCCCGTCAGCTTTGCTGACACTTTTTCTTTGGGGCCCGTGCGCATCAAAAGGATTCAAGGCAGTCCCCCCTGGGGGCCGCCCTGAATCCGTATAAAAGGGGGATAAACGATTAAACTTCTTTATAATCCGCATCTACCACGTCGTCGTCCGCCGCTCCTTGGCCCGCTCCCATGTCGGGACCTGCGCCCTGGGGGCCCGCCGCTCCCTGGGCCTGCTCATACATCTTGGCGAAAAGCGCCTGGGCACTGTTCATCAGCTTCTCCTTGCCTGCCTTCAGCTCATCCAGCTGGGCATCGGAGATCTCGCCGTTCACCGTGGCCTCCACCACCGCCTTCAGGGACTTGATGTCCTCCTCCACGGCCGCTTTCTGGGAAGCGTCGATCTTGTCTCCGGCTTCCTCCAGGGCCTTCTCCGTCTGGAACACCATGGAGTCGGCGTCATTCCTGGCGTCGATGCCCTCCTTGCGCTTCTTGTCCTGGGCCTCGAACTCGGCCGCTTCCTTCACCGCCTTGTCAATGTCGGCCTCCGACATGTTGGAGCCGGCCGTGATGGTGATGTGCTGTTCCTTGCCGGTCCCCAGATCCTTGGCGGACACGTTCACGATGCCGTTGGCGTCGATGTCGAAGGTAACCTCGATCTGAGGCACGCCCCTCCTTGCGGGCGGAATGCCGTCCAGGCGGAACTGGCCAAGGCTCTTGTTATCTTTCGCAAACTGTCTCTCACCCTGGAGTACGTTGATGTCCACGGCCGTCTGGTTGTCGGCCGCCGTGGAGAACACCTGGCTGTGCTTGGTGGGGATCGTCGTGTTTCTCTCGATCAGTCTCGTGGCGACGCCGCCCATGGTCTCGATGGACAGGGACAGGGGCGTCACGTCCAGAAGAAGGATGTCACCTGCACCTGCGTCCCCGGCCAGCTTGCCGCCCTGGATGGAAGCGCCGATGGCCACGCACTCGTCAGGATTCAGGTTCTTGGAAGGCTCCTTGCCGGTGAGCTGTTTTACCTTCTCCTGCACCGCCGGCACACGGGTGGAACCGCCCACCAGCAGGACCTTGCCGATCTCCGAGGAAGAAAGGCCCGCATCTCTCAGGGCATTCTGCACCGGAACGGCCGTCTTTTCCACCAGGTCGTGGGTCAGCTCGTCGAACTTCGCCCTGGACAGGTTCATGTCGAAATGCTTCGGCCCCTCGCTGGTGGCCGTGATGAAGGGCAGGTTGATGTTGGTGGTGGTAGCGGAGGAAAGTTCCTTCTTCGCCTTCTCAGCCGCCTCCTTTAACCTCTGGAGCGCCATCTTGTCGTTCGACAGATCCACGCCCTCCTGCCTCTTGAATTCGGAAATCATATAATCGGTAAGCTTTGCGTCAAAGTCGTCGCCGCCCAGGTGGGTGTCACCGTTGGTGGCAAGAACCTCGATTACGCCGTCGCCGATCTCGATGATGGAGACGTCGAAGGTGCCGCCGCCCAGGTCGTAGACCAGGATCTTCTGCTCCTTCTCGTTGTCCAAGCCGTAGGCCAGAGCCGCCGCCGTGGGTTCGTTGATGATCCGCTTCACCTCAAGGCCGGCGATTTTTCCGGCGTCCTTGGTGGCCTGCCGCTGTGCGTCGTTGAAGTAAGCAGGAACCGTGATGACCGCATCCGTCACCTTCTCGCCCAGATAGCTCTCGGCATCCGCCTTCAGCTTCTGCAGGATCATGGCGGAAATCTCCTGGGGAGAATATTTCTTTCCGTCAATGTCCACCTTGTAGTCGGAACCCATGTGTCTCTTGATGGAAGAGATGGTCCGCTCCGAGTTGGTCACCGCCTGCCGCTTTGCGGGGTCGCCCACCAGCCGCTCGCCGTTCTTGGTAAAAGCCACGACGGAAGGGGTGGTGCGGATTCCCTCTGTATTTGCGATCACGACCGGCTTTCCGCCCTCCATGACCGCCACGCATGAATTTGTTGTTCCCAAGTCAATACCTATGATCTTGCTCATGATTCATTTCCTCCTGTATTATCCACTTTACTTCTTGTTAACCATTTAGTTTGCAACCTTTACCATGCTGTGGCGCACCACGCCGCCCCGGTAAAGATAGCCCTTCTGGAATTCCTCCACGACGACATTCTCGCCGGCCCCCTCATCCTCCACGTGCATGACCGCATTGTGGAAGTCCGGGTTGAACTCCTGACCCACCGCCTCAATGACTGTCACGTCCAGAGACTCCAAGGTCGTAAGAAGCTGCTTATATATCTTATCCATTCCCTCCGCAAAAGGAGAATGTGCTTCTTCTTCTTTTAAGGTTGCCATGCCCCGCTCGAAATTATCCACCACCGGCAGAATCTTTTCGATGACGCTCTTGGCCCCCACTTCATACATGGCGGCCTTTTCCTTCTCCGTCCGTTTCCGGAAGTTCTCAAATTCCGCCATGGACCGTTTCAGCCGGTCCGTCAGATCCTCGATCTGTTCATCTCTCTTATCCTTCTTCTCCTTCTTTTTAAAGAAGCCCTTCTTTTCCGGAGCCGGCCCGCCATCCTTCCCGGCGTCCGTCCCCTCCTCTCCGGAGGTCTCGGCTTCCGCTTCGGCCGCTTCCTCCTCTGCGGAAGCCTCTTCCTGTGCCGCTTCGCCAGCCTCTTCCTCCGAAACCGTCTCGGCCGGATGTTCCTTCTCCTTTTCCAGCTGATCTTCCATCTGATCTTTCTCCGTATCCGTCACGTTCTCTCCGCCTTTCTATTTCTCATTTCCAAGGACATCTATTCTTCCTTTTTAAACATGGTGTCAAGCTGCCCCATCACTGTCTGGAGCGCCGAAACCACCTTCTCATAATCCATCCGCTTGGGACCCACGATCCCGATGGTGCCCTGAAGGCCATCTCCCAAATCGTAGGTGGCCGTGACAACGCTGCAGTCTTTCATGCTTTGAACCGGAGTTTCATCCCCGATATAGACCTGAATGCCCTGCTGCCCTTCCTCCCCCAGCTTGTCGCTCAGGAGATTGGTGAGCTGCTTCTTCTCCTCGAATACCTGGATAATCTCCTTGGCCTTGCTGCTGTCGGAGAGTTCCGGATACCGGAAGATGTTGGTGGCCCCGCTGGTGTAAATCTGCAGATCCTCGTCATCCCCTCGGATGGCCTCCGCTACCGCATCCAGGACCTTTCCCACCACCTCGGTATGGCCGCCGGCCTGCTCCTTGAGCCTGGTGATGATCCCCAGGTTGATTTCGTCGATGGTCAGCCCGTTTAAGTTCGTGTTGAGCAAAAGGTTCAGGGAAAGGATCTCTTCCTCCGAAAGCTTCTCCTCCACCTCGAAGATGGTGTTCTTGATGAGGTTGCCCTCCACGACCACCACGGCCAAAAGCTTGTGTTCCTCCACCCGGGAAAGCTGAATGAATTTTAACTTGTTCCGGTTGTACCTGGGGGCGGAGATCATGGACGCATAGTTGGTATTGAGCGCCAGGACCTTGGCCATCTGCTTTAACACCTGCTCCATCCGGTCCATCCGGTCGATCAGGAACTCGCTGGTCTGGGCTAACTCCTGCCGCCCCGCATCCCGGTCCGCAGTCTCCAGCATGTGATCCACATAAAGGCGATAGCCCCGGTCCGTGGGAATCCGCCCCGCCGAGGTATGGGGCTGGACGATCAGTCCCATCTCCTCCAGATCCGACATCTCATTGCGGATCGTCGCCGAGGAGAGCTGCAGGTCCGAATATTTGGAGATGGTCCGTGAGCCGACCGGCTCTCCGGTTTCCTGGTAGTTGCGGATGATCGCGTTTAAAATCTTCTTCTTCCGTTCGTCCAGTTCCACGTCTCACGTCTCTCCCTTCCTGTTAGCACTCGACAAGAGGGAGTGCTAACATCCATATGAATAAGATAGCACTCCCTTTATCCTTTGTCAATATATTTTTTCAAATTTCTGTAAAACTATGCGGGGCTGCTTTTGGGTTTTAGGGGAAAGACGGAAGAAGAGAGGTCCTTTTAAAATATTCGACGCCAAAAATGCCTGTCCTTTCCTGCCGCAGACACGTCGGTTTTGGAGTTTTCACTGCGTCGCTTATCTGCAGGCAATTTTACTGCTATAAAAGCGGGCAGCGAATCTTCTTCCTGTTTTGTGGGGGATATGGGGGCTGCCGTCGTCAGGGGGAGCCCCTGCCCTCATCCCGAAACTCTGTCGGGACAGGCATCATGATACATTAAAGCAGTTCTAATACTTCCCCGATATCCCCGTCAATGCATATCGACTGCCCTTCAATCTCCCTCGGGCAGACCGCCTCCCCGTAATTCACACAGATATACGCCGCCTGCGGGTTTTCCTCTGTCATCCGCCAGAAGGGATATTTGATAATCCCCGGCGTGTTGCCGCCAACGCCCAATTCCAAATATACAAGATTCAGGTCCTTATGGCGGCTCACAAAGGCTTGATACCTCTCTGCCGCCATATGCCAGCCGTCATCTCCAACAAAGGTATTGTCTGCCCTTAAATTCATTGACATCGGCGCACCGCAGACCGGACAGCGTGGAACCAATTCGGGCGGAACACGCATCTTTTCCTGTTCGGCAACCATCTTTTTAATAATGGCCTCGTTATCGTAAGTTTTATTGTGACAGGGTTTTGAACATTGCCATAGCCCATAATCGCCCTGTGTATAAAAGAGTCTGCGCTTATCAAAACCCGCCTTTTGAAAACAGTGGTCAACATTTGTTGTTAAAACAAAATAGTCCTTGTCCCGTACCAGGTTGTACAAATCATGATAGACGCTTTTCGGTGCATTTTCATAACGGTTGATAAAAACGTAACGGCTCCAGTACGCCCAATGTTCTTCCAGGGTCTCGTAGGGATAAAAGCCCGCCGAATACATATCCTTGAAACCGTATTTTTTTATAAAATCCGGGAAGTGGTCCTCAAACCGTTTCCCGGAATAAGTAAATCCGGCAGAAGTAGACAGCCCCGCACCCGCACCGATCAAGATAGCGTCCGCACTCCGGATTTTCATCTTCACTTTTTCGATCTTATCCCAATAACTGTCTGTAGATTTCATAGTCGCAATCTTTGAAAACATTGAAAACCACCTCCATATCACCCGGATTCTCTTGCCGATAGTCCGTTACCGTTCGGATCGCTATCTCGGCGGCAGCTTCGTTCGGGAAATGAAACTCGCCCGTGGAAATGCAGCAGAAAGCTATGCTTTTCAACCGATATTCTGCGGCGAGTGCAAGACAGGAGCGGTAACAGTCTGATAACAGGTCACGGTCCCTTCTCGTGACTTCCCCGTGGACCGTCGGGCCGACCGTGTGGAGAACATAACGGCACGGAAGATTATAGGCTCCCGTTATTTTGGCCTTTCCCACGGGCTCTTTTACGTTCTGTCTCTCCATGATGCGGGAACATTCCAGGCGGAGCTCCACGCCTGCGGCAGAATGAATGGCGTTGTCAATACACCCGTGGCAGGGGACAAAGCAGCCCAGCATGGCGCTGTTAGCAGCATTTACGACGGCGTCTACGGATAACCGTGTAATATCGCCCTGCCACAAGTAAATACCGGATTTCACAAAGGAAATATCCTCTAGAGAGATGATGCCTTTTTCTGCCCGCTCCTCCCGCAAATATTCATCCTGTACGTTCAAAAAATCTTTTGCGGCCGGTTTTGGCGGACGGACATTCATGAGGGAACGTAACAGGCGCTTCCGTGCGGCATCCTCCGCAGGAATCTCTATCGATTGTAACTCCCTGTCTTCCCCTGTGAGATATTGGAGCAGATAAAGAAGCCTTTCTTTCTGTGTCATAACGTCCTCCTTCCCATTGCCGGTGCGGGCATATTTGACTGATTGACTTTTTAATTCGCCTATTCTGCCACAACTGAAATTCTCTGCTGAATGTGGTTTCCCTTTAACATGGGGGATTTTGATGGAAAAAAATTTACCTGCCTGTCCGGTGGAAACCACTTTGATGCTGATCAGTGACCGCTGGAAAGTTCTTATTATCCGTGACCTGCTGGAAGGTACAAAGCGATTTGGAGAGTTGAAAAAATCTGTTGGAAACATTTCGCAAAAAGTATTGACTGCCAATTTACGCTCTATGGAAGACAACGGATTGCTTACCCGTAAAATTTATCCTGAAGTGCCGCCGCTGGTAGAGTATACACTCACTGAAACCGGATTCAGCCTAAAGCCGATTTTGGACGCTATGTTCTCCTGGGGAACAGAATATAAAAAGAAAAACAGCTAGAACTCTTCCTGTTTTGCGGGAGATGCGAGGGCCGTGCTGTCAGGGGGAGCCGCCTCCCCCTCCAAACTCCGCCAGGCGCTTCCGTAATCGCATGGCGGTGTAGGAAATGCCGGAACTGTCCGGGTTTTCCTCCCAGAGCTCTGTCAAAATCTGCTGCAGTTCTTCTGCTTCCCCTTCTCCCAGATGGAAGGTCTTTGGTAAAAAAGCCCCCTGATACTCAACGATCTCCCCGCCGGAAATGCTCACGGTCCAGCGGAGCACGTCACCCTTGTAGAAGTTTAGAAAGACGCTCGCCCAGCCGCCGCCCTTAAGAGTTCGATTAAAAGCAAAACCGTTCTTTTCCATTTGGTTCACATAATCACACAGACGTCTGACGGACTCCTGGTCCCACACCGTGCAGTTTTTCCTGGAGGTCACGCCGACCGGGTTGAAGGTGAAGGAGACCGCCGTGATCTCCCCCGCATCAACCGCCGGAACCTGCACCCGCCAGATCCCGTAAAGGACAAAAAACAGCGACAGAACGCCCAATGCGATGAACCATTTCTTTGTTTTCTTTCCCATAGACCAACCTCCCTCTGCCCCATCACCGGTTCCCATGACAGACTCACTGCACGATGTCCAGGCCGTCACATCCCTCAAAGGCGCCATACCCACAAACCGGGCAAATCCACATAAGCCCCCTCCTTCGTCGACACGATTTCCACCGCTCCCACCCTCCCCGCCGGCAAAAAACACCTGTCACGTCCGTCCGGCTAAGGCCGGGCGATCTTTTCAAACTCCTCTTTCGCCCCCAACCGTTCTCCGCTTCCCCCAGCTTCTCGCCAAGTACCTTTTCCAATCGAATAAACGCAAACGTGAACCTGTTTCTGCGCCATGTACTCTTAGCACCGCCTGCAGCGCTTTCCAGGCAGGCTCAAACATCAAATGCCAGTCTCTCCTTAAAGTTTAACAGTTTTGGTCTGTTCTGTAAACCATGGGATGCGCATGGTTTTCCCATAAAATCAGGGACGTCAGAACAGAAACTCCGCCAGCACGCAATTACTCACGTCAATCCCCCGTGCCGTCAGACGCCAGCGCACGTCCATTCCCTCTCCAGGCATCGTCCGCTCCATCAGCCCGTCCCGTTCCAGCGCTCCAAGAGCCGTTCCATAGACATCCTCCAGGTCCGTTCCGAACCGCCCCGCAAACTCGTCCCCAGAAACCCCTTTTGTCATGCGCAGACCCAGAAACATAAATTCCTCCATGGCCCGCTCCCTGGTCACGGTCTCCTCGCCCTGACGGAGCCGCCCCAGAAGCTTCCGTCCCAGGGCCGTTTCCCGCCCGCTCTCCCATTCTTCCAGAATCCTCAGATAGGTTCCCAGATCATCCGTGTTGGAAAACCGTCTTCCGTCGGTGAACCTTTCATCCGCACGACTCCCATTTCGAGCATAGCTCCCGCTTAAATAGGAAGAGGCAGAAATCCCGAAACCAAGATAAGGGGCGCCCGTCCAGTAGCCCACATTGTGGCGGCAGGCAAAGCCGGGCTTCGCATAGTTGGAGATCTCATACCGCTCATAACCGCAGGCGGCAAGCAGATTCCCGGTCAGGGCATACATGTCCCGCTCTTCTTCCTCCGTGGGCAGGGGGCGGCAGTCCTCCTCTCCCGCCTCCCGGGCCAATACCTGCCTGTGATATTTCTCATAAAAGGGAGTGCCCTCCTCAACAATCAAGTTGTACACCGAAATATGCTCCGGCGCAGGAAAAAGCCCCGTCACCGCCCGAAGGCTTCTTTCAAAGCTCTTTACGCTCTGCCCCGGAAGCGCCGCCATCAAATCCACGCTTATATTGCGAAAGCCCGCCTCCCCGGCGAGCCGATAACTCTCTTTAAACTCTTCAAACGTATGAATCCGCCCGAGAAGAGAAAGCTCTTTATCCTCCGCAGACTGAAGCCCGATACTCAAGCGGTTCACTCCGGCCTTCCGGTAGATCTCCAGCTTCTCCTTTGCCAGCGTCCCCGGATTGGCCTCCAGGGTGATCTCCGCATCCTGCGCCACCACAAACTCCCGGCGGATACAGGCAAGAGTTTTTGCAAGCTCCCCGGCCTCCACGATGGAGGGCGTCCCGCCCCCGAAGAACACGGAAGTCACCACATCGTCCATGCAGCCTTCTCTCCCGCTTTGCCGGGAGCTTCCCCGCCTCTCTGCCCGCATATCCGCTCCCCGCCGCCTTTTGCCGCATCCATCGGCCCTTCGCTCTTCTGCCGCCAGACAGATCTCTTTTCTCAGCGCCTTCATATAGGATTCCTGTACCGCCCTCCCCGCCGGCGCCGACACAAAGTCACAGTACCCGCACTTCCTCACACAGAACGGGATATGCACATATAATTCCATTTCCTCTCCTCTTTTTTAAAGGATTCCGGTGCTGGAAGCCGCATCCCAAGTTGGCTGCCGTCAAATTGCACAATTGGTTCGTTCTCTGCTCCGGTTCCGCAGGCCTTGAATTTCTAAACGTTCCAATTGAATCTGAGCAAGTTTCACGCAACCGGCTTATGACCCGCCGTCCATGGCGGCATAAGCCTTTTCCGGACATCCTATCCGGAAATTGCTGTTTTACGACTGGAACGCCAAGAAATTCTAAGGCCCCCGGAGAGTCGCAGGATCACGAACCATTGTGCAATTTGACAGCAACGGATGAGACGGGCGGCTTGTCCGGCAACCTCGAACAGGGCCGGCGGCAGTTTCCTTTCGTCACCCCCTCTTTCGTGACTCCCCCCACCACCTTTATTTGTCGTCCAGCTTCAGCACGCTCATGAAGGCCTTCTGCGGAATCTCCACGCTCCCCACCTGGCGCATCCGCTTCTTGCCCTCCTTCTGCTTCTCCAGGAGCTTTCTCTTCCTGCTGATGTCTCCGCCGTAACACTTGGCCAGCACGTCCTTGCGCATGGCCTTCACGGTCTCCCTGGCGATGATCCGGTTCCCGATGGCGGCCTGGATGGGGATCTCGAAGAGGTGCCTGGGGATCTCCTCCTTTAATTTCTCGCACATCTTCCTCCCCCGCTCGTAGGCCGTGTCTGCGTGGACGATGAAGGACAGGGCGTCGACCGCCTCCTTGTTGATGAGGATGTCCAGCTTCACCAGATTGGAGCGTTCGTATCCCTTCAGTTCATAGTCAAAGGACGCATACCCCCTGGAGCGGGACTTTAACGCGTCAAAGAAATCGTAAATGATCTCGTTCAGGGGAAGCTCGTAGCGCAGGAGGGCCCTGGTGTCCTCCATGTACTCCGTCCCCACGTACACCCCCCGCCGCTCCTGGCAGAGCCCCATGATGGCCCCGATGAACTCGGTGGTGACCATGATTTCCGCCTTCACCATGGGTTCTTCCATATATTCGATCTCCGAAGGGTCCGGCAGGTTGGAGGGATTGGTGAGCTCCATGACCTCGCCGTTGGTCCGGTAGACCTTGTAGACCACCCCCGGCGCCGTGGTCACCAGGTCCAGGTTGTACTCCCGCTCCAGCCGCTCCTGGATGATCTCCAGATGCAGAAGGCCCAGGAAGCCGCACCGGAACCCGAATCCCAACGCCACGGAGGTCTCAGGCTCGAACTTAAGGGATGCGTCGTTTAACTGCAGCTTCTCCAGCGCCTCCCTCAAGTCATTGTACTTGGCTCCGTCCGCCGGATACAGGCCGCAGTAGACCATGGAGGTCACCTTCTTGTAGCCGGGAAGGGGCTCGGCGCAGGGATTGTCCCCGTCCGTCACCGTGTCTCCCACTCTCGTATCCCGAACGTTCTTGATGCTGGCCGTCAGATACCCCACCATCCCGGCAGAGAGCTCCTCGCAGGAAATGAACTGACCGGCGCCGAAATATCCCACCTCCACCGTCTCAAACTCGGCCCCGGTGGCCATAAAGCGGATCTTCACGCCCTTCCTCACGGTGCCCTCCCTGATCCTGCAGAACACGATCACGCCCTTGTAGGAATCGTAGACCGAATCAAAGATCAGGGCCTTGAGGGGAGCCTCCGGATCGCCCGTGGGCGCCGGAAACTTCGTCACGATCTGTTCCAGCACCTCCTCGATATTGATGCCGGCCTTGGCGGAGATTTGAGGCGCATCCTGGGCCTCGATCCCGATCACGTCCTCGATCTCGTCGATGACCCTCTGTGGCTCGGCGCTGGGAAGGTCGATCTTGTTGATGACCGGGAACACCTCCAGGTCATGATCCAGGGCCAGGTACACGTTGGCCATGGTCTGGGCCTCGATGCCCTGGGCCGCATCCACCACCAGCACGGCCCCGTCGCAGGCCGCCAGGCTCCTGGACACCTCGTAGTTGAAGTCCACGTGGCCCGGCGTGTCGATCAGGTTGAACTGATACTCCTCCCCGTCCCTCGCCTTATAAATGGTGCGGACCGCCTGGGACTTGATGGTGATCCCCCGCTCCCGCTCCAGCTCCATGTTGTCAAGGACCTGGGACTGCATTTCCCGGCTGGTGAGCAATCCCGTCTTCTCAATGATCCGATCGGCCAGGGTGGACTTCCCGTGGTCGATATGGGCGATAATACAAAAATTTCTGATTTTACTCTGATCTGCCGCCATAATTTCCTCCCGGCTCTGTTTTCTCTGCTCACTCTGTAATGCCGTACCAGTTTAGCATAATTTTTTCCCAAAGTCCATGCCAATCCGTTTCCGGTTTTCAAAAGCTTCCGATCAGTCTCGTTCCCTCTGTTCCAAAAGAACCGCCGCCTGGGCGGAAATCCCCTCCCCGCTCCCCGTAAACCCAAGCCCCTCCTCGGTGGTCGCCTTCACATTCACCTGGGAAACGGAAATGCGGAGGGTTTCTGCGATGTTTCGCCGCATTTCTTCCCGGTACGGGGAAAGCTTCGGCCTCTGGGCGATCACGGTTGCATCAATATTCCCCACGGCATATCGGTGCTCCTCCAGAAGCTTTCCCACTCGTTTCAAAAGCTCCAGGCTGGAAATCCCCCTGTAAGCCTCGTCCGTATCCGGAAAATGCTGTCCGATGTCCCCCAGGGCTGCCGCCCCTAAAAGCGCATCCATCACTGCGTGAAGCAGCACGTCGGCATCTGAATGCCCGAGAAGTCCCTTCTCATAAGGGACCTCCACTCCTCCCAAAATCAATGCCCGCCCCTCTGCCAGCCGGTGGACGTCATATCCCATTCCAATTCTCATGTTTCCAAATTTCCTTTCCATGATCCGTCACCAGGTTTTTCGGCCCTTTTAACCAAGTTTTCCGACTCTTTTAAAAAGCCAGGAGCGCCGCTCATTGCAAGCGCGCTCTCTGGCTTTTTGCTGTTCCGACGGTTTTTCCTTCCCGCCTACTCTCTGGCCAACTGGAATTCACCCACCAAACGCTTAAGCCCGGAAGCCTCCGCAGAAAGCTCCTCGCTGGCGGCCGCACTCTCCTGGGCGGTGGCACTGTTGGTCTGCACCACGCTGGAAACCTGGTCGATGCCCTCGGTGATCTGGTTGATGGCTTCGCTCTGGTCCTCGATCTCCTTGACCACCACCTCCATCTGGGTCGTCACGCCTCCGGCGTAGACGCTGGTCTGCTCCAGGGCCTCCGTGACCTTCTTCACCGCCTCGCTGCCGGCAGTGACTGCGACAATGGAACCCTCGATCAGCTCCTTGGTGGCCTTGGCAGCCTCATCGGACTTCTGCGCCAGATTGCGGACCTCGTCCGCCACCACCGCAAATCCCTTGCCGGCGGTTCCCGCCCTGGCCGCCTCCACGGCGGCATTGAGCGCCAGGATATTCGTCTGGAAGGCGATGTCCTCGATGGTGGCGATAATCTTGGAAATCTCTTCGGAGGAGTCGGACACTTTCTCCATTGCCTGGTTGAGCTCCCCGACGTACTCCACGCTGACTCCCAGCTGGCCTCCTGCCTGGCCAACGGCCACTCCCGCCTTCTCCGCAGCCTCCGCAGTCCGCTTCGCATTGTTAGAAATCTCATTGATGGTGGCCGCCAGTTCCTCCACGGCGCTGGCCTGCTGCACGGAACCCTGGCTTAAGCTCTGGGCGCCGGTGGAAACCTGACCGCTGGCGGAGGACACCTGGCCCGCAGAAACATCAATCTGACGGATGGTGCCGCTCAGGGCCATCTTCAAATTGCGCATGGTTAAGAGGATGGTCTGAAACTCTCCCACATAGGCCTCCCGCTTGTCGGAGCGGACGTCAAAATTCTTATTGGCCAGCTCGTTCAAAAGATATCTGATATCACTGATAATGACATTCAGCCCGTCGATCATGTCCGCCGTGGCCTGGGTCAGCTCCGCCGTCTCATCCCGGCTGGTAACCTGGGGAACCGGGGATTTGAGATCTCCCTGTACCAACCGCTTCATCCGCTCCGCACAGGCCTGCATGGGACCTCCGATGCTGCCGGAAAGTCTCACCGCCACCACAACAGAGGCCACAATCGACAGCACCACGATGATTACCGTAATCAGCATACTAAAATAGGTATCTGCCAGATAATTCTTCTTCGGTGCCTCCACGGCCACGGACCAGCCGTCCGTCCCTCCGACCGGGGCATATGCCAGATAGCAGGGACCCTCCGAGCTTCGTACACTCCCAAAGCCGTTTTCTCCACCCCGCATGGCTTCGTGAAGGGCAGCCCGGCCCTTCAGAGATCTGTCACTTTCGGCCTCCCTCTCGACATTCTGAGTGGTTATCGTATCCAGCGTAACGTCGGCAATGGTATCGCCATTTTTATTGATCATATAGGCCCTGCAGTTCTCACCAATCTTGATCGAAGAGACGATGTCATTCAAAAAGGTCTCCGGAGGCACGAAGTACACCACGCCTGCGACGCCGCCGTCCTCGCTCCCGCCGTCGTAGATAGGTGCCGCCACCATGATAGACAGCTCCCCGGTAACCTTGCTGACAAGCGGCTCGGAAACATAGACGTTCCCCTGCATGGCCTGCCGGACGTATTCCCTGTCGGAATAATCATTCCCGTCAAAAATGCTGATCCCGTCGGCCCCAATGACATTGCCCCTCTGGAAGCCGTGCATGGACACTCTCTCGTCAATAATGGCACGCCGTTCCTCCAGCGGCACCGTCTCATCGG
This sequence comes from Lachnospiraceae bacterium, assembly GCA_022800815.1. Taxonomy (GTDB): domain Bacteria; phylum Bacillota; class Clostridia; order Lachnospirales; family Lachnospiraceae; genus Lientehia. The sequence goes on along the minus strand of JAAWRC010000013.1, from coordinate 20,595 downwards.
AAAGCTGTGAAATACGACCGGTATCCATGGCCACATTTTTGTACGCTTCCAGTTCCTTCTCGATACGCTCCGCCGCCAGCACGGCAGTCTCGCTCATCATCTGCTCCACCGTGGCAACGGTGCTTCGGTAGCTGAGGGCGGCGCTGGCTCCTCCCACGAGCACCAGGGCAACCAGGACAGTGGTCACCAGACAAGCCCTGATCTTCTTCCGGATGCTACTCTTTTTCATCATGATCCCCCTCCATAGGTTCTATATTTTGTCATATTTCGATATCCATACATCCATTATATAGGCCGAAAGAAGTTCTTGTCAATGGTTTGATTTCCGCTTTGACATTTTCTCTCTTATCATTTGAACTATGCCCCCCTTATAAGGTATACTGGTAGAAATAACAAAAGAACTTCCTACACATTTTGGAGAATTCATTTATGACAAATCGGGAGCCAAAAACATATCAAATCTTAGTCGCTTTTTTCACTGACAGACGCCACGGCCTCTTTCCTCGGCGTCCTTCTTCTGCTATTCGTCCTCCGGGAGCTTTTTGGCCGGGCCCCTGGGATATGGCGAGCTTTTACAGAAGGAAGCCCTCTCTCCGGCCGGAACAAAACAGCTTTTCTATCTGAATCAGAAGGCCGGATAATACAGCGGGTGGCGGCTATCCCCGACCGCCTGCAGGATTCCGGCAAATATATTTGTACATCAGCCCAGGTTCCTTACCTTGAACTCCTTCTCGGCCTCTCTCCTCTGGTCCTTTTTCGCAATATCCTGCCGCTTGTCATAGAGTTTCTTGCCCCTGGCAAGTCCCACCTCCACCTTGACCAAGCTGCCCTTAAAATACACTTTAAGGGGCACCAGCGTGAAACCCTTCTGCTGAATCTTCCCATAAAGCTTATTGATCTCATAGCTATGCATCAAAAGCTTCCGCACTCTTAAGGGATCCTTGTTGAAAATATTTCCCTTCTCATAGGGGCTGATGTGCATCCCATACACAAAGACCTCGCCCCGGTCAATCTTGATAAAGGACTCCTTGATGCTGCATTTCCCCATGCGAATGGATTTCACCTCCGTTCCCGACAGGGAAATCCCGGCCTCGTAGGTATCGTCGATAAAATAATCATGGTAGGCCTTTTTGTTGTTAGCCACCAGCTTATAACTGTCCCTGCCCATTATCCTTCCTCCTCCGGTATAAAATCAATGGTGCCGCCCACCGGGTCCGCCGAGACCGCCCGCACCTTAAGTCTCTGTCCCAAAGAGTAGACCCTTCCGGCGGAAGTACCCACCAGCCGGTGGTTTGCCTGGTCATATTCGTAATAATCCCCTTCCAGAGCAGACAGGGAAACCATCCCCTCCACCGTATTGGGGAGCTCCACATACATGCCCCAGCCGGTCACGCCGGACACCACGCCCTCAAACACCTCTCCGGTATGATTCTCCATATACTGGCATTTCTTCATCTTTTCCACTTCCCGCTCTGCCTCGTCCGCCTTTCGCTCCTTCAAAGAGCACTGGCGGCACACGCCGGGAAGCCGCTCCTCGTAGTGCTCCTTTCTGGCCTCGGACATGCCTCCCGCCAGACATTCCGTCATAATCCGGTGAATCTGCAAATCCGGATACCGGCGGATCGGCGACGTGAAATGACAATAATATCTGGCAGCCAGGCCGAAATGGCCCACACATTCCGTCTGATACTCGGCCCGTCTCATGGAGCGCAGGGTCAGGCGGCTGATCAATGCCTCCTCCGGCGAATCCTGAATCCGCGCCAAAAGCTTTTGCAGCTCCTTCGGATGAATCTCCTCCTGCCCTGTTTTCAGATGATAGCCGAAATTGCTGATCAAGAGCGCCAGCTCCCCTATCTTGTCCTGATCCGGCTTCTCATGAGTCCGGTACACGAAGGGACTGCCCTGCCAGAAGAAATCCTCCGCCACGGTCTCATTGGCAAGGAGCATGAAATCCTCGATGAGCATGGTGGCCGCATTCCGCTCATAAGGCGCAACGTCCACGGCTCGCCCGTTTTTATCCAGAATGATCTTGCTCTCCGGGAAGTCAAAGTCGATGGAACCTCTGGCCCGCCTCCGCTCCCGCAGGATTTCCGACAATTCCTTCATATTCCGGAACATGGGCACGAAATCCGCATATTCCCCGGAAAGGGCTTCGTCCCCGGAAAGAATTCCGTCCACCGCCTTGTAAGTCATCCTCCTGTCCACGCAGATCACGGATTTCACAAACTCATGGTTTAACAGGCGCCCCGTTTTATCCAGCTCCATCAGGCAACTGAATGCCAGCCTGGGCACACCCGCATTGAGGGAACAGATCCCGTTGCTCAGTTCCCTCGGAAGCATGGGGATCACCCGGTCGGTGAGATAGACGCTGGTCCCCCTGGAAAGGGCCTCCCTGTCCAGGGCCGTCCCCTCCCGCACGTAATGGGACACGTCCGCAATGTGGACACCCAGTCGGTAAATCCCGTTTTCCACGGAGAGGGTGATGGCGTCGTCCAGGTCCTTGGCGTCCTCCCCGTCGATGGTCACGGTGGGAAGCCCGGCAAGGTCCCTCCGACCCGCCCGTTCCTCCCCGGAAACCTCCGACGGGATCTGCGAGACCTCCGCCAGAACTTCCGGCGGAAATTCGCTCTCAAAGCCGTATGCCTTCGCCACCGACAGCACGTCCACGCCAGGTGCGTCCACCCGGCCAAGAATCTCCGTCACCCGCCCCTCCGGGTTCTTCCTGGCATTCCCGTAGTCGGTGATCGTGATCAGAACCCGCTCTCCCGTCTGGGCCTCCATGGAGGCCCCCTCCGGAATAAACACGTCCTTTCCCATTTTTGCGTTCAGGGGCACGGCAAAGCCGAAACGACGGCACCGCTCATAGGTGGCCACCACCTCCTTATGGGCCCGCTCCAGGATCCGCACAATCTTCCCCTCCGGATTCTGGTTCCTGCCCCACCGCCTCCCGTAGAGGATTGCGGCCTGGACCGTGTCCCCGTCCATGGCGCCAAAAGTATCCCGTTCTCCAATGTAAATATCCGGCCCCGGCTCTTTCCCGGCCCCCGTTCCGGCATCCGTCTCTCCCGTCCGCTCCGGCGCCACGAACCCAAAGCCCTTCCGGTTCCCGATAAACGTTCCCTTCACCAGAAAATTTTCCACCGGCGCATATTTCCCTCTCCTGGAAAGCCCCAGCTTCCCCTCCGCAAGAAGCCCATCAAGCGCCTTCTGCAAGAAGGGCCTCTCCTCCTTCGCCACGCCAAGAAGAATCGCCAGTTCCTTCACCCTCATGGGCTTATAGTCCTTGTGCCCCATCAGCTCCAACAGCCGCCTCTTGCCATCCTCCAGGGCATCCCTCTCCGCCTGCCGGACTCCTTCGTCCTCCGCTCCGGCAGAGTTCTCCTCCAACCTGCGCTTCCTTCCGGCATTTTCTCCTCCGGCATTCGTTCCGGACGCCTTCCCCCTTCCATGGCCGTCCTGCCGCTTCTCCCAGGGCCTTCCTCCGCTCCGTGCGCCCCTCCGGCCGCTCTTTCTATTTCCGTTCTTTCTCTTCGTCTCCATAAACTCCTCTATTCTTTTCTGATTTGAATACCTGCCCCTCTGTGCCGTTTCCGAAAACCTGATTCCCTCCGGCGGCGGTCTCCTTCCGAAGCAGACAATCGGCGAAATTTTGCTGATTTTTCTGCGGCTAGCTTCGGCGGTTTTGCTTCCCCGCCTCTATAGGAAGCAACAACCGGTGATCATAAGCGGCGCAGGAAAATCGGTGAAATTGCCGGGTCTGCGAGGACGGAGACCGCCGCCAGAGGGGCGACACCTTCGAAACCGGCATAGGCTCCGGACAGGTCCCCAAACATAAAAAAGGATTCATCCACCCCCAAAGCCTGTCCTCTTTCGCCTCGGCAAGTCAATGAATCCCGTTTTCTCTGCTATAAGCTCCGATCATCAAAGCATATTCAAAACAAGAGCCAACACCATAAATAAAATCACACCATACTTGGTAAGCTTCTCCAGCTTCCCCTCTGCGGAACGACTCTTATTTTTCCCCCAATAAGTCTCCGATCCGCCGCTGATCGATCCGGTCAACCCTGCGGACTTCCCCTCCTGGAGCAGTACGATCACCATCAATGCCACACTTATGATCAAAAAAACCACGGATAAAATCACTTTCAAAGCAGTCATCTTCACACCTCCTAGGCCAAACAAAGATAGTCTACCACAAATGGGCAGGATTGGCAACTGTTTTTTCCTGAATTCTGACACAATCAGCCTTTCAAACAGCCCCGGCTTTCTATTTCCTCTTAAAACGACGCAAAGGGATTCTCGTACACCGCCGTCTTCCCCAGCATTTCCTCGATGCGCAAAAGCTGATTGTACTTTGCGTTCCGGTCGGAGCGGCAGGGGGCGCCGGTCTTGATCTGCCCTGCGCCTGTAGCCACGGCGATATCTGCGATGATCGCATCCTCCGTCTCCCCGGAGCGATGGGAGATCACTGCGTGATAGCCGGCCTTCTGAGCCATGTGGGTGGCCGCAAAGGCTTCCGTGAGGGTCCCGATCTGATTGACTTTCACCAAAATGGCATTGGCGATTTTCTGGTCAATGCCCCGGCCAAGGCGCTCCGTGTTGGTTACAAAGAGATCGTCCCCCACAAGCTGAATCCGCTCGCCAAGTCTGCCGGTGAGGAGCTTCCAGCCGCACCAGTCCTCCTCGTGGAGGCCGTCCTCGATGGACACGATGGGGAAGCGGTTCACCAGATTCTCATAGTAATCCACCATCTCCTCCCGAAGCCTGAGCACTTCCTTTCCGCTCATCTTACTCTCCCCGGGAAAATAATAAACATCCCGCTCTTCGTCGTAGAGCTCGCTGGAAGCCGCATCCATGGCGATGGCCATGTCCACGCCTGGGCGCAGGCCGCATTTTTCCATGGCCTCCACCAGAAGGGAGAGCACCGACTCCGTGTCCGGCAGATTGGGCGCAAAGCCACCCTCGTCCCCCACGGCCGTGGAAAGTCCCTTTCCTTTTAAAATGTCTTTCAGCGTATGATAGACTTCCGCACAGGTCCTGAGGGCCTCCGAAAAACAACAGGCTCCCACGGGCATGATCATGAACTCCTGCAGGTCCACCGTGTTGTCGGCATGCTTTCCGCCGTTTAAGACGTTCATCATGGGAACCGGCATCCGGTCCGTATAGATCCCGCCCAGATAAGAAAACAGCGGAAGTCCGAGTGCTGCTGCCGCCGCCCTGGATACGGCCATGGACACACCGAGGATCGCATTGGCCCCCAGATTCGCCTTGTTCTCCGTCCCGTCCGCCTCCAAAAGCAGCCGGTCAATCTCCCCCTGACAGGCCGCATTCTTTGAGAGGACCGCATGGGCCAGAACCGTGTTCACGTGCTCTACGGCCCGCCTTACGCCAAGTCCCCGGTAACGGTCCCCGCCGTCCCGAAGCTCCACCGCCTCAAACTTTCCCGTGGAGGCACCGGAAGGCACGCTCGCCCTCCCGGTGATGCCGCTCTCCAGCGTCACCTCCGCCTCCACCGTGGGATTTCCACGGGAATCCAAAATTTCCCGGCCCCGCACACCTGCAATTTTTAAATATCTCTCCATCATTTTCTCCTTCTCCGCATAAAAATCGTGCCGTCATATACAATATCTTATGACGCCTACGCTTTATTATTTGAAGAAGAGAAAAACTTATACCTTATTTCTACAGTGCGGAGCGCATGCGTTCACGAGTGCCCTTCGGGTATACCTTATTTCTACCGCGCGCAGCGCATGCGTTCACGAGTACCCTTTGGGCATACCTTATGCTTATCCCCGAAGTTCGATCCCCATCTCTTTTAACTCCGCCAGAATCTTTTCCATGACCTCGTTCACGTCCTTGTCCTCCAACGTCCGGTCCTTCGCCCGGAAAGTGATGGAGTAAGCCACCGACTTATAACCCTCGGCGATCTGGGCGCCCTCGTAAAGGTCGAACAGGTGATAGGACTCTAAAAGCTTTCCGCCTTTCTTTTCGATGACGGATTCCACTTCGCCCACCATGATCGTTTTGTCCATGACCATGCTGATATCCCTGGTGACGGCCGGGAATCTGGCAACACCGGTGTATTTCCGGTCGAAGGAGGCAAGCTTCACCACCTGGGGCATGTCAAGCACCGCCACATAAGCCCTCTCGCCGATGTCATAATTGTCCAGGACCTCCGGATGGACCTCGCCCAGATATCCCATGACTGTTCCCCGGTAGGAGATCTCCGCCTGGCGCCCCGGATGGAGGAAGGGCTTTGCGGCCTTCGGGTCATAGGCAATCCGCTTCGTCATCCCCAGCCGGTCAAAGATCTCCTCGATGACCCCTTTCAGGGCGAAGAAATCCCCCTCCCCGTAGAAGCCCAGGGTGAGCTGCATCCGCTCGTCGGGAAGTTCCGTGAGGGGCAATGCCTTCGGAAGGTAAATATTGCCCAGCTCGTAAAGCCTCACGTCCTTATTTCTTCTATTATAATTGGTGGCCAGGGAGGTGAGCATCCCGTTTAAGGAAACGGTCCGCATAATGCTGTAGTCCTCGCCCAGCGGGTTCATGATCGTCACCACGTTCCGAAGGGGAGAATCCGTAGGGAGCAGCAGCTTGTCGAAGACCTTCGGGCTCTCAAAGGAGTAACTCATACCCTGAGAATAACCGCAGAACTCCGCAACCTCCCGGACGGCCTCCTCCACCCTGAGCTTGAAGGAAAGCTTTCCCGTGGTGGCCTCGCCGGTGGGCAGAGTGGTGGGAATCTTGTCGTATCCGTAGAAGCGGGCCACCTCCTCGGCAATGTCCGCCTCACAGACAAGGTCCTGCCGGAAGGTGGGCACGATCACCTCTCCCGCTTCCTCGTCCACCTGAATCTCCAGGGGACCGAGATAAGAGACCATATCCTCCCCCGGGATATCCGTTCCCAGGAAGCGGTTGATCTTCTCCGGCCGGAAAGGAATCCTTTTCGGTATGGGAAGTTCTCCCCGCACGTCGATCATGCCGCCGACCACCTCCCCGCAGCCAAGCTCCTCGATCAGTTCACAGGCCCGGTTGATGGCCGCCTCCGCATTGTTGGGGTCTAAGCCTTTCTCGTACTTTCCGGAGGCGTCGGTGCGAAGCCCCAGCCTTCTGGCCGAGAGGCGGTTGTTGGTGCCGTCAAAGCAGGCCGACTCAAAGAGCACCGTCTTCACCTGGTCGGTGATCTTGGAATTCTCCCCGCCCATGATTCCGGCGATGCCGATCTCTTTCTCGGCGTCGTTGATCATCAGCACGTCCTTATCAAGCTTCCGCACCTGTCCATCGAGGGTCTGGAACTCGTCTCCGTCCTTGGCCCGTTTCACGATGATCTTATGGCCCGCCACCGTGTCCAGATCGAAGGCGTGCATGGGCTGGCCGTACTCCTCCATCACGTAGTTGGTGATGTCCACCAGGTTGTTGATAGGGCGGATTCCGCTGGCCGCCAGCCTCCTCTGCATCCATTCCGGAGAGGGGCCAATCTTGATGTTCTTCACCACCCGGCCACAGTAGCGGGGGCAGAGCTCCTTATCCACCACCTCCACGGAGGCATAGTCGTGAACGTCCTCTCCGTTTCCCTTCACCACGGGCACCGGCGCCACGAATTTCTTCCCGAAGGTGGCCGCCGCCTCCCTGGCAATCCCTAGGACGCTGTAGCAGTCCACCCGGTTGGAGGTGATCTCATACTCGAAGACCACGTCCCGCAGTCCCAAAAGCTCTACGGCGTCCGCTCCCACGGGCGCATCTGCCTTCATGATATAAATGCCCATTTCCGGGGCTTCCGGATACATGTCCCTGGAGGAACCCAGCTCCTCGATGGAGCACATCATGCCGTCGGACTCGATTCCCCGAAGCTTGCCCTTCTTGATCTTGATGCCGTTCTCCGGCAGGGGACCGCCGTCATGGCCGCCCGCCACCTTGCCCCCGTCAAGGACCACGGGAACCTTGTCGCCCTCCTTCACATTGGGTGCCCCGGTGACAATCTGAATCTGCCTCTCACCGATATCCACCTGGCAGACGATCAGTTTATCTGCATCCGGGTGTTTTTCGATGGACAGAATCTGTCCCACCACGATCTTTTCCAGATTTTTGTCCAGACGCTCATACCCCTCCACCTTGGTCCCGGAAAGGGTCATGGCATCCGTATATTCCTGCGCCGTCACGTTAAGATCCGGCACATATGCTTTGATCCAGGATAATGCTGTATTCATAATCTGTTCTTTTCCTTTCTCCGATTTTCCTTCAGGTAATTGCAAAACTCAGAATCCTCCCCATATTTTTCGGTTTCGCAATTACCTGATTTTCCTTATTTGCGATGCCCAAAACTTCTGTCTCTCTAAAACTGCTTCAGGAAACGGATGTCGTTTTCATACAGCAGACGCATGTCGTCGATCTCGTATTTCAAGAGGGCGATCCGCTCCAGGCCCACGCCGAAGGCGAAGCCGGAGTACTCCTCCGGGTCGATGTCACACATTCTCAGCACATTGGGATGGACCATGCCGCAGCCAAGGATCTCGATCCAGCCGCTGCCCTTGCAGAATCTGCAGCCCTTGCCGTGGCATTTGAAGCAGCTCACGTCCACCTCGGCGCTGGGCTCCGTGAAGGGGAAATGATGGGGGCGGAACTTCACCCTGGTATCTGCGCCGAAGAGTTCTCTGGCAAATTCCTCCAGAGTCCCTTTCAGATCGGCAAAGGTAATATTTTTGTCAATAACCAGACCCTCAATCTGATGGAAGGAGGGCGAATGGGTCGCATCCACCTCGTCGGAGCGGAACACCCGGCCCGGCGCAATCATGCGAATGGGGAGCTTTCCCTTCTCCATGGTGCGCACCTGCACCGGGGAGGTCTGGCTCCTGAGCAGGATGCTGTCGTTGATGTAAAAGGTATCCTGCTCGTCCCTGGCCGGATGGCCTTTGGGAATGTTGAGCGCCTCGAAGTTGTAGTAATCATACTCCACCTCGGGACCCTCTACCACCTCGTAGCCCATGCCCACGAAGATCCGCTCCACCTCCTCCAGAGCGATCATGTTGGGGTGCTTGTGGCCCACATGATTTTTCTTGGCCGGGAGGGTCACGTCAATGACCTCTCTCTTAAGCTTCTCCTCCCTGGCTTTTTTCGCCAGCCTCATCTTCCGCTCCTCCAGCTTCGCCTCGATGACGGCACGGGTGTCGTTGACCATCTGTCCCACCCTGGGCCTCTCCTCCGCACTCACATCCCGCATCCCTTTCAGGACACCGGTCAGCTCGCCCTTTTTCCCCAGGTAAGCCACCCGGATCTCGTTGAGGGTCTCCAGCGCCTCGGAGGCGGCGATCCTCTCAAGGGCTGCCTGCCTGATCTGTTCCAGTTTTTCCTTCATGACATTCTCCTTCATAAAATTTTTCCGCCTGTGCGGTTACATGTTTTGTACGAAAAAAAATCCCCCTGCCGTCTAACGACAAAGGGACGAATTGCTCGCGGTACCACCCTGATTCCTGCACTTTTGCAGGCACTCATTTCCCGTCTAACGCACAGGTACACGTCATCTCCTACCATCCGGCAAAACCGACGAAAGCTCTGTTCTATAGCTCCTTCCGTCTGGCCCCTATACCCCGGACTTCAAAAATGCGGCTCCGGTGGGAAATTCGGCGTCCGTCTGAACTTAAGGGGGCTTCCAGCCGGTGGCCTCCTCTCTCTGTAAGAAAACGGAACGTCTACTAAACACCTTCTATGCCTTTTCTTCTTTTCTTCTTGAGATTGTTTAAAGCTCCACTGTTTGAAGCTTCATTGTTTGAAACCTATGACATATTTTAACATAAAACCTCCTCTTGTCAAGGATTAATTTTATTTCTGTACCTGTCCTCCCTTGCAATCCGGTCCGTATCATGCTATACTTCTCTGAAATACTGCCAAAGGGATTTTAAAACCATGCCGGAAGCATTGCAGGAGTATGTTATGAAACGGTTCAGGCTTTTTCTCGGAAAGATCATCAATTTAATCGTGGAAGACAAGATTTCTGTGTATGCGGCACAGGTTTCTTTTTTTGTCCTCATCTCGGCGATCCCCATCGTCATGCTGGTGATCCCTCTGATTCAATTTTTGATTCCCCTTTCCCAGGAATCCCTGACTGCCACGATCCTGTCGGTCCTGCCAAATACCCCCGAACTGCAGAATTTTATCGTCAGCATCTTAAATGATGTCTACACCAACTCGGCGGGAACCATCATCTCCGTCTCCATCCTCACCACCCTGTGGTCAGCCTCCAAAGGCATTTATTCCCTCCAGCAGGGCTTAAACAACATCGCTTCCCTGAAAGAGACCAGGAACATCGCCGTCCAGCGGCTGTTGTCCATCGTCTACACCATCGGCTTCGTGTTCGTGCTGATTTTCACCATCGGCGTCCTCCTTTTTGGCAACCGGATCCAGCTTCTCCTGGAATCCTGGTTCCCGAAGCTGGCCCATTTTTCCAGCCTGGTCATCCTGTTTCGCACCGGGCTCTCCGTGGCCCTGTTCATGTTGTTTTTCGTGCTGATCTATGCCATCCTGCCAAACAAACACCTGTCCTTCCGGAAGCAGATCCCGGGAGCCGCCTTCACCACCTTCGGATGGCTGATCTTTTCCTACGTGTACTCCCTCTATATCGACCACATCGCCAACTTTTCCTATATCTACGGCAGCCTGACCGCCATCATCTTCCTCATGCTGTGGCTTTACATCTGCATGAACATCGTCCTCTTAGGCGCCGAGGTCAACAAGCTGTTTGAGGCATATACAAACCCACGGCGTCTGCTGCACTCTGGTCAAGGGCAGCGAAAAGGCTCTGTTGATTGACACCGGATACGGTCGACGGAATCTGCGGACCTTTATCGAACAAAACCTGGATACCACTCCCCTTTACTCTCAAAAAATCCTGCCGGTCAAAGACCGTCTTTCCCTCGGAAATTTACATATAACCGTCATTCCCCTTCCCGGCCATACTGCCGGTTCCACGGGCTTTCTCGTGGAGGAAGAGCGCCTCTTGATCGCAGGAGACGCCCTCAACGAGGAACTTTGGCTGTTCAATTACGGTTCGCTTTCCCTCAAACAGCTTTACCATACCCTGAAGCAGACGCTTTCCCTGGAATTTGACTCTTACCTGTGCGGCCACGACCGAAAGGAATATAAAAAAGAAGCGCTGACTTCCCACATAAAAAATATGGAAGCCCTGAAAACCGATGCCTGTATTCCGGAGGTCACCATCGGTTTTGAGACTCTCCGCAGCATTTATGAAGACGCATCCGGTCATTCCGAAATCGTATTTACCAAAGATAAACTTTCCCTCCGGTGATCGGATTTCATCTCCGCCGTTTTCTCCTTTTTCACTCAAGGCCGCCGTTCCACGATCTCCCCCTGATTCTTATAAACGGAATTCGCCGGGATATATCCCCGCACCATGGACAGGGGATAGACGCTGGTGTTCCGCCCGATCACAGAGCCGGGATTGACCACCGTCCCGCAGCCAAGCTCCACGAAATCCCCCAGCATGCCGCCCACCTTTTTTCTCCCCGTCTCCAGACGCACCTCCCCGGCCTTGACGACCACCAGCTGTTTGTCGGACTTCACGTTGGAGGTGATGGAGCCGGCCCCCATGTGGGAATGGTATCCCAGGATGGAATCCCCCACGTAATTGTAATGAGGCACCTGCACATGGTCAAAAAGAATCACGTTTTTAAGCTCCGTGGAATTTCCCACCACGCAAGTATCTCCCACCAGGACACTGCCGCGGATAAAGGCGCAGTGGCGCACCTGCGAGTTCTTCCCGATAATGGCCGGCCCCGTGATGGAGGCCGTCGGGGCGACCACCGCCGACTTCGCCGCCCAGATCTGTTCCCCGATCTCCTCATACTCTTCTCCGGAAAGCCGTCTCCCAAGAGCGATGATAAAATCACTCAGCCCTTCCAGGGCCTCCCAGGGATAGGTAAAGCCCTCCAGATAGGGCGCCGCCAACGTGTGATTCAAATCATATAATTCCTCAATGGTAAGCTCTCTCATCCTTCTCATTCTCCTTATATTTTGTAAGGGCTCCTCCTATTTCCAAAGGTGGATGCTGCCCTCGTCATTCATCTTCTTCAACACCGTCGCCATGACCGGAAACAGGAAGATTCCCCAGATCCCCATGACCCGGCCGCCGGCAAAAATACAGATCAAAGTGACAATGGGATGGAGTCCCACCTGTTTTCCGATGATCTTCGGCTCCAGAAACTGGCGCACCGCCGTAATGATCAGATACAGAATCAGGAGCCCGACCCCCTCCCCCACGTTCCCAAGGAAACAGGAAATCAACCCCCAGGGGATCAGCACCGTCCCCGTCCCCAGCACCGGCAGGATGTCCACCACCGCCGTCAGAAACGCATACAGAAAGGCCATCTCGATTCCCAGCACCCGGAAGCCGATATAGAGCTCCACGAAGGTCACGCACATCAGGAACAGGTACACCTTCAGGATCTTTCCCACCATGACCCTGGCGTTTCTCACCACCTCCAGGGCCACGCTCCTTTTTCCCTCCGGTACCTGGCGCAGGATGAATTCCCGGACCTGTTCCAGGTCAGCCGTGAAAAAGAAGGAGGAGATCACCATAAAAATAAACTGGATCAGAAGGCCGGGAAAGGCTACCACGTAGGAGGCGCCCATGCTGATCATGGTGCCGGAGGCCCGGTTGATGATATCCTGCACGGTCCCCTCCACAGAACCGGCCATCTCCAGCACCCGGCCCTGGTTCTCCGGAAAGCTGGAGGCGATCTTGTCTGCCAGAAGATTGATCTGCGGTTCGATCGTCGAGCTGTAATAAGCCGGAAGCCTTCCGGCGATCCCCTGTACGAAACCCACGATCCTTGCGCCAAAAAGATAGATCAGGGCTCCCAACAGCGCATAGAACAGAAGGACTGCGGCCGGGGACCAGACCTTCCGCCCTACATTCGTCCGCACCGTCAGAAATCGGATCAGAGGATTTAACAGGGCCGCGATCAAAAGCCCGATGACAAAAGGAAGGAAGATCGGGAACAGCTTTTTTAAGATAAAGTAAAGCACTCCCACCAGAATAATAAAATACAAAAAATTGATGATAAACGCCTTTCGCTTCTCCAGCTTCCCGTCCATGGTTCTCCTCCGTAAAATCCTGTTTTTACTTTACCATATTCCCAGAAGGGCCGCAAGTCCTGTCAGGGGATCATGCCTGCAAATAAGGGCGCAAGGATCACCGTGACGACTCCCGCCACCACCACGGCCAGGCTGGACATGGCCCCCTCCAGCTCCCCGAACTCCAGGGCCTTGCTGGTCCCCATGGCATGGGCGCCATTTCCGCAGGCCAGGCCCACGGCAATGGGATCTTTGATGCGGAACAGACGGCAGAGGACCTTCGCCATGATCCCGCCGAACATCCCCGTGACCACCACGGACATGATCGTCAGGGCCGTATTTCCGCCCAGCTCTGAGGAAACGCCGATGGCGATGGCCGTCGTCACCGATTTGGGCTGCAGAGAGTGGTAGACGCCTCCGTCCAGCCCGAACAGGGCGCAGAGCCCCCAGATCGTGAGGGAGGCCGCCAGGCAGCCGCTCACAATACTCACCAGGATCGCCGCCAGATTTTTCTTCAAGATCCGCACCTGCTTATACATGGGAATGGCAAGGCAGACGGTACAGGGCGTTAAAAAATAGCTGATGTGGGAGGCTCCCGCGTCAAAGACCTCATAATCGATCCGGAAAACCAGAAGGATTCCGATGCAGAGCACCGTGCTGACCAGCAGAGGATTGCAGAGGGTATAAGGAAACCGTTTCTGGAGCTTAAGCCCGATCCAGTAGGTTCCGAGAGCCAGAAAAAAGCCAAAATACATGCTCTCCTGCAAAATCTCATTCATGATCTTTTTTCTCCCCCTTCCTGGTCCATTTGAGGACCGCCTGGGCCGTCAGTCCCGTCACCGCCATGACCGCCATGGTGCTGACAATGCAGACTGCCAGAATGGGGACCAGCCGGTCCGACAGGCCTCCCATCACCGTGATCAGGCTGACACTGGGCCCGATAAACAGCACCGGCATGATCTTCACCAGGAAGCCGCCCGCATCCTCCACCTGCTCCAGCCTGACAAGGCCCGTCAGCAAAAAGAGGAACATGAGAATCAGGCCGTACACGCTCCCCGGCACCGGAAGGGGCAGCGCCTTGTTCAGAAATTCCCCCGCAAAGGAAACCGCCATAATAACCGTCATCTGTTTCAGGTATTTCACCGTATCCATGCTTTCCCGCTCCTTATTGTTCGCAAAGTCAAAAATCCCGCAGACGCTCACTTTTCATGCGCCCGTACATCAAAACAGGCTCTTCCTTCCGGAAGAGCCTGCCGTGCAGTTGGCGGGACTTGAACCCGCACGAGCACAATGCTCACTAGATCCTTAGTCTAGCGCGTATGCCAATTCCGCCACAACTGCGTATGTCATTTAACTGGCACGACTATTATGATAGCATCCCGCAAAAGAATTGTCAATGGTTTTACCGCAAAAAAAATCGTTATTTTTCAAAAAATTTTTTTCAAATTGTGTTGACATTTGAAACTATTTAAGGTATACTACTTTTCGTCCGGTGATGAAAGTCGCCAGACAAAAAATTGAAAATTTGCAGTTGTGGCGGAATTGGCATACGCGCATGATTCAGGTTCATGTGAGCATTAGCTCGTGAGGGTTCAAGTCCCTCCAACTGCAGCAGGAAGCCGGATCGAAAATGATTCGGTTTTTTCCATCTCAAAAACAGACACCCGCCCCGATTCCAGGCAGTACGCAAAAAGGCGCGCCCTTAAGCCCCTGCGGCTGTGGACGTCGCCTTTTTGTTTCACAAAAATCCGTTTTCTATCTTCCTGCTGCCTTTATGCCTCCGCCCTCAGCCGCAGCATGATCTGGCAGCTGCCGTAATCGGGAAGCGTAATGGTCGCCGCCCGGTCCGTGCAATCCCGGGAAAGCCGTCCGTTCACCTGGCTCGCCAGCTTCCGAAACGCCTTTTTCCCCTCCTCGGCCTCCACCCGCACCGTGGTCATGTAGGCCGTAATGTCATTTCTCTCTTCTCTCGGGAGCGTCCCCTTCCTTGCCTGGATCGCTTCCACCTCAAATCCGTAGATCATAAAACCCTCGTCCCTTCCGGCGGCCGCAAGCGGCCCACGGGTTCTATTCTATATGCATTCCCCACAAATTGCAAGCACTAATCTTTCCGGATTTCAAGATCATTTCAGCCTGAGACGTCCGACCTCCTCCCCGGTCCTCATGGAGTAGGCGCAAACGCCGTCCCCCACGCCGGTCAGATACAGCGTGTCGCCGATGTAGAGCCCCCTGGGCTCGCTTCCGCCGCCGTGCGAAATCTCCTCCCAGGAAAACCGGATGGAAAGCCGTTTTGTAAAGCCCCATTCCTCGTCATAGGAATAAAGAACGTAATCCCAGTATTCCTCCGCCTCCGCTCCCCACTCGTAGCCGTAAGCCAGGAACCCGAACAGGTTCTTCTCCGTGTCGATCAGCACCGCCTTGTGGTTGGAGAGGGCCGCAGCCTCCTGATACTCCCTGAGAACCACCTTGTCCTCCTCGGTCACGTTGCAGGGATCCTCCGTGTCAAACATGGAGAGCTTGAGCCCCTCCATCTCCCCCGTGCGGGGATTGATCTCCTCCCCGATCCCGAGAAGCCCGTGCTCCGAATAGCCGTGAAGGTAGCTGGAAAACCCGGTAATCTTGAGCTCGCCCATGATTTTGGGGTTTTCCGGGTCCGACAGGTCCGCACTGAACAGGGGGTCCGTCTCCCGGAAGGTGACGAAATAGCCCACGTCGCCCATGAATCTGGCCGAATAGATCCGTTCACCGGGCGCCAGATTGTGAATGCCGCCCACGATCTCCAGCTCCTCATCCATCACGTAGAGGGAGTTCACCTGGCTGCCGCTCCTCCCATCGTCCACCGTGGCGACAAGCCTCAGAAAGCCGTCGTACTCGTCCATGGAAAACTGATTGTTCAGCCAGCCGAGAAACCGCCTGCTTCCCCCCGCCTCCAATTTTCCCTCCCTGTAAGACAGCTTGAAAAGCTCCGTCTGGCTTTTCCCTTCCCCGTAAATGGTCTCCGCCGCATAGACGGCGTTTTCGCTGACGTACATGGTGTCTCCGCTGTTAAAAACCGCCTTCGCGTCCGTAAACGCTTCCGGCGCCTTCGTGTCCAGGGCCGTCACGACCAGCATCCGGTCCGTCTTCGCCTCCGGCGAATAGTAAATGTCCTCACAGCGAAGCATTCCTCCATCCGCATACGGAATGTAACTGCGCCGCTCCGTCACCCTCGCCTCGGCGTATCTGGAAGTAAACACGTAGACATGGGAACCGTTCTTTCTACTGGTCTCATAACGGCCGTCCTGGCTCAGCACGTTCAGAAGCCTGGGGTTCCCGCGGTCGGCGATGTCGTAAACGGCCGTCGCCGTGTAGCTTCCCGCACTCTCCTCGTCGACACAGTCCATGAGCACCGTCATGACGTCCCCGTCCACGTAGATCTCCAGCACCGAGTCATAATCCCGGTAGATCCCGTCGGTCACCGGTTCCGTCTTCGCCACCTCCCGCATCTTCCCGCCGTCCGTTTCGATGATGTGCACCCGCCCGGCAAAATCCGTCCCGCCATAGACCACGTACAGATATTTCCCGTCCGTCTTGACAATGTCCGCCTCGTCGACTCCTTTTACCTGCGTATTGGTCTCCGAATGGCCGGGACCGGACTCCGAAGAGGCCGCATCCTGTACCTCCAACGCCGTTTCACTCTTCCCTGCAGAATCATACTGTCCGTTTCCCGCCCCCGCATCCGCCGCCGGTGCTTCCGCAGCCTCCTCCCAGGCTCCGTCCGTCCCGCTTCCTTCGCCTTTCGCACCGTCCTCCGTAACCGTGTAACTCTCCTGCCGTTCCTTCACGTACGCATAGAGTTCTTCATAGGAAGCCGCCGCCCGATATCCCCCGGGAATGCTCTCCCCCTCTTCCGGGGCCGCCATCCGCACCATCTCCTCCTCCGCCCTCGTCTCCGATTTTCCTTCCTCGCCGCTGCCGAACTGACGGAACAGCCAGAGGCTTCCGCCGCCGAGGAGCAAAAACAGAAACAGGACGGCTGCCTGTGCCAGGTACCGGTACCTTTTGACCGGGCTCGCCGCCGGTCTGATCCCCTCCTGCCTGAGACGCTCCGTCACCGCTTCGGGAGAAAGGCTTTCCGGCGGCTCCACCAGTCCCGCCGTTTTTTTCGCCTCTTCCATCCACTTCTCATCCCCAGGAGCCGTTTCCCAATTTTCCTTCATGATCTCACTCATCTCCTTTTCCCGCCATTTAAAGGCCGTAAGCCCCGGTGAGCATCTGCCGCATTTTCGCAAGCGCCCTGCTCTGCCTGGAACGCACCGTCCCGGACTTCCGTTTCAGCATTGCCGCAATTTCCTCGCTGCTGTATCCTCCGAAAAAGGACAGCCCGATGATCAGCCGGTCCTCCTGCGGAAGGCTTCCGAAGGCCCGGTACAGGTCCATCAAATCCTCCCGGTTCACGCCGTCCTCCCCGCCAAGGGAAAACGCCGCCGCATTCTCCCTGCCGGACATGGCCTCCCCGTATTCCTTCATCACCGGTCGTTCGGCATACCGCTTCAGAATCCTCCTGCATTTGTTGGTCAGGATTCTGAAAATCCAACCGCGGAACGCCTCGTCCGCTTTCAGCTTGCCGATCCCCACAAAGGAATCCGCCACCGTGTCCGCAACCACGTCCTCCGCATCCTGCGGATTCTTCAAGGTAAACAGCGCAAACCGATACAAATCCTTGTACACCATCTCATACAGACGCCCGTACGCATCCACGTCTCCCTGTTTCGCCCGCCTGACCAGGCCGAGCTCCTCCATTCGTTCCATACTCCACCGCCCTTTCGGACCTGTCGCCATACCCCGCAGACGCCGAACGGCGAAGGTGGGATGTCGTAAGAGCATGGCGACCCGCTCCCGTCTTTTGATTCGAATCCTGTAAACATGTTCATATATAAAGTGTCCGGAAAAAGAAAAATCGTTGCAGAAAAAAAGAAAAACCCCGGCGGGCCCGAAGACGGCGAAACGCCCCCTCCAGGTCCGCCCAGGGTTTGCAGACCGGCCTTCCCTATTCATACGCCTTCTCCAGGACCATGAGCACGTCCTCTCTCCCCACCTGCTTCGGATTGACGATCATGGCTCCGTCGGACAGGGCCGCCTTTGCCACGGCTTCAAAGCTCTCCCGCTCCACCTTCGCATCCCGTAAGCTGAGGGGCAGGCCGCAGCGCCCGTGAAGCCGTCCCGTAAGCTCCCGCACCTTCCGCACCATGGCCGGGCCCCTCTCGTCTTTCGGCGTGGCCGCATATTCTTCCGGATCGCCAAGGAAGAGAAGAAGCTCCCCGTAATCCTCGGAAAGCAGTTCCATATTGTATTCCATGCAGTGGGGCAGGAGGATCGTCATGGCGTCGGCATGGGGCACGTGACAGACCCCGCCCAGCGCATGGCCGATGGCGTGAACCATTCCCACCATGGAATTGGAAAAGGCGGCCCCCGCCATGGTGGAGGCGTTGGCCATCCCCAGTCTCGCCTCCTTGTCCTTCCCGTTTTCCACCGCCCGCTCCAGGTACTCTCCCACCATGCGGATGGCTGCCGTCCCGTAGGCGTGGCTCAGCGGATTTTTCTGCAGGCAGGTGCAGGCCTCGATGGCGTGGCAGAGGGTGTCGATCCCCGTAGCCGCCGTCATTCTGGGCGGAAGGGTCAGCGTCATCCTGGAATCCAGGACCGTCACGTCCGGCTGCAGGTAATAGGAGATGAATTCCATCTTCATGCCGTTTGACGCATTGCGGATCACCGCCACCAGCGTCGATTCCGACCCGGTTCCCGACGTGGTCGGAACCGCCACGAAAGGAATGTGGCGCCCCCTGGTCAAGATCTCGCAGCCGAGAAGTTCCATGATGTCATGTACCTCCTGGGAGAGCAGCATCCTCACGCCCTTGGCCGTGTCGAGGACGGAGCCTCCCCCCACCGCCACCAGACTGTCGCAGCCGCTGCTCCGGTAAGTCCCCGCAATTTCATTGACCACATCCGACGACGAATCCGCCGGAATCTCGTGAAACAGGGCCCCGATTTGGATCCCGTCCCCCTGAACGGCGTCACAGACCTTTGAAAGCGTCCCGATCTCATGGAGCACGTGGTCCGAGAGCACCATGGGATGGGAAGCCTCCAGCATATGGAGCTCCGCCGGTATGTTCTCCAGGGCATCCTTCCCCGAAAGCAGCTTTGTGCTGTGCTGGAATTCATAATACTTTGGCAGCATCGTCCTCTCCTCCTCAAACCATTTTCCGCTCTAGCGTACCGCCATGTTGCCCAGAACCTCCAGATACGTGTGAAGAAGCCCCATCCGTTTTCCGGGAACCTCCTTCAGGATCCGTCCGGAAATCACCTTGGGAAACAGATAGGCCTCCGCCAGATCCATGCAGCGGACCACCGACATGGCCCTGGCAATGTCACCCTTCAGCGCAAAGCCGTGCCTCGCATAGGAACCGGCCACCCCGACCTGCCCCGACATCACCTGGAAGGCCGCATCCACGCTCTTAAAGCGGATCATCAAATCCATCTCCTCCGGCCCCGTCTCCCTGCCGGAAAGCCGCAAAAGCCCGTTCTCCGTCTTTCTCATATAGAGGGCGGGAGCCCCCGCACCCATGCCGATCCCCCAGGAAAAGCCATCCTCCCACTCGTCCACCTCCGAGCGCACCCGCTCGTCCTTCCGGTAAAGCACATTCAGTCCATGAAACAAAAAATGAAGGATCACCGCAGAAAACGCCTTCTTCCCCGCAAGTCTCCTCCTTCTCCCGGCGGAAACCTGAAAGGCCTCCGCCATCCCCGCCTTTTCGGCCCTGATCGTAAGCTGGCTCATAACTCCTCCCGGACGCATTTTCGTCCCTTTTTCAAATATTCTTCTGGGATTATAACGCAGCTCTTTTTGTTTTGCAAGCAAAATACTTTGATATTAAAAAAGATTTTTTCTCATCAAACCATCCACCTCCCGAACCAACCCTCGCCCCCATAAACATGAAAACACGGAAATCCGGTCCAAACATGGAGCATCCGGGCTATTTCCGTCTTATTTCGTCGAATTCTTTCTGGCGTATGGATTTTCTGTCTTTTATGTTCTATATTCTAAGAAAACATAAGACAAGCAGAAAAAGGGGGAATTACTTATGAAGCAGACTTTGCAATCCACGCTCCGGTCCGTCGGCGTTTTCCGCCACTACTGCGGATACCCGCACTTCATCCTGGCCGTCGCCTTCGCCGCCGAAAACCCGAACCGACTGCAGAACATCCGCAAGGAAATCTACCTTCCCGTCGCCAGAATGTGCCACACCGAACTGGCAAACGTGGAGAAAAACATTCGAACGGTCCGGGACGTCATGATGCGGAATGCAGGAGCCGCCCTGCTGGAGGAAATGACCGACAATCCCTGCTGGGAGACAAGAATGCCCTATCCCAAGAGGGCACTGAAAAACTCCCACTTTTTTAGCAGGAGTTTTCTTTCTTCTAGATATAGACAGCTTCCATACACAAATTTATTCTAAAGTATGCAAAAAG
>JAAWRC010000012.1 GCA_022800815.1 Lachnospiraceae bacterium | reverse complement strand
GATTACACATAACGCAGATAATTCAGGGGCTGCAGGAAGAGCCAGGGGAACAGTGGGATTCCATGGCTTCTTAGTGATACAAACTTTCAACTCACAAGAAAGATAGATAAAGCTCCTATTTCTCACCTTTTGTAGAGGTGTTTGCATGGAAGTTATGATTTCTCTTTTAGTTGCTGTTTTGGCTGGTGTAGCCTGCCACTACATCATCAAATGGTCAGGCAGCGACGATACGAGCAACAACTAACCTAGTGGGTGCTTTGCCACTATAAAAGAAAAGAAGAATCCCCAAACTGTGCTGCAACACGGTTTGGGGATTCACTCTTGTCCGCATGGACTTGTGATTTCTTTTTGCCTGTTGGCATTATAGCATATGCAAAAACTTTCTTCAATATGCTTTTTCAATCTTATCTCTTGTTCGTGCGGGCGATACAGTCATTGTAGAAAGTATTTCACGAATTGCAAGAAACACGTGCGACTTACTTTCCATCATTTCAGAGTTGACGGAAAAGGGCGTTGAATTTGTGAGTCTCAAAGAAAGTATTGACACCGCAACGCCACAGGGCAGATTTATGTTGACAGTGTTCGGCGCACTTGCTGGCAAGCCGATTGATTATGATGAAGCACTATTCAAAGCAGTTTGCAAACCAAAAATAAAGATTGATGAAGAATTAGACATTGTCTCTTTCAGCGAAAGCGAAATGGAACAGTTAGACCATTATTCCAAAGGCACAAATGCGGAAACCGCCTACATGCTGGGGAAATACTGCGGCCTGAGAATCAATGAGTGCTATGGGTTAAAATGGTCGAATGTGGATATTGAGAATGGCATTATTACTATAGATCGGCAAATGCAGTACCAAAATGGATTGATTAAGCCGGTTTCTCCGAAAACCAGAAATGCAAAGAGAAACCTTTACATATGTAGCAATCTGAAAACCTACTTTGAAGCATTGCGGCGGCAGGTTTCTTCTCTTGATCTGGTTAATTCTCTTCCTAATGGGAAGATACAAACGGTAAACTCCATGAAGTATCATTCCCGCACCTTACAGCATGAACATAACATTATGTTTAAATATCATTATCTGCGGCATACTTATGGAACCAGACTTGCAGAATTAAACACACCAGAACATTTATTATGTAATCAAATGGGACATAGCAACAGTCAAGTGACCCACAAATATTATATCGCTATCTCTGAAAGGGGAGTAGATGAACTACTAAAAAGTCTTGAAATGATGTAATTGTATACAGTCACTATAAAAATAGGGAGAATTTTTATTGGACTGTTATTAACTATAGGGATAATAAAAATTTTCTCCTTATTCTTCAAGAAGGGAGCTTAAGCAAATGGAAGAACTGTATTCAATTATGAGAGATTTCTTAGAGGTAGAATATAATCAAGAATCCCTGTTATGCCTTTTAAAAGCAGCAGAAACCGCATATAACGGTGAAAAAGAGGAAAAAGCTAAATTGATTACCAACAGTACAAAATACTATTTGCAGACCTTACAAAAGGAATTAAAAGCGGCAATCAATGGACTGGATTCATACATAGCAAAAAATGTAAAGAAGCGATAATACAATAGGCAGCGGCATTATAAATATAAAAATGCTGCTGCCTGTTATTACATGATATGGTTATGCGGCTTTTGAATAATCAATAATGGCGATTTCCTGCATAAGCTGTTTAGCGATATTAACAAGGGTTTCAAGCTGCTTTACAACTTCATTGGAATAATATTTCTCTCCGCATTGTTCACATTCTTCACAAGGAACATTTTTAATGATGATAATACAATTTTTATAATTAACTACATGGATTGTGAGAGATGGAATGGTAGTTTTGCATTTACAATACATACACATAGTTTATTGCTCCTTTCTTGTTTTTAAATCTGTTTCAAATTTATCCGTGTTAGGATAGTAAGCGGTTATAAAGAATATGGTATCGCCGTTTGAACCGACAACAATATGCAATATTTTATTTTCTTCCGTATATCCGAAAATAAGACAACTGGGGGGTGGGGAAAATCATCTGGGTAATTCTCTATGATTTCTCCTGTCTGTAAACAGGATTCTACATCATTTATACCAATGTCTCTTTCCTGCATTCGTTCTAAACAATGCTTTGCCCATTTTATGTTAGAATCAGAAGCATTATATAGCCTTTGAAGCTGTTTGATGTCCATAGCCGCACTTTCTTTTTATGTTTGTGCTTATTATACACTATTTGGGTAGCAATTAAAATAGTTATTGATATATTTGAATTTTGCATACAATTCATATAATAAAAAAACAATAGGCAGCAGCATTACAAATAGAAGAATGCTGCTACCTATGCTTTTGGAAATTCCGATTTGACATTGCTTGCACCTGTGATATAGTCCATAGACACATTGTAAAATTGGGCAAGAATCAAGAGGTTATCAACAGGGATTCTTGTCTTGCCACTCTCGTAGTCTGAATATGTCCTTTGCCCTATATGTAGCAGATCAGCAATTTTTTGTTGGGTTAGAGAAGAATCTTCTCTGATTTCTCTTATTCGCTCATTATACTTCATGGTTTATGCACCTCTGAAATAGTATAAGGGAAAAGAGAAAAGCTATTGACAAATAGAGTTATAAACTCTAAGATATAAGTGACAAGATGCTTTTTACAAAAGGAGTGCGAAGTGGTATGGAGTACATGGGGACAAAAGAAGCGGCTGAAAAGTGGGGTTATGCACAAGGCACTATTGCAAAGTGGTGTAAAGAGGGCAAAATTAGTCTTGTAGTTAAACCAGAGAAAAAAGGCGGTCAATGGCGGATTCCTGTTAATGCGGAATGTCCTAGAAAAGAGGAAAGGAAAAATATAACATGAAGAAAAAACATTATATAATTTTATTGTCTGGTATATTGGTCATTGGATTATGCGCCTGTGGTGAAAAAAGTGAATCTATCACTACAGAAGCGGAAACACAAACCGTCGCTGAGGAAGCTCAAACATCGTCTACTGAATTGGAAACGTCACTAGACAAAAATTCCACTGACGCATATATAGGAGATTGGGTATACAAAGAAGGAAGCTACCGTATGACATATCATTTTATTAAAGGAGGAATAGGATACTACGAACAAACCTCTGAAAAAGGTGCCCGTTTTGAGTTTACTTGGGAAGTAAAAGACGGAGTAGTTACTACTACCCGTAACGCAATCGGTACAACATTCGTGTTTGCATTTGAATTAGATGATACAGGCCAATATCTATCATGTATATCTACCGATGAATGGCCTAGTCCATTAGAAAGGCAGATACCTGAAAAGGAAACATCAGCTGCTGAATCGGAAACACAAATACTTGAAACAAAAGGTGAACCCGTATCCAATACTATTAATTCCTTGATATCGGAAACAGCAGTTCCAAACAACGGGGAGTGGGACGAAATTCTTTGTTCTGGCGATGGCTATTATCTTGTCAAAAAAGAAACGGAGGACTATATTGGATATAAAATTATGATTGGTGTAGTAAACAGTAATGGTGAATGGATACATACCTTGACCGATACAGGACGCTTTGCGGAAGAAGTACAATTCCGTGCATCCAGCGAAAGGAATCCTACACTAACAGATAGTTCTTGTTATATGTACTTAGGCGAAGGGATTTTTCTTGCTTCTCCGGGTGTCTCTGTGTTTTCAAAGGATACAGAATATAGAGTAGGGCCATGGGAGAATGAGCTTCTCAATGGATTTGAGGTGTGGGAATGCGCACTTTGGAATGTTGTTGATAATTCCCAAATGGTGATTGACGCAAACAGAATATCCATATTCCAAGATGGATATTTACTTTTCTGTGCGGACGAGGGTTCATATAGAGGTGGCAAACTTAGTGCCATGAATACAAAAGGTGAAATTACGGAGTTACCGTGTACATTTTTGCCAGACATTCCTGGCCCCGGCCATAAATTCCCCATGTATGCAGAAGGTTTGTTTTTTGCTTGTTCGGAGAAAGGTTCTCGTCCCGGCTTTTACGATATTGAAGGAAATTTGGTAATTGATTTACGCAATTATGACATGGGGCGGATTGCTTATTCCTCTCCGCAGGGAGTCTGTGCCCCATACTTTGAAAATGGGCAAACTGACATTCTGTTTAAGAACAACATTGGAAACGTATTTAAAGTAACTATTGACAAAACAGGAGCTTTTGTGGGGGAACCTGAAAAAGTAACCAATGCTACATCATATTGACAGAGATATCGAAAAACACATTTACAATTGGATAGCTGAAAACAAACGGCAGCAGGACATCAAACTCCTGCTGCCGTTTTCAATTCTGCCTTATACTTATAGTAAGAATTTCTGGAAATTCCCGCTATCTTAATCACTTCTGAATCTGTATTTGTTTACGAAAAAGTTCAGCAAGGCAGCAGGAATCATCAATTCTGAGGAATACAAAACGCTGCTTACTTTACGAAAAGATTTCCCCGACTTCAAGATTAAAATCAAAACTATCGAGAAGCGGGAAAGCAAAGTCACCTACAGCGGACTCAGTATCTACAAGATGAAAGCCGCCATCTCCCACATTACTCAGAACGAAGAATGCGTTACCTTATTTGAAAAGTACATCGAAGTGTACAAAGGCCAGAAGGGAAAGTATGCTACATTAAAAAAACTGTTTCCGGACAAATACAAAGAAGAGTATAACGCCTTAGACCCTTCTGCCATGGCAGAGATTGACAAGCTGGCAAAAGAATACGAAGAAGCGGAAAACAGCGGAAACACCGCCGCATAACACGCTAGAAAGGAGATTCACATGCAAGGGATAAAGATTGACTTTATAGCAAAAACCATCATCATCACAAAAGCCTTCAAAGAAGCGGCAAGTGAGATTGATTCCGAAGAATACAGCCAACTGCAAAGAGCGCAAAAGGAAAACCCGGATATGAAAGTAGTCTTAAAGACAAAAAATTCATCCCACCACAAGAGCGACTACAAGGGGCTTACTTATGATTATATGACTCGCTTCATTAGAATCATGGACAGGGAAAATCTTCTTACCTTTCAGGATGTGATTGCCCATTTTGAGGATTTCGGATATGATTCAGGCAAAGTATATCAGCATGTAAAAGACTGGTTCTTAGAGACGTATCCGCACCATAAAGACATGATTGTGGACAGTACGCCCCGGAGGATATCCCCGAAAGCTGTCGCATAGATTTTATGCGGCAGCAGGATGGCCGGGGTTGCTTTTCGGGATTTTTATAGCAGAATCTTCTTTTTTCATTTTTCGTGGCTTTTGTTCCCACCAAAAGCAGATTCAAAACCAAAAAGCGGCCATCAACGAACATATCTTTCCAATACTTTTTTTATCATCTTTTGATATTCCTCTATTACAGTTTCCGGGGAAATGATTTTAACACTTTCCCCAAGTCCAAATACCCATGCAAAAAACTGAGGGCTGACATGAACCGTTATCCGAACAAGAAAGGTATCCGGATTCTTAAAGTTTGGCCTGATACTGGCGGAATCCCCGAACCGGTCAATGAACACTCCCGCAAGATCATTTTTCACTTCAAGCATTATCGTTTCCTCTCTGCCGCCAAACATACCGAATGTCTTTCTGGAATAATCCACAATATCAAAAGACTGAAATAAGCTTTGTCCTTCCCTCTTGTTCTCTGTAAGCTTCACAGACTGCATTTTGTCTATGCGGTAATGCCTTAATTCCTGCCTGCTGCCGCCAAATGCAATCAAATAATACCGATCATCCACCAGTGTCACCGCATAAGGGCTTGTCGCATAAATGTTATCCAGATTCCGCAAAACCTTGTCATTCATGCTCTTGATTCTTTTGTTTAACAGAACGCTCCTGTTCAGGGATTGACCGTCAAACTTACTGCCCAATGACTTTATCTTGTTGATTAACTCTTTTGATTTCTTTTCCGTGAGAAATTTGGAAGCCGCAACAGAGTCAACCAGAAATTTTAATTCACTGGCACTAAAGAGTTTTGAAATATGATGGTATTTATAGCCGCCCTTCTCCTGTACTCCCGCAATCTCAAAACCTACAGTATTCAAAAGAGAGACCGCCGCATAGATTGTCCTGCGGTCTGCATAGATTCCTTTTGTCTCCAAAAAAGTATCTGCGGCATTCTTATGTAATGCGTTTCGTCTGTCTCTTCTAAGAATAACCGCTCCAAGTATAGCGGAATCAATTTCTTACTTTCGGATTTCTCCATAGTGTATCCCTCCTGTAATCAGGCAGCGATTGGATGTCCTAAAATGCGGAAAGCTGATAGCATGGAACTTTGATTGGGAAATGACCATACTTTTGTTTAAAATCCCCTTTTGCGTTCAAAAAGCATTGTAGGCTGGATTTTTTAACCAAGTTGTTTCTTTCCGCTTCGGTAATCAAATTATTGTCATAATCTATGCAGGCTTTCCATTCCTTTTCCTGAATCTCTTTATATTGATGAATCCTGTCATAAAAATATTGTATTTGACTTTCAGTCAAAGGAATATAACAATTATGCTCTATGTCCGCTCTGCACCAGATTTTTTCCGAAATGATACCTTTCAAATTCCCTTCTACGCTATCCCCAAACATGTTTCTCATGTTGACTCTGGTATACTCATATATTGTACCATCTTTATGATTCAAAGCCATGATTTCTTTATCATCTTTTATAATTCTGCTGATATTTTTTGCGGTTTGTAGATTGTCCCGTTTAATAACTTCTATGATTTTTTTACAATATAGAGCATTCTGCCTTTCTCTTTTTCTCTCTGGTGGCTTATAGTCCTGAAGCTTTTTGTGAATATGATAATTCACCTTTCTTCTATCCTGCTCATCATATTCCCGTTCATATTCATAATAATGAGTCAAATGTAGCAACAGCTTATCTCTCTGCTTTTTCCAATTATCTTTGGACACGCCGAAAAACTCCCGCATTTCGGCTGTTGAATATGTTTTATTTTCAATCAATTCCATTTTTGGAATCTCCTTAATGCTTTTCTTAAATAAGGAGAAAATTTTTTGACCCTATACATTTATTACTGATTCCATAAATTTTCCCCCTATTTTTATTGATAACAGTTTTGTTTTAACCGTTATACATATATTATAACAAAATTTTTTCAAGAAATAAAATAAGGAGATTTTCTTGCGGCAGAGGGCTCTTGTATGGCGGCGGCGGAGTCGCCGCCCCTCTTATGTGTAAGCCTGTATTTTCGTCTCTAAGGGGCATATAAGCTGCCAGAGAGTAATTTATAACATGCAGCAGAGTTATTCAAAGGAATAGGCTTTTGTAGCTTTTTATAGGATAGTTGTTAAGACTTGTGACGAGTTGATGAAAGATATTGCTAGTCAAATGGCTTGATATGCGTTACAATGGGGCTGTAAAAATGGACAAATTCTAGAAAGGACAAAGTGGAGTTGTTTTTAAACCATTCTAAATAAAAATGGACAAAGAACGGAAAAGAACGGACAAAGTTCTAATAAAGTAAAAAGAGGACAGACATTTTTTGTCCATCCTCTTGATACTCAGAAACCCTTGTAAATCCTAGTTTTGCATGGCTTGCAGCTTAGCCAAAGTATCTCTTAAGCAGGCCAGCAAATGCTTTGCCGTGTCTTGCCTCGTCGCGGGCCATCTCATGGACGGTATCATGGATCGCATCCAGATTGGCGGCCTTCGCTCTCTTGGCCAGGTCGAATTTGCCGGCGGTTGCGCCGTTCTCGGCGGCCACGCGCATCTCAAGGTTCTTCTTGGTGCTGTCGGTCACCACCTCGCCCAGGAGTTCTGCGAACTTCGCCGCATGCTCTGCTTCCTCGTAAGCGGCTTTCTCCCAGTACAGGCCGATCTCGGGATATCCCTCCCTGTGGGCGACTCTTGCCATGGCCAGGTACATGCCGACCTCGGAGCACTCGCCGTTGAAGTTTGCCCTCAGATCGTCGAGGATGTCCTGGCTGACGCCCTGCGCCACACCTACCACGTGCTCCGCCGCCCAGGCCATGTCGCCGGACTGCTCGGAAAACTTGGAAGCGGGAGCGCCGCACTGAGGACATTTCTCGGGAGCCGCATCGCCCTCGTGTACATAGCCGCAAACGTCACATACAAATTTTTTCATTTTTACATTCTCCTTTTCTTATATAAAATTTTTGTGGTTTCCAAAAACAGTAATGATTCCTGTTATTGAAAGATTATCATATCGGTGGCAGCTTGTCAAGCGATTTTTTCCGAAAATCCTCTCGAAAACCGGCTTCCTTTTCCTACGCCTTTTGGCACCGGCCGCAGAGCCCGAAAAACATGGCCGTGTGGCTCTCGATGGAACCCTCGAAAAACTCCGAGGCCTTCGTTTCCAGTTCCTCCAGGGGCGTCATGGGGATGTCCTGCACGCACCCGCATTCCCTGCACACAAAATGGTAATGGGGCTCCGTATTGGGATCAAACCGCTCCGCCCCGTCGCCGCAGGAGAGCTTCCTCACCTCCCCCAAGGACTCCAGCAGGGAAAGATTCCGATAAACGGTTCCAAGGCTGATATTGGGATAAGATTTTCTGATATTCACATATACCATGTCCGCCGTCGGGTGGTCCGTCCGCCCGCTCAGAAACTCCTTGATGCTTTCACGCTGTCTGCTGTATTTCAAAACTCCCATCAGCATCCCTCCGCTCAATAACAATAATAGCTACTGTTTTTATTATAGGAAAGGATGCGCACTCTGTCAAGCCGGAAAAAATTCCCTTTCCGAAAGGCTTTCCGATACGACGATAAAAGGGGGCCCTTTGGCCCCCTTTTCTATTCTCTTATTTATACCGCTTCCAGCTTGAACCGCCGGACGTCCTTTTCATCCTCGGCTTGATAAATGCAGGCACCCAGCAGACGAAGCTTCTCGTCAAAGCGCTCGTAACCCCTCAGGATGTATTTCGTCTCGTCCACCACCGTATAGCCGTCGGCGGCAAGTCCCGCCAGAACCAGGGCCGCCCCCGCCCGAAGGTCCGGCGCACTCACGTCCGCCCCCGTCAGCCGGTTCACGCCGCTGATCACGGCCACGTTGCTCTCCACCTTCACATTGGCGCCCATGCGGGCCAGTTCGTCCACATATTTAAAACGATTCTCAAAGATGCTCTCCGTCACCATGCTGGTCCCCTCCGCCAGGGACAGAGCCACGGAAATCTGCGGCTGCATATCCGTCGGAAAACCGGGATAGGGCAGCGTCTTCACATGGGTGTAGCGAAGCCTGGATTTGCAGACCACCCGGACCGCATCGTCAAACTCGCTGACCTCGCAGCCCATCTCCTTAAGCTTTGCGGAAATGGCCTCCAGATGCCTCGGAATCACGTTCTTCACCGTCACATCGCCCTTGGTCATCGCCGCAGCAAACATAAAGGTTCCGGCCTCGATCTGGTCGGGGATGATGGAATAGGTGGCGCCGTGGAGTCTCTCAACGCCCCGGATCCGGATCACGTCCGTGCCCGCACCCTTGATGTTTGCGCCCATGCTGTTGAGCATGTTGGCCACGTCCACGATGTGGGGCTCCTTGGCTGCGTTCTCCAGAATCGTGTTCCCCTCCGCCAGAACCGCCGCCAGCATGATGTTGATGGTCGCCCCCACGGATACCATGTCAAGATAGATGTGGCTGCCCGCCAGATGGGCGGCATCGGCCACCACCATGCCGTACTCTACGTCGGCCCTTGCCCCGAGGGCGCGAAATCCCTTCAAATGCTGGTCGATGGGGCGGCTTCCGATGTTGCAGCCGCCGGGCAGGGAAACCTCCGCCCTTTTATACTTCCCAAGAAGTGCGCCCAGAAGATAATAAGAGGCGCGAATCCTCTTGATAAAATCGTTATTTACCCGGACGGTGCCAATGGAAGAACCATTGATGCACACGGTATGGGGATCGATCCTGCGAACCTTCGCCCCGATATCCTCAATCGCCTCCAAAAGCACGTTGATGTCCCGCACGTCCGGAAGATTTTCTATCGTTACATCCTCGTCCGCCATAATGGCCGCCGCCAGGATCCCCAGAGCCGCATTTTTCGCTCCCCCGATCACCACGTCGCCCACCAACGGATTTCCACCCTTAATCACATACTGCATGATGACACCTCATCGATTTTCCTTATATTTAAAACGAACAAGTCGCTGTATTCGCTTTTGGCAGCACGTTTATTTTTAGTTTGTACTGCTGTCCTAAGGTCTATTATAACAATCTCTTTCCAATTTGTAAAATCTTTTTTACTTTTTGTAAGAATTCCTTAATATTCCCTTGGCTTTTCCGGAATACGCCCGCATTTTCACGGAACCCAGCTGATAAAAGGATATCCATAGGCGCCAAAATATGCTTCCGCATCCTCCTCCGACATCAGTCGGTTTTCACCGGACAACGGATCATAAATAATCAAATTTTTATAAATGTCGTATCCCACGATCAGTTCGGCCTGGGTTCCCTTCGTCAGGGCCAGCACCGGACAGCCTCTGTTTACATAATAAAGCATCTGGTTGAGGATGCAGCCCTCGAGGTCCACCGCCCTGCCAAGGGGCGCCTCGTCGAGGATCTCGTAAGCGCTCTTCCCCGCCGACAGCCCTTCCGCCCCGTCGGCCGGATCCCCGGCCTTTTTGAGCATCATGGACAGGCAGGCCGAAAGCCGCCCCTCCGCGGAGACGGCTGTCTCCTTTTCCCCCGTCTCCGCCATGGCCTCCGTCTTTCGATTCGCCCTGGTCCAAACGTAATTCTGATCGCTTCCGACCACCACGCCCATCTGATCGTACACCGCCCGGACCGCCTCGGCGGGAGACCCGAAAATCCCCTCCAGGCGTCCGCTGGCGTAGGCATAGTACTGCTGCTTTTCCGAAGGGGAACGGGTAAGTCCCAATATGCGCAGCTCATTTCCCGCCGACAGCCTGGGGCTTTCCACCCGGAAGGCTTTTTCCTTCTTCCCGGAGGTTCCCGTCCGCAGTCTGCAGGTGGTCTTTTTCAACTCCGAAAAATCCCGCTCCAGCACCTGCTCAGTCTCTCCCGCCGTCTGATTCTGAATCAAGGCATCACTCTCCGCAGACACCCATGCGCCGTCTCCATCCCGTCTCTGCAGTTCGATCTGAACCTTTCCGTCCTCCACCTGGATGTCCCGGATATAAAGCCCGGTCCGCTCATAGGTAGTCTGTATCTGTTCATCCTTTCCCACGATCTCAAGGGCATACATGGGATAGGTCACGGTCAGCCGTCTTTCAATGTCGCTCTCCCTTGTCTTTCCGTAAATGAAATCCCCGTCAATAAATCCCAGGGGCCGGATCACCTCGCCCTCGCCCGCATGGACCTCAAAATTTTTCCCGTCGTCCATATAATGCACCTGGATGGTCTTTCCCCCGTAAATATCCGCCTCCTCCTGCCAGGCGGCCGCCCCGAATTCCGTATCCACGGCAAAGGAATGCTCTCTGAGCCCGCTTGCCAGTTCCACGCATTCCTCCCCGGAAAAATCAATGGCATAAATGCCGTTTCCAAACATAAGGTAGAGTAGCTGGTTTTCTCCCCCATAGAGGAGAGTCGCAAGCTCCTCCCGAATCACCTGATAGGGCCTGTCAGAAGGAATGTAAAAA
The DNA here is from genome assembly GCA_022800815.1 of Lachnospiraceae bacterium. Lineage (GTDB taxonomy): Bacteria > Bacillota > Clostridia > Lachnospirales > Lachnospiraceae > Lientehia. The sequence continues at coordinate 77,870 of JAAWRC010000012.1, read as the reverse complement.
ACCTCCGTAAGGGCCCGGTCCTCACTGGCATAATGATAAAAACTCAGCCCGCATTCTCCTTCGTGGCCCCCCCTGTTCATATATCCGCAGACGGCGAAAAAGACGTCTCCGTTCTCTTTTACGTCCACCACCCGGAATTCGTGCTGATCGTAAAGGCTTCTGGCCTCGTCGGCCGTTCCCTCCCGGAAGGAAAACAGCCTGGTCATTTTATTTTCCGTCTTATGATAGCTCCAAAGCTCCCCGCCGGCCGCAAACACCATATAGTCCCCGGCCTGTTTAAACTCCGTCTCCGCATTTGCGGGACTCAGGATTCCGAGATCGATCACGCCCTCCTTCACCGTCTCCTCCGAGGCTTCAAATATCTGATCCATGGTCCGCTCATAAGCGATCAGCCACAGTCTCCCGTCCACGAACCGGACGCAGAAGAACTCCCTGACCTGATAGGACTCCGGGTGGCCCGTTTCATTGGGGGCGGTCACCGTGTAGAGAAACTGGACGGATCCCACCATCTCGTTCATTTCCTTGATATCCATGGAGATCTCTCCGGAAACCTCCGGCTTGAGAGCTCCCCAGGCCACGTGGTTGTAGCTGGATTTAATATTCGCATATCCCAGGTTGCTGTTGTCCGTCTCGTTGTTGCTCTCCAGCTGAACCGTCAACTCCTCCGTAATGTTCTTGGTAAAGGCCTGTTCCCTGAAATTCTTGGCAAATGCGATCTGCTCCCCGATATGCGTATCGTCATAGTAGCGCAGCCTGGTATAATAACGGATCTGCTCCTCCCCATCGGTCCTCACCTTGAGGACGAGGACGTATTCCGTCCCCCTTGCCAGCAGGTCCTGCAAGGACAACTCCCCCCGCACCGTCTCCCCCTCCGTCAGGAGATTCCCGCAGGACCTGGATTCAATCAGGTTGTCTCCGTCCAGGCTTCTCACCTCGTAATCCACCGACCGGATCTCGCTGCCGTAGGCCTGAATGGAAAAGGGCAGTCTCCTGCTTTCGGGGACCGGGGTGATGGTATCCCGCATGGAAGGGATATCCATCTCCTGCACGTAGCCGTGAAGCGTGTTTACGGGGCTCCCCTCAAACTCCATGGAGACGAGGGGAAGGGTCGCTTCCCCCATCACCGTGTAAACGGCCTCTTCCTCCTTTTTTCTCGTCACAAAAAAGACTGCGGCCACGGCCGCCACAAAAATAAGAGTCAATATGATCACACGTCTGAATATCTTCTTCATGAGTACGCTCCCCGTAAACAAAACTCCGCACCGAAGGGCCATAAGCGAATATAGCCATGGCAAATTACCATGACTATATTGTAAGATCAATCGCCCGAAACCTCAACCGCTTTTTTATTAACTTTTTCTTAGGACGCAGTCACCAGTATTTCCGCTTCAGGCCGCGGCGGCGGACCCGTCTTCTGCAGATCTCGTGATACAAAAGCACCTCCACGGCCGCCCTGGTCCATTCCGCCTCCTTCTCGTCGGCGTCCCCGGCGATCTCCTGCCTGTAAACCTGATCGCAGAGCCTCCCAAGGCCGACTCGGTCCGGATATTCGTCGTAAAGAATGCTTCCCTCGTAGTCCATGGTATCGCACAGATCATTCACCCGCATCTGAAGCTTCTTCATTTTTTCCGGATACATGGCCTGGAAATACTCCATGTCCCGTCCCGTATCCCGGTTGTCGTCCCCCATTTCCATGGCCCAGAGCGTCTGTGCCCTGAGACCCGCTCCCGGACCCCCGAATCCCCGCCCGGGCGCAAGGCCGGGCCAGGTGCGCCGGATGCCGGAGGGACGGCCCCCGTAATAATCCCAGATAAAGTCGCTGTATCGTTCTGCCATCTGAAATGCCACCTTATATCCATAATCTATTATAGAGTATGCAGCGTTTTCCGATTGGTTCGGCCCTCTGCCGGTTCGTCATGCCCGCCAGCCTTTCCCGCCTCACTGTGATCTCCGTTCCGCTCACCAGTCCGATACGAGAATGGGGCAGCCCAGATGGAACACGGTCTCGTCCTCAAGCTCGTCATAGGAGACCGCCAGATTCAGGTTGACCTCCCCCTCCGGCAGGGTCTTCGTCGCCCCGGCACCTTTCGCATAGGCGTAGACCGTATACAGGGTCTCCTCGTCCACGCCGGCCACCCGTCGCGCCCCCATTCGCTCCAAAAGCGCCTCCGCCAGGCCCCGCTGTTCCTCCCTGGAAAGCCTTCCCGGAAGACGACCCTCCATTTCCAGGCAAACCCCTTCTCCCGAAGCGCTCCCCCTGTAGATCCTGCAGTCGATCCTCGAAAAATTGGCCGTCTCAAAAGCCTGAAACACTTCCTCGCTGGAAGCCTCCCGCCTTCCGAAGGCGGCCAGCGCCGTCAAAAGACAGAAAATTCCCAGAAGAAACGCCGTCAGCGCCAGCGTCCTCTCCCCTGTCAGTCTTCGTCCGCCCGTCAGGTTCCTTCTTCCTCTTTCTTCGGCCCGCTCCGCCGCCCCGTCTTCTGTCGTCCTTTTGCTCCGCTCCATGAAACCATCCTCCTTTTCCGTCTCCTGCGCCCCGTCTTCTGCAAAGGGGCTTTTTTAAAGAATCGCCGAAAAAACAGGATTTATACAAAACAGCACGAAAAAAGGAACGCCGCCCGGGGCGTTCCCCTAAAATTCCGTCTGTGAGCCTTATTCCATGGTGTAAGGCATGAGAGAGATATGTCTCGCCCGCTTGATGGCAACGGTCAGCGCTCTCTGATGCTTTGCGCAGTTGCCGGTGATCCTTCTGGGAAGAATCTTGCCCCGCTCGGATACGTATCTCTTTAACTTTGCCACGTCCTTGTAATCGATCACGCCATTTTTATCTCCGCAGAACACGCAGACCTTCTTTCTTCTGCGCCCGCCTCTCCTCTTCATGGGAGAATCTGCCCTGTCGCCCTTTGTGTAAGCCATGATTAAAACCTCCTTATTCCGAATAATGTCTAGTTAAACGGGAGACCCTCGTCCTCTACTCCATCGGGAATATTCATAAATCCGTCATCCACGGCCGCACTGGGCGCAGGTCTGGACTCCTGACGATAACCGCCGCCCAAGCTCTGGGCCGCCGCATTCTTGCTCTCGGCAAACTCCTGGTCATCCACGACCACCTCGGTGGTGTAAACCTTCTGACCGTCCCGGTTGGTATAGCTTCCGGTCTGAATCCTGCCGCTCGCCGCAATTTTCGTACCCTGATGCAGATACTTCTCCGCAAACTCCGCACCTTTTCCGAACACGACACAGCTGATGAAATCCGCCGTCTGCTGGTCACCGCCTTCATTGCTTCTGACAAAGCGCCTGTCCACTGCCAGAGTATATCTGGCGATCGCCAGACCGCTCTGAGAATAGCGGACATCCGGATCCCTCGTCAGTCTTCCCATGAGTATCACTTTATTCATGTAGTCCCCTCTTTTCTCCGATTACGCTTCCTGCTTTACGCACAGATATCTGATCACGGGCTCCATAATGCGGACATGATTTTCCACTTCATTCGGGCAGTTGGAATCAGACTCGAACTGGATGAAGTAATAGAAGCCCTCCCTCATCTTCTGGATCTCGTAGGCAAGTCTCTTCTTGCCCCACTCGTCCACATTTGTGATGGTGCCGCCGAAACGGGTGATGTAGGACTGGGCCTTCTCCAAGGCCGCCGCCCTCTCCTCCTCCTCCAGCTTCGCACTCAGCACAAGCGCCAATTCATATTTGTTCATGCTGTTTTACCTCCTTCTGGTCTCTGGCCCCTCCGATCCTCCGGGGGAGCAAGGAAATCTGAAATGTTGTCACGGATAATAAGCATACCATGTTTTGACACGGTTTGCAAGTATTTTTTAGCCTGAAACCCCGGTTTCCGGCGGATTTCGGCGAATGCCCCGGCAGTTTTTTTCCACCAGCTTCCGGGGCACCATGATCAGGTGGCCGCAGCCCAGGCATTTCAGTTTAAAATCCATTCCCACCCGCGTCACCTCCCACTCGCTGCTGCCGCAGGGGTGCGGTTTCTTCAGCTTCACAATGTCACCGATCCTGAACTCCATAAGCCCTCCCTTTCTGCGCATCCGTGTCAGGCAATTGCGGAACTAAAAGCTTGTCGAATATTCCCGCAATTTCATATTTCGAAATTGCCTACCTCTGTGTTCATAAAAACATCCCCAAGGTCTCCCCGATCGGCTCTGCGATCACCAGGTCCGCCCGGCCGTCCATGGGCGTGGCGCCCTTGTTGATTAACACCAGCTTCTTTCCCCGGTAATAATCGACAAGCCCGGCCGCCGGGTACACCGTCAGGGAGGTTCCGCCGATGATCAGGACCTCGGCCGCCGCAATGTGGGCGATCGCCTTCTGCATGGTGGCGTAATCCAGGCCCTCCTCGTAGAGCACCACGTCCGGCTTGATGATCCCGCCGCAGTCACAGAGGGGCACTCCCTCCGCAGTAAGGATGTAATCCGCATCAAAGCCCTTCCCGCACCTGGTGCAGAAGTTCCGGTGGACCGAGCCGTGGAGCTCCAGCACCTCTTTGCTCCCGGCCATCTGGTGAAGGCCGTCAATATTTTGCGTGATAACCGCCCGAAGCTTTCCCTCCGCCTCCAGCTTCGCCAGCGCCAGATGGGCCTTGTTGGGCTTTGCCTCCCTGCAGATCATCTTCTTTTTATAGAAACGATAAAACTCCTTCGTGTTCCTCTGATAAAAACTGTGGCTTAAGATCGTCTCCGGCGGATAATCATATTCCTGGTTGTAGAGGCCGTCCACGCTGCGGAAATCCGGGATCCCGCTCTCCGTGGACACCCCCGCACCGCCGAAAAACACGATGTTGTCGCTCTCCGTAACCCATTTTCTCAAGGTTTCCATGCTTCCCATAAGTATCCTCCTCTCATTCCCCGCAAAACCCGTTTTCACACAATCTCATTGATATAGCTTTTCCGGCACGTCCGCACCTCCCGGAGTACGCCTTCCGGCTCCGACCATCCCATCAAGAAGGAGAAAAGCTCCGCCGCCGTCGTCCGAATCGCCTCCGGGACAGAGGAAGCCCCGGCCGCCCCGCCGTATCCCCCCGCCAGTTCCGCCGCCCTCAGGGCCTCCCCGTCGGACGGAGCAAGACGCTCCGCCCTGCTGCCTTCCGGCGAAAGTCTCCAGCGGTAGATTCCGCCGTTCTCCTCCATCAGGTCATCCACAAGATCCAGAAAAACTTCCACGGGCCGCTCTGCGGAGAACAACTCCAGAAAGCTCACGGCGTCCGCAATCCGCCCCATGATGACCGGTTTTTTCTCCTCCATGGAAAATGACGCCCCCGCAACGGATGCCCGCTCCGGCCGCTTCCCGGGTGGAGCGCTTCCAAACCATCTGCCGAGGGTGAAAAGCACCCGCTCGCTCTCCTGCGGCCGGCATAAAATCTCCCGGATCTCCACCGGGTCCGTTCCCCAGTAAGGGACTGTCGCCAGGAGCTTTCCGTCCGTCCCGGACTCGGTCACAAGGAGCAGGCCTCCGCCCTCGCTGGCGAGCTCCGCCAAAAGCATTTCGTAATAATGGCGGTCCCGCCTCGTGTAACAGTCAAACAGCTCCGCCTGGACGTCCTCCGCAAAAGCCACCAACTCCGGAATGTCCGAAGCAACCGCCGGACAGACGGACGGCTCCCGGTCCGCTCCCACCCGGCCGCTTTTTTCTCCGTCCCCAGTCCCGGCCGCCCCGCCAAGCGCAAGGTTTCCCGAATTGCCCTCATAAAAATATCGAAATCCAAAGGGATGGTAGATGGCCTCAGCGGCCGGCATGAGGAACACGAAGGGCATCCCTTTCTCCCGCATCCGGCCAATGCCTTCCCTCAGAATCGCCGCCATCATGCCCCTGTGACGGTATTCCTCCTCGGTCGCCACCGCTATGACGTAACGGCTCTCCACCGTCCGGGACAAGGGTCCGCTCCCCTTTATCTGCATTTCATAGGGATTGAACTGGGCCATGGAGACCAGCCGTCCTTTTTCAAAGATCCCGAAGCATTCGTTCTCCCTGTATTTCCATTCATCGTAATAGTCCAGGAATCCCTTGGAGTCCTCCGCAAAAATATTCTCCCACAGCTCTCTGCATGCGGCTTTTTCCGATTCCGCAAGAAGGCGCACCTGCCAAGGCCCCTTCCGGACATTCCGTCGGTTTTCCCCCCGCTCCGTCTTCCCGGCCGTCCGTCCCCGTCCGCCGTTCTCCATCGCCAGCTTCCCTCCCGTCTGTTTTACCGCTCCCTAATCTGGAATTTCTTTGCGAAGCCGATGGGATTGTAGGACTGTTTGGCCTTCCGGAGTCCCGGAAGCCCCACGTCATCCTCCCGGTTCACCAGCTTCACCGTCGGAAACGCATGAATCAAAAACTGCTGATTGATAAAGGGATACATTCCCCGGATCTCCGGGTTGGCCTTCTCAATATGAATCACCGCCATGTCCTCGGCGGCATTGTAGCTTCCCATGGTGAAGGCCTCCATCTGCCCGTCCACGTACACGCCGCCCATGCGCACCCCCAAAAGGCCGCACTGGTTCAGGATCCCGTGGATGCCCTCCACCTCCGGGTCAAGGGTCTCCTCCACCTGGGTGCCCTTCATGGTGCGCCACCGGTCCAGAAACCGCCACATGTCGCCCCGGTCGGTGCAGGCCAGGGTCTTATACTCATAGCGGCCCGCATATTCCTTCATGAAGGCGTTGACGTGATTTTTCTTCTTGTGATATTTCTTTCCGGCCAAGGTTCTGAGCGCCTCCCCATCATAGAGATAATCCGCCGCATCCGGCTGTTCCTCCACGTCGAACTCTTCCGGGTCAAGGTTCAGAATCTTCACGGCCTCCTCGTCGGCCAGATAGATTTTGAGCTTCCTCCCCAGCACCTCGTTGAAATATTTCTTCGTGTCAAAGAAATAGTAAGGCAGATCCTCCGCCCTGCACAGGGGCAGGGCCGCAAAGGGCTCCCCCTTGATCTTCATCTTCCACTCCGCAGCCTTCCCGCCGTCGCAGACACAGTACTCCACGTGATAATAATCTTTCCACAAAAAACTGTCCAGAAACACGCTGTCGCAGGTTTTATTGGAACGCATGGCAAAGAACTGCGGCAGGATCTTCACGTCCTCCGACTCGATCTTCTTAAATTCCCATCTCATGGCATATTTCTCTCTTTCTGATGCTTTTTTCCGTGACGCTTCTTCGTCAAATACCTTTCTGATACTTTTAGCAATTATATTACCCCCGGAAAATTCTGTCAAGGCGGGGGACCTTCCATGCCATGGAAAACCCCTTTCCATCGTCCGTTCTCCGGCCCGCAGAAAGGGGTTTCTTCATTAATATTAATATGGCGTTACCGGTTACTGCCCGTTTTCCTCGGAGGCCGCCTGATCCTCCTTCGCCGGAACCTCCACGGCGGTCTCCTCCAGGAAATCCTGCACGGCCTCCTGTCTCAAAATGTCCCGCAGCATGATCTCCGTGTAATTGCTCTTCAGAGCCTCTGCGGTCGAGCCCGTCTCCCCGGCCAGCCGCTCCAGACCGCTCGCATACTCCTCATCCGTCGGCTCCAGCCCTTCTGCCTCCACGATGGCCCGCACCAGAAGCTGCCATCTGGCGCTCTGCTCCGCATATTCCCTGATGTCCTTCTCAAACTGCTCCTGCGTGGTTCCCATGGCGCTCACGTATTCCTCGATGGTCATGCCGTATGCGGACACCATGCTCTCCACCTGGTAAAGCTGGCTGTCGTAGTTGTACTGAATCAGCTCCTCCGCCTCCTTCTTAAAAGTGGCGTTGGCCTCCACCTTCTCCCAGGCCCCGTTAATCTTCCCGACTCTGGCATCCTCCACCCGGCTCTCGGACATCTCTTTCTTCATGTAAGCCCGGTATTCGTCCACGGTCCCGTACTGCCCGTTCGTGGTCCGCTCCACGAAGGCGTCATCCAACTCGTTGGGAATCGCCTCCCCCTGGACATAATTGATCTTCACCGTGAACTCGACCGGCTTGCCCGCCAAGTCCGGGTTGAGCGAATAGTCTTCCGGAAAGCTCAGGTCCAGCACCACCGTGTCTCCGATCTTCTTCCCGACCAGCCCTTCCTCAAAACCGGAAATAAACTGCCCGGAACCGATGGTCAGGTTAAAATCGCTCCCCGTGCCGCCCTGAAAGACCTCCCCGTCCACTTTCCCTTCGAAGTCGATGTTGGCCACGTCGCCCTCGGCCACCGTCCCCTCCGTGACCTCCTCGTAAGCGGGAGCCGCATTCTCCACCTGGGCCTTCAGCTCCGCCTCGACGTCCTCGTCGGTCACCTCCGTGTCCATGGCCGTCACCTCGATCCCCCTGTATTCCCCCAGCTCCACGTATTCGGAAATGTCGCTCAGGTCAAAGGCGCTCACGTACTCCGGCATCTCGGGTGCGATCACCCGCTCTCCCGTCGGCGTCCCCTCCGTCTCCTGAGGCTCACTCTCCGCCTCCGTCACATTTACCGATTCCGGAGCCTGCGTCGTCTCTACATCGCCCTTCCCGCCGCAGGCCGCCATGGAACACGCCATGAGCAGGCCAAGCGCCGCCGCCAGTCCTCTTTTTATCATATTTTCGTCCGCATCCTTTCTCTTTCTGAACCTCTTTGCAAAAATCGGCGAAGTAAAATCCGCCAAACGTTTCTATTATAACACAGGCTGAAATTTTTTTCAATTTTTACGGGGATGTTCTTAAAAAACACTTGTATTTTCCAGAATTTCTGTTATAATAAATACGTATTCACAGATTTAGAGTAGTTCGCATATTATTAGAGATTATGTTTACTAAATGATCTGTAATGATATGTGATTTTTTGTTTTTAAGGGAAGTCTGTGGATTTTCAAATATGCTCGTAACCCTTAAATCTATATAAATGGAGGTACCAGTATGAATAACGGTACGGTAAAATGGTTTAACTCGGAAAAAGGCTATGGCTTCATCACTGCCGAGAGCGGCGAAGATGTATTCGTACATTTTTCTGCAATTACAGGTGAAGGCTTCAAGACCCTTGACGAGGGTCAGTCCGTAACCTTTGACATCGTTGAGGGCGCCCGCGGCAAGCAGGCAGCCAACGTTGTTAAAATGTAATCAATTAAACCAGACGCAAAAAGGAGAGCCGGACGGCTCTCTTTTTTGTGCACCCGGATTCCGTATTTGTGTTTCCACATTTTGCTGCCGGAGAAGTCAGGAAGAAAAGCGGTTTTTTCTAAGCCAGAACCGATTTTCTTCCGTATTTTCTGTAACAAAAAAAATGCAGAAACTCAAATAAAATTTACACTTTCTCACATTTCTGCTATACTGTCTGTAAAATCATTTTTACAGGAGGCATCTTATGATCAATATGTTCTGCAAACAGCCCCTCTGGGAAGTCAGCCGGACGCTGGCGGCCGTGGCCGGGGGAACGGTTCCCGCCGACACGGTGATCACCGGAGCAAAGCTTGTCAATGTCTGTACCAATGAAATCCAGGAGGATATTTCCGTCGCCATCTCCTGCGGCCGCATCGCCCTGGTGGGAGATGCCTCCCACTGCGTCGGGCCGGACACCGCCGTGATCAATGCGGACGGACAGTACCTGGCGCCGGGCTTCCTGGACGGCCATATCCATGTGGAGTCCTCCATGATGAGTGCGGGGGAATACGCCCGCGCCGTCATTCCCCACGGCACCACCGGCATCTACATGGACCCCCATGAGATCTGCAATGTGCTGGGCCTCCCCGGAGTCAAATGCATGCTGGAGGACGCCGCACGCACACCCCTCAAGGCCATGATGACCACCCCGTCCTGCGTTCCGGCCGTTCCGGGCTTTGAGGACACCGGCTCCTTCATCGGGCCCGAGGAGGTGGCGGAGACCATGAACTGGAAAGAATGCGTCGGCCTAGGGGAGATGATGAATTTCCCCGGAATCCTCGCATCCTCCGACCACGCCCACGGCATCACCGGGGCCACCCTGGAGGCGGGAAAGATCGTCACCGGCCACTACTCCATGCCTGAGACGGGAAAGGGACTGAACGCCTATGTCGCCTCCGGTGTCCGCTGCTGCCACGAATCCACCAGGGAGGAGGACGCCCTCGCAAAAATGCGCCTGGGAATGTACGCCATGTTCCGGGAGGGCTCCGCATGGCATGACCTGAGGGAAGCCGTAAAGAGCGTCACGAAGCATCAGGTGGATTCCCGTTTCGCCGTCCTGATCTCCGACGACACCCACCCTCACACCCTGTCCGCCCTGGGACATCTGGACCACCTGGTCCGCCGGGCCGTGGAGGAGGGTGTCGACCCCGTCACCGCCATCCAGATGGTCACCCTGAACTGCGCCCAGTGCTTCCAGATGGACCATGAGCTGGGAAGCGTCGCTCCCGGAAAGTGCGCCGACATGGTCCTCCTCAACAGCCTGGAGGAGCTGCGGGTCACAAAGGTCTGGATCGATGGGAACCTGGTCGCCGAGGACGGCTCCATGAAAACGGAATTCGCCCCCTACTCCTATCCGGAATGGGCGACCCACTCCATGCACGTGGGCGAAACCGTCACCAGGGAAACCTTCGCCATCCCCGCCGGGGGAGATCAGGTGACGGTGCGGGCCATCGAGGTCATTCCCGCCAAGGTCGGTTCCTTCGAGCGGCACGTGACCCTGACCGCCAGGGACGGAAAACTGGAATCGGATCCCGCTCAGGACGTCTTAAAGACCGTCGTCTTTGAGCGGCACCACGAGACCGGGACCAAGGGCTTCGGCTTTGTCAAAGGTTTCGGCATCACCTGCGGCGCCATGGCCTCCACCGTGGCACACGACGCCCACAACCTCCTGGTCATCGGCACCAATGACGAGGACATGGCCCTGGCTGCCAACACCCTGATCGCCTGTGGCGGCGGCATGACCGCCGTCCAGAACGGAAAGGTCCTCGGCACCGTCCCCCTGCCCATCGCCGGTCTGATGAACGACAAGTCCGCCGAGGAGATGAGCCGTCTGGTGGAAGGCCTGGAGGAATCCTGGAAGCAGATCGGCTGCTCCATGCCTTCCCCTTTCATGACCATGGCCCTGATTCCACTGGCCTGTCTGCCGGAGCTCCGACTGACCAACCGGGGGCTGGTGGACTGCACCACCTTCCAGTTTGTTCCCCTGGAGGTATAAAGCCCAGATTGCTTCATACATGTTGCTTCACGTCGAAAAACGGAGGGCTCGTCAGAGCTCTCCGTTTCTGTATTTTTCGAGAAACCGGTTGATCCTCCCGGTGGGATTCAAAAGCTGGTTCAGGGAAACGTCGTGATTCATGTAATCCACCAGAAGGGCAATGTACTTGCTCATGTCCACATTGACATAGTAGGGCTTCGCCAAAAGCTCCGGCGTCTGGTAGACCAGGTTGGTGGTCAGCATCCGGTCGATCAGCCCCGCCTCGTAGTACTCGTCGAACTTTGCGAGGCCTCCGGTGAACAGCCCGAAGGTGGAACAGATAAACACCTTTCTGGCCTTCCTCCCTTTCAACTCCCTCGCCACGTCCAGCATGCTGTCCCCGGAAGAAATCATGTCGTCAATGATGATGACGTCCTTTCCCTCCACCGACGCACCCAGAAATTCATGAGCCACGATCGGGTTCTTCCCGTCCACGATCCTGGCGTAATCCCTCCTCTTGTAAAACATGCCCACGTCCAGCCCCAGCACGTTGGCAAAATAAATGGCCCTCGCCATGCCTCCTTCGTCCGGACTGATCACCATCATGTGCTCGCTGTCGACGGACAGGTTCCGCTCGTGGAGCAAAAGGTGCTTGATAAACTGGTAGATCGGCTGCACCGTCTCAAAGCCCTTCAGCGGAATCGCATTCTGCACCCGCTGGTCATGGGCATCAAAGGTGATGATATGGTCCACGCCCATGTGGACGAGCTCCTGAAGTGCCAGCGCACAGTCCAGAGACTCCCTGCCGTTCCTCTTGTGCTGCCTGCTCTCATACAGGAAAGGCATGAGCACCGTGATCCGTCTCGCCTTCCCGCCCACGGCGGCGATAATCCGCTTCAAATTCTGAAAATGATCGTCAGGCGACATATGATTGACCCGGCCGCAGAGAGAATAGGTCAGGCTGTGGTTGCAGACGTCCACCATGATGAACAGGTCGTCGCCCCGGACCGACTTGTCAATGACCCCCTTGGCCTCGCCCGTCCCGAACCTCGGAACATGGCTTTCAATGATATAGCTGTCCTTTTCATACTCCGAAAAAACCAATGATGTCTTATGCTCGTTCTGGCGCTGCCTCCGCCACTCCACCAGGTAGGCATCCACCTTCCTTCCAAGCTCCTGGCACCCGTCGATGGGGATCAACCCCAAGGGTCCGACCGGTATCGTATTCAGATCATGCTCTTCCCGCATTCCACCGCTCCTTTCTCTGCCGCACACCTCGCCGTCAAGTCCCTCTTTCCTTCATCTTTTTCTTGATCCGGATGTCCTCCCCAAACAGGGGAATGATCCGGTAATTGCTGAAAATCCTGGATGAAACCCGTTCCGAATAATGATCCCGCAGCCCGTTCATGGACAGATTCGTGGAAATGATCGTGGCGAGCCCTCGGAGCCCCCGCTCGTTCAGACAGTAAAACAAATCCGAATTCACCAGGCTTCCCCCGATCTCCGTCCCCAGATCGTCGATGATCAAAAGCTCGCAGCTCAAGATCCCCTGATAACGCTCCTCCCGGTCCGGGCCGCCCCGCTCAAAACGCCTGTCCGAGAGGATCTGAAACAGGTCTGCGGCCGTCAAGTAGATCACCGCCACCGCATCGTCCAGAAGCTCCTTCGCAATGCAGTTGGTGAGAAAGGTCTTTCCCGTGCCGGCTTTTCCGCTGAACAGGATGTTCCCGCCCTTTTCCCGGAATCCTTCCGCATAAGCCCTGCATTCCTTTATCACCGCCCTCATGTAATCGTACTGGCTGAGTCCCGTTTTCTCGTTGACGATCAGTTTGCGGTCATAATACTCGCAGGTGGCCCGCTCAAAATTCTCCCGGTCCAGCACGTATTTCAGATTGGACTGGTTGTAAAGGACGGCGACCTCCGCCTGTCTCAAGCACCGGCACTTTCTTCCACCCGCATAGCCCGTGTCCCGGCATTCCACGCAGGTGTAAACCGGCTCCATGTAATCCCGTGGAAAGCCTCCCGCCAAAAGCAGCTCCTCCCGCCGCTTTTTGAACTCCGCAATCCGTTCCCTGAGCCTGGGAAGCGCCTCCTCCTCCCCTCCCAAAAGCATTCTGGCGTGGGCGAGGGATATCCCCCCCAGTCCCCCTTCCAGTCCGGCAAGCTCCGGAACCGCTTCATAAACCTCCCGGACCCGCTCCTCCTGCCGGTGTCTGTTTTCGGTCTGCCGTTTCTGATATTCCCGCATCAGCGCATCGTACTGAGAATTATTTAACACTCGCCTCCGCCTCCACACTTCTTCCGTCTAAAATCCATTGAGCTGCTTCACGAGCTCGTCACAGTCATAATCCCTCTGGGGGAACTGCGCTCCCTTCTCCGGCTTTTTCCCCGCTCTCCTGGGTTCCGGCTTTTCATCCAGCCTGGCAATGTCCTCCACCGCCCGGACGCCCTTGTCCTTCCAATCCTTCAGGATCTTGTCCGCATATTCGAAACTGGGCTGATGGATGGTCCGCATGGTGCGGTCACAGGCCTCCAGCACGATGTCGACCGGAAAACTGTAATCCCGGAACCACCGGTCGATCATGGAGCGCTCCCCGGCCGCCGGATTGCGGCCTCCCAGGCCAAACGCCTTCAGGACGGCATATGCGTGCTTCCCTCCGTTCAGCGTCTCCTCCCTCGCCTGCTCTGCGGTCTCGATCCCCCGCTCATGCCAGTTCAGGGCCACCGTCTCAATATAACGCATGCTCTTGTGTCCGCCCGACACGCAGTATTCAACCAGATATTCCAAAAGCTCCGCCGACATGCCCACGCCGGCGTAAAGCTGCGCCAGCACCTCGCAGTCCCTGGATGTCAGGATCCGCCCCACGTAACAGCCGGTCAGGTCCAGAAGCTGTCCAAATTCCTCGTCCCCCTCCAGGGCCTGGAAATCCACCGCCTTTCGCTCCGGCTCCTCCCCGGCCGGCTCCGGCTCAGGCCCTTCCTCGCTCTCCCCAGGTTCCTCCGCCGTGCAGGCCGCCTCCCCGACAGCCTCCGGAAGAAGCTCCAGGCCCGAAAGCAGAGCCCCGGGCCCGTACTCCAGCTTCAAAATCCTCATCTTTTCCCAGTATTTTAATGCCCGAAGCACATCCTTCTCCGTATGATTCAGCTTGTCAGCCATGTAAGAGACCGAAAGCTCCCCTCCCTCGGCGACCCGTCTGAGAAGAAGCAGATACACCTTCACAAATTCCCCGTTCGCCTCCGGAAGAAACCGGTCAATAAACCGGTTCGATATCGGCGTGACGCCCTCTCTGCGCCCGTCCTTCACGGATAATCCCGTCATCTCCTCACCTCTCCCATCTTCCCTCCCATTATAGCACAGGAACCGGGAAATGAGAACCGGTTTTCCCGAAAGGATTTTATCCCCGAAGACGAAACCCCCACGGAGTTATCCCCAAAATTTTGTGGATAACCCTGCGAGGTTTGTGGATAACTATTGTCCCAACAGCTTTTCTCCAATCTTTACAACGTCTCCCGCCCCCATGGTTATCAACAATTCACCGGGGATAAGCTTCGTCAAAAGAAAACTTTCGATCTCGTCAAAGGACTCAAAATAATGCGCTTTTTTTCCGAGCGCCGCCAATTTCCGGGCCAGATCCGCCGAACTGATTCCAAGGGTGTCCGTCTCCCTGGCCGGATAGATTTTCGCCAGCACCACCTCGTCAGCCAGGGAAAGCGCTTCCGCAAACTCATCCATGAGGGCTTTCGTCCTGGTATAGGTGTGGGGCTGAAACACGCACCACAGCTTCTTCCTGTGCAGCCGTCTGGCCGTCTCGAGAGTGGCCCGGATCTCGTCGGGGTGATGAGCGTAATCATCCACGATGGTGACTCCGCCCAGCTCGCCCTTCAGTTCAAAACGCCGCTCCGTCCCCCTGTAGCCGTCCAGCCCCCGCTCAATGGAACTCCGCCCCGCCCCGAGGGCCTCGGCGGCGGCCACCGCTGCCAGGGCGTTGGCCACGTTGTGCTCGCCCGGCACGCCAAGCTCCAGATGCGCGACAACCTCGCCCCGCCTCACCACGTCAAAGGCGGCATGGCCCTCGTCATTGTAAGAAATACGCTCTGCGCGGTAATCCGCCTCCGCCCCCTCCAACGAAAACGTCACCATCCGGCAGCCGACGTCGCCCATCAGCTCCCGGTAGTCCGGAATGTCCGCATTGATGATCAGAAGCCCCTCCTTTGGCAGGCGCTTCGCAAAGGTATGGAAGGATTCCCGGATGTCGTCCAGATCCTTAAAGAAGTCCAGGTGATCCGGGCGGATGTTGAGAATCACCGAGATGGTCGGAAAAAAGGAATGATAACTGTTGGTATATTCGCACGCCTCCGTCACAAAACAGTCGGAATGACCGATGCGGACATTTCCTCCGATGCTATGGAGAATGCCCCCCACGGAAATGGTCGGATCCTTTCCGGCCGCCAGAAGGATCTCCGTCACCATGGAGGTGGTCGTGGTCTTCCCGTGGGTCCCCGCAACGGCCACCGCCTGTGGATAATTCCTCATGATCTGCCCCAAAAGCTCTGCGCGGGTAAGGAGGGGAATCCCCCTCTCCCTTGCCGCCTTAAGCTCCGGATTATCCTCGTGGACGGCCGCCGTGTAGACCGCCACATCCACGCCGTCCGCAAGATTGGAGGCCCGCTGGCCCTCATAGATTTTTACCCCCGCCTCCTTTAAATGATCCGTCAGCGGGGATACCGCCGAGTCGGAACCGCTGACCGCAAAGCCCTTTGACAAGAGCACCTCCGCCAGCCCGCTCATGCTGATGCCGCCGATCCCGATGAAATGCACGGCCACAGGCTTCTTAAAATCTATCTGATACATGGTGATTCCCTCTTTTCGCTTTTCATTTTAACCAGTATAACACAAAAGACAGTATCTTCCAATACTGTCTTTCGTATGCCTCGTTCCCTCTATTATCTTACCTGCGGGCAAAGATCAGGCCGCGGTAGCGCTCCAGCAGGAGCAGCAGGCTGTTTCCCAGGACGGCGACGGCCAGGACCTCGCCGATCCCCACCGTGACCATCATCCACCAGATTGCGTCCGGCGCACCGTAGGCGACCCGGAGGACCCAGGGGATGATCAGGACGTTGGACACGATCGGCGGCACGCACACCAGAAACTTATGCTTCCGCACAAGGTACGAACAGACCGCCCCGATTAACGTCGCCAGGCTTCCAAATACGATGTCCAGAACCACGCCGCTCCCCAGAAGGTTGGAGATCAGGCAGCCGACAAACACGCCCGGCACCGCCGCCGGGGTAAAATACGGCAGGATCACGAGGGCCTCGGAGATCCGAAACTGGACCGGCCCGAAGGAAATGGGGGCAAAGGGCACGGTCAGCGCCACGTAAATGGCTGCGATCAGCGCCGCCTGCACGGTGAATAAAACTGCTCTGGATGCTGCTTCTCTCTCTCTCATCATTCAATTGTCTCCTTTAGTTTTGTTTTACGTGTGGAAGGTCTCGAACACACGGTGGATTTACCAAAAGTCCCCTTGAATTAATGGGCTTTTTGACGTATTTCAGGATACCACGTCAAAAACGAAATGTCAAGAAAGCCACCTGAATGCATTTCGGCCCGGCTCCTTCCGGATCGAAAGGAGCCGGGCCGCCCGACTTACGGGTGCACCACCACCTTGATGGACTCGCTGCTCATCTGCATGAGGATCGCTTCCTCCAAGTGTTCCAGATCATATGCGTGGGTGATCAGCTTTTTGATTTCCAGGCAGCCGGCATTCAACAGGTTCACGGCCCGCTGATGGGTGTCGGGATTAATCATGGACCCCACCACGCGCAGCTCCTTCTTGTAAACGTCAAACAGCGGAAGGGCCGCCGTGGCGTCCACGGCCGGCACGCTGAAGAGAAGCACCGTGGCCCCGAAGCCCGCCGCCGCAAAGGCCTGTTCGGCCGCAAAGGGCTTCCCAACGCACTCAATCACCACATCCGCCCCTTTTCTCCCCGTTATCTCAAACATTTTCTCCATAACGTTCTCTTTTAGCGGGTCAATAACGGCATCCGCCCCCACTTCCATCCCAATCTTCCTGCGAAGTCCAATGGGCTCGCTCAAGATTACCCGGGAAGCTCCGGAGAGCTTCGCCATCTGGACCATCAGAAGGCCGATGGTGCCTCCCCCCACCACCAGCACCGTCTGTCCGGGTCGGATTCCCGCCTGGTCGACGCCATGGATCACGCAGGCCAGGGGCTCCGCCATGGCCGCCACGTCAAAATCCATGTCCTCCCGGACCTTAAAGCACTGGGTGTCCGGGCACATCGCATATTGGGCAAACCCGCCGTTCACGTTGACGCCCAGCGCAAACAAATTCTCACAGTTCTGCTTTTTCCCCATACGGCAGGGCATGCATTTTCCACAGTACATGTTCGGGTCCAGTGTCACGTGGTCTCCTTCTTTCACGTTCGTCACCGCAGAGCCCGTCCTGACCACCACGCCAGCAAATTCGTGTCCCAGAACCACCGGAGGATGGACCTCCGCCGAGCCGGCCTCCCCGTGATAAATATGCACGTCCGTCCCGCAGACCCCGCAGGATCTGTTTTCCACCAAAACCTCATGAGGTCCCGGCTCTCCCAACTCCATCTCCCTCACTTCAAATCGGGGCGAAGCCGCCGCGCCTAAAAAATATGTACCTTTCATCACAATTTTCCCTCTTTTCCGCCAGGTTCAGGCTCTCGCCTTGCTCTGCTTATTTCTCATCATGATCTTGATGCTGTCCATGCCGATGGCAAGCAGGAGCACCAGCCCCTTGACCACCATCTGATGATACTCGCTCAGGTTGATCATCGTCATGCCGTTGTTTAAAAAACCGATGGCCACAATGCCGATCAGGCCGCCCAGGATGCCGCCCTCGCCGCCGGAAGCGCTGACGCCGCCCAGCACCAGACCGCAGATCACGTCAAACTCGAAATCCGTTCCCGTGGCCGGTTGTCCCGAATTGACCCTGGACAGCCAGACAATGGCCGCAATTCCGGTGAAAAACCCGGTCAGGCTGTAGGCCAGAACCCGGATCAGCTTCGTGTTGACACCGGAGAGCTTCGTGGCCTCCTCGTTTCCGCCCAGGTAATAAAAATACCGTCCCACGTAAGTTTTATTCAGGAAGATGCCGGTGAGCACCACCAGGACCGCCATGAGGATGACCGGGATGGGCACGCCCAGAACGTATCCCTGCCCCAGCACCTTGAAGCTTTCCGGCAGGCCGTAAATGGGCTGGCTGTTGGTGATGATGAAGCTCAGGCCCTGGAGCACGAATTTCATGCACAGGGTGATGATGAACGGCATCAGATTAAATTTGGAAATCAGAAATCCGCTGATCGTGCCCAGCGCCGTGGCGATCAGGACTCCCAGGATACAGGCCGGCACCGGGGGAAGCCCCCAGGTCACGATCATGGTCGCACACACGATGTTAATGAATTTTACCATGGCGCCCAGAGATAAATCGATCCCTCCCGTCAAAAGCACCGTAATCATGCCGCATCCCGCGATTCCGATCATGGAAACCTGCCGGAGCACGTTCATGATGTTCTGTCCCGTCAGAAACTGCGGGCTCAAACATGAAAATAATGCGATAATGCCGATCAGCAGGATCGTAATCGCCAACACGCTGGAGGTTTTTATTTTCTGAATTATCATTTTTCCACTCATGCCCCTACCTCATCCTTCTCGCCTGACGCCAGCGCCAGGATCTTATCCTGATTAAACTCTTCCTTCTGAAGCTCTCCTGTCATTTTCCCCTCGCAGAGGACGATGATTCGGTCCGATACGCCGATCAGCTCCTCCATCTCCGAGGAAATCATGATGATGCACTTTCCATCCGCCGCCAGCCGTCTGAGCAGCTTGTAGATCTCCTGCTTGGCCCCCACGTCGATGCCCCGGGTCGGCTCGTCAAAAATCAGGTAATCACACTCCGCCGCCAGCCATTTCGCCAGCACCACCTTCTGCTGATTGCCGCCGCTTAAGTTCTTTGCCTTCTGCGCCATGGTCGGCGTCTTGATGAGCAGCGCCTTTCTCTGATCCTCGGCCATCTCCGCTTCCCGTTTTTTGTTTACAAAGGTGAGTTTCGAAAGCCGCGGCAGCGACGGCAGCACCACGTTGGAGGTCAGGTCAAAATTCAGGAGAAGCCCCTGACCTTTCCGGTCCTCCGGAATCAGCCCGATCCTGAGGGCCGCCGCATCCTTCGGATTCCTCACCGTCACCTGTTTTCCCTCCACGAACATCTCCCCGGCCTCCTTTTTCACGTAACCGAAGATCAGCTGGGCGAGTTCCGTCCGGCCGGCCCCCACCAGTCCGCCAAGCCCCAGGATCTCTCCGTGGCGTACCGAGAGGGAAATGTCCCTCACCCCGTTTCCGGTGAAGTTCTTAATTTCCAGCCCCACGTCCCCGCTCTCATAATCCTTCTCCGGAAAAGTCTCCGTGAGCTCCCTTCCCACCATGTAATGGATCAGTTCCGGTTTGTTGGTCTCCCTCGTGTTCAGCGTGGTAATGTATTTCCCGTCCCTCATGATGGAGATCCGGTCGGAAATCTGGAACACCTCCTCCAGCCGGTGGGAAATATAGATAATCATGACCCCCGACTCCCTGAGCCGTTCCACCGTCCGGAACATGGTCTGCACCTCGTCCTCCGTCAGCATGGCGGACGGCTCGTCCATGATCAGAATCTTCGCATTTTTCACCAACGCCCTTGCGATCTCGATCATCTGCTGATAAGCCACCGACAGCCGGTCCGTCCTGCTGGCGGGATCAATGTCCACCCCCAGCTGGTCAAAAATCTCCTTCGCCCGGCGGCCCATGTCCCTGCCGTCGATCAGCCCGCGCTTTTTCACGTCCGTTCCCAAAAACACGTTCTCCGCCGCGCTCAGGGCCGGTATCATCATTAACTCCTGATAAATGACGGCGATCCCGAGTTCTCTGGAAAGCTTCGTCGTCATATGTTCGATTTTATTTCCGTCCACGTAAATCTCGCCGGCATCCGGCTGAATGGCTCCCGCAATGGTCTTGATCAGAGTGGACTTTCCCGCCCCGTTCTCCCCCATCAGCGCATGCACTTCCCCCTGCCTGAAATCAATGGACACCCCGTCCAGAGCCCTGACGCCCGGATACTCCTTCACGATGCCCCGGACGGAAAGTGCGGTTCTCTCTTCCTGGCCCGCCATGTTGCACCTCTCTTCCGCATAAGGGGGCGGGGCACCGCTCCCCGGCGATGCGTCCCGCCCCGAATCCAAATGGTTCCTGTCCGACCTTATTTTCCCGTCGGTTCCGCGACCGGCCGGATTATTTCACATAATCCTTTGCGTTGGATCTGTCAATGGTGATGTTGGGAGAATAGTAATGATCCTCGTTGGTCCCCGCAAGGTACGCCTGCAGCATGTCGAACTGCTGGATTCCCTGCTCCTCCGGCCCGCCAAGGCTGCAGGACATGATCAGGGAAGAGCCTGCCGCAATCTCCGCTACCGCTTCGTCGGTGCCGTCCACGCTGACGATCGCCATATTCTCACCCTCCCGCTTCATGGAGCGGACCGCCTCCAGGCTCCCCAGGGCCATGGAATCACCCCAGTTGAAGATGACCTCGATCTCCGGATGGGCCGTCAGCACGTTCTCGGTCTCCGTCATGGCGGTGGCGCTGTCCGTGGGATGTGCGTTCGCCACCACCTGGAACTTGGGATGAACCTCCTTCAATCCGTCCAGCTGTCCGTCCGTTCTCTGCGTCACTTCCACGATCTCGTCGTATAAAAACTGCGCCACGATCAGCTCATGATCCTCGCCGAAGGTCTCGTTGGCCCACTCGCCGATGGCCTTGCCGCAGCGGTATCCCGCATCGTAGTTGTCGTTGGTGTAATTCATGTCGGCAAAGTCCAGGGCCACGCCCGTCCCGATGACGCAGATTCCCTTGTCCTGCGCCGCCTTCACCGCATCCTTGATGGCCTCCGCCGCCGAAGACTGGATGAAAATGAAATCACAGCCGGAATTGGTAAAGTTTTCAATCTGGGTGATGCATTTCTGTGCGTCATTGTCATGCTGCACCGCCGTGACGGTCCATCCAAGCTCCTCGCATTTCTCTGTGATGGTGTTCACCTGAGTCGCCCAGGTCGCATTGGAGAGGTCCTGAATCGTGATTCCTACCGAATAGGAATCCTTCTTCTCCGGCGCAGCGGCTTCCTGAGTCTCCGCTTTCTCCGTATCCGCCTCCGTCTTTGCCTCTGTTTCCTTTTTGGCTTCCGTCTCCTTGGAATCGCCGCCTCCGCATGCCGCCAGGCTGAATACCATCAGCCCCGCAAGTACAACTGCCACTAATTTTTTCATCTTGTTCCTCCTTGTTTTCTATGATTAACCGGACCATTCCGGCTAATTTCTGTTCTTTTCCTTTTCAGGCTCCTCTTTCCGTCCTAATCCCCGGCCTTCACCACCGAATCCATAAATGCGAGGATCCGTTCTTTCATTTCCGGCTGGAAGAAATGGGCGTCCGCATGTTCCGCCCCCTCCACAATATATAATTCCGCCCGAACCCCCTGCGCCGCAAGCGCCTCGTACAATAGCTCGCTCTGGCTGACGGGCACCTGGGAATCCGCCGTTCCGTGGAGCAGCATAAAAGGCGGCGTCTTCTCTGAAACCAGCCCCGCAAGCCCCGGATAACTTCCCATGTCCGGCGGAATCAGCGGTTCCCCGTTTTTTTCCAGTTCTTTTGCAAACAGCCCCGCATCGGTCACCGGGTAAAAGGACACCACGCCGGAAACTTCACTGGAGTATTCCGGATACTCTCCCACGTCATGGGTCCCGTCCTTCCCGGTCAATCCCACGAGACCGCACAGATAGCCGCCGGCCGACTCTCCCATGGCGATCATCCGGTCCGTGTCCAGACGAAGTTCCTCCCGGTGGGCCCTCAGATACCGGATCGCCAGCTTCGCATCCTCCAGCTGCATGGGGAAGCGGGTCCTGGCCGTCACGCTGTAATGAACGCTGACCACCGCATAGCCCCTCTTCGCAAACCAGGCAAGCTCCGGCATCCATACGTTGTGGTCCACGTTGGTAAATCCTCCCCCGCAGAAAAACACGATCACGGGCAGGGTTTCCGCCTCGTCATAGTAGAAAAACTGCCTGGAGCGCATCAGGCTCAATTCCAAGGGCCTCCAGGTAGCGCCGCACCACTCCGTCCTGTTGCCGTAAACAATGGAGGAACCCAGCCCGATCACCTTTTCCTCCGGCGTAACATTCAAATATTGTTTCATATCATTCTCCCGCAAAAGTTATAGTCAATAATTTTGTATATGTGTTTTGCATATATATTTTGGTTATGTCTTTCGCATATCCATTGGTTGAAAGTATTATATAATATCGCCCATTACAATTTCAATGCAAAAATTCACTAAATATTCCGCCGATTTTTTGTGCAAAAACTACAATTCATTTTTTCTTATTGCTTTCATTCTATAAATTTGGTATGCTTAAAACAATTATGCATTCCCATAGACTTTGTACTTTTCGACAATAAGGGGGAATAAAATGGCTGAAACGGGTTTAACTGCTTCACACGTCAAAAAGATGAACCGCAAAACCATCTACCACTATATTTATGAACAGAGGGCCGTCGCCAAGCAAGAGATCGCCGCCAGCCTCCACATGAGCCTGACCACGGTCACCCAAAACCTGAAATCGCTGGAATCGGCGGGTTTTATCCGGAGGGACGGATTTTACCAATCCACCGGCGGCCGGAAGGCCTATGTCATCCGTATCAATGAGACGGCCAGAGTCGCCATCGGCGTCAGCATGTTTTTCAAAAAGGTCCACATCACCGGCCTTGACCTGTATGGAAATCCAATCAATCCGCAAACCTTAGAGCTTCCTTATGAAAATTCCGACGCATACTGCCAAAAGCTGGGCGAAGCCGTCTGTCAGTTTGCCCAAGAGCTTCCCGTATCTCCGGAATCCATTCTGGGTGTCGGCATTGCCACCCAGGGGCTTGTCTCCCGTGACGGGACTTCTGTCACTTATGGAAAACTCATGGACAACCTGGGATTCCGGCTTTCTTCTCTGGCATCTTATATCTCTTATCCCTGCCGTCTGGAACACGACGCAAAGGCCGCCGGTTTCGCAGAACTCTGGAATAAAACAGATATGGAAGACACTCTCGTTGTCCTGTTAAACCAAAATTTGGGAAGTTCCCTGATTCTGAACGGACAAATTCACACGGGCCTCCATATGCACGGCGGCACCATCGAGCACATGTGCGTTATGCCCAATGGCCCACTATGTTACTGCGGACAGCGCGGCTGCCTGGATACCTGTTGCTCCGCAGAAAGTCTGGAGCGGATTGCGGGCTGCAGCGCAGAGCAGTTTTTTTCCGAACTCCGGGCCGGTTCCCCGGCCAGACAGACCGTCTGGTTTACCTATCTGAACCAGCTCGCCCAGGGTCTCAGCAACATTATTTCTTTCATTGACTGCAACATGATCATCAGCGGTTACCTGGCTACTTTTTTTATCGACGAAGATCTGGAGCTTCTCTTTCATATGATAAATTCCTTTTCCGCCTTTCCCGCAGAGGAGAACTTCATCACCAAGCGGGAGGATGGAAAATTTGCCACGGCCATCGGCGCCGGACTTTACTACATTCATCGTTTTATCGAACAAATCTAGCGTCCGAAACTGCGCAGAACAGAAAAAACAAATATTAATCATACAGGAGGATCACTATGAGTACAAAGAAACTTGGCTTCGGGCTGATGAGGCTCCCCTCTCTCGACCCCAACGACCCTGCGAAGATCGACATGGAACAGACGAAAAAAATGGTCGACGCCTTCCTGGAGAAGGGCTTCACCTATTTTGACACCGCATGGATGTACTGCGGCTTCCAGAGCGAGAACGCCGCCGGGGAGGCCCTGGTGAGCCGTCATCCCCGGGACAGCTTCACCCTGGCCGACAAGCTCCCCGCCCCCTTCCTGAACACGAAGGAAGACCGGGACCGTATTTTTAACGAGCAGCTTAGAAAGACCCGGGTGGATTATTTCGACTACTATCTGCTCCACGACATCGGCGCAGACCATTACGAGATCTTTAACCGACTGGACTGCTTTACCTGGCTGAAGGAAAAGAAGGCCCGGGGGCTCGTGAGAAAGATCGGCTTTTCCTTCCACGACAGCCCGGAACTCTTGGACGAGGTCCTCACCGACCATCCGGAAATGGAATTCGTCCAGCTCCAGATCAATTACCTGGACTGGGACAGCGAGGGAGTCCAGTCCCGGAAATGCTACGAGGTCGCCAAAAAGCACGGCAAACCGGTCATTGTCATGGAGCCGGTCAAAGGCGGCACCCTGGCGCAGATCCCGGACGAGGCCGAGGCGCTCTTCAAGGAGCGTCATCCGGACATGTCCGTCTCCTCCTGGGCCATCCGTTTCGCCGCCAGCCTGGATAACGTGATGATGGTCCTAAGCGGCATGAGCGACATGGAACAGCTTCTTGACAACACCGGATACATGAGCGATCTGCTCCCCGTGGACGAGGCGGAGAAGGAGATCATCAAAAAAGCGGTGACGATCATCAATAAAAACATCGCCGTTCCCTGCACCGGCTGCTCCTACTGCACCGACGGCTGCCCCCAGAACATCGCCATCCCCAAATATTTTTCCTTATATAATACGGACAAACAGGAGCTAAGGACAAAGAGCTGGACCCCCCAGGGGGAATATTATTCCCGCTTGGCCACGGTGTTTGGCAAGGCCAGCGACTGTGTGGAATGCGGCCAGTGCGAGGGGGTCTGTCCCCAGCACCTCCCCATTATCGAGCACCTGAAGGCCGTCGCCGATTATTTTGAAAAATAGTTTTTCCAGCATACCCCCGTATGCTATAATATCTCCAGAACAATTTGTACAAGGAGGGTTTGTATGAACGTACTGATCATCGGCGGCGTCGCCGCCGGAACAAAAACGGCTGCCAAGCTGAAACGGGAATGCAGGGACGCCAAGGTCACCGTCATCACCAAAGGCTCCGACATCTCCTACGCCGGATGCGGACTCCCCTACTACGTGGGCGGGCTCATCGAGGAGCGGGACGAGCTGATCGTCAATACTCCCGCCAAATATTCTGGCCTCACGGGCGTCACGGTCCTGACGGAGAAGGAAGCCGTCGGCATCCATGCCGGAGAAAAAACGGTGGACGTGAAAGACCTCAAGACCGGGGCTTCGGAGGTCTATTCCTATGACAAGCTGGTCATCGCCACCGGGGCTTCCCCGTCCGTGCCTCCCCTCCCGGGAATCGGGCTGCCCGGCGTGTTCACCATGCGCACCCCGGACGACGCCATCGCCCTGCGCTCCTATATAGAAGAAAAGGCCGTCAAAAAGGCGGTCGTGGTGGGAGCCGGCTTTATCGGCCTGGAGATTGCGGAGAACCTGAAGCAGAAGGGCGTCGCCGTCACGGTGGTGGACTTCGCACCCCAGATCCTCCCCAACATCCTGGACGAGGAGATGGCCTCCTACGGGAAAAAGCATCTGCTAAAGCAGGGGATCCGGGTGATCACCAGCGTGAAGGGCGAGGAGATCATCGGGGAGGACCATGTCACGGGCATTAGGACAAGCGCCGGGCTCTTCTCCTGCGGCGTGGTGGTTATGGCCGCCGGCATCCGCCCCAATACGGAGTTTCTCGAGGGAAGCGGCATCGAGATGAACCGGGGCACCATCGTCGTGGATGGGACCATGAAGACCAGCCTGCCGGATGTCTACGCCGCCGGAGACTGCGTGCAGGTCGTGAACCGGATCACCGGGGCTCCCCAGTGGTCCCCCATGGGCTCCTCCGCCAATCTGGAGGGCCGCACCCTGGCACAGGTCCTCGCCGGAAAGGACCATTCCCACCCCGGCGTCCTCGGCACGGGCGTCATCAGGCTGCCCGGCCTTAACTGCGGCCGCACGGGACTGACGGAAGCCCAGGCCAGGGCCGCCGGATACGAGGTCGAGACGGCCCTCATGGTGACCGACGACAAGGCCCACTACTATCCGGACGCCTCCTTCTTCGCCACCAAGCTGGTCGCCGACAGAGAGAGCCATAAGCTTCTCGGCCTGCAGGTCTTCGGCCCCGGCGCCGTGGACAAGATGGTGGACATCGCCGTCATGGGTCTCACCATGGGCGCCAGGCTGGAGGACTTCGAGAATGCGGATTTCGCCTATGCGCCGCCCTTCTCCACGGCCATCCATCCCTTTGTCCAGGCGGTTTACGTGCTGCTCAACAAATTAAACGGCGACCTCGTGAGCATGACTCCCGCCCAGTACGCCGCCGGGGAGGCGAAGGATTACCGGGTGCTGGATACCGCCCTCGTCCCTTCCGTCACCGGGGCACAGTACGTCAAGCTGGCCGAGGTGGACGGACCCCTGGAGGGCATCGGCAGGGATGAAAAGCTGCTCTTAGTCTGCGCCAAGGGCAAACGGGGCTATTTCCTGCAGAACCGCCTGCGTCATTTCGGCTATACGAACACGGCGGTGCTGGAGGGCGGCCTTTCCTTCAACGACGTGAAGGTAAAGACTGCCGGAACCGCCGTCCCCAAGGCGGAGGAGACCAGAGTCAAGGCCCTCGGCTTCTTGAAGGACAAGCGGACGCCGGATAAGTTCAACGGCCGGGTGATCACCCGCAACGGAAAGATCACCGGCGAGGAGGCGAGGACCATCGCCGACGCAGCCGAACTGTTCGGAAACGGCGAGGTGACCATGACCTCCCGCCTGACCATGGAGATCCAGGGCGTTCCCTTCGACAACATCGAGCCCCTCCGGGAATACCTGATGGAGCGGGGCTTAGAGACCGGCGGGACCGGTTCCAAGGTGCGGCCCGTGGTCTCCTGCAAGGGAACCACCTGCCAATACGGCCTGATCGACACCTTCGCCCTGTCGGAGGAGATCCACGAGCGGTTCTTCCACGGCTATGCGGACGTGAAGCTGCCCCACAAGTTCAAGATCGCCGTGGGCGGCTGTCCCAACAACTGCGTGAAGCCCGACCTCAACGACTTAGGCATAATCGGCCAGCGGGTGCCCCTCGTCAACCTGGAGAAATGCAGAAGCTGCAAGAACTGCCAGGTGGAGAAGAACTGTCCCATCCACGTGGCGAAACTGGTGGACGGAAAGATCACCATCGACGAGAACGCCTGCAACCACTGCGGACGCTGCCATGGCTTCTGTCCTTTCGGCGCCTTCGAGGACTACACCGACGGCTACCGGATCTACATCGGCGGACGCTGGGGTAAAAAGACGGCCCAGGGCCGCTTCCTGGACAGGATCTTCACCGACAAGGACGAGGTCCTGGCCGTGGTGGAGAAGGCTATCCTCCTCTTCCGCGAACAGGGGATCACCGGCGAGCGGTTCGCCGACACGGTGGAGCGCCTCGGCTTTGAAAACGTGCAGGAACAGCTCCTCGCCAACGATCTTTTAGAGCGAAAGGCCGAGAATATCGCCGCCCAGAAACACATGAAAGGCGGAGCCACCTGCTAAAAAATCCGTTGTATAAAACTTCATAAACTGTCAAGACTTCCCGCATCCCAAACATGCGGGAAGTTTTCTTTTAAAATCCCGAAAGTTTCGCTTGCATTTTTCCCCGCTTTCCGTTATACTGTTTTTTGTAGCGGAGACATAGCTCAGCTGGGAGAGCGTCTGCTTGACGTGTAGAAGGTCGCAGGTTCGAGCCCTGTTGTCTCCAGAAAACAAAAGACCCTGTATTTACGGGAACTGATAAACGGTTCCGTAAATACAGGGTCTTTGACAAGGCGATGATTGAATTATGAAAGCGGCCCATTTCGGGCCGCTTTCCGTGTTCCACACCAGGTCCGCCTGGGCGGCCGTGTGTGAGCCTGTGATCCGGATGCCGTTTTTGGGAATGCCCCAATATTTTCAGCCGCCATCAATACTCCCGATTTCTGTGTAGATCATCCCTCTCTTCCCTCGTTCCGAATGCATAAGTGATACCGCCTTCGCCACGGTTTCCCTCGCGTTGACATGCTCCGGAACTTCCCCTGGGACCCCGTCTTTGAAAGACACCTTCCGTATCAGGGTGATATGCGGCGAAAACCTCTTCCTGTCAAAGGGGATGCCATTCTCCGACAAAGCCCTCCGCAGTCTTCTCACATAACTTTCCAATTCCGGAACATGCCCCATCCTTGCAAAATACATATCCCGGAAATACCACAGACCTTCAACTTTCAAAGGGATCGGCCTAAACGGCACGGTTTCCATCACGTCAAGGACGTCATCCGGATTGCCATACTCTCCGATAAAGGCAAGTGTAAGATGCAGGTTCTCCGGCCTTGTAAAATTCCCCTCTGCCCCGCAGTCCCTGAGTTCCGTCTGCAGTCTGACCAGGTCGTCTAAGGCCTCCCCGTCGAAATTTATCGCTATAAACAGTCTCATATCCATTTCCCACTGCGCCTCATACGGCTTTTCGATCTCTTCCTTGTAAACTGCAACTTTGTAATGTCTCCCCTGACGGCCTTGATCATAAGCCCGTCTCTGTTATGTCGGCAAAACCACAGCCCGTGACGGATGCCAGATCCTGCGGCGATAATTCGATCTGAAATCCCACCTTTCCCGCACTCACGAACACCCTGTCGTACCGCCTTGCCGTCTCGTGAAGGAAAATCGGGAACTGCTTCTTCATCCCGATCGGGGAACAGCCGCCATGCACATACCCGGTGAGCGGCAAGAGCTCCTTCTGTTTGATCATGCGGATGGCTTTCTCTCCTGCCGCCTTTGCCGCCTTTTTCAAATCCAGTTCTGCTTTCACGGGAACCACGAACACATAATACCGGCCGGACTTTCCCTGCGTGACGAGCGTCTTGAAAACCTGATCGGCATTCTCTTTCAGCAGCAGCGCTATCTCTTCGCCGCTCATGGCGGCATCGGGCTCATAGGCATGCGCCGCATACCGGATCTTCTTCCCATCCAAAACACGCATGACGTTTGTTTTTTCGTTGTTTTTTGACATACGATCAATCCTCTCCTGTCAGACGCACTGTCTCATATCCGTGGCCCGTCGCAGGAAGAAATTTCTCAATGACATCCCTCGTTCTCATCTTCAGGCTGGATGTGCATACACATGGATGGCATCCCAGATACTCCCCCTCCAGTACGTCCTCGTCTTGTCCCCCGGCATCATGAGCAGATAATAGTCCGTTTTCTGCCTGTTGCAGAGGAACAAATTCTTCAACACCCCGAGCACGGCGTCTATCTCATTGCAGGCTTCCATGTTATTCGCAGGCTCGTGGTCTGTGCGCTCATCCTCTTTCCATTCCCGTTTATCACGCACCCACTCCTTATTTTATTATATTCCGTTATCGAAATAAACGCAAGTGACCAAGTGGTATGTGTCAAGTATTCATTGGCACTTTTTTCTTTTATATGTTCCCCCAGAAGAAATGCGACAAACTGAGAAACCGGTTTATTCTGATGCTCCGACGGTCTCTGTATGCTGTGTTCCAAATACGAAAATGCCCCCGCACATTCGATCCTCTGCCCATTCTGAAAGTCCGTCTCAATCCCGGTAATCTTTCCCTGGAAAATTTCATGGTCTTCCGAATATGTTCCGTCCCGGCTGTCGAATATGAAAACCCGGCTCGTGTTGTTGATCTCCAGATTGTAGGCGTCCACCGCCGTGGAAAGGATGTCCATGGCCGCAGCATTGTCCATAAAGCCGCCTGCGGCCAGCTTCGATGCCTGTTCTACGAATTCCACCGATTTCGCCGTATCGATCCCCGCCGAGATTGCGCCGTAAGCCGATTCCGCCACCTGGGAAGCGCCCATGCCAAGCTCCGTGGATACCTGGAGGATCTGATCTTTTATCTGTTCCATCGGAGCCGCCGTCGTCCCGACCACCGCCTCGATCTTCGCCATGGAGGTTTCAGATTCCGCAGAGACCTCCGCACACTTCATCAGAGCGTCTGCGATTTCTTCCGTCCCCGCCTGAATCTTCGAGTTCCCCAGGGCCCTCCGGCTCTCCTCCGCCTCCTCCTGCTTCTCCCTGAGTCTGGCAACCGCTTCCCCATATGCCTCCTGTCGGCCTTTCGCACTCTCATACACCTGATTCGTGACCGCCAGCTTCTCATTCAGCTTCCCCTGCACCTGCCCGAGAGCGCCAAGTCTTTCTCCCAGGGTCTCCGCCGACTCTTTCTGCCGGTTCTGGGCGCTTTTCACCTTTTCCAGATTGCTCTCCCACAGGCGGCATGCCCTGTTGATGCTTTCTATCTTTCGGTTGTATTCTTCTTCCCCCTCCAGGACAATGCTCACTCTCACTTCTTCTGCTATTTCATCACCCTTCTTTCCCTCACCCGACCCTGTTCCCAAAATTCCTCTTCCTCTCTCATTTCCCGCCCGTATCCGTGGGCGACCGCCTCCAGCATGGCCCGTCTGAGCTCCAGAACGTCCACGGGCCTTGCCACGTTCGCAATCCGCTCGCTTTTCAACGGCTCCCCCGCTTCTCCGCCCTCGTATCTGCAGATGCCCTCCGCTGCCTCCTACATGAGCTCCGCCGCCTTGCAAAACAGGGAAAAGCCCTCGCCTCCCTGGGCCGCCAGAACCTCCATCACCCCCTTGTCCGGAGATAAATCCTGAATCTGAAACATGGCCCAGGCATTGTAGGCCAGAAAATATTCCTTTCCTCCGTACGTTACCGATACCGTCTTTGCAAACATCTCTCATCCTTTCTCCCCTTCCGGGACATTTCCGAAAGGAGGCCTTTTTCAGTTTCCCAGCTTTCACCGCAATCCGGCCGGACACGGTGACTCCCGCATCCGGCCGGCCGCCGCCAGACCTCAGGCCCCGGGCTGGACGGGTGCCAGCTTTTTGTCAATGTAAGCAATGGCCTCCGCCTCCGAAGCGCCGCCCGCTTCGCCGGATCCTCCGTCCCTGTCCGACTGACTGCCTTACGATAATGAAAACCCGTCTCGCTTTTTGCAATCTCTCGCCTCTTCTCCTCATATTGAAGACAAAACGCCCGGAGCTCTTCATACCGATGTCTGGATATCCCGTAATCCTCCCAAGTCATTTCCCTCAATCTCTTTTTCTCCATCATAAATTCCCCCTGTCATTTTCTTTTTGCTAAACCATTGACAATAGCTAAGATTTCAAATATAATCAAACCATAACGAAGCTATCAAGGAAATCTTATTCATTCACTTAAATCTAGCTTTGTTTTCAAAGCTATTGTCCTTATGATAGCATCATTTGCAAAGTTAGTCAAGTTTTTTAACTTATTTTTCTAAGCTATATTGCAGGGGTGTGCCATGTATGAAATTTTTGAACAATTGTGCGAGCAGAAGGGCGTGACTCCCTATCGGGTATGCAAAGAGACGGGAATCACCACTGCGACCGTCAGCAACTGGAAGGCTGGGAGATATACTCCGAAATCTGATAAGATACAGAAGATTGCGGACTATTTCGGAGTACCATTTGATTACCTGATGCATGGAAAGGAATCGGAAGAGGGCGCAAACTATTACCTCAACGACGAAACAGCCTCCATCGCTCAGGATATTTTTGAAAACAAGGAGCTTCGCATCTTGTTCGACGCCGCCAGGGATGCGGAACCGGAGGACCTGGCCGCCGTCCACACCATGCTTTTGGCTCTGAAACGAAAGGAGAGAAGGGATATTGATTGATTACCAGACCTTTCTGATTCCGCTCCCCGGAAAAGTAAATGAAGCTGTCGTGGCCAACGAGGACGGCAGCTATACCATATTTATCGAAGAAACCCTGTCGCCGGAGCACAGAAAAAAGACTTTTTTGCACGCTTTAAAACATCTGACCGGAAATGATTTTGAAAAAACAGATGTGCAGGAGATTGAAAATGAGGCACATGAAGCAGACTCGTGAATAAACACCATATTTTAATCCATAAGGAGGTACCCACCATGAACTACCGTACACTTGGCCGCACCGGCATCGAGGTCGGCGAGATCGGCATGGGCTGCGAGGGATTTCTGGAGAAGTCCGACGAAACCGTAAAGCAGTTGATCGACGCGATGGAGGAGGCCGGCGCCAACTGCATCGACCTCTATTCGCCCAACCCGGACATGCGCTCCGCTCTTGGGAAGGCGCTTTCCGGGCGCCGGGAGAAATTTGTCCTGGAAGGACATCTCTGCACCATCTGGAAGGATGGACAGTACAAGCGCACCCGCGATATCGCAGAAGTAAAAGAAGGATTTGAGGACCAGCTAAAGCGGCTCGGCACGGATTACCTGGATATCGGGATGATCCATTATGTCGATTCCGTGTCTGAATGGGAATCCGTCAAG
The DNA here is from genome assembly GCA_022800815.1 of Lachnospiraceae bacterium. Classification (GTDB taxonomy): domain Bacteria; phylum Bacillota; class Clostridia; order Lachnospirales; family Lachnospiraceae; genus Lientehia. Next base: position 45,519 of record JAAWRC010000012.1, on the reverse strand, counting down.
AACGGTCCGGTCATGGAATACGCCCTGGAATTAAAAAAAGCCGGGACCATCAAGGCCATCGGTCTCTCCAGCCACAACCCGGAGGCTTCCCTGGCGGCCATACATACGGGGCTGATCGACGTGCTCCTTTTCAGCATCAATCCCTGCTACGACTTGCAGCCGGCAAATGAGAATCTGGAGCTTCTGTGGGATGAAAAGAGCTACGAAAAGCCACTGGTCAACATGGAACCCCTCCGCCAAGAATTGTACGAGACCTGCCAGCGCCTCGGCGTGGGCATCACGGTCATGAAGGCCTTCGGCGGCGGCGACCTGTTGAGCGGGGAGCTCTCCCCGGCCGGGAAAGCCCTGACTCCTTATCAATGCCTCCACTATGCGCTGAGCCGCCCCGGCGTGGCCTGCGTCATGTCCGGGGCCAGAAGTCTGGAGGACCTGAAGGGCAGCCTGGCCTACGAGGACGTCTCCGACGAGGAGAAGGACTATGCGGAAGCCTTTGCCTCCTTCCCCAAAATAAGCTGGAAGGGCCACTGCATGTACTGTGGCCACTGCGCCCCCTGTCCCAAGGGCATCGACGTGGCCTCCGTCACCAAGTTCCTGAACTTGGCCAGGGCACAGGGTGAGCTCCCTGAAACCGTCCGGGAACATTACGCCGTCCTCCCCCATACGGCCTCGGAATGCGTGCAGTGCGGTGCCTGCGAGAAGCGCTGTCCCTTCCAGGTGCCCGTCATCAAAAACATGGAGGAAGCCGCAAAATTATTTGGAAAGTAACAACATGCGAGCAGGGGAAAAGAACGTTCCCCTGCTCGATTCATTTATTCTCCGAAATCCGTCCGGATGTCCCCGATGGAATAATACACCTTTCCGGCCTCGTAGGGGATCCCCCTGGCCGCAAACATCTCCTCCATGGTCACGAGCTGGAAGCCCCTGGCCTTGAGCTCCGGGATGATGGTCCGGCAGGCCTCGATGGTCTCCGCATGGATGTCGTGCATGAGGATGATGTCCCCGTCCGCCGCCTTTTTCACCTCGTCGTAGAGCACGCACTGGATCGTGGCCTCCGGATCTCTGGTCTCCCAGTCCAGCGTGTCCACGTTCCAGCGGGCCATGGGGTACTTCACCACGTCCCGCACGTGATTGTTCCATCCGCCGTAGGGCGGGCGCACCGTGCCGCAGGCCGGGAGGCCCCAGCCCTTGAGGATGTCATTAACCCCTTCGATCTGTGCGTCAATCTCCTCGTCGCTGATCTTTTTAAAATTCTCATGACTCGCCGTGTGGTTGCCCACCTGGCAGCCCAGCTCCAGCTCCCGCCGGATAATCTCCTCGGCACTGCTGCCTTTCAGCGCATTTCCCACCACGAAGAAGGTCGCCCTGGCGTCGTTCTCCTCCAGAATGTCCAGAAGCTCCGGGGTCGTCGCCGCCTTCGGCCCGTCGTCAAAGGTCAGACACACCATGGGCTTTGAGGGGTCCACCTTCCCGGCCACGGGGGCCTGGGCCTCCTGCCCGTCCTGGCCTCCGCCGCCCAGGTCCATGGCCAGATGCCCGGAGAGCTCCTCCATGGGAATGGTAAAGGAAAGCGTCTCCGTTACGCCGTCGATCAGCGTCCCGCCGGGGAAATAGAGGGTCAGGCCGTCCTCATTCCAGGTATAGTACCTGAAATTCGCATCGGCCGCCTCCGCCGCCCCCTCCCTCGAGGTTCCCCCCTGCGTCTGGACAAACTCCTTCGTCTTCGTCGACAACAGCTCCAGATACCCCTCCGTCAGCACGTCGGAGAGGCCCAGCTCCGCCCCGTCGGACATCCGGTACGTATAGGTCTCGATGCTGTCACCGGCCTCGTTCGCCTGTGGAAGCTCCTTGTGAATATTGAACTTGACGGAAACGAGCGCCTCCCCGGTCTGATAGGACTCATAATCGCCGGTCATGGTCATGCGGGTCCTGCCGTCGGTCCGCATATCCTGAACCTGTCTTTTGAACACGGAAGCCATGTCGTCCGCCCGTTTCGCAATGGCCTCGTCCATGGCCGCATTTCCCGTCACTGGATAGTGAACCACGTAGCCTTCATAGTCGGCCAGCTCCTTCATCTCCTGCATCGTCCCGGCTTCCTGCCTTTCAGCCGGAACCGTAAAGGAGAAATCAGTCTCAGAAATCCTTCCGTCCGAAGCCGCCCCGCTTGTCTGCGGCTCCTGCGTCGCCGCCGCCGGTTCACTGGGATTCCTGTCACCGCCAAACACCAGCCAGAGGACCACCGCCAGGGCCAGCACGGCCGCCGCTGCGGCCAAAATAATAATCACAAGCCTTTTCTGTCTCTGCCGCTGCTCCTGCTCCGCCCTCTCCCTGCGGTACTTCTCCTCCTCCCAGCGGGCCCAGCGAGCTTCGGAGCTGCCCCTCGGGGATGCGTCCCCCGTCGGCCTGCGGCCTGCGGCCTGCTGACTGCCCTGAACGGGCCGCCGTCCCTCCGACCCCCGGGCTCCCGACGGTCGATTTCCCCGGGCGGACCGCACCCCTGCAGCCCCCCGGCTTCCGGACGGCTGACCGCCCTGGACGGACTGTCTCACCGCCGACCTCTGGCCCTCCGCCGCACCCTGACGGACCGGCTGCTGCCCCGCCGGCCTCTGCGGGCTTCCCGTCGGCCGCCGGGGACTGTCGCCTCCCGGCACCTCATTGACCGTCATCCTGCGCTCTGCGTCTCTCTCCCCGCCTTCCGGCCGTATTCTGTTTCTGGATCTGTGAGCAAGCCGGAGGTTCTCCGACCGTCCCATGTTCCTGTCCTCTTGTGCCATATTCTCAACCTCTTTTACCTGCAATATTTTATCAGGCCATGCCCTCTCTTACCATAACACATATTTTTAAAGATGGCCTTAACAAAATATGACAATTTTCTTACTTCTTACACTCCCAGAAATGATTTCACCACGGTTTCCATCTCCGAAATCTCGCAGACGGTTCTGTGGAGCACCTCGGCCGTGCGGATCTCCTCGACTGCGGCGGGAACCGGTACACCGGAAAGCTCCGCCAGTTTGTCCGCCAGTGCAAAGTCCTCCATTCCATCATATTGCCCGCCAATGGCTTCCATGACACTTCTTGTGAATTTGTAAGGACTTGCCGTGGAGGCGATCACCATCTTTCTGTCGTCCTTTGTCGTCTCCCGGTACTTCCTCCCCACGAAGGATGCCACTGCCGTGTGGGTGTCAAGGACGTAACCCGTCCGTTCATAGACCGCCCTGATCTCCGCCGCCGTCTCCCGCTCGCTCGCAAAGCCGCCGGCAAAATCGGCAAGCCCCTCCCGCATCGCAGCGGTGAGCTCATAGCGCCCCGTCTCGGAGAGGCTGCGCATGAAGGCCGCATCCCGGTCCGCATCATTTCCGGCGATCCGGTAAACCAGCCGCTCCAGGTTGCTGGAAATCAGGATATCCATGGAGGGGGAACTGGTCAGAATAAACTCCCGGTTTCTGTCATAGGCTCCCGTCCGGAAAAAGTCAAACAGCACCCTGTTCTCATTCGACGCACAGACCAGCTTTCCGATGGGCACCCCCATGAGCTTCGCATAGTAGGCCGCCAGGATGTTCCCGAAGTTTCCAGTGGGCACCGTCACGTTGATTTCCTCGCCGTCGGCGATGGCTCCCCGTCCCAGAAGACGTCCGTAGGCGTACACGTAATAAACCACCTGCGGCACGAGGCGGCCGATGTTGATGGAGTTGGCCGAGGAGAACTGACAACCGTGGGCATCCAGCTCCGCCTTAAGCCGCCCATCACCGAACATGGCCTTGACGCTGCTCTGAGCATCGTCAAAATTCCCGTGAATCCCCACCACGAAGGTATTGGCCCCCCTCTGGGTCACCATCTGCTTCTTCTGAATGGGGCTCACGCCGTCCTTCGGATAAAACACGATAATCTTCGTCCCCGGCACGTCGGCAAAACCGGCCAGGGCCGCCTTGCCGGTATCCCCGGAGGTGGCCGTCAGAATCACAATCTCGTTTTTTATCTGATTTTTATTCGCCGCCGTCACCATCAAGTGAGGGAGAATGGACAGGGCCATGTCCTTGAAGGCGATGGTCGGGCCGTGGAACAGCTCCAGATAATAAGCCCCGTCCGCCTCCCTGAGCGGCGCAATCTCCGCTGTGTCAAACTTGTCATCGTATGCGCCGTCGATACAGGCCCGAAGCTCCTCCTCCGTGAAATCCGTCAAAAACTGCCGCATGACCGCCAGGGCCGTCTCTTGATAAGAGAGAGACGCCAGCTCCCTCATGCTCATGGGCAGCGCCGGAATCTCTTCCGGCACGAACAGGCCGCCGTCGTCCGCCAACCCCTTAAGGATTGCCTGGGAAGCCGTCACCTTTCCTCCCGTTCCCCTCGTGCTTCCGTATAACAATTCACTCATAAAAGCTTTCCTCTCTGTATTCCTGCCGAAAAAGGGCAGTTTTTACGCTAAATTTTATGATAACACAGAGGTTCCCATTTGTCACCCCCGGTTTTCCCAGAAACTATGGGCGCATTTTGTCGTTTCTTCCATAGCCGCCCGGCCCTCCATTCCGTGTCCACAATAATACAGGCCATGTAATACAAGCGCCCCGGCGCCGGTCCGCACGGTCCCCGCTTTCCGCGCCGCATCCCGCTCCCAAAAACGCCCGTGGAATCCCACGGGCGTTGAACGACAAGTCATGCCTGCTTTTTGGTTTCATTAATATAATTCATGAGCCCTTCCGCCGCAATGATCCGCTGCATGAATTCCGGAAAGGCCTGCCCCTTGAACCGGGTGTTTCTGGTCTTATTGTAAATCATCCCGCTGTCAAAATCAATCTCCACCTCGTCCCCGGCCTCGATGCCCTTCGCCGCCTCCGGACACTCGATGATGGGAAGCCCGATGTTGATGGCGTTCCGGTAAAAAATCCGGGCGAAGGTCTCGGCAATCACGCAGCTCACGCCCGCCGCCTTGATGGAAATGGGCGCATGCTCCCGGGAAGAGCCGCAGCCGAAATTCTTCGAGGCCACGATGATGTCGCCCTTTTTCACGTTCTTCACAAAGTCTTTGTCAATGTCCTCCATGCAGTGGGTCGCCAGCTCCGCCGGGTCGGAGGAATTCAGATATCTCGCCGGAATGATGACGTCCGTGTCTACGTTGTCTCCATATTTAAAAACTGTTCCCTGTGCTCTCATAAAGTCCTCCTTTTACATTCCAAGCTCTTCCGGCCCGGAAATCCTGCCGGTCACCGCACTGGCCACCGCCACTGCGGGGCTTGCCAGATAAACCTCGGAAGCCACGTGGCCCATCCGGCCCACGAAATTCCTATTGGTGGTGGAGACGCAGCGCTCGCCCTCCGCCAGCACTCCCATGTAACCGCCCAGGCAGGGGCCGCAGGTGGGCGTGCTGACAATGGCACCCGCCTCCACGAAGGTCTTCAAAAGCCCCTCCTCCATGGCCTGTAAGTATATTTTCTGAGTGGCGGGAATCACAATTGTGCGGACCCCCTTCTTCACTTTCCTTCCCTCCAGAATCTTTGCGGCCACCCGCAGGTCGTCCATGCGGCCGTTGGTGCAGGAGCCGATCACCACCTGGTCGATGGCGACCTCGCCGACTTCGTCAATGCTCCTGGTGTTCTCCGGCAGATGGGGAAACGCCACCGTGGGCCGGATGCTGGAAAGATCCAGGCGAATCACCCTCGCATACTCCGCATCCGCATCCGCCTCGTAAGCCTTGAAGGGCCGCATGGAATGCTCCTTCATATAGGCCTCCGCCTTCTCGTCCACCGGGAAGATCCCGTTCTTGCCGCCCGCCTCAATGGCCATGTTGGCAATGGTGAACCGATCGTCCATGGACAGCTCCGCCACCCCGTCCCCGGTAAACTCCATGGACTGGTAGAGCGCCCCGTCCACCCCAATCATGCCGATGAGGTGCAGAATCACGTCCTTGCCGCTGACCCACTTCTGAAGCCTGCCCGCAAGCTCGATCCTGATGGCCTGGGGCACCTTGAACCAGGCCTTGCCCGTGGCCATGCCCGCCGCCATGTCGGTGCTGCCCACCCCCGTGGAAAAAGCGCCCAGGGCACCATAGGTGCAGGTGTGGGAATCGGCCCCGATCACCACGTCCCCCGCCACAACCAGGCCTTTCTCCGGAAGCAGGGCGTGCTCGATGCCCATCTCCCCCACGTCAAAAAAATTCGTGATCTCGTGCCTTGCGGCAAACTCCCTCACGCATTTGCAGTGCTCCGCCGACTTGATGTCCTTGTTGGGGACGAAATGATCCATGACCAGGGCGATCTTGTCCTTATGGAACACGGAGCTGTCCTTCATCTTGCCGTCCATCTCGTGAATCGCCACCGGAGAGGTAATGTCATTCCCCAAAACCAGGTCCAAATCCGCCTCGATCAGCTGTCCGGCCTCCACGGACGAAAGTCCCGCATGGGCCGCCAGAATCTTCTGCGTCATTGTCATTCCCATATGATAATCCTCCTTAATGTTCGATGCTCTTCTCTTCTGCACCCCATTATAGCATCCCCGGAGTTATAATTGAAATACAGGTTTTTTATGCTTGATATTCTCTGTAGTTATGCTATTATGAATTTAGAAGAATGACCGATGGTTCACTGCCGCATTCTTCATGATTTTGATGCTCAGGCGGGCATCCGCCATCCTTTTTCTAAACAAAATGATCGGCGGTTCGCTGCCGCATCTTCGTGATTTTGATGCTCTGGCAGGCATCCGCCATCCTTTTTCTAAGCAAAATGATCGGCGATTTGCTGCCGCATCTTCGTGATTTTGATGCTCTGGCAGGCATCCGCCATCCTTTTTCTAAGCAAAATGATCGGCGATTTGCTGCCGCATTTTGCGTGAACAAGGATGGCGGATGCCTGCCGTCCGTCTCAAAGGAGGCCCCACCATGGAACAAAACTTATCCCTATACCGCATCTTCTTCGAGGTGGCTCAGACCGGCAACATCTCCCGCGCCGCCAAGAGCCTGTACATCAGCCAGCCTGCCATCAGCAAGGCCATCAGCAAGCTGGAGGACAGCCTTCACCTTCCCCTGTTCATCCGCAATTCCCGGGGCGTGCAGCTCACCGACGAGGGTGCGATCCTCTTTGAGCACGTCCGCTCCGCCTTTGAGACCCTGAGCCACGGGGAGGAGGAGTTAAAACGGATGACGGAGCTGGGGGTGGGGCACATCCGCATCGGCGTCAGCACCATGCTCTGCAAGTACGTGCTTCTCCCCTGCTTAAAAGAATTCGTCGCCCGCTACCCCCACGTAAAATTCACGATCCACAATCAGCCCACCCTGCAGACTTTGGAGCTTTTGGAAAAGCAGCAGATCGACCTGGGGCTCACGGCGGAACCCGCCCACAAAAAAAACATCACCTTTGACAAGGTGATGGACATCGAGGACGGCTTCGTGGCGACACCCGCCTATCTGACCAACATGCGTCTCCGGGAGGGAGCCTCCCAGTCCGACATTTTTCACAACGGCACGATTCTGATGCTGGAGAAAGGAAACGTGAGCCGCACTTATATCGAGGACTATCTCAGGGAACGGCACATCGAGCCCGTCCACCTTCTGGAGGTCTCCACCATGGACCTCCTGGTGGACTTCGCAAGAATCGGCCTGGGGGCCGGCTGCGTCATCAAAAATTTCGTGCAAAAGGAGCTGGAAAGCGGCACCTTCGTGGAGATTCCCATGTCGCCCCCCATCCCCGGCCGGACCATCGGCTTCGTGTACAACAGCCAGTCCGCCCACTCCAAGGCCCTGGACATGTTCATCCGGTTTTATGGGCATTTTTATGCGTGACGACAAATGCCGCACCACATGCAAAAAGTGTCGGCGCATCTCCATTTTCCGGCTATGCCCCGACACTTTTTCAGTTCCGGTAATTTCCTGACACCTCGTCACCCTCCCAGGTACGCCTTCTTCACGCCGGGATCGTCCGCGATGTCCTTGGAAAGCCCTTCCATGGAAACCACCCCGTTTTCCAGGACGTAGGCCCTGTGGGAGGTGGCCAGCGCCATGTTGGCGTTCTGCTCCACCAGGAGAATGGTCGTTCCCTGCTTGTTGATGGACTCAATCAGATCAAAGATCTGCAGCACGATGTTGGGCGCCAGCCCCAGGGACGGTTCGTCCAGGAGGAGAAGCTCCGGCTCGTTCATCAGGGCCCGGCCGATGGCCAGCATCTGCTGCTCGCCGCCGGAGAGGGTTCCCGCCAACTGGGTCATGCGCTCCTTCAACCGGGGGAACAGCTCGTAGACCCGCTCAAAGCCGGCGCTGATCCTCGCCTTGTCCTTGACGATATAGGCGCCGAGCCTTAAATTTTCCTCCACCGTCAGGGCCGGGAACACCTCGCGGCCCTCCGGGGAAATGCTGATTCCCGCTTTGACGATCGTGGCCGACGGGACATTGGTGATGTCCTTGTCCTTGAAGGTAATCGTCCCCTGCTTACTGTGGACCGTCCCGATGACCGTGTCGATCAGGGTTGATTTCCCGGCGCCGTTGCTTCCGATCAGGGCGATGATTTCCCCCTGCTTCACCTCCAGGCTTACCCCTTTGAGGGCGTGTACGTTTCCGTAATAGGTATGTAGATCATTAATCTTCAGCATTCTTCTTTACACCTCCCAGATAAGCCTCGATGACTCTCGGATTGTTGGCAATCTCTTCCGGCAGCCCCTCCGCAATGGGCTTCCCGTGGTCAATCACGTAGATCCGGTCAGAAATATTCATAACCACACTCATGTCATGCTCGATCAGGATAACCGTGTACCCCTGTCCTTTAAGTCCCCGGATAAATTCCAGAAGCTCCGCCGACTCCTGAGGGTTCATGCCGGCCGCCGGCTCGTCGAGAAGGATCAGCTTCGCGTCCGTGGCGATGGCCCTGGCGATCTCCAGCTTTCTCTGATCGCCGTAGGGAAGGTTGCTGGCATAGTCGTCCCTGCGGTCGTCCAGGCCGATGGATTTTAAGATCTGGATGGCCTTCACGGTCTTCTCATCCTCGATCTTCCTGTACTTCGGCGTGCGGAAGGTGCTGTCAAAGAGACTGTAGCCGGTGCGGATATGAGTTCCCACCAATACGTTTTCCACCACCCGCATGTCGTCAAAAAGGCGAATGTTCTGGAAGGTTCTGGAGATTCCTGCCTCCACGATCCTCTGGGGCTTCTGATTGTGGATCGGCTTCCCGTCAAACACGATCTCGCCCTCGTCGATCTTATAGACACCGGTCAGCATGTTGAAAATAGTCGTCTTCCCGGCGCCGTTGGGGCCGATGATGCTGACGATCTCCCCCTGCTCCACGTGAAAGCTTACGTTATCCACGGCAACGATGCCGCCGAAGCGCTTTGTAATATTCTTTACATCCAAGTATGCCATGTCTTATCCCTCCACTTCCTTCTTCACCCGCTTAGACAGCTTGTAGGGCACCTGTGATTTCCAGCCGAGGATGCCCTGGGGGCGGAATCTCATCATCAGTACCAGGATCACGCCATAGACCACGAACCGGTAATCCATAAGGGCTCTGGAGAGCTCGGGGAACACGATCAGGATCAGGGAACCGAGGAAAATACCCCTGGTCGTGCCCATGCCGCCGAGGATGACAATGGAAAGGATGGTCGTCGACGTGTCAAAGGTGAAGGAGTTGGGATCAATATATCCCATGGTCGTCGCATAGTATCCGCCGGCCACCGCACAGATCACGCCGGAGAGGACGAAGGCCAGCACCTTGTAGTAGGTCACATTGATCCCCATCATCACGGCCGCCGTTTCGTCCGTCTTGATGGCCAGGAAGGCCCGGCCCGTCTTGGACTTCACCACGACGATGCAGAACAGGGTCACCAGCAGGAGCAGGAACAGCATGATAAAATACAGGCCGTTGTTGGCCAGCGTCATGGAGGTCCCGAATAACGTCGGCTTGGGAATCGGCTTGACGCCCAGGGTTCCGCCGGTCACGCCCTTCCAGTTTTTCAGGATCGTCTTTACAATCTCGCCGAAACCCAGAGTCACGATGGAGAGATAGGAGCCGGAGAGCCGCAGGGTCGGAAGGCCGAGAAGAATCCCGAACAATGCCGCCACAACCGCGGAGAGCAGCAAGGCCAGCCAGAAATTCATCCCCGCCTTTAAAAGCAGGAGGCTGCAGGTGTAGGCCCCGATGGCCACGAAGCCGGCATGCCCCAGGGAAATCAGGCCCACATAACCAACCAGGAGGTTTAACCCCAGGCCGAACATGGCATAGACGCCGATCTTGATCACCAGATTCATGATGTACTGGCTGGTTCCCAGAAAAGGAAGTGCGATCAAAACGACGGCGCAGATAAGAAGCAGCGGGAGCTTGAATTTTCCCACGTAATATTCTAAATTATAAATAAAAGTTCTTTTCTCTTTCATATGCTTACACCTTCACGATCCCTTTCTTTCCGAACAAACCGTTGGGCTTCACGAGCAGAACGATGATCAGAATCACAAATGCCATGCAGTCCCTCCAGGTGGAACCCAGGAAGGTGGCCGCCATGCTCTCCGAGATGCCGATCACCAAGCCGCCCACGATGGCTCCCGGAAGGCTTCCGATCCCCCCTAAGACCGCCGCTGCGAAGGCCTTCAGACCGGCCATGAAGCCCATGGTCGGATACACTACCTCATAGTAACCGCCGATCAAAACGCCTGCGATCGAGGCGGACACACCCGCAATAAAGAAGGTAAAAGAAATCACGAAGTTTACATTAACCCCCATCATGTTGGCCGCCTTGGAATTCTGCTCCGTCGCACGCATGGCAAGTCCCACCTTGGTCTTCTGGACAATGATCACCAGAATCGCCATCAGCACCAGGGATACCAGGCACATGCAGATCTGCTTGGACGTGACCGTGATGTCGCCGATCTTGAAGGAGCCAAAATCAAACACCGCCGGGAAGCTCTTTCTCTCGCTCCCGAAATAAACCGTAAGAAGGTTCTGGATAATATTGGAAATACCGATGGTCGTAATCAGGGAGGCCACCGGAACAGACCCCTTCTTTCTCAAGGGTTCCAGGGCCGTCTTGTCGATCAGGACGCCGAGAACCCCGGTGAGCAGCAGGCTTAAGATTGCCGCCGGGAGCAGGCCGAACTGAAAACCGACAAACAAAAGGGCCGCATGGGCGCCGAAAGCATAGACGGAGCCATGCGAAAAGTTGACCAGGCGCAAAATACCGAACACCATGGAATAGCCCACTGCGATCAGTGCGTATGCCATCCCCAGCGTCAGGCCGTTAAATAGTTGTACAATCATCTTTTCCTCCTCTTTCACAGGGTGCATGCCGCAAATCCGTCCCGACCGTGCAGCCGGTTTCCCCTATGCGCCCCTGTGTAACTAGCCATACGACAAAAGGGAGATGCGCTCTCCCCTTTGCCGAAATTCTTACCTGTTATACCCTTCGGGTATCCCGCCATACTCAAAGGGGGCCGTTCGACCGTCCCAAAAGGCAGGTTTTCTGTCATCGAAGCCTAGTCCATGGGAACAAAGGCACCGTCTTTCACCGTCATCTTCACGAATTCCTTCTGGACATCGCCGATCTCGTCAAATTTGGTCTCGCCGGTCACGCCGGGATATGTAATCTCGTACAGCTTCTTCATAACGGTCTCGGAATCCGTGGTACCGCATTCCTCGATGGCCGTGAGGAGCATGCCGACGGAATCATAGGCCTGAGACGTCAGGGCGCTGGGCGCACCGCCGAATTTCTCGGTGTAGCCGTCCACATAACTCTTGATGGCCGGATCGTCGGAACCGGAGTAGAACAGCACGGGGAAGCACATGCCCTCCACCGCATCGCCGCCCAGCTCCAGAAGCTGCTCGTCGTAAGCGTTGGAGAAACCGATAATCTGGATATCCGGGTTGATCGCCTTGTACTGCTTTGCAACCGGGCCGTCCAGGCTGTACATGCCGACGCAGACGCAAACCTCCGCACCCGCATCGTTCAGCTTCGTGATCGCAGGGCTGTAATCGTCGGAACTCTCCTCAACCTCTTCATGGGCAACCATCTCAACGCCGTCCATCTCGGCAAGCAGCTCTTCCACGATTGTGCCGGTGGAGGTTCCCCAGTCGGTCATGATGGAGATCACGCCGATCTTGGTCTTGCCAAGGTCATTGACCGCAATATCCAAAGCAGCGCCCGCCTCGGTCCTGATTACCGTGTTGTTCCTGAAAATGTATTCGCCGATACCGGAGTAATCGGGATGGGAGGAGGAAGGAGAAATCTCAATGATCTTGTTCTCCTGATAGGTGGGAGCCGCCACCATGCACACGCCGGAAGCGAAGTGCCCGATCACGCCGGCCACGTTGCCGTCGCTGGCAATCTTCTGAGCGATGGAAGCCGCCTCCTCGGGAGAATTCTTGTCGTCATACTGAACAATTTCCACGGGACGTCCCAGGCAACCGCCCTTTGCGTTCCACTCCTCGGCCATCATCGTCGCCGCATTGTAGAAACCTTTGCCGTAATTTTCATTATCGCCGGTCATGGGAGCCGCAACCGCGATATAAATCGGATCTCCGGACGCCTCAGAGCCTCCCTCTGCCTTTGTCTCTCCGGCATCTGCCTTTGTCTCTCCGGCATCTGCCTTTGTCTCTCCAGCATCTGCCTTTGTCTCTCCGGCATCTGCCTGGGTCTCAGGCGCCTTGCTCTCTTCCTTGTCGGAGCCGCAGCCGGCCAGGGCCGCCATGGAAAGAACCATCGCCATGAGAACTGCCAATACTTTTTTCATGTCCTGCACCTTTGTATGCGTTTCGCATACCCCTTTCTTAATTTGACAGAGCCACCCGCATTTCCTTTGGGACTCTGTCTTATCACATTATATCATATCGGCCTGATTTCGCAATGGTTTTCCTGTTTTTTAGTATTTTTTGTTTATTCCTCTAAGATTTTCTTATTTTTCTGAATATCCAGCCGTGCATCCTCGCATTTTCCTCCCCGCAGGTAGAACACCGCAAGCTGAGTCCTGTCCCTGAGTCCCAGCTTCTCCAGAACCGCACTCAAATAATTGCGCACGGTTCCCTCGCTCAGGCACATGGCATCGGCGATCTCCCGGTTGCTGAGACCCTTCGCCACCAGCCGGACCAGCTCCTTCTCCCTCTCTCCCATGGAATAACCGGAAAGGTCGGCTCCCTTTTCCCGCTTCATCAGCTCCGGAAGCCTGGTCGTGACCTCATTCCCGAACACACTCTGACCAGACATCACCGCCTTTAAAGCCGGGGCGATCGAGGCGATGTCCTGTTTGATCAGATATCCCCTGGAACCGATCCCCAGGGCCCTCAAAATATACTCGTCATCGGAAAAGGTGGTCAGAAACAGGACCCTGGCCTCCGGATGGCGTTTCAGGATTTCCTCCCCGGCATCCAGCCCGCTCCCACCGCCCATCTGGATGTCCATCAAAAGGATGTCCGGCCGGTACTCGTCGTAAAGCCGGACTGCCTCCGGGCCGCTCCCGCCCGTCGCCAGCACCGTGATCCCTTCCTCCGCCTGCAGGATCGTCCTCAAGGACATGCAGACCAGTTTGTCGTCGTCCACAATGATGATGTTCATGTTCAAACTCCTTCTGCCGGATTTTCTGCATGCTGTTTTTACTTTATATCCGGGAAAAATCGGTTTTTCTAAATGTAATCCAAAACGCCCATGATTTCCCCGACAGACACGTCGGTCTTACGGGCTTCATTTATGTGTTCAGTCCGCTCCCGGGAAGGGGGAGCGAGACGAAAATTCGGAAGCCCTTTTCCGTGTCGATGCGGAAATTTCCGCCCAGGGTTTCGGCCCGCTCCCGGATATTGGACAGGCCGATCCCGCCGGACATCGCCTCCGTCCCGCCGCCAAAGCCCGTCCGCCCCCCGATATCCCGCCCCGTTTTCGAGGTCCCGTCCGCTCTGCCGCCACCCCGGGTCCCGGTCCCGTTGTCCCGGATCACGAGCTGGCACACGGCCGGGTGCTCCACCACGGAAATCTCCGCCGCTGTGGCGTTACTGTGCCTGGCGATGTTGGAAAGCCCTTCTTTGGCGATGGCGATCATGCAACAGCTCACATCCGTCGGGAGCCGGCTGGCCTTGTAGCGGAGCGTCACCGGGCAAAAGGTAAACTCCTCTGCCAGCCGTTTCAGCTGAAGCTCCAGGTCCACCGCCTCGTCGTGGAGGTTGTGGACGCTCGCCCGGATGCTGTCCATGGCCTCGGACAGGGTTTCCCTCACCTGCGAGAGCTCCCCGGAAAGCTCCCCCTCCTCCCCATGGACCACCGCCATGGCGCTCACCTGCAGGAGGGACCTGGTCAGCAGGTGCCCCACGTTGTCATGGATCTCCCTGGAGATCCGGTTCCGCTCGTCCAGGGTGGCGAGCCGCACCTCGTAATCCTGCTTCTCCATCAGCTCCCGGTTCTTTTTTTCCAGATAGAGGGCCTGTTCCCTGGTGGAATCCTGCATCCGGAAATAGGCGTCCACCACCTCCTCGTGGGCCGCAGTCCTTTCCCTCAGAAAATATCCCGTCGCACAAAACGTCAAGGCCGCCAGAAATCTGCCCAGCTCCCCGGTCTCCGTCCCCGCATGGGCGCAGGCACACAGCGGAAGCACCCACAGGAACCGGACATACCACCGTCTCTGCCCCGCACAGTCATAAACCACAGGCGGCAGAAAGAACACAAATTCCTCCCGCCAGAGCCCCAGCAGACAGTAGAGGGCGCCAAACCATTTCCACCGCTCCCCCTCCAGTGCGTTTCCCAAGGAGGAAACCACGAGGGCTACCAAAAATACCGCCACCACCGGGAGTCCTGCCGCCTCCCGTTCCCACAGTAGGGGGAGGAAGCACAAAAAAAACAAAATCAGTTTATCTATAAGCTTCCGCATTACCAGTCTCCGTCATTCACAAAGCCCCGTCGGAAAGTGCCGAAATCGAATCCACTCGTACTTTCTTCCTATTTTAGCGAATCCCTTTCAAATAAGCAACCCAAACATGACAGATGTCACTTTAATCTTCTGACATCCTTCACTGTTTTTTTCTCCCGCTTTCCGTTATCATGTAGATATGGAATATCGTGAACGACACAAAAATCGGAAAGGACCTTTGATATGATTCATGTGAAAAACCTGGTAAAACGCTATGGGAAGCTGGTGGCCCTGGACCATTTCAACCTGGACGTACAGGACGGCGAGATCTTCGGGCTTTTGGGGCCCAACGGGAGCGGAAAGACCACTGCCATCAACTGCATCCTGTCCCTTTTGACTTATGACAAGGGGGAGATCTCCCTCTTCGGGGAGCCCATGTCCCCGACCAATTACAAGAGCAAAAAGAAGCTCGGCGTGGTCCCTCAGAACGTGGCCGTGTTCAATGAGCTGACGGTGCAGGAAAACATTGATTATTTCTGCGGTCTCTACGCGCCGGAAAAGGCGGCCAGGAAGCCGCTGGTGGAGGAGGCCATCGCCTTCGCCGGGCTCTCCGACTTTCGAAAATTCCTGCCGAAAAAGCTCTCCGGCGGCCTGCTCAGGCGCCTGAACATCGCCTGCGGCATCGCCCACAAGCCGGAGCTGATCTTTCTGGACGAACCCACCGTGGCCGTGGACCCCCAGAGCCGCAACAGCATCCTGGAAGGGATCCGGGCGTTAAACGCCAACGGCGCCACCATCATCTACACCTCCCACTATATGGAGGAGGTGGAGCAGCTCTGTTCCCGGATCATGATCATGGACAAGGGCCGCGCCATCGCCACCGGAACCAGGGAGGAGCTGACGGCCCTCATCCACACCGGCGAAAAGCTGACCGTGGAAGCCGACGGCCTGCCCCTTTCCGTCCTGGAAAAGATCCGGAACCTGCCGGACGTGCTCCGGGCCGATTACGCCGACGGCCACCTGAGGGCGGACTGCAAGGGGGACGGCCACCCCATCATCGACGTCCTGGACCTGCTGCGCCAGAATCAGGTAAGCTTCGGCCAGGTCTTCTCTGAGCCGCCCACCCTGAACGACGTGTTCCTGGAGATCACCGGGAAACAGCTCAGAGATTAAAGGAGGAGGAACCATGTTTGGAAATATCTACTGCAAGCGTCTCCTCGTCTCCGCCAGAAATAAAGGGACCCTCATATGGACCTGGATCTTCCCCCTGATGATGGCGACCCTCTTCTATTTTGCCTTTTCCGGCCTGCAGGAGGCGGACCTCTTAAAAACCATTCCCACCGGGATCGTGGCCTCGGAGGAGTACGAACGTCACACGGCCTTCCGCACGGCCCTCTCGGCCGTCTCCGACCCGGAAGAAGGATTCCTTGAGCTTCACGATTACGATACGAGGGAGGCTGCGGAAGAGGCTCTGAAAAACGAGGAGATCGAAGGATTCATTTCCCTGGAAAACGGCGCTCCAAATCTTTCCGTTTTCAAAAACGAACTGAATCAGACCATCTTAAAGAGCTTTCTGGACCAGTATGTCCAGACGGAGCACGCCGTCATTTCCCTGTTAAAGGAGGGGGACCCGGACGTCTCCCGGATCCTCGGCCTGTTTCAGACGGAAGCCTGGACCGAGGAGCTCTCCCTCTCCAAAAACGTTCCCTCGGAGACGGTAACCTACTTTTTCGCCCTCCTCGCCATGGTGTGCATGTACGCCGGCTTTCAGGGGCTGGACAGCGTCTCCTACCTGCAGGCCAACTTATCCCCCCTGGGGGCCAGGCGGACCATTTCCCCGGCGAAACGGTTCCCCCTGGTGGTCTTCGACCTTCTGGCCGCCCTCACGGTGCACATGGCCTGCATGCTCTTCCTCCTCGCCTACCTGATCTTCATCCTGGGCGTGGACTTCGGGGCGGGGCTCCTTCCCGTCATCGTCGTCCTTCTGTTCGGAAGTTTTCTGGGCATGGCCTTCGGCTCCTTCGTCACGGCCATCTCCCGGGCAAAGGAGGGGGTGAAGGTGGCCGTCATCATCTCGTTTTCCCTGGCCTGCAGCTTCGGCGCCGGCATGATGGTCTCCGGCATCAACTACAAGATCGCCCAGACCCTTCCCCTCCTGTCCTGGTTAAACCCGGCAGCCCGGATCTCCGACGCCCTCTACTGCCTGTATTACTACGACGGGTACGGCCAATATTTCTTGAATCTGGTGATCCTGGCCGCCATGACGCTTTTGTTCTCTGTGGTCACCGCATTTTTCCTGAGGAGGCAGCGCTATGAAAGTATTTAAAGCTTCTCTGCTGATCTTAAAACGTCGCTCGGTGCAGGTAATGGTTTACCTCGGCATGTTTACCGCAATGTTCATCATCATCGCCTCGTTCTATTCAGAGCAAGTGACCACGGACTTTTCCGCCGTCCGCCCCGCCTTCACCGTCATCAACCGGGACAAGGACACTCCGCTTACCGACGGGCTCATGGAATTTTTGCGGGAACGGGGGACGGAGCAGGTTCTTCCCGACGAAAAAAAGGCACTCCAGGATGCCGCCTTTTACCATGCCACGGAGTACATCCTCATCATACCGGAAGGCTTTGACGAGGCGGCCTGGTCCGGCTCCCCCCTCTCCCTGGAGGCCGTATCCATACCGGGGACGGGAAAAAGCTATTATCTCGACAACCTGGCAAACCAGTACTGGAGCTTCGTGAGCGCCTACCACCGAGCAGACCCCCTTCTTGACCGGGAGACCGTCTCCGGGATGGCCCTGGAAGCCCTCTCGAAGGAGGTCCCCGTGGAGACGGTACGTCTTTCCGACAGCAAGCCCGTCAGCGACCTGTACGAGTCTTACAACCGGGTCCAGTCCTACATCCTGATGGTGATAACGCTTCTCTGCGTGAGCAGCATCACCATGTCCTTTAGACGGCCGGACCTGCGCATGCGGAACCTCTGCGCCCCCACCACGGCCCGCCAGAAAAACCTGGGTCTGTTCCTCTACTGCGCCCTCGTGGGATTTTTCGTCTGGCTGTCCACCAGCCTCCTGGGATTTTTCGTCTCCCTTCCCTCCCTCGCCGGTGCCGACGGGCGGCTCGTCGCCCTCCTGTTTGCGAACAGCTTCCTCTACACCCTGACTGCGCTGTCCATCGCCATGCTGCTCAACTACTTTATCTCCAACCCCAACACGCAGAATGCCATCGCCAACTTTTTGAGCCTGGCCCTAAGCTTTTTGGGCGGCGCCTTCGTTCCTCTGGAGTTCCTGAGCGAAGGACTTCGGGCCGCCTCCCGGTTCACCCCGGTCTACTGGTATTCGCAGGCCGTGTCGGACATCTGCGGCCTGGCCCTATTAAATGAGGAAACGCTCGCCCCCGTCTGGCGCTCCTTCGCCATGGAGCTTTTCTTCGCCGTCGCCATCCTCTGTGTGGCCCTGGCCGTCGGAAAGTCCAAAAACAAGGCGGAAAAATCCTTCGGGAGCACCAGGACGGAGATAGAGATGTAAAAGAAATACGAAAAAGCAGGCCCCCCGCCCGATAGTCACCGTCGGGCGGGGGATGTCACGTCCCACCCCGATTCTCACGGAATGCGCAGATGCATTTTGTCTATATTTTACAATCCGTCTCTCTCCTTTACCTCTTTAAATCGAAAACTTATCTCAAAATCTGTATTTTAAAAAAGATTTTTTGTGATCCATTCACAAATCCTTGCTTTTCTTACTAAAATAAGTTATGGTATAAATAACATTCAAATCACAAAGCAATGGAGGGTTTGCAGTATGAAAAAGAAGAAACTGGGCCTTGTGCCAAAACTCATCATCGCAATCATTCTCGGTATTTTATTTGGGTCGTTCCTGCCGGAGAGCATCTGCCGCGTCATCGTCACGGCTTCCGGGCTGTTCAGCACGTTCCTCAAATTTGTCATTCCGCTGATGATCGTCGCTTACGTGACCATGGGGATCGCAGACCTTAGTCAGGGAGCCGGAAAGCTCCTGCTGATCACGGTCTGTCTGGCCTACGGCTCCACGCTGATCGCAGGAACCTGTTCCTACCTGGTGGCCAGCGGCTTATTCCCCAGCTTCATGAGCCCGGAGGCCATGGAACAGATCGCGGCGACTGCAGATAATTCCCTGGCGTCTTATTTCAGCATCAACCTCGCTCCCATCCTGGATACCCTGTCGGCCGTGGCCTTGGCCTTCGTCCTGGGACTGTGCCTGTCCACCATGCGGGGCAAAAAGGAGATCGGCAGCAGCCTTTATAACGGCATGAAGGATTTTTCCAGCATCATTGACAAGGTGCTCCACACGGTGATCATCCCCCTGCTGCCGCTCTACATCTGCGGGACCTTCACCGACATGACCAAGTCCGGCAAGACATTCGCAATCCTCAGCATCCTGTGGAAGGTATTCCTGGTGGTCATCATCATGCACCTGATCTACATCGTCATCCAGTTTATCGTGGCGGGAACCATCAGCAAGAAAAACCCGCTCACACTGATTAAAAACCAGATTCCCGGCTATACGACCGCACTTGGGACCCAGTCCTCGGCGGCCACCATCCCGGTCAACCTGGAATGCGCCAAAAACGACGGCGTCTCCGAGCAGATCCGCAATTTCGTGGTGCCGCTGTGCGCCAACATCCACATGGCCGGTTCCATGATCACCATCACCGCCTGTGCCACCGCGGTCTGCCTGATGAACCAGCTTCCCATCAGCATCACCACGGTGATCCCGTTCATCATGACCCTCGGCATCGCCATGGTGGCTTCCCCCGGCGCTCCCGGCGGCTCCATCATGACGGCCCTGCCCTTCCTGTACATGATCTTCGGTGCGGAAGCCGGCAATCCGGACGGCCCCATCTGCGCCATCATGGTCGCCCTCTACATCACCCAGGATTCCTTCGGGACCGCCTGTAACGTATCCGGCGACAATGCCATCGGCGTCATCGTGAACACGATCTACGAGAAGTGGATCAAAAAATAAAGGACAGGAGGCGGCCATATGAACGTGTTTGACATCATCGGCCCGGTCATGATCGGGCCCTCCAGCTCCCACACAGCGGGGGCCGTGCGCCTGGGCCGGGTGGCCTGGAAGATCCTGGAGGAAAAAGCCGTGCGGGCAGACATCCGGCTTTCCGGTTCCTTCGCCCAGACCTATCGGGGGCACGGCACCGACAAGGCCCTGATCGCCGGCATCATGGGGATGCACTCCGACGACGAGCGGATCCGCCGTTCTCTGGCGCTGGCGGAGGAGGAAGGTCTCGTCTATTCCTTTACTGCGGAAGACATCCGTGACGCCCATCCCAACACCGCCAGGATCCACCTGAAAGGGGAAAACGGCGCCGAGTGCACCATACAGGGTGCCAGCATCGGCGGCGGAAACATTCTGATCACGGAGATCGACGGGATGGAGGTGTCCTTCACCGGACAGTACAACACCCTCATGGTACTCCACTACGACAAGCCGGGCACCATCGCCGCCGTGACCAACTTCATGGCCTACTCCGGAACCAACATCGGCAATTTCCGGCTGGCCCGCAAGAAGAAGGGCGGCGAGGCGGTCATGACCATCGAGGTGGACGGGGACGTGGAGGAGAGCCTGATCCAGAGCCTGCGCATCCTTCCCAACGTCATCAACGTCATTCTGATCAAGGCAATTTAGGAAAGGGGAAATGTCTGTCATGCTGGACTATGATTCCATTGCGGCCATCTGCAGAGCCGCGGAAGAAAAACAAATGACCATCTCTGCCCTGGTATTGTCCGATCAGGCCGAACAGATGGAAATACCGGCGGATGAATTGTACGAGCGAATGAAAAAAAGTCTCCACGTCATGCAGGAGGCCGTGCGGGAAGGTAAAAATCCGGAGCTTCGCTCCACCTCCGGCCTGACCGGGGGCGACGCCGCAAAGGTGGGGGCTTACGCCGAAACCGGCGGCATCACGGGAAAATTTTTAAACCACGCCATAGCCAGGGCCGTGGCCGTGTCGGAATACAACGCCGCCATGGGAAAGATCGTGGCCTCGCCCACGGCCGGCTCCTGCGGCATCCTGCCGGGCACCGTCGTCTCCATGCTGGAGGAGGGCCGCTGTGACGAGCACGCCGCCGTCATGGCCCTCTTCACGGCGGGAGCCATCGGCATGGTGATCGCCGGGCAGGCATCCATCGCCGGTGCCCAGGGCGGCTGCCAGGCAGAATGCGGCTCCGCCTCCGCCATGGCCGCCGCCGCCCTGGTGGAGCTGGCCGGCGGAACTCCCACCCAGGCCGGCGAGGCCTGCGCCATCGCCATCAAAAATCAGCTGGGTCTGGTCTGCGACCCGGTGGCCGGGCTGGTGGAGATCCCCTGTATCAAGCGGAACGTGTCGGGGATCGCCATCGCCTTCACCTCCGCCGACCTGGCGCTGGCAGGTGTCGAGAGCAAGATCCCGGTGGACGAGTGCGTGATGGCCATGCGCCAGGTGGGCGACATGCTCCCCTGCGCACTGAAAGAGACCTCCCAGGCCGGGCTTGCCGCCACGCCGACGGGGATCCGGCTTAAAAAGCAGGTGTTTGGGGAGACGTAGCCGACCGCCCCCATAGAAATGGAAAAACAAAAAGAAAAGCGCCCTCCTCCGGATCCCGTTTGAGAAATCCGATCCATAACAAAGGAGGGCGTTTTTCATGATTCTTGGCGATGTAAAATCCCTTACATGATTCGTTTTTTAAGTTCCAGGGCTTTCCGTATCTCATCGGGAGGCGTCTTTTGCGTCTTCTTGATAAATCCATTCAAGAAACACAACCCGTTTTTTTGTACAAAAAATAATCGGAAGATCCGTCCACCGCTCACATGTATCCGCAGTTCAAACACATCATCCCGAAGCTTGTCCCAAAGACCGCTCTTCCTTCCGTTTTCCAGGTCGTCGATCAGTCTTGGAATCGCTTCCACAATATTTATCAGATCCGCTTCCGTCAGCTCGTTTCCGCATAATGCCTCATCTGCGTAGCAGCGCCCATCTGCTTCTATACAGATCACCGGCCTGCTATAAGGATACCGTTCCAATATGTATCTGATCTTCCCCTTATCCTCACGCAAATATGCTGTTAGCAACTGTTCCGTCTCACATATATTGCAGATATCCCTGCGTTCTTTATTTCGGGAGCAGATAAATGTTGTCTCCTGATAATCCCGGTGCGGGAAAGAGACCAGTCTTCCACGTCTCTCGATCGCCTCCGTAAAACAATTTGGTTCCTCTTTTTTAAATGGATATCCATAATTCACTTCGGGCTTTGTCGCCATGTCAACATCCCAGTATGGCTCGCAGTATCCAAGGTTTACCAGATAGCTTTTCAGTACAGAAACCGCCGGCTCGTTTGCCATCAGCATGAGATCATGCAGCGACAGTTCCGCCGTCACCGCTGCCCCGTAAATATCGGACTTTTTAAAAAATGGAGTCTCATTTTCAATTATGATATCAAAAAGCGGGGCCAATACCTCACGTACATAGTCGGCAAACTCATCTACACTCTGAAATTGCCCGTCTAACGAAAATTCATTTAAAAACAGTTCCATTCTTCCTCCCGGGCAGTCCGATCATTTTGTTTAGATCAAGATCAAACTGATCGAACAGATTTTTTTTCTGGTTTTCCACCCGTCCCATTCTCCCGATCCGAACTTTCATCGCCTGGGATACACGCTCTTCGTCCAGACTGATAAACTGAATGTTGACCGCCTCTTTCTCCATCTCCCCTGCTGCGATCCCCGCCCGAAATCCATTAAAAACATGATCACTGTGAGACTCGATAAACAACTGGCGCTGATTCCCGGAAACGAAATATAAAAATTCACAGAGTTTGGCCTGGGCGGAGGGATGTAAATGGATCTCCGGATTCTCCAGCACGATCACGGAATCCTTTGGCGAAGACAGACAGACGATCAGGACGCTGATCAGATAGCTGATTCCGGAGCCAATGTTTGTGGGCCTGATCCGAAGCACGTCATACATCGTATAATCAGCCTTTACCAGATCCGCCCCTAAAATTTCTTCCGTACTGATCACCGTGTCCACAATATAAGACAGCCACCAATTCACCTGGCCCAGCAATGTATAATCCACGTTTCCCTTACAAAATTCCGGCTCCACTACATCGGCATGATGTTGGTTCAGGAAGGCGATCGCATACCGGCCGTCTGATCCGATTTCATCCTCCAATGTCATATTTTTCGCATATACGTTCTGCGGCCCTATCCTGTCGTTTGACAGATACTGGATTTTACGTTTCCTGATATTAAGGCCCTCAAAAAAAAGCTCGACCGTTTTTTCTGAAGATGTCTCTCTTGCCACTGACAATTTTCCATCTTCCGTTTGTCCAAAAAGCAAAGACATTCCTTCGTTTTCATTCCAAAGGGATACCTTGATGGTCTTTTTTTCCCCATAAAGACAACGGCTCTCCGCAAAGCTCCCAAGAGACAATAACGCCCCATTTAATCCGCAATTAAGCTCCAGGTTCTGGGCGATCAACAACAGGCCCTGCAGTATGGAGGATTTCCCCGACGAGTTGGTTCCGATCAAAAGATTCAGGCGGGAACACTCCATTTCCATGCTCTTGATGCTTTTCAAATTTTCAATCTTTAATTTTTGTATCAACATCCCTCAAACAGCCTCCCCACCTTCTCCGCCTGTTCCAGTCTCCATTTTAACCGGGCCGCACTGTCCCGATGATTTCCAATGTTTTCCCGAAATTCTTTCTTATCTAACAAATTTTTCACTTCATTTCTAATCCGGTTTTTGACAGTTTCTTTTTCAAAGGGCAAAAACTGCATAATAAACATCACCGTCTCGAACACGTTCATATTGATCGGCGACCGCCGTTCTCCGCCGCTCAGTCGAAATCCATCTTCTCCTAAATAAAAATATGATTTTTTCAGCCCATCCAACACCAGTTTTTCTATTTTCTGAAGTTCTGCTTCTCCCATATGGTTCAGCGCATCCATGCCAAGTCCCAACAGTTCGTCAATATCGTCTTTATACACGTAGGGTTCTCCCTTTTCATCCTTCAAAGCATGGTTCCGATACAGATAAAACGTGATATATCTTGTCAGGATGTACTTATCCTTCATCCTTTTTTCCCGCACAAAAGCTTTTCCCGTGGCCTCTTTAAACGAATCGCTCTCGGACAAGGTTTTTAACAGCCTGGTAGCGGCCCCTTGGTATAACGCATTCCTCATCTCCTGCTTGTTTAACCGCATTCCGCCCCGGTTTACCCGGTCAAAAATATCAAATTTGATCCGGTCCGGCGTCGGCGGCATAATCACGTGCGCCTGGATCTGAAAGTCTTCAATCCGCGCCTTCTGTACCGGAGACAGCTCAGAAAATTTACGGTCATTCACATCCGGAAGGATTTTGAGATTCTTTAATTTGTAATCGTCATTCATATAGGAAAACAACGCTGTCAAACGCTGCCGGCCGTCCACCACGATCAAATTCCCGTATTTATCCTGGCTAAAATAAAAAATCGGCAGGGGGAGCCCCATCAAAACGCTCTCGACCAATTCTGCTTTGCCTTCCGGAGACCAGACGTCCTCCCTCTGAAAATCACTGTCCAAAATCACTCGTTTAGGTGAAGCGTTAAAGCGGCGGTTCAATTCAAAAAGCGTGTAAAATCCCTTATCGATCTTGATTCCGTTCATGGGATAGATCTGCCCTTCCTCCTGGTTTTTTACATCCAGTTCATCTTCATGCTCAACAAACCTCTCCCCCGTTATCACTTTTCCCACCAAGCCCGCCTCCTATCCACAATTTCTGCATTAACACGATTATAATCTATTTTTGCTCCCCTTACAACGAAAAACACAACACGCCCTCACTTCCCCTACATCTCCTCTATCACGCGGACATACTTCTTCGTCTTTTTGTCATAGCTGATGCCCACCAGCAGAAGCTTCCCATTTTTTCACCTGCCTTTTATAAAGTATATCCTTTTTTCCGCCCGCAGGCAATGGACATTTACCGAAAAAAAAGAACCTCCGCGGCTTCGGCCAAACCGAAACAGCGGAGGTTTTTCAGTTGATGATCGTTTTAGTTGATGATGGTCTTCTCGGTCTGATGATCGAAAATGTGGATCTTGCTGGCATCCATGGCGAGCTTCACCGTGTCGCCTGCGGACACCTTGAGTCCGGCATCCACGGAAGCCACCCAGCCGGCATCCTCCATGTCGAAGTAAACCAGGGCCGTGGAGCCTAACATCTCGTACACCCGGACCTCCGCCGTGAACTGGGCCTTCTCGAATTTCTTGAGGGCGGCCTCGTCCTGATGGATGTCCTCGGGGCGGATCCCCATGGTCACCTGTTTTCCCACATAGCCGCCGTCCTTCAAAACCTTCGCCCTGGTCTCATCCAGAGTGATGGACTGTCCGGCAAACTTGAGGACCACGTCGTCCCCTTCCGCCACGGCGTCCGCCGTGATCATGTTCATCTGAGGGGAGCCGATGAAGCCCGCCACGAACTTGTTGCAGGGATGGTTGTACAGGTTCTCGGGAGTGTCGATCTGCTGCACGATGCCGTCCTTCATGACGACGATCCTGGTCCCCAGGGTCATGGCCTCGGTCTGGTCGTGGGTCACGTAGATGATGGTGCTTCCCAGGCGCTGGTGCAGCTTGGAGATCTCCACACGCATCTGGCCCCTAAGCTTGGCATCCAGGTTGGAGAGAGGTTCATCCATGAGAAACACCTTGGGATTGCGCACGATGGCACGGCCCATGGCCACACGCTGTCTCTGTCCGCCGGAGAGAGCCCTGGGCTTCCTGTCGAGAAGCGCCTCCAGATCAAGGATCCTCGCCGCCTCCCGGACTGCCTTGTCGATCTCCGCCTTGGGCGTCTTCTTGAGCTTCAGGGAGAATGCCATGTTGTCGTAAACCGTCATGTGGGGATACAGGGCGTAGCTCTGGAACACCATCGCAATATCCCTGTCCTTGGGCTCCACGTCGTTGACCACCTTCCCGTCGATGATCAACTCGCCGGAGGAAATGTCCTCAAGGCCCGCCACCATCCGGAGAGTCGTGGACTTCCCGCAACCGGACGGTCCGACAAAAATGATAAACTCCTTATCCTCGATATCCAGGTTAAAATCCTTTACAGCCTCATACCCGTTCGGATATTTTTTGCATACATTTTTTAACTGAACACTAGCCATAACTTCCTCCTAATATAATTTTATCCGTTCCCTATGCTTCTGCCTCAAAACCGATAATACCGTTTCATTTCCTCCTCAAACTGGGCATTCGGCTCCACATAGAGAAGCTCGCCTCTGGTCAGGAGGGTAAGTACCGGGGCGCCCTGCCGGTTGGAAGTAAAATCCCGCACCGTGCGTCCCGCCTGTGTGCGGCGTCCCCGCTCCACCTCCTCGATCTCCGCCCTGGAGCCCCGGTAGAGCTCCTTGCGCTTTTCCTTGCGGATGATCTTGGAAATGGTCAGGTCGCCGTTCACATATTCGTATTCATACTCAATCTTCCAACTCCGGAACAAGAAGAATCCGACGACTGCCAGAACAATGGTCGGGATCAGCATGATCGCCGCAAAGAAGAACGCATCGGCAAAAAACACGATCACCGCCGAGGTGATGACTGCCTTGACGAGCATTTGCTTTCTGCTCGGCACATGCGGCACAAACCATTCAAACACGATGTCTCTCATAGGGTCCCCTCCATGATCTGCTGCAGCTTAAACTGGATTCCTTCGTACTGTTTCAGAGTGCCGGGAATGGGAAGCCCCGCATTCATCAGGACCGCACCGGAATAGCGCCTCTCCTCATCCCCGTTGATCCGGTAAAACGCTTCTTTCTTTAATCCCTTGAGCTTCAGGTAAAGCTGTCCGTCGTTGCCCTCCGTGTCCGTCAGCACCAGACTCACCAGCGCCTGGGTCCGATTGGCCGACACATGCTGCCACGCCGTCACGTAATGATTCTCAAAGGGGCTTGTCAGCCGGTAATAATCTCCGTCTGCGATGAGGGCGTAATTCTCCTTATACGCCTCCACCTGCTTCCGGCAAAGCTCCTTCTCCTCCCGGTCAAGGACCGTGGAGTTGAGCTCGTAGCCCAGGATCCCGCCGGATGCCACGATCCCCCTGGTGGCAAGGCTCACGGTCCGCCCCGTCTGATGGTTGGGGCAGATGGAGACGTGGGCCTCCAGGCTGCTGATGGGATAGACGAAGGAGGTGCCGTACTGGATCTTCAGCCGGTTGATGGCATCCGTGTTGTCACTGCACCAGATCTGCGGCTGATAGTAGAGCATGGCCGGGTCGAACCGCCCCCCGCCGCCGCTGCACCCACAGAAGAGCACGTCCGGGTGGGTTAAGATCACCTCGTCCATGATCCGGTACAGCCCCAGCATGTAACGGTGCATCACCTCGCCCTGTCTCTCCTTATCCGTCTGCCCGGACCATACGTCCGTGATATTCCGGTTCAGATCCCACTTGATATATTCGATGCGGGCTTCATCCAAAATCCGTTTTAATGAGTCAATGATATAATCGCAGACATCCTTTCTGGAAAGATCCAGGACCAGCTGATACCGTCCCCTGGTGGCGGGACGTCCCTTAATGCCCAGATGCCAGTCAGGGTGCTCCCGGAACAGGTCGCTGTCCTCGGAGACCATCTCCGGCTCCACCCAGAGCCCGAACTTCAGTCCCATCTCATGAATTTGTTCCGAGAGACCCGAAAGCCCTCCCTTTAGCTTGTGGCGGTTCACCTTCCAGTCGCCAAGGCCCGAACAGTCGTCGTCCCGCTTCCCGAACCACCCGTCGTCCAGCACGAAGAGCTCCACGCCCATGTCCAGGGACTCCCTGGCAATGTTTAAAAGCTTTTCCTCGTCAAAATCGAAGTAGGCCGCCTCCCAGCTGTTGATCACCACGGGCCTCGGGAGCTTCCGGTAGGGGGAAGCCCCCAGGTTCTCCCGGTAAAGCCTGTGGTAGATGTGGCTCAAGCCCGTCAGACCGTTTCCGGAGTAGGCAAGCACCGCCTCCGGCGAGAAAAAGTCCTCCCCCGGCTCCAGCCGGAACTCAAAGTTCGTCGGGTGGATGCCCATGTTGAGCCTCAGCTGCCGGTATTGGTCCCGCTCCGCCTCGGCCAGGAAATTGCCGCTGTAAACGAAGGAACAGCCATAGCACCGTCCCCGGTCCTCGTCGGCGGTCTTCTCGCACAGGATCACGAACGGGTTGTGCTGGTGGGAGGAGGAACCTCTGGTGCTCCCCACCGACTGGACGCCGTTGCGAATGGCCGATCTGGAAGGATGGCGCTCCATCATGTGGCGTCCGTCCAGGGTGATCCAGTCGTAGTTCGCCTCCTTAAAATCCAGGGTGACGGACATCAGCTTTTCCAGCCGGATGGGGCCCCCGCCCTCGTTCACCACCCGCACCGCCCTCGTGATCACGTTCTTCTCTTCAAACACACCGTAGTAAAGGACCACGCTCACGCCGGAGGCGGCGTCCTTCAGGCGGATCTCCAGGGTATCCGTCCCCTCCCCCTCCAGCGCTCTCACCGAAGGCATTCCGGGAACCTTGTATTTCCCGCTGTAGATGGTATGTCCCGCCGCCTTTCCCGCAAAAATGCGGCTTCCGTCGGCATTCCTCACTCCGATGCTCTCCACCCGGTAGTCGCCGCTGTCTGAGGTGGAAAATTCCTGCGGAAGGAAATCCAGCGAAAATGTCCTGTCGTTCCCCGCCTCGTGGGGATTCGGCGAAAAGCCCCGGTCCCGAAGCTCGATCAGATAGCTCAGATCCTCGTCGGGAATGCGGTCCCCATAATACAAATGCAGCAAATCCCCGTATTTACTGATCGCCATCAGATAGGAGCTGTCCCTGGTGTCAAGTCTGAATGTTTTGCTGTGTTCATAAAAGGTAATCGACATAAGACTCTGGTTTCCTTTCTGTACAAAATTCCTGTTTCTTCTTTTTTTATTTTCCTCCTGTCATGGCCACGCCCTCGATGAACTGCTTCTGGAAGAACAGGTAAAGGACTACCATGGGGATCATGGCCAGCAGGGAGCCTGCCATCATGACCGGGAAGTTGGTGGAGAACTGTCCCCTCAGGGTCGCAAGGCCGGAGGACAGGGTCATCATGTTCAGGTCGGTGTTGACGATGAGGGGCCACATCAGGTCTCCATATGCGAACACTGCCGTGAACACCGCCAGGGCCGCCATGGACGCCTTGGTCAGGGGCGCCATGACCTTATAGAAGGTCTGCCACTGGGTACAGCCGTCCAGATAGGCAGCCTCGGCGATCTCGTTTGGTATGCCCATGTAGGCCTGCCTGAGGAAGAAGGTTCCGAAGGCACTGACGATGCCGGGGAACACCAGGGCGAACACCGTGTTGGTGAGACCCAGCTTGGCAAGCATCTGATACTGCGGCGTGATGAAGATCTGGCTGGGCAGCATCATCTGAATCAATACCAGGGAGAACAACACTCCCTTTCCTTTAAAGTTCAGCTTTGCGAAGGCATAGCCCGCCATGGACGAGAACACCACCGCACACACGACTCTCCAGACAATCATGAGGATCGTGTTTTTATAGAGGGCCAGGAACGGCAGGGACGCCATAGCGTCGCTGTAATTCTTTCCCTGCCATTCCTGGGGGAGAATCGTCGGAGGAATCAGCATACTTTCCTCAACGCTCTTAAAGCTTGTCAAAAACATCCACACGAAGGGGAAGATCATTATGATGGAACCGATGATGAAGAACACATAGGTCCCCGCCGTGCGGCGTCTTCTGGATTTTTCCAATGATGATTTCATATGCTCCTCCTTTCTATACTTCGTAGTTGACCCACTTCTTCTGGCCCCAGAACTGAACCGCCGTCACGAGACCGATGAGCGCCACCGTCCAGATGACCACCGAGGAGCCAAGGCCCCGGTTGCCGGACACGAAGGACTCACGGTAGAACAGGTACATCAGTGACTGGGCCTTGGTGAGAGCCGGATTCGATTCCTCGACCATCATGTAGATCAGGTCATATACTTTGATGGAAGACATCAGACGCATGATCAGCACCACGAACAGGGTCGGGGACACCATGGGCAGGGTAATGTGGAAGAACTGCTGCATCTTCGTCGCCCCGTCCAGGCTGGCCGCCTCGTAGTAGGACTTGGAAATATTCTGAAGTCCGGAGAGAAGCAGCACCGCATCATAACCGATGGCCGACCAGATCGCCACGATGGCACAGGTGACCATGATGACGTTGGGATTGGTGATCCAGTTGATGCCGGAAGAAAGCATCGTATTAATGATACCATATTCCGTGTTAAACATCCACTTCCAGACCATGGCCACCGCGGCGGGAGCCACCACCATGGGCAGGAAGAAGATGGCACGGAAGGCCGTTCTTCCCTTGATCTTCGTGTTGAGCATCACCGCCACCAGAAGGGCCAGGAAAATCCCGATGGGCACCGTCAGCAGGCAGAAATACAGGGTGTTCAGGTTCGCTCTCCAGAACTCGCCGCTGGTAAACATCTGGATGTAGTTTTCCAGCCCCCGCATCTCATAGAGGCCGAAGGGCCTGGTCTTGGAGAAGCTCAGCTTGATCGTGTCAATAAACGGATAAATGTTTAAGACCAGCAGGCCGATGATGGTCGGAGCGACCATGATGTAGCCCCATTTTGCTTCGGAGCGGCCGTGCTTGGATTTCTTTGTCTTTCCCATACTGCACCTCCTCCTTTAATCATCCTCGGCGGCTTTTCGGACGGCCTCCTGCATGGCTGCAAGGCCCTCCTCAACGGTCTGGTCGCCGGAATAGATCTTTAACAGGTTGTCAGTTACCTGAACCTTCCAAACAGGACGGTACTTGTTGTTGACCGACTGGATGCTGTAGTCGAACATGTCGACGAACTTTTCCACGGCCAGCCGGTAATCAAACTGGTCGAACACGCCGATCCAGGTATCCTCGAGCCCCTGATAGGCCGGGATCGCCGCACCGGACTCGCCCTGGATCCGCTGGCCCTCCTCGGAGCCGAAGAAGCGGAGCACGTCCTTCACCACCTCCAGGTTCTTGCCCGTGGCCGAGGTGGAATAGCACAGGCCATTGGAGATGGTCGCCCGTCCGTCACCCTCCGCCGGGTTCGGGCACTTGGGCAGGACCGCCACGTCCCATTTCCCTTCCATATTGGGATAATTCTTCATCTCGTTGAGAATGTTCCAGTTCCCTTCGAAGAACATGGCACCCTGCTCCGAGAAAAACGCCGTTCCGGGAGAAGTCTCCGCAAAATAGTTCTGGTCCGGACACCAGTCATTTTCCTGGAGTCCAATGTAAAACTTCATGGCGTCGATGGTTGCCGGGTTGTCAAACCCTCCGGTGACCTTGTCCTCCGCCAATATGTAGCCGCCGTTCTGATATACGAAATTCCAGTATCCCAGCTGGTCGTCACCGTAAGCCATGTATCCGTATTTTCCGGTGGCGTCGTAGATCTTCTGAGACGCCTCGCAAAGGTCGTCCCAGGTCCAGTTCTCATCCGGGTACGCCACCTTCGCAGCGTCAAACATCTCCTTGTTGTAGACAAGGCCTACCGTGTCCTTGTCCTTGGGAACCCCGTAGTACCTCCCGTCGCTCCCCATAACGTTGGACAGGGATACCTCCGAATAATGATCCTGAAAGAAATTCGGATCCTCTTCATCGTACAGGTCTGTCAAATCCGCAATCTTCCCGTAATCCGCATACTTTAAGATCTCATTGGTATGCATCCAGAAAATGTCGGGCATCTGATTGGAAATGGCAGCCGCTTCCAGCTTGGTCCAGTACTCGCCCCAGCTCGTGACCTGGACCTCGATCACCACGTCGGGATGCTTCGCCATGTACGCATCGCACACGGCCTGCATACCGTCACGCTGAGCCACGTCCCAGATCTGGAACGTGAGGTGCGTCTTGCCGTCCGCCGATTTTCCGCTCCCGCAGGCCGAACACAGGCCCACAAGCAATGCACAGGCAGACAGCATCAGCAAAATTTTCCTAATCCTTTTCACAGCCTTCCTCCTTCATTGTTTATTCTTGCGGGACGATCAGACAAACGCACGTCTTTCTTATGCTCTTTTGGCGAATCCCCCGCGGCGGCAAATGCCGTTTTTGTGACATTTGCCAGAGATACATGGGTGTTTCGTATTAGGATTATATCAAATCCACCCAATACCATAATATGAACAAGAAAAATTCATATATACCAAAATACAACATCTATACTTTTTTTATAAAATGTGCTATCATTTTGGTATATAGTAATATTAGCTTCAAGGAATCCTTACGTTTCACCCATGCACAACATCAGATCGGCATTTATATTTGGAGGGGAAGCAATGGAAAACAGACTGAAGTTCAAGATTTTTCAAAACGACAACCACATCGACCTGACACTGTTCCAGTTCGGATGGGAACGGTGCGCACCGCTCCACTCCTACGGTCCCGCCATGAGGAACCATTACCTGTTCCACTACGTTTTTTCCGGCAGGGGAACCCTCGATTCCACCGATTCCGCCGGAAACACTTCCCAGTACCAGATCGAAGCCGGAAAAGGGTTCCTGATCTGTCCCAAGCAGGTGAACACCTACCACGCCGACGAGCGCCACCCCTGGGAATACGCCTGGATCGAGTTTGACGGCATCAAGGCGGCCGATTACCTGAGGATGGCGGGTCTCGATTTCGATCACCCCATTTACCAGTTAAAAAACCGGGACGGCGCCGTCTCCATCCGCAGCGAGATGATGTACATCATCGACAACCCGGACAACTCCGTCATCAGCCAGATCGGACATCTGTACCTCTTTTTCGACCGGCTCGTCGCCAACTCCGCCAACCGCAAGGAAAATAGGTCCGGCAGCCTCCGTGACTTCTATATTAAAGAAGCGATCACCTTTATCGAGCAGAATTATAACTTCCCCATCACCGTGGAGAGCGTGGCCGCCTTCTGCGGCCTAAACCGCAACTATCTGAGCAAGCTGTTCCGGGAATCCTTAAACCAGACCCTCCAGCAGTTCCTCATGTCCTACCGGATGAACAAAGCCGCCGACCTGCTCTCCTCCACGGACATGAGCGTGGCCGAGGTGGGCTGCCGCTGCGGCTACCAGAACCAGCTCCATTTTTCCAGGGCCTTCAAAAACGTGGTCGGCGCCTCACCCTCCCAGTGGCGGATAGCGCATTCCCCCCAGTCCGTGGGAAGGCCGCCGGAAAAATAAGCGCAGGGGATCTTCCCTGCACGGGCCTGCGCATAAAAAGTCCCGTATCCGGCAGAATTCGCATTCTTCTGCCAAATACGGGACTCGTATTGGAATCCGGCTCTTTCGACGCTCTGCTGGAACACATTCGTTCTGCCGTTCCGGAGTTGCTTGCACTAAATTCGTGATATATAGATTCTGATCGGCCGTAAATGCAGCTTCTGCCGGACGAGCCTATCCGCCATTCCTGACATTTACTCCCTCCCTTTCTCTGTGTGCCATCCGATTTTCCGCATCTGTTCCTTCATCTTCTCAACATTTCCTTTTGTAAGGTAATTCGGATTGAGTTTTTTCTTGCTATAGGCGTAAATCGTATTTTGCCACATTGGATTTTCCGCCTGCCGAATCACATAACACGTTTCCGGCCCTCCGCGAAGAAGATCTGGAAGAGTTCCGCCGGGCCTTCCTCTCCGCCGGCATACACGCCTTCTTCTAGGCTTCGTTTTCCGGGCAACTTTCTTTCGTTTGTAATTTTTCTTGCAAGAACTGCCTTCTCGTGTTATAGTAACGGGAAAGAAACGGGGGCGGACAGCCGGATGGGAGGAAAGAGTCGTGGCAAAAAGGACCAATCAGATTTTGGAACTGCTGACAAAGGAAAATAAAATGGAAGTGTCCCTGCTGGCCGGTCACCTCGGCGTTTCCCAGGTGACGGTCCGAAAGGATCTGGATGAGCTGGAAGAAAAAGGGATCATCAAACGGGAACACGGCTTTGCCGTCCTCAGAAGCCCCGACGACATCAACGGGCGGATCGCCTACCATTATGAGATCAAAAAAGAGATTGCCGGGAAAGCGGCAGAGCTGGTCTCCGACGGCGGCACGCTGATGATCGAGAGCGGAAGCTGCTGTGCCCTCCTGGCAGACATCTTAACCACTGTCCGAAAAGATCTGACCATCATCACCAACAGCGCCTTCATTGCCGGATACATCCGAGGGAAATCCAACTTCCAGACCGTCCTCCTGGGCGGGATTTACCAGCCGGACGCCCAGGTGCTGGTGGGCCCCATGATCCGCCAATGCGCGGAAAACTTCTGGGTGGACCTGTTTTTTATCGGGACCGACGGCTATTCCCCCCGGACCGGCTTCACCAACCGGGATCAGATGAGGGCCCAGGCCGTCCGTGACATGGCCGGACAGGCGGAGCAGGTCGTGATCCTCACAGAAAGTGAAAAATTTTCCAGGCACGGCATCGTCCCCCTGAACCTGAAGAATCAGAAACAGCTCGTGATCACGGACAGCCGGATCGACTCCCGAATGACCTCTGAATTAAAGAGCCGTGAGATCGAACTGCTCACCGTATAAATCTGCAAGATAAGAAAGGACCTTTCCCCATGGCAATACCTGAATACAGCAAAGCGCACAAAGCGGCCGTCAAGGCTTACCGGCAGGGGCTCCACGGCGGCTACCCTTACCTGCCCGTCCTGGATGAGTTGCTCTCCTTCACCGATACGGTGGGAGAGACGGACTTGGGATTGATCGACATTCCCGCAGATCTGATCCGGGGGACGAAGAGCGCCGGGCGCACCAAGGCCTTCGCCTCCAATTTCATGCCCCTTCTGGACGAGGACACGGAGTTTGCCGCCAAATGGAGCGCCCTGTACCAGTCCCATCTGGAGGAGGGGATTAGAGAGCCGGTCATCGCCTGCGAATTTATGAACTCCTACTATATAATAGAAGGGAACAAGCGGGTGAGCGTCCTCAAATTCTCCGGGGCCGTGAGCGTCGCCGGATACGTGACCAGGATCCTCCCCGCCCCCGCCGACACGGAGGAATACCGGATCTACCGGGAATTTATGGATTTTTCCCGGGCAAGCGGCATCAACACCGTCTATTTCAGCCGGGAGGGGAGCTTTAGACGGCTCTGCGCCCTGGTGGGAAAAGATTTTTCGGCCTCCTGGAACGAGGAGGAGCAGAGGTCTTTCCGCTCCTGTCTGCTGCATTTTACGGATATTTTCCGGAAAAAGGGAGGGGAAAAGCTTCCCGTCACGGTGGGAGACGCCTTCCTTACGTACCTGAACATTTACGGCTACAAAGACATGCTCAAAAAATCCTCCTCGGAGCTTCGGGACGAGGTGACAAAGCTCTGGGCGGAGCTTGAAGCCCTGCCGGAAAGCCGCCAGGTGAGCCTTGTCCTAAAGCCCCGCTCCGCCGAGGAGACGGAGGATGCCTCCGCCCTCTTAAAAAAACTCTTTGTCCCGGAGGCAAAGCTGAAGGTCGGCTTCCTCTATTACCGGACCGCCGAGACCTCCGGCTGGACCAACAGCCACAACCTGGGCCGCATGCACCTGGCTAACCAGATGGGCGACCGGGTGGAGACCTTCGTCTACGACGGCGCCGAAAATGACGACGACGCCCTGCGGCTCATCGGGCAGGCCGTTTCCGACGGCTGCCAGGTGCTCTTCACCACCTCCCCCCGGTTTTTGGGGGCCAGCATCAAGGCCGCCGTCCGCCATCCGAAGCTCAAGATCTTAAACTGCTCCGTCAACGCCTACAGCGGCCATCTGCGGACCTATTACGGGCGGCTCTACGAGGCGAAATTCCTGGTAGGCATGCTGGCCGGGATCCTCACGGACACCGGGCAGATCGGTTATGTGGCCGACGTTCCCATTTTCGGTGCGCCGGCCGCCATCAACGCTTTCGCCCTGGGGGTGAAGATCGTAAATCCCAAGGCCCGCATCCATCTGGCCTGGTCCATGGAAAAGCGCTGGAACGCAGAGGTGCCCGAGGAATCCTACGCTCTTCTGCGGCAGTATTTCGACGGACTGCAGGTGAGCCACGTCTCCGGCCGGGATACGATCTCCCCCAGAACCTCCGGAACGCCTTACGGCCTTTACGGCAAAAAGGACGGCACCACGTCCCTTCTGGCCGCCTCCATCTGGCACTGGGGAAACTTCTACCAGCGGATCGTGCAGACCATCCTCAACGGGAAATGGGACCGCACGGCTCCGGAACGGCTTGGTGACTCCATCAATTACTGGTGGGGGATTTCCTCCGGCATGATCGATATCATCTACTCCAAGTCCATTCCGTCCAGGACCAAACGACTCACAGAGCTTGTGAAGCAGCAGATCGTCTCCGGAAACTTTCAGATCTTTTCCGGAGAACTAAAAGACCAGAATGGAGACATAAAGTGCAGGGACGGCGAAGAGCTCTCCCCCGCCGACATTGTCCGCATGGACTGGCTCGCCGACAATGTGGAGGGCGGCATTCCGGAGACGGACGCCCTGACGGAGGAAGCCGCCGCCATGGTGGAGATCCAGGGGATCCACACGGGGAAGGTGTTCCTATGAAAATACTTGCGCTCTCCGACGTGGAGTCCAAAGCTCTCTGGGACTATTTCAAACCGGAATATCTGGAGGGCATCGACGTGATCGTCTCCTGCGGGGACTTGGATCCCCGCTACCTGTCCTTCCTGGCAACCTTTTTCCACGGCCCCGTGCTCTACGTCCACGGCAATCACGACGACCGTTATGAAAAAATCCCTCCGGAGGGCTGTATCTGCATCGAGGACAAGGTCTATGAATACCAGGGCGTCCGCTTCCTGGGCCTCGGCGGCTCCATGCGCTATAAGCCGGGGACTTGGCAGTTCACCCAGCGTGAAATGAGCCGCCGAGTGCGGAGGCTCTGGCTAAAGCTCGCCCTCCACCGGGGCTTTGACGTGCTGGTGACCCACGCCCCCGCCTGGCAGCTGGGCGACTACGACAACCTGGTCCACACCGGCTTCAAGGCATTTCGCAGACTGATCGACAAATATGAGCCAAAACTCATGTTCTACGGCCACGTCCACCTGAATTACGGGATGGATTCACCAAGGAGCCAGAACCTGGGGAACACGACCGTCGTCAACTCCTACGAGCGGTACGTGGCGGAGATCCCGGACAATCTCTGAAATGGACAGGTCCTTCCTTTCGGCAGATTCCCCGCTCTCTTCTATACTCATATGTGATGATACCGGCATGGTCATCATCTGTTTCGGCAAAATCTCGTAAAAGATTTCGTAAAAGCAATGAAGTCTGGAGCTCCCGTACCCTCCATGTTCCGTACACGGAGGATACGAAGAGCCTCCTTTTTTCACAATATCCAAGACCTACATTTCTCCGGTTTTTATGATTCTCCGGTTTTCGTCCCTTTTCAAATCAACTTCTCCGGATCCGTATAGGCAAGCCCCAGGGCCTCGGCCACGCCGGGGAAGGTGCATTTGCCCTGACAGCAGTTCAACCCGGGCAAAAGTCCCCCGTCCTCCCGGCAGGCGGCCACGCCCTTCGCCGCCAGCTTGAGGCCGTAGGGCAAGGTGGCGTTATTCAGGGCCAGAGTGGAAGTCCTGGCGACGGCGCCCGGCATATTGGCCACGCAGTAATGGACGATGCCGTCCACCACGAAGATGGGATCGTCGTGGGTGGTGGCATGAGTGGTCTCCACGCAGCCGCCCTGGTCCACTGCCACGTCCACGATCACGGCGCCGGGCTTCATCAGGGCCAGATCCTCCCTCAGCAAAAGCTTGGGAGCCGCCCGGCCGGGAAGCAGCACGCAGCCGATTACCAGATCCGCACCTGCCACGGCCCGCTTGACATTATCCCTGGTGGAATACAGGGTGGTGATGCGTTTGTCAAAAATATCGTCCAGATAGGCAAGCCGCTCCAGATTCACGTCCAGCACGGTCACATTGGCCCCCATGCCCACGGCGATCTTGCAGGCGTTGGCGCCCACGTTGCCGCCGCCCAAAATCACCACGCTGCCCTTCTCCACGCCGGGAACTCCGGCCAGAAGCACGCCCCGGCCTCCGTAGGTCTTCTCCAGATACTTGGCCCCCTCCTGCACGGCCATGCGGCCGGCGATCTCGCTCATGGGAGCCAGGCAGGGCAGTCCGCCCGTCCGGCCCACGATGGTCTCGTAGGCGACGGCAGTGACCTCAGCGTCCAGAAGCGCCCTCGTCAGAGGCTCGTCGGCCGCCAGGTGGAGATAGGTGTACAACAGCATTCCCTTCCGAAAGTACCGGTACTCACACTCCACCGGCTCCTTCACCTTGACGATCATGTCGGCGCCGGCCCACACCTTCGCCGCGTCGGCCACGATCTGGGCGCCGACGGCCCGATACTCCTCGTCGGAAAAGCCGGAGCCCAGCCCGGCCCCTTCCTCCACCAGCGCCCCGTGTCCGGCCTGGACATAGGCACTGACCGCACCGGGCGTGAGCCCCACCCGGAATTCATTGTTTTTGATCTCTTTCGGTACTCCAATCCTCATCTGTAATCCCCTCCTTGCAGTAATGTTATTTGTCGTGCACCGGCCCCGTTTAGAAGCAGGTGAATGCCTCGTCGATGACAAAATCTGAGCCCGTGGTGAAGGAACTGGTATCACCGGCCAGATAGACACAGATTGCTTCCAGTTCCTCCGGCTTGCCCATTCTTCCCATCGGAGCCATCTCATTCCATTTCTCGATCAGCGGAATCAGCTTCGGCGCATTTAGCGTCAGCCCCGTTCCGATATATCCGGGGCTGATGCTGCTCACCCGCACATTACGCTTCGCCCACTCGACGGCCAGCGACTTGGTGAGCTGTATGACGGCCGCCTTGGAGGCATTGTATGCGCACTGGGGCTGCGGAACATTGACGATGTGCCCCGACATAGATGCCGTGTTGATGATCGACCCGCCGCCGTCTTTTCTTCCTCTTTGATGTCGATATCTACGATTGCCACGTCCGCACCGGCCTCCGCAAATGCCGTAGCCGTGCACTTTCCGATGCCCCTCGCCGCACCGGTGGCAAATCCCTTTTTCCCGTCCAATCTCATCTTCTCAATAATTCCCACTTTGCTCACCCATTCCTTTCTTTGTCTTACTCCGTCCGTTTCCACAATCATGAAGTGTTCTAATTACATATTAATCGCAAAAATAGTATTCGTCAATCCGTAATAAACCCAAAATTTTCAGATTTTACATGCGAAAGTCCCTGTTTATTGACTTTAATTCTGATTCCGAATATAATACTACTCAGTTACGACAGCCATTATTATAATAGGAGGAGGTTTTCTATGAACAAAAAGAAATATGTGATTGGGTTGGACTACGGCACCCTTTCCGGCCGCGCAGTGGTGGCAGAGGCAGACACCGGAGCGATCCTCTCGCAGGCGGTAAAAGAATACTCCCATGGAGTGATGGACCGTGAGCTTCCCTGCGGTGTCCGGCTGGATGTGGACTGGGCTCTGGAGCATCCGCAGGACTATCTAGACGTGCTTAAAGAGACCGTCCCCGCCGCCGTTCGCCAGGCGGAGGTTTCCCCCGAGGACATCATCGGTCTTGCCATCGACTTCACCGCTTCGACGGTTCTCCCCATCGACCAGGACGGGACGCCCCTGTGCCTGCTGCCGGAATTTGAAAATCGCCCCCATGCCTATGTAAAGCTCTGGAAGCACCATGCCGCTCAGCCGGAGGCCGACGAGATCAATGCCCTGCTCACGGAGCGGGGAGAGATCAACCTGCCCCGCTACGGCGGAAAAATTTCCTCCGAGCTTATGCTGCCCAAGGCCTTCCAGATTCTTAAGGAGGACCCGGAAATCTACGAGCGGGCCGATCAGATCCTGGAGGCCGGCGACTGGCTGACCCTCGTGCTCACCGGTTCCCGCCGCCGTTCCGCCAGCATGGCCGGTTACAAGGCCATGTGGATGGAGGATGAGGGATATCCCGGCCATGATTTCTTAAAAGCCCTCGATCCCAGGCTGGAAACTTATGTGGAGGACAAGCTCACCACGGATATCTGCCCCATGGGAGGCCGGATCGGCGTGTTGACGGAAGCCTGGGCCGAGACCCTGGGCCTTCTGCCCGGGACAGCCGTGGGCGCAAGCATCATCGACTCCCACGTGGGACTTCCCGGCTGCGGGATCGCAAAGCCGGGCCAGATGATGCTGATCCTGGGCACGTCAAGTGTACAGCTTGCCCTCAGCGAAACGCCTTACTCCGGTGAAGGTGTCTGCGGGGCCGTGAAGGGCGGGATCATGCCCGGCTACTATGCACTGGAATCCGGCTTGGCCGGAGTCGGCGACATCTTCGGCTGGTTCGTGGACAACTGCGTTCCCGCTTCCTATAAAGAAGCTGCCAAAGCCGAGGGTTTAGGCATCCACGAATATCTCACCCGCCTGGCCGGAAAGCTGGCTCCCGGTGAAAGCGGTCTTCTGGCTCTCGACTGGTGGAACGGGAACAAAACCCCCTTCGTCAGCGTCGATCTCTCCGGAATGATCGTCGGCTGCACCCTTGCGACGCTCCCTGAGGAGATTTACCGGACCCTCATCGAGGCCACAGGTTTCGGGACCCGCCTGATCATGGAAGCCTTTGAACATGCCGTGCCGGTGAACGAGATCCGTGCCTGCGGCGGCATTGCAGAGAAAAATCCCATGCTCATGCAGATTTTCGCCGACATCACCAACCGGGAAATCAAGGTTTCCGCCTCCGACCAGACGGCCGCCCTGGGCGCTGCCATGTATGCCGCCGTCGCCGCCGGTTCCGAAAAGGGCGGCTATGATTCCATCTTCGACGCCGCCGAGGCCATGAGCCGTATGAGGGAGAAATCCTACCGGCCCATTCCGGAGCACGTGGCCGTCTATGAAGCCCTTTACCAGGAATACTGCCGTCTGAAGGATTATTTTGGGAAAGAGAATCCCGTGATGAAACGGCTGAAACAGCTACGGCAGGAAAATCGTTAGAATGAAGTCCGGCCGCAAGTGCGCATATCCACCGCAAACCTGGCAGCGAAACGCCAATGGTTTGCTTTTGGATATCCGCACTTGCGGCCTCACTCCTAGATACCTCCGCTGACTCGGCTGCGAAACGCCAATCATACAAACCTTTGGCGATTCGCTGCCTGGTTTGCGGTGGACATATCGCTCGCCGCTCCCATCACCTCCATACTTTTATAACTATTACAACTCCCCCTTCTTTTCCAGAATCGCTTCCACTGCGGCACAGGCCGGACAGTCACAATATTTCTTTCCTGCTGCCTGAAGCTCCCGTCCATGGGCCGCCACATTTTTCGCCGTCTCCGCACCGAAAACTTTAGCGCCCGTCTCAGACTCTGCGAAAGCGATCAGCCCCTCCACCGGCATAATGTCCATCTCCAGTTCTGCGATCAACTTCTTAGTCTGCTCCGTCTCCCTGTCTGTTCCGACGCTGTCCAGCCAGTCCTGTC
The DNA here is from genome assembly GCA_022800815.1 of Lachnospiraceae bacterium. GTDB lineage: Bacteria > Bacillota > Clostridia > Lachnospirales > Lachnospiraceae > Lientehia. Next base: position 4,329 of record JAAWRC010000012.1, on the reverse strand, counting down.
CCGCCGCTTTCGCCTCTGCCGAACAGGAAACCGCCCCCATCATCTCCTTTACCTTTTCCGCTACATAATCTTTTACCTTCTGATCCATTGCTTTCACCCTTTCTGCATTTTGTTTGTTCTCCGGAAGATACGCCATCTATGTCTGTTGAGAGGGACGGGCGGCGGTTCGCTGCCAGGTTTGTGGTGGACATATCGACCGCCGCCGCCCCGCAATCCCCCTACTTCTGCCTACAGTCATACCTCTTCAGATTTTCATGAACCCGTCCAAGCAGCTCCTCGCTCTTCCGGATTTCCCCTTCCGTGAAACCGGCATAAAAAATCGAAGTCATCCGATCGGAGACGGCCGTATAGATCTGCTGCAGCTTCCACGCCTTCGCCGTCAAGGTCAGCAGCGTTTTCCGGCGGTCACTCTGATCCGGGACCCGCCGAACCAGCCCGGCCTCCTCCATGCGGTCGACCATCCCCGTGAGGGTCGTGGCCGCAAGCCCCGTCCTGTCGGCAAGCTCCGTGAAAGAAATATGCTCCTCCTGCCACAACACGTAGAGAATTCGGCCCTGCGCCCCGCTAAACGCATCAATATTCTGTTCCGCCAGGATCCGTTCAAAAATCCGGTCGCTGAGCCGTTTGATCTGCGAGACAAGATTGCCTCCCTGAATATCCATGGCAAATTCCTCCTGTATAGGATTATACTATATAGTAATATTTATGTAAAGACAATCTCTCCGCAAGCGTATCCCATCTCGAAAACTATTGCCTTTCCGTGCCCCTTATCTCCACCATAAGCTCTCCGCCGCATCTTCCGCACCGAAAATCTCCCGGCCTTTGGACCAGTTTGCCCGCCCTCTGCCGATAAGCCCGGGCACCGCAGTCCCTGCAGGTAATCCGATACCTGGGCGGCAAAGCCCGTTTTTTCTGCGCCATCCCGTTCCCAGCGGGCATTTCCTGCGAAATCCCCTTCTCCTCACAGGAAGAGGTTCGCTTTATATGATACCGGGGGTACTCCGCCTCCACCAGCTGCGCCAGAAGCTTCCATTTTCCCTTATGGCCCAGGCAGCCCTCCACCGTGTGCAGAAGCTCGTGGATGATGGTCTCCTTTGCGGCGGTGTCCTCCACCTCGTCCCCAAGAAGCCTCTCCGAGATATCAATGTCAAATACGCCGCCGGAAACCTGCCTGCACCGGCCCCAGCGTTTCCTGGCACGGGTGTTAATCGACCAGCTCCGGACCTTCCCGCACCGGATCCCGATGCGCCCAAGTTCCGCCTCGCACTGGGCGGCCAATCTCTCCAAATCCTTCAAGACCCTTCTCTCCTTCCCCGTTCAGCCGTTCCCTCAGCAGGGAATTTCTCTTCGTAACAGTCATGTGCCGCACCGCATAGGCCAGCGCCTTTTTCGTCCCCACCAACACCAGAATCTTTTTCGCTCTTGTGATCCCCGTATAAAGCAGGTTTCGCTGCAGCATCACGAAATGGCTCATGAGCACGGGCATGACCACCACCGAATACTCGGAACCCTGCGCCTTGTGGATGGTGACGGCATAGGCCAGCGCCAGCTCGTCAAGCTCCGCCGCCTCGTACCCCACGTACCGGTCGTCAAACAAAACCGTCAGCGCCCGTTCCTCCAAATCCACCGAGTCAACCGTCCCGATATCCCCGTTAAACACTTCCTTGTCATAATTATTCCTGACCTGCATGACCCTGTCATTGGTGCGAAAGACCATGCCGCTTCTCCTCAAACCTTCGCCGGAGGGGTTCAGTGCCTCCTGCAGAGCCAGATTCAGATTGGCCGCCCCCGCCGTCCCCCGCTGCATGGGCGTCAGCACCTGAATCCGGGAGGGCGGCACCCGGTAATACCGGGGTAAGCGCCGTTTCACCAGGTCCACGATCTCCGCAACCGCCGCCTCCGGCTCTTCCCTCGCAATAAAGAAAAAATCCGTGTCCCTTCCATTGGAGAGGTCCGGCATGCTCCCGGCGTTGATTCGGTGGGCATTCAGGACAATCCGGCTCTCCCTCGCCTGGCGGAAGATCCTCGTCAGCCGCACCACCGGAAAGCCCCCGGAGTCTATGATGTCCCGCAGCACGTTCCCGGCTCCCACCGACGGAAGCTGATCAATGTCTCCCACCAAAATCAGCCGCATGCCGGAGGGAACCGCCTTCAATAGAGAATTCATCAACACCAAATCGATCATGGAACACTCGTCCACGATCAGGGCATCCCCCTCCAGGGGATGCCCCTCGTTTTTCTGATACCCATCCGGAGGTTTAAATTCCAGGAGCCGGTGAATGGTCTTCGCCGGAAGCCCCGTCGCCTCCGTCATCCGCTTTGCGGCCCTCCCCGTGGGTGCCGCAAGAAGAATCCGCAGGCCGCCGGCCCGGAATGCGGCGATAATGCCCTGCGTCACGGTGGTCTTGCCGGTGCCCGGCCCGCCGGTAAGAACCATGACCTTGGAACAGGCCGCCAGCCGGATAGCCTCCGCCTGCGTCTCGTCGTAAGTCATGTGCACCAGCTCCTCAATGCGGGACACGTCCACGGAAAGCTTCGGATTCCCCGTTTCCATCTGCGCTCTCTTAAGGCTGGCCCACAGACGGTCTCCGGCCGGTTCCCGCTTCAGGCGCAAAAGCCCGTTTGCCGCACCGATTTCCGCAAAATAGAAGGGCGGAAGGTAAACGGCGTCCATCCGCACCTCGTCCCCCACGGCCTCGTCAAAGGAAATTCTCGTCTCCACAATCAGATCCCGGTCCTTCACCATCTGATCCATGGTCATGACCAGGACCGTCCCGTCCGCCTCCAGAAGCTCCGCCGCTTTTTTGAGAAGCTGCTCCCGTTCCCCAAACACGTGACCCTCGTCCGCCAGACGACTCAGGGCGTACATGATACCGCTTCTCAAACGGACAAAGCTTTCCTTTTCAAAGCCCAGCTTCTCCGCAATGCCATCCGCCGTCTTAAATCCGATGCCCCAGATATCGTCCGCCAGACAGAAGGGATTTTCCTTCACCTTCGCAATGCTCTCATTCCCATAACAGCGATAAATTCGGGCGGCAAAGGCCGTGCTCACGCCATGTTCCTGCAAAAACAGCATGACGTTCTTGATCTCCTTCTGTCTCTCCCAGCCCTCCCGGATCTGCTTCACCCGCCTCTTCCCAATGCCGGGGACCTCCAACAGCCGCCCGATGTCCGTCTCAATCACATCCAGAGTCTCCGTGCCGAAATACCCCACGATCCGTTTCGCAAACCGGGGACCGACCCCTTTAATCAGGCCGGAGCCCAGGTATTTCTCCATGCCGTAAACAGTGGCGGGCACGGTCTCCTCCCAGCGTTCCGCCATGAACTGGCGGCCGTATTTTGCATCGATCTTCCAGGTTCCGTCCACCAGAAGCACGGACCCCACCGTCACGTCCACCAGATTCCCCACCAGGGGCACCAGCTCCCGGTAGCCCTTCACCCGCACCTTGAGCACCGAGTAGCCGTTTTCCGGATTCTGATAGGTGATTCGTTCCACCACGCACCGAAGCCTCGCCAAAGACCTCACCTCCCGTCGATGATTCGCCGTTCCGGATCGCCCTCGTCCACACAGGCCGTCCCGTCCGAATAGATGCGAAAGCCGGGCTTATTCCATGGCTTCATTATACTATGTCTCCATATATTTGCCAACCAGGTCATTTGTGAATTTCTGAAAGATTCCGGATATAAGGTTACAGCGTCTTTTGACGGAGAATCTGGGGCAGAACGCTTTTTTGAAAATCAGTATGATTTAGTGATCCTTGATATTATGCTGCCTCGTAAAACAGGAATGGAAGTTTTGAAGGAAATCCGGGAACTGTCAAATGTGCCTGTTATCATGATGCTTTCCCAAAATTACTATGACAGCTATATGTGTTTAAATGAAATGAGTGCAGCCTGGATAAAAAAATCAAAATATCAAAGTATCCTATTACCCGGATTCAATTTCCCCGATATACAGGGTGCTATTGGTCCCAGAGATATCTGCTTTAAACTGGATGATCCTGAAAATAGAAATTATGCTTTAAACGATTTAAAAGACAGGATCACTGAACATCTTGAATTGGAACCAGTAAAAAGTTCGTTATGGAAAAGATTCCGGGAGAAGTTCACCGAAGAAATTGATAACATTTAAGAAAAAGCCAATGGGTTGAATGATTTTCCCATTGGCTCTTTATTTATCATACACTTGCCTTTTCACCCTGCCGCAACCTCTCCAGTATCACTGCAGCGCCCTTCCGGGTATCCTCTATGATCTCTCTGGGAGTCATCTGGACATGGCGCAGGGAATTATATTCCCGGATCTTCCGGATGTCCTCCAGATTAAAATCC
>JAAWRC010000049.1 GCA_022800815.1 Lachnospiraceae bacterium | reverse complement strand
CGTATGTATATCAGTGCGGCAAAAAACAGATTCCACTTGCGGATGTATTGGCGTTGGTAGCATAGGTTTGTGCATTTTTTTGAATTTGCTCATTTATAGCAAAAAGAATTAATGAATGTATTGATCACAAATCGTAATGTTGCGATTGTTATGGATAGTGATAAACGCAGTAAATATTCACATATTAACGATACAAAAAAGAGAGTCAAAGAAGAATTTGAACAGCATCAGGCTTTCTGCTGGATTACTCAAGGGAAGGAAATCGAAAATTACATTCCATATTTGGCAATCGAACAGGCAGTTCATAAAACTTTGGGCAGACAATGTGGGCAATATGAATTGTTTCCGGAATATATGAAACAGGTATATCCTCATTTTTCAAGCGAGAAAGTTCTATTTGCTCATGCTGTATGTCCATATATATCTATGGAGGATTCTTCTGGCATTTTAGATTTAAAGAGGCAAATGGAAAAATTGACAGAGACGATTCGAAAATGGAATCCTAAATATGAATTATCTTATTGACTATTTTATGAACTGAGATAAGAGGGAGAATACTGTATATATAAATGAATTGTGCGTGATGAGATGAACGATACGGAATCTGTGCGAGAAGGACAATTGAATATATCAGACAAAGGCGGATTGTTCGTCAAAATTTTTTAATATTATTTTGGAGTAGAAAGAAATTATGGATATTAGAAAGAGAACATGATACAATGTCAAAAAGGAGATGATCCGGAATGTCACATAAGCTATCTGTTTTATTGGAAAGGTACCGGGAAGCAGTTGCGCAGGCGCTGGGAAATTGTTTTAACAAGATGATTTTGTATGGCTCCTATGCCAGAGGTGATTTTGAGCAGGACTCAGATATGGATATTATGATTCTGGTAGATGCAAAGCCAGAGGAGATCAGTGTTTATGCAGACAAGGTTTATGATATCACTTATGATTTTGAAGTGCAGTATGGCATGGAGATAAATCCTTCTGTTCAGAGCATACAGATTTATGAACAGTGGAAGGCGGTGTATCCCTTTTTTATGAATATTGAAAAAGATGGAGTGGCAGTATGACGGGGAACGACAAACATCGAAATGTCGTTCCCCGTCTGACGGTTATGCCTCGTAGACGGCCTTCATGGCCAGGTAAGTCATGTAGCAGTCCAGCTTTCCGGTGACCTCGAAGGGGGAGTGCATCCCAAGGACGGGGACCCCGGCATCAACGGTATCGATGTTTCGGTTGGCCATGAAGAGGGCGACCGTGCCGCCGCCCCCGGCCTCGATCTTGCCGAGTTCCGACACGTTCCAGAGAACGTTTGCGCGGTTTAGCACAATGCGGATATGCCCCATGACCTCGGCGGAGGCGTCGGAGGCCCCCATTTTGCCGCCGGTGCCGGTATATTTGCAGAGGCTGACCCCCTGGTTGATAAAGCTGGAGTTCCTCTTGTCGTAGACGTCCGGGAAGTTGGGGTCAAAGCAGGCGGAGACGTCGGCGGAGAGGCAGAAGGAGTTTTCATAGCAGGTTCGAAGGTGCGCACCGAGACAGTCACAGAGGTCGTCGATAAAGGTGTCGAAGGCCTGGGACTGCATGCCGCTCACCCCCATGGAGCCGATCTCCTCCTTGTCGGCGAGTACGCAGACTGCGGTCTTTCCGGGGGTTTTTGCGTCGAAAAGTCCCTTCAGGGCGGCGTAGCCGCAGACCCGGTCGTCCTGACCGTAGGCACCGATCATGGAGCGGTCCAGGCCGACGTCGCAGGCGGAGTAGGCGGGGACGGCGCAGAGCTCCGCAGAGAGAAAGTCCTCCTCGGTGATGCCGTATTTTTGGTTGAGAAGGTCTAGGGCCGCCAGCTTGAACCGGTCGCTCGCCTCCGTGTCCGGGTAGGGGCGGGAGCCCAGGAAAATATTCAGGGCTTCCGGGTCAACGGCCTTGCCCAGGGGCTTTTCCGACTGCGCCTTTGCCAGGTGGGGGAGCAGGTCGGGAATCACCAGGAACGGGTCGCCGGGTTCACCGCCGAGGGTCACCTCCACGCTGCTTCCGTCCTTGCGGATGATGGTGCCCCGAAGCTCCAGCGGGACGGAGAGCCACTGGTATTTGCGGACTCCGCCGTAATAATGCGTCTTCAGCAGGGAGAAGCCGCCGTCCTCGAAAAGCGGGTAGGGCTTTAAGTCCAGCCGGGGGGAATCGATGTGGGCGGCGCCGATGTTGACGCCCTCGTCCAAGGGCCGTGTGCCGATCACGGCCAGCATCAGGCTTTTGCCCCGATTGGACGCATAGACCCGGTCACCGGCTTTCAGGCTCATGCCACGCCGGAAGGGAACGAAGCCGTTCTCTTTGGCCAGGGAAATGGCGGCTTTTACGGCTTCCCGCTCTGTCTTGGCGTTGTCCAGGTACTGCTTGTAGCCGTCGCAGTATGTATGCATGGCGGGGATGGAGGTCTCGTCCATCCGGTCATAACCGTTTTCTTTCTTCAGAAACAATTCCTCCTGTCGCAGCTTTGCCGCAGTTTTTTCTTCTGTCATTTCACATTCCTTTCTTATGGCTAAAATTATGATTACAAACCCGAAAAGAAGCGCCTTTTTCTGCTTCCTATTAATATTATAGAAGAGGGAAGGGGAAAAGTAAATGCTTTTCAGACAGACCTTTTTGAGAATGTGTTAGCTCAGCATCCCCCCGACGGTGCCGCTCCCTGCGCAGAGGGCGAAATTCAGCAGGATCCCGGGGATTCCGGCGTGAAAGCCCTGGTTTAAGAGCAGGGACAGGAGGAACAGGAGGGCGAAATAGAGGATGCCGTTCAGGCCTCCCCAGAGGAACCGGCGGTTCTTGATCTGTTTTCCCGCCAGGAAGCCGCCGAAGAGGCAGGAGAGCACGTAGACGGCATAGACGCCCATGCGGACCTGGCTCCGGGAAAGTTTCATTTTATAGAGGAGGAAGGAGAGGGCGAGCAGCAGGATGCCGGTCAGGATGTAGGAGAACAGCAGGGAGCGGACCAGGGAAAGGGGCCGGCTCTTTAGGGAAGATGCCATGAGATTACCTTCTTTCTTGAAAAATTTGTACTGGTTAAGACAAGATATGAGCGATAATTTGGAAAAAGACCTTTTCTTATGGAAGATTCTGTGTTATACTATCGGCGGAAATAATGCGCCGGAGAGCTTTATGGCGGGATGGATGCCCTGGAGCATGTACGGCAGATAGGAGGATAGAACCATGAAGAGAGTAAAGACGTTGACTTCCAGTACATTGAAGGAGTCCATGAAGAAGGGTGGTTGTGGTGAGTGCCAGACCTCCTGCCAGTCTGCCTGTAAGACTTCCTGCACGGTGGGAAATCAGTCCTGCGAAAATCGCAAATAAGGGAATGAGGCCGGTTTTGTGGGGCATCGGCTGTTAATACGACATGTAAGGGGGGCACTTTGCATATGCGAAGTGTCTTTTCTTCCGTTCACAGAGAGGAGATCAGAGGGTGATTCACCAGTACAAAAGCAATGGTTACAATATCGTCATGGACGTGTGCAGCGGTGCGGTCCATGTGGTGGACGACGTGGTGTACGATGCCGTCTCCCTTTACGATGGACATTTGGCGGAGGGGAGGAATGCCCTCTCGGAGGCAGAGGAGGCGGCCCTGGAGCTTTCCGGGAAATATCCGGAGGCGGATATCAGGGAGGCGCTGGAGGAGATCGAGGAGCTTCGGGAAAAGGGCCTTTTGTTCACCGAGGACATTTACGAGCAGTATGTGACGGACTTTAAGAGCCGGAAGACGGTGGTCAAGGCCCTCTGTCTCCATGTGGCCCACGACTGCAACTTAGGGTGCCGCTACTGCTTTGCCGAGGAGGGCGAGTACCACGGCAGGCGGGCCATCATGAGCTACGAGGTGGGAAAGAAGGCGTTGGATTTCCTGATTGTGAATTCCGGGAACCGGCGGAATCTGGAGGTGGATTTTTTCGGCGGCGAGCCCCTCATGAACTGGGAGGTGGTGAAGCAGCTTGTGGCCTACGGCCGTTCCAGGGAAAAGGAGTGCAATAAGAACTTCCGCTTCACCATCACCACCAACGGCATGCTCTTAAACGACGAGGTTACGGAGTTTGTCAATAAAGAGATGGCCAACGTGGTCTTAAGCATTGACGGACGGAGGGAGGTCAACGACCGGATGCGCCCCACCAGGAACGGGAAAGGCTCCAGTTACGACATCATCATGCCCAAGTTCAAGAAATTTGCGAGGGAGCGGGGAGAGAAGAGCTATTACATCCGGGGAACCTTCACCAGGTACAATCTGGATTTTTCTAAGGACGTGCTGCACTTTGCCGATGAGGGCTTCGACCAGATCTCCGTGGAGCCGGTGGTGGCCGCCCGGGAGGAGGACTATGCGATCCGAAAAGAGGACCTTCCGCAGATCCTTTCCGAGTACGACAAGCTGGCGGAGGAATTCATCCGCAGGAAAAAAGAGGGAAGAGGATTCAATTTCTTCCATTTCATGATCGACTTAAGCCAGGGGCCCTGCGTGGCGAAACGGCTGTCCGGCTGCGGCTCCGGGACGGAGTACCTGGCGGTGACGCCCTGGGGAGACCTCTATCCTTGCCATCAGTTCGTGGGCCAGGAGGAATTTCTCCTGGGGAATGTGGATACGGGCGTGACAAATACGAAGGTCCGGGACGAATTCAAGCTGTGTAACGTGTACGCCAAAGAAAAGTGCAGGAACTGTTTCGCAAGGTTTTACTGCAGCGGCGGCTGTGCGGCCAATTCCTGGAATTTTCACGGCTCCATTACCGATGCCTATGAGATCGGGTGCGAGATGCAGAAGAAACGCATTGAGTGTGCGATCATGATAAAGGCCGCCCTGGCGGAAGAGGGAGAATGAGCCCTGTTCTGCCGGACGGAATGCAAGATAGAAGGAGAATAGTGACAATGAAAACCTACAAAAAGAACAATTCCAAACGGGGTAAGGGCATTGCCTGCCTCATTGTTCTGCTGGCCGTGGTGGCGGGGCTTTACTACACGGCCCTGATGGGGCTGGGGAACGACGGCTCCGGGAGCATGAGCGACATCAAGCTCGGCCTCGACCTGGCGGGCGGCGTGAGTATCACCTACCAGACGGTGGACGAGAACCCGTCCGACGTGGATATGCAGGACACCATTTACAAGCTGCAGCTTAGAGTGGCGGGCTACAGCAATGAGGCGGAGGTCTATCAGGAGGGCTCCGACCGGATCAACGTGGACATCCCCGGCGTGTCCGACGCCAATGCGATCCTGGAAGAGCTGGGACAGCCGGGAACCCTGTCCTTCCAGGATGCGGAGGGGAACGTGGTCCTCACCGGGGACGACGTGGAGACGGCCCAGCCGGCCAGCTCCAAGAACCAGCTCACCGGGGCCACCGAATATCACGTCTCCCTGCAGCTCACCGACGAGGGCAGCGAGAAGTTTGCCGAGGCCACGGAGAAGAATGTCGGCAAGAGTATTTCCATTATTTACGACGGCAAGACGGTGCGGACTCCCACGGTGCGGGAGAAGATCACCGGCGGAAACTGCAGCATTGACGGAATGGCTTCCTATGAGGATGCCAATCAGCTCGCCTCCACCATCCGCATCGGTTCCCTGCCACTGGAGCTCAAGGAGATCCGCTCCAACGTGGTGGGTGCCAAGCTGGGACAGGACGCCATTTCCACCAGCTTAAAGGCCGGCCTGATGGGATTTATCCTGGTGGCGGTCCTGCTGATCGTCCTTTACTGGATCCCCGGCGTGGCGGCGGCCATCGCCCTGGCCTTCTATGTGGCCCTGGTCGTCGTGTTCTTAAGTGCTTTTGACATCACCCTGACTCTGCCCGGCATCGCTGGCATCATCCTGTCCATCGGAATGGCCGTGGACGCCAACGTGATCATTTTCGCCAGGATCCGGGAGGAGCTGGCGGCGGGCCGGACGGTGAAAGGAGCCATCAAGGAAGGATTTTCCAAGGCTCTCTCCGCCATCGTGGACGGCAACGTGACCACCCTCATTGCGGCGGCGGTCCTTCTCTGGAGAGGCTCCGGCACCGTGAAGGGCTTTGCCCAGACGCTGGCCCTGGGCATCGTGCTCTCCATGTTCACGGCCCTGGTGATCACCAGACTGGCATTGAATGCCCTCTACAATTTGGGCTTTCAGTCGGAGAAGCTTTACGGCAAGGCCAAGGCTCCGGCAAAGATCGATTTTGTCAAGAAAAAATATATTTGCATCATCTGTTCTCTGGTGGTGATTGCGGCGGGATTCGTGTTCATGGGCGTTTATGCGAACGGCGACCAGGGGAGCATCTTGAATTACAGTCTGGAGTTCAAGGGCGGGACCTCCACCAACGTGACCTTCAATGAGGATCTGTCCATGGAGACCATCCACAGCGACGTGGTGCCCCTGGTGGAGGAAGTGACCGGCGACGCCAATGTGGAGACCCAGAAGGTGAGCGGCAGCAACGAGGTCATTATCAAGACCAGGACCCTTTCCGTGGAGGAGAGGGAGAGCCTGAATGACAAGCTGGCGGAAGCTTACGGCGTGGACAAGGAGCAGATTCAGGCGGATTCCATCAGCGCCACCGTCAGCTCCGAGATGAAGCGGGACGCCATCGTGGCAGTGATCGTGGCGACCGTCTTCATGCTGATTTACATCTGGTTCCGGTTCAAGGACATCCGCTTTGCCACCAGCGCCGTGCTGGCCCTGATCCATGACGTTTTAGTGGTGCTGGCCTTCTATGCCATTGTCAAGTGGAGCGTGGGCAACACCTTCATCGCCTGCATGCTGACCATCGTGGGCTATTCCATCAATGCGACCATCGTCATCTTCGACCGGATCCGGGAGAATCTGAAGGCCATGGGCTCCAAGGCGGAGCTGGCCTCGGTAGTAAATTTGAGCATCAACCAGACCCTGACCAGAAGTATTTATACCTCGCTGACCACCTTCATCATGGTATTTGTCCTCTTTATCATGGGTGTGTCCTCCATCCGGGAGTTTGCCCTTCCGCTGATGGTGGGAATTGTCTGCGGAGCCTACTCCTCCGTGTTCCTGACCGGGCCCATCTGGTATCTGATGAAGACGAAGCTTGCCAAGAAGGAAGCCTAAGGTATGTACGAGATATTGACAAAGGACGGGCGGGCCAAGCGGGCCAGGTTTACCACGGTTCACGGGACTGTGGAGACGCCCGTGTTCATGAACGTGGGGACGGCGGCGGCCATCAAGGGCGCCGTGGCTACGGAGGACCTGGAGCGGATCGGGACGCAGATTGAACTTTCCAACACCTACCACCTCCATGTGCGCCCCGGCGACACGGTGGTGAAGAAGCTTGGAGGGATCCACAGGTTCATGTCCTGGGAGAAGCCGGTGCTCACTGATTCCGGCGGGTTCCAGGTCTTTTCCCTGGCAGGGCTCCGCAAAATTAAAGAGGAAGGCGTTTATTTCAACTCCCACGTGGACGGGCGGAAGATTTTCATGGGCCCGGAGGAGAGTATGCAGATCCAGTCCAACCTGGCTTCTACGGTTGCCATGGCCTTTGACGAGTGTCCCCCGGCCAAGGCGGAGCGGGAGTACATCGAGGCTTCCGTGGCCAGGACCACCCGCTGGCTCGTCCGCTGCAAGGCGGAGATGGAGCGTCTGAATGGCCTTCCGGACACCATCAATAAAAACCAGCTTCTCTTCGGCATCAATCAGGGCGGGATTTTAGAGGACGTGCGCATCCGTCATGCCAGGGAGATCTCGGAGCTTGACCTTGACGGCTATGCGGTGGGCGGGCTGGCGGTGGGGGAGAGCCACGAGGAGATGTACCATATCCTGGACGTGACGGTGCCCCACCTGCCGGAGGAAAAGCCCACCTACCTGATGGGGGTTGGGACTCCGGCCAACATTCTGGAGGCGGTGGAGCGGGGCGTGGACTTCTTCGACTGCGTCTATCCCACCAGGAACGGCCGCCATGGCCATGTCTACACCAACCGGGGAAAACTCAACCTGTTCAACGCAAAGTACGAGCTGGACGATGCGCCCATCGAGGAGGGCTGCGGCTGTCCGGCGTGCAGAAGGTACTCGAGGGCTTACATCCGGCATCTTTTGAAAGCCAAAGAAATGCTGGGAATGCGGTTTTGCGTCTTGCATAATCTCTGGTTTTATAATACAATGATGGGTGAGATACGGGAGGCGATCGAAAACCATCGCTTTGCCGCATACAAAAAAGAAAAGCTGGAGCGCATGGGCGTTCCCTCGGAAAAAGGAGAATGAATATGAATTTATTACTTGCCAGCGGAGGCAGCGGCGGCATGGGCGGCGTGGGCTTCTGGGTCATCTACATCGTCGTGATCATCGCCTTTATGTACTTCATTGCGATCCGCCCTCAGAAGAAGCAGCAGAAGCAGCTCCAGTCCCTGATCGCCAGCATGGAGGTGGGCGACAGCGTGGAGACCACCAGCGGCTTTTACGGCGTGATCATCGACATCACGGACGACATGGTCATCGTGGAGTTCGGCGGCAACAAGAACTGCCGCATCCCCATGGTGAAGACGGCCATCACCAGAGTGGAGAAAGCGAACGAGGCGTAAGATAGCGGATAGTTCCGTGTTGACGGAGAAAGTAATCCCTGAATCGCATTACGGTGCGGTCTGGGGATTATTTGTCGTATGGGAGAATCCTTCCGGCAGTTTTTTCACGGATAGGGAAGTTTTATTGTTGCACGAATAGGAGGAAACAACAGAAAAATCAGGGAGAGGAAAGGGAAAAGCGTATGATCCGAATCGGAATCTGTGACGACGATCCGGGAATCAGAAAGGTGCTGCATTCTTTTTGCGATCGGTATTTTGAGGGACGGCGGTACGAGGCGAGACATTATGGCTCGGGAGAAGAGTTTCTGGAAAGAGGAGAAGAAACTCTGGAAGAGACGGGCGAAAAGAGGCTGCCGGACATCCTGCTTTTGGACGTGGAGATGGGAGCGGTGGACGGAATCCAGATCAAGCATATCCTCCAAAGGCAGAAGAGGGAGGTGCGGATCCTCTTTGTGACAAACCACGAGGAGCTGTTCAGGGGCGCCTACGGGAAATATGTCTTTGGATTCCTGACAAAGCCTCTTTCTTATGAGGCCTTTGCGGAGAAAATGCAGGAAGTGGAGGAGGATCTGGACCAGTCCGAGCGGTATGTGGTGCGAAGCTGGAAGGGGCCGGAGGAGCGGATACGGCTGTCCGGGATTCGTTATGTCAAAGCCGATGGAAAATATGTGAAGCTCCATATGGAGAGCGGAGGGGAAACGCTTTATGACGAGAGGGGCATTGGAACATGGGAAAAACTGGCCGGTGCCGACTTTGCCATGTCCCACAAAAGTTATCTGGTAAATCTGGCGAAGGTAAAGGGAATCCGAGACGAATACGCAGTGTTTGCAGACGGAGAAAACGTCAAGATCAGCCGGAGGATGAAAATGCGGTTCAGGGAGCGGTACCTGGCTTACATACTCCGGAGCGCAAGATAGGGGGCGGACGATATGTACGGGGCGTTTATGCAGATTCTCTATACGGTGGAGGAGCTTCTCTGGATGAGGGGGATCCTGCAGGTGGAATTTACGAAAAAAAAGGCCAGGCTTGTGGCGGCGGGAATGCTGTTTGCGGCAGCCCTGGCCTTCCAGGGGATTTTGGGCGGTGGGGAAAATACTGCGCCGGTCTTTATCGGAATCCGGATGGCGCTGGTGCCGGTGGTCTTTGCGGGGGCGGCAGGAATCAGTCTGTTGAAGTTTCTGTTTGGGTTATTCTTTATCAATATTTTAACAAATCCGATAGATACGGTGTTTTTCATTTTGGGAAGGCACCTGAATTTTTACTGGCCGAAAGAAAGAGGAATGTTCTTTTATGATCTGGTACTTGTTGGAATAGTGGGAGTCATTGCGTGGCAGCTGAAAAGGAAGGAGTCATGGAAGGAAAAGATCCGGGCGATTCCAACCCGCTATTATGCCATAGGGCTGGGGCTGAGTTTTTGTGCCGACGGCATTTCCTTTTTTGTGAAAAGCGCAGAAATCCATATGTCATTGGCGACAAGAGATTTTCTGGACGTTATGTGTGCCCTGCTGACGGAACTGATCTATCTGCTGTGGCTGTTTCTCGTGGTCCTGGACGATCTCCGGAGAAAGTATCAAAAAGAAAGCCTGCTAAAAAGCCGCTATCTGGAGATGGCGAAGGGACATTATAGGTCCCTGGAGGATCACGTGACAAAGGTGCGGAGGATTCGCCACGACATGAAATATCATCTGGTCGTGATTGGGAAGTATCTGGAGCAGGGGCAAGTGAAGGCGGCGCAGACGTATCTGGAGCAGGAGGGGATCCGGCTTACGGCACTGACGGTCACGCCCTATGATGCCGGCAATTGTCTTGTCAATGCCGTGATTGCCAGTGAGAAGGAGGCGATGCCGCCTGGGATGGAGCTTCGCTGTGAAGGGGAGCTTCCGCAGGGAATGGAAGTGGCGGATCATGATCTCTGCTGTATCTTTGCCAACCTGCTGTCCAACGGGAGGGAGGCGTGCGAACGGCTTTCGGAAAAGAAAAAAGAGATTGTCCTCCGCATGCGGCAGAAGGACGGGAAGATGGTACTTCTGGTGGAGAACCCGGTAGAGTGGGACGTGGATGTGGGAAATCTGATTTCCCATACCACAAAGGAAGATGCCGAAGACCACGGCTACGGGCTTTTGAACGTGAAGGAAACCGTGGAATCCTATGGGGGAGATTTTGAAATCTGCGTAAGGGACGGTATTTTCCAGGCGACCGTTATCCTGTGACCGCTTGTTCCAAAAATCGACCGTTCAGACCTTTTTGGTGGAAAATTCTAAGGGTTTATGATAGATTGGAAATAGAAAACAGGAAAGGAGGTGGGGATTATTTGGGGCGGAGATTACTGTCTCCGTGCGGAGATAGAAAACGGAAACTATGGGTGGGATGAGCGGATCCAAGTGGTCAGATGGTGCCCGTAACGGATAAAGGGGCCGGTTTTTATGCCGGCCCCGGCTGTTTCCAGAATGTAGCGGGGCGGATGCGCACATTACTATTTTAATAGAATGGAGGCAAGAAACGTGAGAAAGAGGAGAACGCTGTTGCTGGCCGTATTGGGGACGTTCCTGTGTCTTGCGGCCTGCGGGGAGCCGGTTCAGGAGACGGAAAAGAAAGGGACGGAAAGGAAAGAGACGGCGGGAGCGGCGGAGAATGCGGACAATCAGGAGCTGTCATGGGAGGACGGCCGGATCAGTCTGACGCTGGTGGAAGGCGTTTCTGTGGATGCGGAAATCATTAAGCCGGACCATATCGGAGAAACGGTGGAGAAATGCCGTGTTGAGATTGGCAATGCTGATCAAATGGGGCTTGCGAATGTCTTGTTTCCGGATATTGAAGCGGAGGAATGGAAGGTTGACGATTATGGGTTTGGCACGGTATTGTCTTATAAGGGGAATCTGAAGGTTCCGTTTTCTCAGGCGGAACAACAGGGAAATGCGAGGATTTCGGAAGGGATCCGGTTTTATACGGACCGTTGGCTGAAATGCGAGGCGAATCTTCCGGTTCTGTTTACGAGTAAAGGGATCCTGACATTCGGAGATCTGTCCGGGGAGCTGGACTTTGACTCCCGCTCGGCCGTGGCCGAGAAGGTGACAGGATACCTCCGGGAGAAGCTTGGAATGGAGACTGCCGTGGAGGAGATGTATACATTGAGATGGCAGACGCTGGAAGCCCAGGAGGAGAAGAACCGGGAGGACGGAGGGGAGGACCTGAAAACTCCCGAGCCTCAGAATTGGACCTGGTCGGAAGAGGATGACAGCTATTATCTGGTTCTGGAACGCTACATAAACGGAATCCCCATGCTGAATGATCACTATCTGAGACGGGAGGAGGGGCTGGCGCCCGTTGGAAGGATCACGGTCGGATATTCTGCGAACGGCATGGAAGGCCTGGACAGTCTGGAAAATTTCATCGTGACAGAAACGGAGCCGGTGGAGCTTGCCGGGCCGGAGGTAATCCTTGACGCCTTAAAGAAAAAACTTGAATTGCTCATCGTGGACTCCGTAACGGTCACTCAAATGAAACTGATCTATTTTCCGTATTTCCGCCCGGACGGAGACTGCGACCTGATTCCGGTTTGGCGCATTACCTGTGAGCAAGGCGGAGAAGAACAGCATATTTACATTGAAGCGGACACCGGAAATGAGGTGACGGAGTAAACGGACGAGAACATGAAAAGAAGGTGTGTGGTATGTTTTTTCGAATGTTGAGGATGCATGGGAACCGTTTGTTTCAGTCAAAGCGCTTCTATATGTCAATTTTATGCGTGGCGGGGATTTCGCTTTTGAGCATTGCGGCGGAAATACAGGAGGGTGTGGATTTTTCCGTTTATTACCTGATTCAGATCCGCCATGGGATTGGGGCGTTTTTCCTTGCGATGTCCGTGGTGATCGCATTGCCCTACGGCATGAATTATCTGGAGGATCGAAAGAATCATTATGAGTATGGTATTATGAGCCGTGGCGACAGGCTTTCCTATTGTTGGGCAAATGTGGTGGTTACGGCCCTCAGTGCATTTCTGACGGTGTTTTTCGGATATCTCATTTTATATGGAATACTGCGTTTGCGTTTTCCGGTGATTCGCACTGAGGAGTTGGAAATACTGCGGGAGTATTTGTCCGCACAGGGCGGAGTGACGCCGTATGAGAGGCTTCTGTTGGGCAATGTCCCGATCTTGTATTTTTTGTGCACTTTTTTTACGGAGGCGATTGCGTATGCGTTTATGGCCGGAGTGACGCTCATGTTTTCTGCGAAGATAACCAATGCCTTTGTCTTGCTCAGTGTTCCGCTGATCTTTTATCAATGCAGCGTATATATCTGCAGCGTGTTTCACCTTCCGTGGTTTTTCAGGTGGGATTACATGCTGAGCCATGGAGGGTATTTTGCATTGATTACAGATCGGGCCTGGGTGCTGCTTTTATATTTGCTGGCATATTTTTCCTGTCTGACAGGTGCGGCCGGTGTCGTCTTCGCAAAATGGGTAGAAGGAAAAAGGAATTATGGATAGCGTAAAGATGGTTTTGCAAATATGCGGCAATAGCATAAGAAAAAGCTTGTACAAGCCACGGATTTATCTTGCATTTTTGATGGTATCTTTTCTGATGCTGGATTTTTCTGACAAACTCAAAACTTTTTCACAGCTGGTTGACGTCCCGGTGTCGCCATGGGTGCTTCCGTTTTTCGCCGGAAATACGGGAAATCAGATTTTCATCGTCTTGGGAGCGCTGCTGATTTTTTGCGACGCACCTTTTTTGAATCCGAATTCTTACATGCAAATTGTCCGCTGCGGAAGAAAACGTTGGTTTTGGGGAACCATGCTGTATATCTGGGTACAGTCGATGATTTATGCGGCAGGGCTGTTTTTGCTATCGGTGGCTTTGCTGCTGCCGAGGGTCCGGTTTATGACGGGCTGGGGAAAGGTTCTGGGAACCTTGACACAGACTGCGGCTGGCTCCGTGGTGTCCATGAGGCAGTTGGATTATTATGTCATTGCGGAATTTACTCCGCTCCAGGCACTGTTTCTGGTGCTGACGGTGATCTGCCTGAACGGCGTATTGGTTGGTGTTTTAAACTATGCCCTGAATTTGTGGATAAAGAATGGAAGCGGCACGATCGCAAGCGCATTGCTGGTTCTGTCGCCGCTGCTGCTCACAAAGCTGGTGCCGGAGGAAATCGCCCATTATTTTGCACCGCCGGTGTGGATGGATCTGACGTTATGCAGCTGGAATGGCTATGGAGACTATGCGTCGCCTCTTTACATTTACCTGTGTTTGTTCTTTTTGGTCGGGGCTTTTGTCGTGATTTCTTATGTGGGGATCAGGAGAAAAGATTTGAGCGTCGTCGAGGAGCTTTAGGCATCTGACAATGCTTTTTGCGTAAAACGGCAATGGGATTGTTCCGGCACCCGAGATTGGAGGAAGCAAAATGGAGAACGGGATCAAGATCGAAGTCAGGCATGTGACAAAGAAGTTTAAAGAATACAAGGCGCTGGACGACGTTTCCCTGAGCTTTGAAGCCGGGAAGATCCATGGGATTATCGGGAGGAACGGAAGCGGGAAGACGGTGCTCTTCAAATGCATCTGCGGTTTTTTGAAGCTGGATGCGGGAGAAATCCTCGTGGACGGGAAACGGGCCGGGAAGGAGATTGAAACGCCGTCGAGAGTTGGAGTCATCATTGAAACTCCCGGATTTCTGCCTGGGTACAGCGGGTATCAAAATCTGCGCTTTCTGGCCTGTATCCGAAACGAAATCGGAAAACAAGAGATTTGGGACGTGATCAGACGGGTCGGTCTGGAACCGAAGAGCAGGAAGCATGTGGGCAAATATTCCATGGGCATGCGCCAGAGGCTGGGGATCGCCCAGGCAATCATGGAGAATCCGGATCTTTTGATTCTGGACGAGCCAATGAACGGACTGGATAACCAGGGAGTGTCTGACATGCGGGAACTTTTTCTGGAATTGAAAGGACAGGGCAAAACGATTCTTTTAGCCAGTCATAACAGGGAAGACATTTCAACGCTTTGCGACACGGTGACGGAAATCGACAGAGGAAAGCTTTTGGGGGGAGAGGGATAAAACATCCTCTGCATCCCTCCCTATATGACGATTTGTCTGTAAAATTACAATTGACGGATTTTGAGATGCGTGCTATAGTAGTGGCAGAGAAAAGGCTTCGGTTGCTGACGGGCAGACGTGAAGAACACGGTGCAGCCGGAGTCCATATGAGCCGACCGTCTGGGCAGCATTTGTGTATGACGAATGCTGCCCTTTCTGCACACAGGGCGGAGAGGAAGCTAAAGGAGGGTATTTCTATGAGTAGTGAAAAAACATGGGACAGCAGCAAAATGATTTTGAGGGCACTTCTGGCGTTTTCCGTGGCGTTTCTGATCGGTGCGCTTTGTGCCGGAAACTGGGGAGAACTGATTCCGGGCTTTGTGCGCATCAACACCAGACCGTCCCAGTTTACCATGGACTATTTTGTCCTGGGAGGGCTGGGGAGCGCCTTTTTGAACACAGGCTTGATCGGGCTGATCTGCTGCGGGGTATTGTATTTCAGTAAGGCGAAATGCACCGGCCTTACGGTGGCGGCTTTCTGGCTGAATGTGGGGTATGGGACCTTTGGCATGAACTGTGTCAACATTTGGCCCTTTATCTTCGGCGTGTGGGTGTATTCGAGGATCAAGAAGGTGTCCTTCGGGAGCGTTGCCAACCTGTCTCTGTTTGCGACGGCCCTGGCGCCCTTTGCCAGTGAGTTTATCTTCCGCTATCCCAATCTGGAGGCGACAGGATTTTCCTTCGTGGGCCTTTTGATCGCCATTGTCTTCGGTGTCGTCGTGGGCCTCGTGATGCCGGCCCTCTGCGCCCACGCACCCAATTTCCACAAAGGCTACGATCTCTATAATGCGGGTCCGGCGGCGGGCTTCCTGGCGTTCTTCATGTTCTGTGTATTCTTCAAATCCGCAGGCGTGGAGGTGCCTACCAACACCAACCTGGGAGACGGGGAGCGGCTGTTTGTCAGCGTGTTCTTTGGGATTATCTTCGTTTTATTCATCGTTGCCGCTTATCTGATGGATAAGAATTGCTTTAAGGATTACAAAAAGCTGTGGAAGAGCGACAGCTACAAGACGGATTATGCGGAGCTTTTCGGGATTCCGGCTACCTTTGTGAACATCGGCATTTACGGCTTGTTCCTCCTTCTTTACTTTAATGTCGTCCACGGAATGACCATGACGGACGGGAGCGTGACCTTCTCTGCGGTGAAATTCACCGGGGCCACCATGGGAGCCCTCATGTGCATGATGTCCTTCTGTGCCCAGGGGGCCCAGCCGAGGACCGTGTTTCCCATCCTGGTGGGCTATGCCCTGGCCTCCCTGCTTCCCTTCGCCATGTTTGCGTCCGGGATTGCGCCGGCCCAGAGCTGGACGCTGACCACCCAGGGAATCTTGGTGGGCGTGGCCTTCGCCAGCGGCCTGGCGCCGGTGAGTGGAAGGTTCGGATTCTTCGCCGGGGTGGCGGCCGGGGCCATGCATGCGCTTCTCGTCACCAGCGTTCCCCTGATCCACGGCGGCTTCCTTCTCTACAACGGCGGCTTCACGGCCGGGATCGTGGCCTTCCTGCTGATCCCCGTGCTGGAGTGCTTTCGGAAGCCGAAGGAGGAGAAGAAATAAAGATCCCTGGGAATGAAAATGTGGATCGGACGGACGTCTTACAAACCTCCGGGGGGTTTACAGAAAGGAATAAAACTGTTATACTACGTAAAGAATAAGAAAATCATTCAAAGAAATCATCATTCAGGAGGAACTGTCATGGCAAAGGTGACAATGGATACGTTGATCGGCGAGGCGATTCAGATTGACCAGGGGATCATCCCGATTCTGATGGGGGCGGGCATGCACTGCATCGGCTGCCCTTCCGCTCAGGGAGAATCTCTGGCAGAGGCGGCCGCCGTGCACGGGATCGATCCGATCGGCCTGGTCGGTGCGATCAATGAATATCTGGCTGCCAAGGAGCAGTAAGGACGGGGAAGTCCCCGGAGGGTTTTCCCATACGATGAAAAAGAAGATGTTTCAAATGAGGCTTGCGGCCTGCTTTGAGACATCTTCTTTTTGAATCTCTGAATTTCGTTATACTTGGCAACGGCTATTTCTCCGATAACACATAAGTTTCAATGAGTCTTTGCAAGGTAACGTTCAACTGACGGACAATTTGGTGAAGCCTCTCGTTCTCCGCTTCCAGCGTCTGAAGCCGATTGCGCATGGCCTCTTCATTTCTGGAGCCCTTATCCATATTTTTAACCCCCATTAATTTATTGTAAAGCACTCTGAAACTATAAAACTATGTCCATTATAATGGAAAATGTGGAAAAAGTATAGTAAAATCTGTCGACAGGTTTCTACAAAAGACGACAGTTTGAAATTTGCGGAAAATTGCCATACTAAGGATGAGAACGGGCAATTGCCTGTAAAGACGAGGTGGCGGAAAGGAGAATGTCCGATGAAGCAGATGAAAGAAAATGAGGAGCTGAAAAGGCTGAACGAGGTCAGCTTCATGCTCAACGACCTGGCTGTTTATCTGGACGAGCATCCCTCGGACGGACGGGCCGCAGAATGGTTTGAGGTCTACGATGATGCGAGAAAAGAGATTTTGGAAAATTTTGAAAAAGAATCCTGGAGAGGGTGAGATCTGCGGGTGGTGGAAGATAAGCCATTCTTGCCATTCGGTGCTTCTGGGGGTATACTTATAGTCGAAAGCAGCGCAAATGTTGTTGCCAACCATGTGAGAGGCATGCGAAAGAGGGGGAAATGGCATCGTGAAGGGATTGACCAGCGAGCAGGCAGAAGAGAGAAAATGCCTGGGTCTGCAGAATCTTCCGGTGGAGGCGCCGTCCAAGTCGGTGGGAGAGATTATTGCGGGAAACATCTGTACTTTTTTTAATCTGGTATTTGCCGCACTGGCGTGCTGCCTGATCCTGGTGAGACGTTATAAGCAGATGCTGTTTTTGATTGCGGTGGCGGCCAATGCGATGATCGGCATCGTTCAGCAGCTCCGCTCCAAACGGGTGGTGGACCGCCTGTCGCTTCTGTCGGCGGCCGTCTACCCGGTCTTCCGGGACGGGAGGGAGGAACGCCTTCCCTCGGAGGCGCTGGTGCGGGACGATCTGGTAGTTCTTGAGGCGGGAGCCCAGATTCCGGCGGATGCGGTGGTGGAGGAGGGGGAAGCGAGGGTCAGCGAGGCGCTGATTACCGGCGAGGCCGACGCAGTCTATAAAAAGCCGGGGGACGAGCTGCGTTCCGGAAGCTTTCTTTTGTCGGGCCGGTGCCTGGCGAGACTCACCTGCGTGGGGGCGGAGTCCTATGCGTCGAAGCTGACGGCGGAGGCCAGGAAAAAAGGCGTGGGGAAAAAGTCGGAGATGATGGAGGCGCTGGACCGGATCCTCCATGTCATTGCCGTCCTTTTGATCCCCATGGGCCTGCTTTTGTTCTGGAAGCAGCGCTGGATCATGGAGCTTTCCGTCTCGGAGGCGACGGTGGCGGTCATTGCCGCCCTGGTGGGAATGATTCCGGAGGGGCTGTACCTTCTGACCAGCGTGGCCCTGGCCTTAAGCGTCATGCGGCTGGCGGGAAAGAATACGGTGGTTCACGAGATGAGCTGTATTGAGACGCTGGCGCGGGTGGACGTGCTGTGCGTCGACAAGACGGGAACCATCACGGAGCCCTGGATGAAGGTCTCGCAGGTTGTCTGCCTGGACGAGGAGAGGGGAGAAGCGTTCGTGACGGCGCTTCTTGGAGCCTGTTACAGGGAGCTTGCGGCCGACAACGAGACGGCCAGGGCGGTGCGGCGCCACTACGCCGGGGAAAAGGAAGAGTGGCAGGCGGAGTCCGGCTGGAAGGCGGTTCGGACAATTCCGTTCCAGTCGCAGACCAAGTGGAGCGCCGTGGTTTTTGAAGGTTTTGGCGCCTGCGTGATGGGAGCGCCGGAGGTGCTTCTCGGGGAAGGGTTCCCGGAGCTTTCCGGACGGATTTTGGAACATGTCCGGCGGGGAGAGCGGGTGATCCTGGCGGCCGCTTACGAGGGGATTTTGGAGGAGGGCAAGTCTCTTTCCGGGACGCTCCATCCGCTGGCCTTTCTGGTCATCGCCAACAATATCCGGGAAAAGGCCGGGGAAACCTTCCGCTTTTTTGAAGAACAGGGGGTGACGGTCAAGGTGATCTCCGGCGACCACCCGGCTGCGGCGGCAAAAATTGCGGCCCGTGCGGGGATTACCGGGGCGGAACGGTTTGTGGACGCCAGGATCCTGAAAACGGAGGAGGAGCTCGCCGGGGCTTCGGAGCGGTATGCGGTATTCGGGCGGGTGACGCCGGAACAGAAGCGGCAGCTTGTAAAAGCCCTGCAGAAAAACGGGCATACGGTGGCCATGACCGGCGACGGGGTCAACGACGTGCTGGCCTTAAAGGATGCCGACTGCGGCGTGGCCATGGCGTCCGGCAGCGACGCCGCCTGCCATGCGGCCCATCTGGTGCTGCTGGATTCGGATTTTTCCGTCATGCCGGCGGTGGTGGCGGAGGGACGGCGGGTCATCAACAACATTGAACGGGCGGCGGCTCTTTTTCTGGTGAAAAATATCTTTTCCTTCGTGTTGACGGTCATTTTGTTGTTTGCCCCCCTTACATATCCGCTGACGCCGATCCAGCTGACCATGATCGGCGCCTTCACCATTGGCCTTCCTTCCTTTTTTCTGGCCCTGGAGCCCAATGAGGAGCTGATCCGCGGCCGTTTTATTTATAATGTCATAAGGAAGGCGCTGCCGGGAGGGCTGACCAACGTGCTGGCCGTGATGAGCGTGTCCGTTGTCTGTGAAGCCATGGATTATCCGGTGGCGGTCATGAACACCATGGCCGGGATTGCCGTGGGATTCGTGGGTCTTCTCGTGCTGGCGGGGGTTTGTCGACCTTTTGACAAGAAGCGGTTTGCCATATGGCTCCTCATGGCGGTCCTCATGACTGCCAATGTCCTCGTTCTGGGCCGGAACCTGTATTCGCTGGTGCCGCTCTGCGTTTCCCAGTTTTTTGCGCTGCTCGTGATTATGAGTGCGTCCATTCCCTGTCTGACGCTGACGAGGCGGGGAGTCGAGTGGATTCTGAAACAGAGATAGAAGAGGGACGGGACTGGAAATTTCCTCCTTTTTTGAATATTCGGAAAAAAGCTTCTGATGCTTGTGATTTTTCTGCGATTGTGTTAAGCTGTATCCAGAAGCGTTTTGGAGATTTGTGGGGAAAGAGGAAGAAATGGACAGTTATGCTGCATTTAACCATATTTTGGTAAAATTGTTTAATGACATTATGGATATCGAAGAGAAGAGTATCATTACAGATACTTTTCGGGACATTACAAACAATGATATGCACGTGATCGAGGCGATCGGCATTGGCACGCCGAAAAACATGTCGGCCATTGCAAAGCAGCTTCGGGTCACCACCGGCACTCTGACCATCTCCATGAACAGTCTGGTAAAGAAGGGATACGTAAAGCGGGAGAGGAGTGAGCAGGATCGCCGGGTCGTATATATCATGCTGACGGCGAAGGGGAAGCTGGCTTATAAGCATCATGCCGAGTTTCATCGAAAAATGACGGAGGCCCTGGTGGAGGGGCTGAATCCGGAGGAAACAAAACTTCTGGTGCGGGCCCTGACCAATCTCAAAAATTTTTTCGAGGAGTATGCAAAGGAGCAGGGGATGTCATAGACCCTGCTTTCGTGAAATTTTTGGACGAATCCGGAAGGGAGGGCCCGACGGAGAAGCCATGAGAGGATAAGGAGGAACAGGATGAATTATCAGGAAATACTGGAAAATGCGCACACCTGTATTGGAAATTACTGCAAGGCGTGTCCTGTCTGTAACGGGAGGGCCTGCAAAAATCAGATGCCGGGGCCGGGGGCCAAGGGAGCGGGGGACGTGGCCGTCCGCAATTATGACAAATGGCAGGAGATTCGGGTCAACATGGACACCCTCTGTGCAAACGGATCGGTGGACACGGGCCTGGCGCTTTTCGGAAAAGAGTTCCGCTATCCGTTTTTTGCGGGGCCGGTGGGGGCGGTGAACCTACATTACGGGGAGAAATATGACGATGAGAGCTATAACGAGGTACTGGTGTCGGCCTGTGCGAAGGCGGGGATTGCGGCCTTTACCGGGGATGGGACCAATCCGGCGGTGATAAAGGGTGCGGCGGCGGCCATCAAAAATGCGGGCGGCCTGGGGATTCCCACGGTGAAGCCCTGGAATCTGGAGACGGTTCGGGAAAAATTGGCCCTCGTGAAGGAGGCGGGAGCCTTTGCCGTGGCCATGGACGTGGATGCGGCGGGACTTCCTTTTTTAAAGAACATGACGCCTCCGGCCGGGAGAAAGACGGTGGAGGAACTGGGGAAGATCGTGGATTCCTGCGGGGGGCTTCCATTTATCGTCAAAGGAATCATGACCGTGAAGGGGGCTTTGAAGGCGAAGGAGGCCGGGGCGTCCGCCATCGTGGTGTCCAATCATGGCGGACGGGTTCTTGATCAGTGTCCGTCTACGGCGGAGGTGTTGGAGGAAATCACAGAGGCCGTGGACGGTTCCATGAAAATATTCGTGGACGGCGGGATCCGTTCCGGCACGGACGTGTTCAAGGCGCTGGCGCTGGGGGCTGATGCGGTGATCATCGCCCGACCTTTCGTGACGGCCCTGTACGGAGGGGGTGCGGAAGGCGTGGAGGTTTATGTGGAGAAGATTGGGGCGGAGCTTGCGGACACCATGGCCATGTGCGGGGCGTCGTCCCTTGCAGAGATTACCAGGGACATGGTGCGCTGAAGGATCCATGTGGCGCCGGGGAGGAGCCGGAACGGTGGCCGGGCGGGAGTGGAACGGGAAGCGGCGGGCGGACCGGGCAGACGGCAGAAAATCGAGAGAGCGGGAGTGGACAGGGATGAGGAATCAGCTGACAGAAAAAGACGTGAAGCGGATCGAGGAGGAGATCGAGTATCGGAAGCTGGTGGTCCGGAAGGAGGCGCTTGAGGCGGTTAAGGAGGCCAGGGCCCACGGGGACCTGAGCGAAAATTTCGAGTACCATGCGGCCAAGAAGGACAAGAACCAGAACGAGAGCCGGATCCGTTATCTGGAGCGGATGCTAAAAACCTCCGAGGTGGTCTCCGAGGACTCCAGGGAGGACGAGGTGGGGCTCAACAACACGGTGACCCTCTATTTTGAGGAGGACGACGAGGAGGAGACCTACAAGCTGGTGACCTCCGTGCGGGGGAATTCCCTGAAGCATTATATCAGCACCGAGTCGCCCCTCGGCCGGGCCATCCAGGGCCATCGGGTCGGGGACAGGGTTCACGTGAAGGTCAATGAGTCCGTCGGCTATGACGTGATCGTTCGTTCCATTGAGAATACGGGGGACGACGGGAGCGATAAGCTGAGGCGTTTTTGAAAAATTCACCGCAGGTGCGGAAAAGTTTGTGTTGCCTCTGGACAGGCGGGAGAAAATCTTGTATAATAAAATAGGGGTTAGGGAGACCTAATCCCTATAAAAAAGATGGGAGTTAGATAAGACTAATTTTGAGAAACCGGATAGGAGATTACGAAACATGAAATTGCCTAAAACCGGATTTGGAGAGGAGCGTGGCGTATGAGCATCGTAATCGTGGGAGGACATGACCGCATGGTCTGTCAGTATAAGAAAATTTGCAAGAGTTATCGCTGCCGGGCAAAGGTCTTTACCCACATGGCGGCCGGGATGGACAAGCAGATCGGGAAACCGGACCTTTTGGTGCTTTTCACCAACACGGTATCCCACAAGATGATTAAATGTGCCGTGGACGAGGCAAGGCGCTCGGATATCGAGGTGGTACGGTGCCATACCAGCAGCGGGAGTGCCCTGACGGGGATCCTGGAGGAAAGATGCGGCAGGGGCTTGACAAAAAATGCGGCCGGTGTTAATCTGTAACTAAAAGTTAGATATATCTAACCAATTAAAGGAAGAAGGGCAGTGAGATGTTGGGATTTTTATATGAGAACCTGTCGACGATCGCAATCGGGCTGGTGGTTCTGTTGCTGATATTTTTGGCTATGCGCAGTATCTGGAGGGGTAAAAAGCAGGGGAAGTCCTGCGGAAGCTGCCCCGGTGGCTGCTCTGGCTGCTGTCCGGGCGACCGGGAGCGGACTCCCCGCCGGTAGACGTCCGCATTACGGGGGTACTGAAAGACAGGTAAAACCGGAGCAGGAGGGTGTGAGGAGGGAAGATCATGACGGTTTTTGTCTGCGTGGACGATCATAACGGCACGCTGTTCAATCATCGGAGGCAAGGCCAGGACAGGGCGGTCCTGAAAGACATGCTGGACGGTGCAGGGACGGACATATGGATGAATGAATATTCGTCAAGGCTTTTCCGGGAAGCCGCTGACAGAGTGGTCATAGAGGAAGAATTCCTCGCATGTGCTCCGGGGGACGGTTGCTGTTTCGTGGAGAATGTTCCGCTGAGGCCATATGAGGACAGGCTGGAGACGTTGGTCGTCTATTGCTGGAACCGGACATATCCGGCAGATACTTATCTGGACATAGATTTAAGTCAAAATTGGGAAATCATAGATACCAAAGAGTTTGGAGGAACCTCACATGAAAAGATCACACGAAAGACCTATGAGAGAAAGAACCGGTAAACGGGCGTTTTTGCTGAGCATTCTTTTGGCGGCCGCCCTGTCTGTCCTGGCCTGCGGCAGTGGGGCGGGCAAGGGAACGGCTTCTGCTCCGGAGACAGAAGCCGTCACAGAAGCGGCTGCAGGATCGGTTTCGGAAGCAGAAGCACTCCGGGAAACAGAAGAGCTGCGGAAGACGGAGCGGATCAAAGAGACAGAGCCGCCGGAACCGTCGGCAGAGGGGGCTCCGGTTCCCCTGGCGGAGGAGCTTGCCGACGGCCTTGGAGCTGAATTTTTGGAGGATATCCCGGAGTATTCCGGGGAACCCTACACCGCCGTAAATGACAACGTCCCTTTTTTCGACAGGACGAACCTGCCGACGGAATCCTTTGAATATTATTCGGACCTGGACGGGCTGGGCCGCTGCCGGACGGCGTGCGCCAATGTCGGGACGGACATCATGCCCGTGAAGGAACGGGAGGGCATCGGGCAGGTCAGGCCCTCGGGCTGGCACACGGTGAAGTATGAGAATGTGGACGGGAATTACCTGTATAACCGCTGTCATCTGATCGGTTATCAGCTGTCTGCGGAAAACGCCAATGAAAAAAATCTGATCACGGGCACCAGGTATCTGAACGTTTCGGGGATGCTTCCCTTTGAAAACATGGTCGCCGATTATGTGAAGGAGACGGAGAACCATGTTTTGTATCGGGTGACGCCTGTCTTTGAGAATGACGACCTTGTGGCCCGCGGCGTTCTCATGGAGGGCTGGTCGGTCGAGGATGACGGCGACGGGATCTGCTTCAATGTATTTGCCTACAATGTGCAGCCGGACATCGTGATCGACTATGCAAGCGGAGAGAGCCGCCAGGGGGAAGAGGTGCCCATCGCCAAAGCCTCCGTTTTGCCGGAGGGCCAGGCTGCTAAGGCTCCGGAGGAAGATATTCCCGAAGAGACCGCCGCACCGGTCTTGGAGGAAACCGCTGAGGAGCCGGAACCGGAACCGGTCGGTACGGATTACATTTTGAATACGAACACTCATAAATTCCATTATCCCACCTGCGCAAGCGTGAAACAGATGGCGGAAAAGAATAAGCAGTTCTATTCCGGCACGAGGGATGAAGTGATTGACATGGGCTATGTTCCGTGCAAGAAATGTAATCCGTAACTGTCGGTGAGGATTATAAAGAGAATATGTATGGCAGTCGTTTCGGCCCGGCATTATGCCGGGCCTTTTTGCGTCAAAAAGTGATTTTTTGATATTTTGACTACCGCTCTGATATATACCGGAGACGTCCTGGGATAAAATAGACAAAACAAAGGGCGGTTCAGGAAAGTAAGAGTATCAATTAGGTAATTGCGAAACTCGCTAAACTCGTTCGTAATCTTGAACCAAAACACGGAAGAATTCGTGCAGAGTGCGAATT
>JAAWRC010000011.1 GCA_022800815.1 Lachnospiraceae bacterium | reverse complement strand
GTGTGCGCTTATGCGGCATTAGCAGTCATTTCTAACTGTTATTCCCCTGTATGAGGCAGGTTCCCCACGCGTTACTCACCCGTCCGCCGCTCAGTCAATCCCTCTTCCATCCGAAAACTTCCGAGAAAGTGCTTCGCTCGACTTGCATGTGTTAAGCACGCCGCCAGCGTTCATCCTGAGCCAGGATCAAACTCTCATGTTTTGATCTTCGGTCCTAGGATAAGCTCTAGCTCTTTTCCTATATCCCGTTTACTGTTGTTAGGTTGACCTTCCGTCCGCCCCATGTCAGCTTCTAAACCTCCATGGCGCTTCCCGAAAGATCGGTTCTCTGAAACTTCTTTTTAAAGAAACTTCAGGGGTTGGAATATACTGTTCAGTTATCAAGGTTCTCGGGTTCTGCCTTTTGCAAAACCGAACGGAGAAGAAGGGATTCGAACCCTTGCGCCGCTATTAACGACCTACTCCCTTTCCAGGGGAGCCCCTTCAGCCAAACTTGGGTACTTCTCCATGCTATGCCTGAATAAAACTCATCTTAATTTTTGTGTCTGTCCTTTCTTCGCTTCTGCCACCCTGTTTTCAGAGCGGAGAGGGTGGGATTCGAACCCACGCGCCCTTGCGGACAAACGGTTTTCAAGACCGCCTCGTTATGACCACTTCGATACCTCTCCAAAAGTGTGCTCAAACATTTTACTATAGAGGAGCAGGCTTGTCAAGAGGAAGTCTTCAATTATCTTTAAATTATTTTCATTTTCTGATCAAAAGGATTCTTTCCTATTAAAAGGATTCTTTTTTGCCGCCGCTTTTCGCATGCGCAAGTGATATTTTAACACCAACAAACTTTCCTGTCAATGAGAAATTTAAAAAATTTTACATTTTTTTGCCATGCACCATTTTATAGAAATTACAAAGTAAAATTTTCCTCTTGTGGCTTCCTCCCTTTTTTAGTATACTGTTACTGTTCTTTTACATATTGGGGCATTTACTGTCCCGTCTTCACATAATTCGGAGGATAAATTATGGGTGGTTTCTTTGGGGTCGCATCCAAAAGCGACTGTGTTTTCGATCTGTTTTTCGGTACTGATTATCATTCCCACCTTGGAACGAGGCGCGCCGGCATGGTTACTTACGATAAGGAAAAGGGCTTTGACCGGGCGATCCACAACATTGAAAATTCCCCTTTCCGGACAAAATTCGACCGGGATGCCAATTCTATGAAAGGAAATCTGGGCATCGGCTGTATTTCCGACTATGAACCGCAGCCGCTCTTAATTCGTTCCCATCACGGCACTTATGCAATCACCACTGTTGGAAAAATCAATAACGCCGACGCCATTGCGGACAAGCTTTTACAGTCTTCCCATTCCCATTTTTTTGAAATGAGCGGAGGTCTCATCAATGCCACGGAGCTGGTGGCGACCATGATTAACCAGAAAGAGAATTTTATTGAAGGCATTCAATATGCCCAGGAGCTCATCGACGGCTCTTTGACCATGTTGATTATGACGCCCAAGGGGATCTATGCCGCAAGGGATCGGCTGGGACGGACTCCCGTGGCCATCGGCAGGAAGGATGATGCCTACTGTGCCGCCTTTGAGAGCTTCGCCTATCTGAATCTGGGCTACAGCGATTATAAGGAGCTGGGACCCGGCGAGATCGTAGTCATCACGCCGGAGGGCGCAAGGACACTGGTCCAGCCGGGCAAGGACATGAAGATCTGTACCTTCCTCTGGATTTATTATGGATATCCCTCTTCCTCCTATGAGGGCATCAATGTGGAGCAAATGCGTTACCGGTGCGGTGCCAAGCTCGCAAAGCGGGATACCGTGCGGCCTGACACGGTGGCTGGCGTGCCGGATTCGGGGACGGCCCACGCCGTCGGCTATGCCAATGAATCGGGAATCCCTTTTTCCCGTCCCTTCATTAAATACACGCCCACCTGGCCCCGTTCCTTTATGCCGACGATCCAGACTCAGCGGAATTTGATCGCCAAAATGAAGCTGATTCCCGTCCACGATCTGATTCAGGGCAAACGGCTTTTACTCATCGACGACTCCATCGTCCGGGGGACCCAGATGCGGGGAACCACCCAGTTTCTGTACCAGAGCGGTGCCAAGGAAGTTCATATCCGCCCGGCCTGCCCGCCCCTGCTCTATGGTTGCAAATACCTGAATTTCTCCCGCTCCTCCTCGGAAATGGATCTGATCACCAGACAGGTCATAAGGGACATGGAGGGCGATGACAGATTTGCAAGGCTGGACGCCTATTCCAACCCGGAAACGGCCGAGTATCAGGAGATGGTACGGCACATCGGGGAACGGCTGGATTTCACCTCTCTGCGCTACCACCGTCTGGACGACATGATCGAATCGGTGGGACTGGACCGCAGTAAGCTCTGCACCTATTGCTGGGACGGGCGGGAGTAGACTAATCTTATATATCGAGAAGCCCCCGGCGAGTTTCCCCGACAGACGATAGGAAGGTTTGGCGGGGAAACTCACCGAGGGCGTAAATACCATTTTAATAAAACGCAGATCCATCCGACAGACAAACCAAATGCCGGCAGCATATCAGGCATGCAGTTTTCCAAAACTGCCTTCCCGATCCAAAAGGAGGGCAGCGGGGATACCAGATATTGTACATTTGAGCGGACGAAAAAGGGGACGGCCGCACCGAGAATGACAAGCCCGGAGAGCTTTGCCACGGCCATCCCCTCCAGCTTGTTTGAGGAAACCGCCAGAATGAGCAGCGAGGCGATCATCCCCTGCAGGGTTCCCCCCGCCGCCAGCAATAAAATGGACATCGCAGAAAGGGGCGTCAGCTTAAAAACAGGCAGTAAAATCACGGTCGCAAGAAATGCGATGGCGGACGGAACGCCAAGTCTGGCAAACAGGTAGCCGGTTTTCCCCAAAGGGGTGATGAACAGATAGGCGACCGTCTTTTCATCCCGTTCCTCCAGGGCGACCATTGCTGAGACAAAGCAGAACATGTCGGGCGTCAGCATTGCAAACAGAATGTCAATCAGTTTGTAATACGTGGAAAGGGCCGCCTCCACCTGGAAGCAGTTTGTCAAAGTCGTTTCCAAAAGGGGGATGGCGAACCGGAAGGAAATACCAGCAAGGATTGGCGCAAGGCAGGAGACAAACAGCATCATGTCCCTCCGCATCATGACTGTCATTTGAAAAAAGGCTGATCTGACCGCTCTCACAGCTTTACACCTCCCATCCGCTCCCACATCTGAAGGACACAAAATCTTGAACGCACAAATAGGAGCGCCGTCATTGCCGCCGCAAGAAAGAAGCCCGCTGCGGACGGGTAATGGCCGGAAACCATATCCATACAGACATTGACCGGATAATACCCGCACCACGCAGGGGTGACTTTAAATAAATGAAGGACCGCAGGGACAAAGCAGGCGGCCTCCACCGGCACCGTCCACAAGATAAACTGGTTGAGACTTCCTATTTGGGCTGCGATCATGATCCCAAACAAGGTAAAGATCACGCTGGACAGAAGGGTGCCAGACAGCACCATGGGCAGGTCGTCCACACCTGCGGCCAGGGCCAAGGCAGCTGCAACAGCAAGCGAAACCACAGATAAAGAGCCGACTTTGGCGATCACGTATTCCGCCGCACGGACGGGGGAGACCGCCAGGACACATGGGGTGTGCTGGCTTTTTTCCAAAAGGACAATGGCCCCCATAAAGAACAAGC
This sequence comes from Lachnospiraceae bacterium, assembly GCA_022800815.1. Lineage (GTDB taxonomy): Bacteria > Bacillota > Clostridia > Lachnospirales > Lachnospiraceae > Lientehia. The sequence continues at coordinate 88,481 of JAAWRC010000011.1, read as the reverse complement.
CCATGGATGCCGGATCAGAAAAGATCAAAATGGCGGCAGCTTTTCCCCTCCAGTGTTCGGGAAGGGCAAAAAGAACGATCGTATAAATTGCAGTCAAAATCGCATATAAAAAGTAAAAGCCGTATTTCGCCTGAAAGCGCATATCCAACAGAAACAGTCTTTTCAACCTCACAGCAATGTCCTCCCCGTAATATCCATAAAAATATCGTTTAGCGTCGGCTCACTGCTGTGAATGGACCGCAGGCGGTTCTCTGCGATCAGACTCTTCAACCGCTCATCCGAAGACACCTGCCCCAGAGGACAGCTTGCGCTCTGCTCTCCATTCTCAAGCCACGTGTAAGTTACCGCCGCCGCCCCCTTTGACATGATCAGGTGATGAGGGCTGTCAAGGGCACATATTTTCCCATTCACGATAAAGGCCACCCTGTCGCAGAGTTCGGCTGCGTCCTGCATATTGTGGGTCGTAAGAAGAATGGTCTTCCCTCTTGCCTTTTCCTCCAAAATCACGTTTTTCATCACACGACTGTTTGTGGGGTCCAGTCCGCTGGTGGGCTCGTCAAGGCAGAGCAAGAGGGGGTCATGGAGCAGCGCCTTTATAAAGTTTAAGCGGGATTTCATACCTTTGGAATAATCAGCCACACGCTTATCCGCATCCCGCTCCAGGCCCACCATTTTCAAAAGCTCGTCTGCCGAGTGCGGCTTCTTTTCGTATAGAGACGAAAAGAAGCGCAGGTTTTCTTTCGCAGTCAGCTTTTCATACATGGTTGAAAACTCAAAATCGCCCCCGATCTCCTCATAGAAATGCTTTGTGCGGTTTTTGCACTCCGTGCCGTTTACAAGGCAGGAGCCCTGATAGGTCCGAAGCATCCCCATCAGGATCTTCTGCAAGGTGCTTTTGCCCGCACCGGACGGCCCTAAAAATCCAAAGATCTCACCCTTGGAAACAGAAAAGCTCATGCCGGAGATAAAAGGGGTTTTCGTGTAACTGAACGAAAGGTTTTCTACTGTTATCATGCTTTCTTCTTCCATCATTTTCATCCATACTATTTGACTTGATCTGCTTTTATAGTCAATAAAGGGGGCGTTTTAAGTCTGGCTGACCGCCAGACTTTTTTAAATGATCTGAGTTACAATGCCGTAGATCAAGATATACAGCGCTTCGTCATACCGCTCTCCGATCTCCGGTTTGTGCAGCGTCGCAAAATAAACGGCGTGAAAGGCGGCGCTGATGACCTTGACGTTTACATCCTTTTTCAGCGGGAACAGGGCAAGCATTTTTTCGATGGTGTCCGTATCGTCCTGAAAATGCTCCTCCACGATTTCCCGCGGCAGCTTACGCACCAGCAATTCCACTTCCCCTGCATCGATCAGTTTCAGGATCGGCATCTCCTCTGCCATCTTATAAAATGCGACAATCGCATCGGTCAGCCTTTCCGCCGAAACCTCCCCTCCTGCAATTCCGGAAACGGCCTGATACAGCTTGCGGTTGATCTGTTCCTGCTGTTCTTCAATGACTTCAAACAACAGTAATTCCTTTGATTTATAAAAGAGATAGAAGGTTCCCTTGGGAATCTTCACCCGCTTCACGATCTCATCCACGGTCGTGCGGCGGACGCCGTACCTGGCGAGACATTCTGCCGCTTCCTCCTTCAACCGCTTTCTGATATATTCCCGTTCCTGCTCTGAAAAACTTTTTGGCACTTGGATGTCTCCTGTTTGACTATTTTTGAATATATAGTCATTATATGTGTTTTACAAACACATGTCAATGGGTTTTGCGAAGCTTTCATCAAACTGCTCTCCCCCCGCTTCCCCCTGCGGCTTTTGCAGGGCCATGGGAGCAAAACATTCTCACCCAGCCTGCAGCCGGTCCAGGATTCCCATCACCAGCAGGGTCTCTTCCTGCCAGGAGCGAATACTTTTCTCATCCCTGGTTTCGATAGCCTGCACAAAGTCTGCCGCCTCATAGGCCATCCGATTGAGAGACAAGTCATATCCCACAGACTTTCGTTCCCCATTTCGCAAAAACAGTTCGGCGCTTCCCCAGAGATTTCCGGCCTCTCTCACCACGATATAACCCTTTTCCCCCTCGATCACCGCCCGGTTGTCGCCGTCGCAGTCCTTGGCCCCCATGCAGGTACAGACGAAGCCGTCGTAAGAAAGCACCGCCGTGCCGGAGCAGTCGATGCCGTTAAAGCCCCGGTTCGCAAAATAGTGCGCTTCCTTTGGCATTCCGAAAAGTCCCGCCGCCGCATGGAGATTGTACACATTGATATCCATCAAAGCGCCGCCGGCAAATTTAGGATCAAACACGTTGGTGAGCCTTCCCTCCAGATAGGCGTCGTAACGGCTGGAATACTGGCTGTAGTTGAAGTTTGCCAGACGGACCGGCCCGATCTCGGAGAGCCATTCCTGCACGCACTTGAAATTCGGCATGTGGAGCACGGTGATCGCTTCCATCAAAAAGACCTTTTTTCCCGCAGCAAGGGCAAACAATTCTTCCGCCTCCGACGCACTCCCCACGAAGGGCTTTTCGCAGATCACGTGCTTTCCCGCCAAAAGGGCCCTTTTCGCATAGCCGTAATGAAGACTGTTGGGGGAGGCCACGTAAACGCAGTCGATCTCCCCGTCTGCCAGCATGGTGTCCAGGTCGGAATACCCTTTTGACGCGCCGTGCTTTTTCGCAAATTCCACCGCCCGCTCTTTCGTCCTGGAATAGGCCGCCTCCAAGGCGATCCCCTCGGTCTTCTCCACTGCGTCCAAAAATAAATCGACAATGCTTCCGCTTCCGATGGTTGCAAGGTGTAACATGGTGGGCCTCCTTTATCACATAAGCTTTCTTTTATTTTGCAAAATTAATGGTATTGTGTCAAGAAAAAACAGAACCTCTGTCAAATCCGCCTCTCTTTTCCGTGCAGAAAATGAGTGGAAAAGAACTCGGACGGGCAGTATAATTGATAAAAAAGAAAAGGAGCTTACGCATATGGAATGGATCGAACGACTCAACGACGCAGTCCGTTACATGGAGGAACATCTGACGGACGAGATCAGCTATGAACAGCTTGGAAGGATCGCCTGCTGCTCTTCCTATCACTTTCAGCGGATGTTCGCCTACATGGCCGGCGTTCCCCTGTCGGAATACATCCGCAGGAGGAAGATGTCCCTGGCGGCCGTGGACTTAAAGAGCGGGGACGCAAAGGTCATCGACATCGCCGCCAAATACGGCTACCGCTCCCCCACGGCCTTCAACCGGGCCTTCCAGTCGGTCCACGGCATCGCTCCCTCCTCCGTCCGAAATGAGGGCGTCTCCGTAAAATCCTTTCCCCCGATCGCCTTTCAGATCACCGTGAGCGGCGCCGCGGAACTAAGCTACCGGGTAGAACAAAAAGAAGCCTTCCGCATTGTCGGCCTGTCAAGGCCCCTGGAACCGGAGATCGAGAAGAATTTCGCGGTGGTCCCGGGCCTCTGGCAGGAAGCCGCCATGAACGGGACCGTGGAAAAGCTGGCCGGAATGATGGACACCGCACCCATGGGCATCCTGGGAGTCAGCGTCTGCAACGACGAGGAACAGTGGAAATATTTCCTTGCCGCCGCCAGCACGAAAAAGGACGACAGCCTGGAGGAATACATGGTCCCCTCCTTTACCTGGGCCATTTTTTCCGGGGAGGGCGCCTGCCCCGGGGCCATCCAGGAGCTGGAGCGGCGCATCGTGACGGAATGGCTCCCCACCTCCGGATATGAATATGACAACGGGCCGGATATCGAGGTCTATCTGAATCCCGACCCATCCGACGCAAAATTCGAAGTCTGGATACCCATCAGGCAAAAGCAGGCCCACAAACTCCTATAAGGTCCCGTAATGCCCCGCCTGCCGAGAGGGCTATGATCCCGCCGGACGGCCGCGGCCCTCACGGCAGCACGAAGGTTAGCTTCACGGGATTGTGGTCTGAGTAACGGAATCCGCCGTCCAGATTCTCCGCCCGGGCCGTGATCCCATCGGAGACGATGAAGCCGTCCACGATGACCGTGTAGGTGACGCCCTTCTCGTAGGGAATGTCCGCCCCCCGGCAGGTGGGCACCTCGGCCGCATTGTCGGCCTTTACAAAATGATAACCGTCCGCAAGCTGGGAGTCGTCCAGTTCAAAGACCCAGCCGGGCACCTTCTGCCCGGTGGGAAAGCTCTCGATGGAATCCGCAATGTCGTGGTTGAAATCTCCGCCGGCGATCACGTAATTTCCCTTCTCCCGCTCCTCCTCGAACACCTGATTTAAAAGCGCAAGCTGCTTCGCCCGGATCTTTCCGCCCTCGTCGTAGGCGCTCAGATGCAGGTTGACGAGCAGAAGCTCCTTCCCGTTCTCCAGGGGAACCCGGCTCACCATGAAGCAGCGGTCCAGATCCGTGAACTTGGTGATGAAGGAGTTATCCACCGGGAACTGCCTGCGAACGCTCTCCGAAATCTGATATTTCCCCAGGGTCAGCATTCCCGCCCGAACCGCACCGTGAGGCTCGTGGAACGGGTAAAACAGGTAGGCGCTGTGGAAATTGCAGGCGAAGGCCGAAGCATAGTCCGAAAATGTCTCCTTCAAAAGCTCCACCTGGTTGATCCCGTAGCTTCTGTCCGCCTTCTCGTCCGCCTCCTGCACGAAGATGAAATCCGGATCCTCCCCCTCGAGAAGGCCGATGCTCCCCTCCGTGTTGGCGAGGACTTCCTCCCTGGATTTCCCCCGGGCGGAGGTCCCCGCCGTCTTCGTCCCGTCCTTCATCTCCCCCGTGTCCATGAAAAACGTGTAATCGTCGGAATAGGCGCCGAAGCCGATGTTGTAAGTCATCAGCGTATAAGACGTCCCGGACCCCAGCGTTTCCTCCCGGTTGTTCTCCGTCACGATCACCTGATTGTCCTCGATCCGGTAATACTGAAACTGCATATAGGCCACGTAGCCGCCCACCAGAAGTATCAAAACCAGAAGCACGCCGCCGAAAAATATGCCGACTCGCTTCCATACTTTCTTTTTCCCCGATCCCGTTTTGGAAGCTCTTCCCATGACAATACCCCCTGTCCTTTCTGCTACCATCATAGCAGAAAAAACCGGGGGCATCAACCGTGATGGGGCACCGTAACGAAAGTTTTAAAAACCTATTGACAGCGATAAAAATCTGTGCCATTATTCCCAATAAAGTTAGTAATTCTGAAAGGAATTGGTAAAGCATGGACTACACGGAATTGGCGATACAACTGATTGATATGCGTGCCGCCACGCCGCATATCAAGATGGAGCGGACCATGTCCTAAATAGCAAGGGGCAAGGTTTTAGCGTTAAACTATCTGGCGGCAAACGGAAACCAGGCTTACCCCAAAGACATGAGCCGGGCGCTTATGCTGACCACGGCGAGAGTCGCTGCCATGCTAAAATCTTTAGAGGGACAGGGCATGATCACACGAACCCCCGACCCCTCAGACAGTCGGCAGGTCATTGTCTGCCTGACGGAAAAGGGCATCTCCCTGGTCGAAGAGCGCCGAACCGGAATGATTCATGCGGTGGCAAAAATGCTGGAGGCTTTGGGGGAGGAGGATGCAAAAGCCTATGTCCGCATCCAGGCCAGACTGATCGAGCTGGGCGATATTTGGAGGTGACGTTCTTCGTAAAAACACAGGATTGAATAACAAAATAGCCGAGGCACTATAGATTGCTATAGAGATAAGTCCTATGCGAGCAGTTCGCATGGGACTTCATTTTTTAGGAGGTAACAGCATGAACCCAATCATACAAGTGGAGCATTTCTCAAAAAAGTACGGGGATTTTACGGCGGTGGATGATATTTCCTTCACCGTAGACGAGGGCAGTATTTTTGCCTTCCTCGGCCCCAACGGTGCAGGTAAAAGCACGACGATCAATACTCCGTGTACGATCCTTGACAAAACGGAGGGCACTCTGACGATCAACGGCCATGATGTCTGCGAAGAGCGCAGTCTGGTGCGCAAAGACATCGGGATCGTCTTTCAGGATTCCACTCTCGACGCCCAAATGACAGTGGAAGAAAACCTGAAATACCATTGCAGCTTCTACAAAGTGCCGAAGAACGAGGTGCAGGACCGCATCAACTTTGCCCTTGACCTGGTGGAGCTTACCCAGTGGAAGCGGGCGGCGGTGGGCAGTCTGTCCGGCGGCATGAAGCGGCGGGCCGAGATTGCGAGAGGGCTGGTGCACGATCCCAAAATTTTATTTTTAGACGAACCCACCACCGGTCTGGATCCGCAGACCAGGGCTAATGTGTGGGAATATATCCGGCGGTTCCAAAAGCAGAAAAATATGACGATCTTTCTTACCACCCACTATATGGACGAGGCGGAGGTCTGTTCAAAAATCGTCATTATGGACCACGGGAAAATCATTGCCCACGATACGCCGGAGAACTTAAAACACCAAATATACGGGCACCAAGGTCGATGTTGTCTGCACACAGACCGAACCCCTGGAGGCCACATTGCGGGAACGGGAGTTAAGTTCCATGATTATGATGCCCCTGACTTTTGTTTCGGGCGCATATATCCCCACCACCATCATACCCGGTTTTCTCCTGCCCATCGTCTACCTGAATCCGCTGACCTATACGACCTCCATCTTCCGCTATATCGCCCTGGGGGCGCACACGCTGACCACGGAGGAACTGGTAAGGCAGGGCATAGCATTCGACCTCGGCGGATTTGTCATCACGCCGTTTATGGGGCTGGACATTACCACTTTGATCGGTGCCTTTTTCTTTGTGCTGTGTGTCCGCAAATTTAACCGTGCAGACTTCTCCACCATCAAGATCGCCGCAGGTATGCGGGGCGGCGGCGCTCCGGCGAGATAAGTATGAAAGCAAGCTTTCATATCTACCTTTATGGCAGGTGCAAGACCTGCCATGCAGAGGAAAAGAAGATAACGAGGTTTCCCGAGGCTTCCTCTCACTGTTCCATAAGCGCCCTGTATTCCTCCAACGCACCTTCCATCCCCTCCTGTGCATAGGGTCCGCTCAGAGAGAAGCCTCCGGCATCCCGATACTCCACCCGCACGTCCAGCCGGCTCATGATCCCGCCGTCGGGGAAGGTGTACCCGTACTCCCCGTCCCAGGAAGCCGAATAGCTGTGGAAGCTGATGGCATCCCCCTGCAGGTAAATCCCCACGGCCTTGTCGTAACGAATGTTGTCCTCGTCTCTGATTTCCGGCGGAAGAAGGGCTTTCCAGTCCTCCACATAGGCCTCCGGCCGGTATTCGTAGGGATGCCAGCCCTCCCCCATCTTTTCCAGGACGAAAAGCCTGGTTATGTCGGAATATGACTTCTTCCCGTCGCCCGCCCTGCGTCTCACGGCCACGGCCAGTTCCTTCGTGCCGTCCTCGTCGTAGTCGGCCAGCCTCATCTCCCCGCTCACCGACACGGACAGATCCCGGATATCCATCTCCTCCGGCTCCTCCAGCCTGCCCAGGACATAGTAATTTCCGTCCCCGGCCAGCACCGCCAGTTCCCCGTAATTCTCAGAACCGGCCTCGTCATTGTACCAGAGCTCTTCCCCATTTGTCTCCGCCAGCATCGTGGAATAGCTTCTCTCGCCTTTTCCGAACCACCAGAGCTCTTCTTCCGGAAGCGCCACGTCCTCCTCCGCCGCCTCGTATCCCACTGCCCCTGTGTCCTCCGGCACCATGAATACATCCTCATCCAACACCACGTCTTCCTTCGGCACCCGGAGCTCCTCCAGGTCCATTCTCGTTTTCTGGTAATGCGCCCCGTCGAACAAAAATTTCCCGGCCCCCCTGTAATTCAGGGCCCCCATCACCCATTTCTCACCATAGAGCGATCTCAGATACGTCCGGCTGAGAATCTCCCCCGGCTCCAAGGCAAACTTCCTCTCCGAGAAGTCTCCAAGGTCTTCCTCGTAATCGACAAAATCAACGTCGTCGTCCATGCCTGTAGATTTTAGGAATTTCTCCCAGTCTTGCCTGTAATCCTCTTCCGTGTACTCATGGACCTTCCAGCCGCCCCCGTCCGGTTCCAGGACGAACAGCCGCTCCTGTTTCCGACAGTCCTTCCCGGCTTCCGCATAGTGCCACACGGTCACGGCCAGTTCCTCGGCGCCGTCCCCGTCATAGTCGTCCGGCACGATCTTGCCGCCGAGGGCGGCAAACGGCTCATCCCCCTCCGCCCCCTCTTTCGCCTTCTCTTCCAGGGGCTCCAGCCGGCCAAGGCCGTAATACTTCCCGTCGGCCGCCAGAACCGCCATCTCCCCGTAATCCTCCGACTCAAAATCATCGTTGAACCAGAGCTCCGCCTCCTCCGTCTCCGCGATCTTAAGCGTCAGCGAGGACGCTTCCCCCTTTTCCGTGAAGCTGCATCCCGCCAGAAGCACGATGCCGAGAAGGGCCGTGCAGACCGTGACCACGCCGGAGAACCGCTTTTTCCCCAGGGCCACCCGCCAGATCCGCTCCTTGACCGTCCCCCAGCTCCCGGCGAGGGAGGTGGCCGCCCGGAACACGCCGCCCCTTTCCTCCTTTCCGGAGGCCAGCCGGACCAGGGTCTTCCCGTAATCCAGCCGTTCGCTTCGTCTCAGCCGTTTCAGGGCCGCCTCGTCACAGGCGAGCTCGCAGTCCTTTTTGGAAAGAACCGCCGCCAGCCATACGAAGGGATTCATCCAGTAAACGGCCAGCAAAACGCAGCGCAGAAGGGACCACAGGAAATCCCCCTGGCGGTAATGGCAGTACTCGTGGATCAGCACGTGGCGAAGTCCCGCACCTTCCGTCTCCAACCGTTTCGGCAGATAAATGCCGCGCCCGTACTGGCAAGGCACCCGGACCGCCGGCGTCACGTAAACCTTCAGAGGAACCGTCTCCTGCGCGAACGGCTTTCGGTTCCGCTTAAGCCTGCGGTAAAAGTCAAGATTCACGAACAATTCCCACAGCGCCAGCAGGACGGCCCCTCCGGCCCAGACACCCGTCAGGACCGTCGGCCAGTCCATGGAGGAAGCCCCGCCCGGTTCCTCGCTCGTCTCTTCCACCACCGTCCGGGGCTCTGCCGTCCCCGTCTGTCTCAGACCAGCCGTCTGATCTTTCGCCCCGGCCGGCTCCTCCGTCCAGATCTGGCTTCCGCCGACCGAGCTCCCCCCGTTCTGGGCTCCGACGCCAGGCACCCCGGGGACCTCCGACGGAAATCTCCCGGAAGCGGCAGGATCCGCATCCCCCCTCCGTTCCATTCCCAGGACCCGCATCATGCCGTATCCGTTCTGCAGGCCCTTTTCCAGGGAGGGAACCGCCAAAAGAAGGAAGGGCAGAAGAAGCCGCAGGGCCACGGCCAGCCACAGGGCGTACCTCACCCGCCCCGACAGCCGGTCTCCGGCCAGGACCCGCAAAGCCGTGATTCCCAGGATCAAAACCGACGACGTGATCAACAACTCCAGAATTTCATACCCTTTCATCTCTCCCCCTCCTCCGCCTGTCTCAGGATGGCATAAAGCTCATCCACCTCTTCCTTCGAGAGCGTGTTCCCCTTCACCATCTGGTTGACCATGAGCCCCAGGCTCCCGTTATAGACCTTCTGCAAAAAGCCCCTGGTCTCCTGGAGCTCCGTCTCCTCCTTTTTAAAAACAGGATAAAACTGCTTGGCCCTCTCACCCTCCCGGTAAGCCACCGCCCCCTTCTTCTCCAGCCTCCCCAGCATGGTGATCACCGTGTGCTTCGTCCAGCCGGTCTCCTCCTTGAGCTCCGCCACCAGTTCGGTGATGGTCCTCGGCTCCTTCTCCCACAAGGCCCGCATGATCTTCCATTCTCCGTCCGATATCCCAATCTTCTTATCCTCCACCGTATCACCTCCGTCCAAACAATATCGTCGAATCCCCCAAAAATCTTCTATGCGCACAAGGTTGACTTTTGTCTACCTTCATCTTACAACTCAGGTATACATTTGTCAACCTTTTTTTGCTATAGAAATCCTTCTTTGTCTATGATACACTAAAGGTAACCGGATAAACCTATTGTTGCAAGGATAAGGAGGTGCTTATGATATGCCAGGTGAAAAGGAATTAAATATCTCTCTGTTCGATCAGCTTACCCTAGTCGAACGAATCGAACGGCAGGCAGAATCAGGAGACCTGGAAAAAGTAAAACAGGAAATTGAGATCCTGAAAAAAGAGATCAACCGCAAGCTTTATCAAAAACCGCCTTTGACGTCGGAATAGTCTCAGCAAACAAGCCGGAGCTCCCGCACTCTTTCATGCGGAAGCCCCGGCTTGTTCGATCAATTCCATATGATGCTCTATAAAGTCAATTTCTTACGGCCAGATACCTCTCATCTTCTTGGCATCCACCGTTCTCTTGATGGCGATCAGGTAGGCGCCGATCCTGGGCTCCACGCCCTTCTCCTTTGCGATATCCCATACGGACTCAAAGGCACGGTCCATGATCTCTTTCAGTCTCTTGTTGACATCCTCCTCGGTCCAGTACATGGACTGGATGTTCTGCACCCACTCGAAGTAAGACACGACCACGCCGCCCGCATTGGCCAGGATATCGGGGATCAGGAGGATGCCCCTCTTCTTTAAGATCTCATCAGCCTCAACCGTGGTCGGGCCGTTGGCCGCCTCGATAATGACCTTGCAGTTTAACTTGTCGGCATTGTCCCTGCGGATCTGGTTTTCCAGAGCGGCAGGCACCAGGACCGTCGTCTCCAGAGTCAGGAGATCGTCGTTGGAGATATGCTCCACGCCGGGAGCGCTGTAATCCTTGAGAAGCGCCTTGGGCGTCTTCAGGAATTCCAGGATGCCGGGGATGTCCAGGCCGTCCTTGCAGGTGATGCCGCCGGACACGTCGCTGACACCGATGACCTTCATGCCTTCCGCATGGAGCAACTTCGCAGAAATGCTTCCCACGTTACCCATACCCTGTACTACAACAGGTGTTCCGGCCATCTCCATGCCGAGCTTTGCAAGGGTGTTCTTGGTGGTGATCATTACGCCCCGGCCGGTGGCTTCGCTGCGGCCCAGAGCTCCGCCGATCTCGATGGGCTTGCCGGTCACGACACCGGGTACGCAGTGACCCTTTAACATGCTGTATGTATCCATCATCCAGCCCATGACCTTGGGATTGGTTCCTACGTCGGGAGCTGGAACATCCTGCTCCGGCCCGATGATGGGAGCGATCATGGCTGTAAACCTTCTGGTAATCCTTCTCATCTCGCCCTCGGACAGGGTCGTGGGATCACAGATCACGCCGCCCTTGGCGCCGCCGTAAGGAATGTTCACCACGGCACACTTGAAGGTCATCCATGCGGCCAGGGCCTTCACCTCGTCCTGGTTTACATTCGGATGGAAGCGGACACCGCCCTTGGCCGGGCCGCGGCTGGTGGAATGCTGTACACGGAAGCCCTCGAATACCTTAACACTTCCATCGTCCATCTGCACCGGGATGGCAACCTTTAATTCTCTCTCCGGATACTTGAGCGCCTCATACTCGGTCTCATCGTATCCCAGTACCTTCGCTGCATTTTCCACAACCTGCAGCACGTTGTCATAAGGATTATAATTTCCCATAACAAGATCCTCCTTTTAAGGAATTTAGTAGTATCAGGTATCCTCTACACCCCCATGTAGCGTTACCGTCTGTCCTCATTATTTCGCAGAATCCCCCGTCTGTCAACACCCAAAGTGTATTTCAAAAAAAACACACTTTTTGGTAATTTCGACGAAAGAATATAAAAAAAGAGCCACCTAAACCATAGATTGTTAAGTGGCTCCTTTTCTATTCTGTTCGGTTTTTATCCTGTCCCGCTCTTATTCGGACACCCGCTCTGCCATAAAGGCGGCGAGGGCTTCCTTCCATTCCGGCATCTGATACATACCGGACACCCGCAGCATAAAGTTGTCCAGAAGCGTATATCTGGGCCGATTGACCACAGACGGATTCTCTCCCGCCGCATGGGGCTCAATATTCACCTTTTTCCCCGACAGCCTCACAATCTCCTTGGCAAATTCATAACGGCTGCACATGCCCTCACAGGAAGCGTGGTAAACGCCATATTCCTCCGAATCGATCAGCTTCACAATAAACTTGGCCAGCTCCAGGGCACTGGTGGGCGTGCTGATCTGGTCCACCGGCACGTAAATGGTGTCCTCCGTCAGGAGACCTTCCAGAATATAACTGACAAAATTATTTTTTGTCTTTCCGTAAAGCCAGGAGCTTCTCACGATCATGTGCCGGGGCGCCAGTTCCCGGACGAAATTCTCGCCGGCCAGCTTGGACTTTCCGTACACGGTACGGGGATTCACCTGGTCGAACTCCGTCAGAGGCCGCTTCGCCGTGCCGTCAAAGACATCATCCGTCGAGAGATGAATGAGCTTGGCATCTACCTTCCTGGCGGCAAGGGCAAGATTCCTGGCGCCCAATGCATTGACCCGATAAGCTTTCTCCTCGTTCCTCTCGCATTTCGCCAGATCCGTCATCCCCGCACAGTTTACGACCACGTCCGGCCGGTTCTCCTCCGCAAAGGAAACCACCGCCTCCAGACTGGTCACGTCCACGTCCTGGTCCGAGGTCAGGATGCGCACGTCCGCATCCTGACGCAGAATCTCATGAACCGCACTGCCGAGCTGCCCCCCGGCACCTGCGATCCATATGCTCAATCCGTTCATTTCCCCTTCTCCTCCGCTCTCTGTAACGATTCATTCAGCGACAGCATCTGTTCATCCAAAAGAGCCGCCATGTCGGCGCATTCCTTTAAGCGCTCCTGCATGTGCGCCGGAGCCGCCCCCTCAAATTTGTAATGGATCTTATGCTCCAGGCTGGCCCAGAAATCCATGGCGATGGTCCGAATCTGAATCTCCACCCGTATCTGCACCCGGCCGCTGGACAGGTAGATCGGCACCACGACCACCATGTGGTAGCTGCGGTAACCGTTGGGCTTGGGGTTTGCGATGTAGTCCTTCACCATCTCCACCTGCATGTCGTCCTGCCTGGCAATGGCCGCCGCCAGATAATAGATGTCCGACGTAAATGAACAGATAATCCGAATGCCGGCGATGTCGTGAAGCTCCCGGTACATATTGTCGATCGTCGCCTCAAACCCCAGTCGTTTCAGCTTTTTCACAATACTCTCCGGCGACTTGATCCTGGCCTTCACATGCTCAATGGGATTGTAATTATTGATGTGATGAAACTCATCATTCAGCACGTTAACCCTCGCCTGAACCTCCTGAAGAGCCGCATTATAAAGAAGCATCAGCGTCTTCCACTGGTCCAGCTGGTCGTACTCTTCCGGTAAATTCGGTATGTCCATAAAAGCTTTTCCCCCAGACTGTCCGCCTTAATCCAGTTTGATCCCCTTGAGGAGGGAGCCCAGGCTTGTAAACGCCCTGCCTTCTTCAATATAATCGCCGTGGCTTCCCGCCTCCTCCGGCTCGCCCCTGCCGAGAAGCGCCTTCATGCTGAGGCTGACACGGCTGTCCTTCACCGCCGTGATCTTCACCGTGACCTTCTGTCCCTCGCTTAAGACTGCCGCCGGCGTCTTAATCCGCTTATCGCTGATCTGAGACACGTGAAGAAGGCCGGTCACGCCGTTGTCCAGCTTCACAAAAGCTCCGTAATCCTGGATGGTCTCCACCACGCCCTCCACGACGGCTCCCACCTCGCAGGCGGCGATCTTCTTCTTCCTCTCCTCCCGCCGCTTTGCAAAGGCCAGGTCCCTGGCGGAGAGCACTAGCTTCTTCGCCTCACGGTCCACGGTGACCGCCTGCACGGAAAGCTCCTTTCCAAGCCAGTCCTCCAGATTCTCCACATAGGAAACATCCAGCTTGGAGGCCGGAATAAAGCCCCGAAGTCCATCCACATAAGCGACCACGCCGCCCTTGACCACGCCGTCCACCTTCACCTCAATGGCGCTCTTATCCTCCAGACATTTCTCCATCCGGTCCCAGGCCGCCATGTCGTTGGCCTCTTTCTTCGACAATAATACGTGTCCATGGCCGTCATCTGCTTTTATAACCGTGGCCGTGACCTCGTCGCCCTTCTGAACCTCGTCTTTAAGCACGCAGTCCGGGTTGTTGCTGAAATGCTCTTTCTTGATAATGCCTTCCGCATAGGACTGCAGGTCCACGGTAATCTGATCGTCATCGACTCCGATCACCGTCCCTGTCAGTACATCGCCGACCTCTGCTTTCTTAAAAGAAGCATCCAGTTCCTTCTTGTAATCATCCATCGTTTCCACACGCTCTTCCATGGGTATCCCCTCCGTTTTCTGTAGTTGGTTCTATCATAGCATTTTTTTTCACCGATGGCAATCTCCCACTGCCCTCCTTCGGTTATTTTTTGCCAAAAAAATATCAAATTTCCCCGGTCTTCACAAACGTTACAATTTCCTCAAGAATTCTTAAGAATTTCCCTGTTTATATCTTCGCCCATATTTGCTAAAATATAGATAATGTCAAACAAATTGGAGGGTAACCATGAAGAAAAAGATTATTACGGCAGTGGTCTGCATCCTTGTGATCGCCGCCATAGTCGTCGGGGTCGTCTGGAAATTTTCTTCCTCAGACGAAAGCTCCGCAAGCGGCGAGGAGACCATGCTTTATGCAGATTCCGTAGGCCTTCTGACCGGCACCGGACTCGGTGCCCAGAACCGATTCTCCGGCGTGGTCGAGGCGCAAAACACCTTGAAAATCCAGTTGGAATCCGACCAGACGGTCAAGGACATCCTGGTGGAGAAGGGACAGGCCGTGGAGGTCGGCACGCCCCTTTTTGAATATGACACCGAGGACATGAGCTTAAAGCTGGAACAGGCCAATCTGGAGCTGGAGAAAATTTCCAACAGCATTGATACCATTAATGCCCAGATTGACGAGCTTACCAAGGCCAAGAAAAAGGCTCCGTCCAGCGAGCAGCTTTCCTACACGACCCAGATTCAGGAAGCCCAGATGAGTGCCAAGCAGGAGGAATATAATTATAAGGTGAAGCAGCTGGAGATCGAACGGCTGCAAAAATCCATGGAGTCCTCGGTGGTGACCTCCACCATTGCGGGCATTGTCCAGGAGATCAACGAAAAACCCTCCTATGACAATTATAGCGGGGAGATGCAGCCCTTTATGAGCATCCTGGGCGTTGGGAAATACCGGGTCAAGGGAACCATCAGCGAGCAGAACATGCAGAACCTCACTCCCGGCACTCCCATCGTGGTCCACTCCAGGGTGGACGAGGACCTTACCTGGCTCGGCACGGTGGACAGCATCGACACGGAGAAACCCATTTCCGGCAATAACAGCGGGGTAATGATCGACGGCATGGACAGCAGCGCCCAGGCTTCCAAATATCCCTTCTACGTCACCCTGGATTCCAGCGACGGCCTGATGCTGGGCCAGCACGTCTACCTGGAGCCGGATCTTGGCCTGGAGAAGAAGGAGGGCATGTGGCTCATGTCTCCCTACATCGTTCAGGGCGACGGCGACCCTTACGTGTGGGCGGCCGGGGAAGGCGACAAGCTGGAAAAACGGGCGGTCACCCTGGGCGGCTACGACGAGGACTCCGACACCTGGGAGATCACGGACGGCTTAAAAGCTTCCGATTACATCGTCTGGCCCAGCGACGACTGCAGGAAAGGCGCTCCCGTTCAGAAAAACATCGGCGGCGTCTCCGGCGGCATGACGGGCGGGGACGTGGATATGATCCCCATGGGCGGCGAAGAGCCCATCTCACCGGACGGATTCGACGAGGACATCATTACCCCTGACGGCGGTGAGGACCTGCTGCCGGAAGGCGGTGAGGGAGACATGATGGGCGACGAGGAAAATATTGCTCCCCTGGATGAAGAAATTCCCGGCGGCGCAGATGAAACTGTTCCCGGCGACGCAGGAGAGGCTCCCGCAGACGGGGCGCCGGAAACGGAGGCTGCTTCATGATTCTTGAACTCGACCATATTTTTAAAGATTATTTACAGGGAAAACTGACGGTTCCTGTTTTAAAGGATGTAACCCTCCATGTGGAAAAGGGCGAATACGTCGCCATCATGGGACCTTCCGGCTCCGGAAAAACCACACTGATGAACATCATCGGCTGCCTGGACGTTCCCACCTCCGGCACCTACAAACTCAACGGGAACGATCTGCTCCACCACAAGGACAAGGAGATGTCCCGGGTGCGGAACCGCTCCATCGGCTTCGTGTTCCAGAGCTTCAACCTTCTGCCCAGGCAGAGCGCCCTGGACAACGTGGCCCTTCCCCTGCTCTATGCCGGCGTTTCCAGGAAAGAGAGAAAAGAGCGGGCGGCGCAGGCCCTCAGGAAAGTAGGCCTGGAGGAGCGGATGAACTTCAAACCCACCCAGCTTTCCGGCGGCCAAAAGCAGCGGGTCGCCATCGCCCGGGCCATCGTGGGGGAGCCGGACATTCTGCTGGCCGACGAGCCCACCGGCGCCCTCGATTCGGCCTCCGGCCTCCAGGTCATGGACCTTTTCAGGCAGCTAAACGACGAGGGAATGACCGTGATCATGATCACCCATGACTCAGAAATTGCCGCCCATGCGGGACGCACCGTGTTGATCCGGGACGGCATCTTAAGCAATACCAAAGGGGAGGTGCTTGTATGAAATCCTCGAAAAAAAAGCTGATCATCGCCCTGGTCTCGATCGTTCTCGTGATCGCCCTGGCCGCCGGCGGGATTTCCTATGCCGTTAAAAACAGCGGAAAGCCTGTGAAAGTGGCCCCCGTCAGCAACATGAACAACGGCGGTTACTGGGATAACGGCTCCGACCTGGCCCCCTACGGCAACGTGACCACCAATTTGAACCAGGAGATCGCCTACAACGAAAGCCTGGTCATCACCGAAATCTACGTGAAGGAGGGGGACACCGTCAAGGTGGGGGATCCCCTGATCGCCTACGACACCACCCTGGCCTCCCTGGAATTGGAGATGAAGGAGATGGAAGTTGAGGGCATCGGCTTGAACATCCAGAACGTTCAGGCGGAGCTTGACCAGCTAAAGAAGACCAAGCCCGTGGCTTCGGCTTCCCCTAACGCCCTTTCCGGAATGGCACTGGCCACGGGAGAAGCCTCTCCGTCGGAAAGCCCTGCGGCTCCCACGGCCCCGGAAAGTCCCAGTGTCCCCGACCAGCCTGCGGACCCGACGGAGCCCACAAATCCGACGGAGCCTGCAAATCCGACAGAGCCCACAAATCCGACGGAGCCTACAGATCCGGGAAATACGGAGCCTCCGACCGTCATCGATCCCAACGGGAAGGTTTACGGAGAAATCACAGAGGCGTCGGAGCCCTACACAGGTGACGGCTCCAAGGAAAATCCCTTCCGGTATTATATTTATCCCATGGACGGAAAGCCGGTTATGGCCAGCCACGGATATCTGGCTCTCTGCCTTGAGAACCGAGCCTATTCCATTTTTGACACGGTCGACAATCCGTCCGCCCCTGCCGCCATCGTGAGCAGCTTCCAGATGGATTGGAATTCCATTGCCGAAATCATGGAAGGCACCGGCGGAACCAGGCTTCCGGAAGAGCTGCGGGGAGAGACGGTCTACGACACCATCGACGAAAATACCGTCCCCTACAACCTGGAGGAGGTCGCAGGAATTCCCGCCGGGGACGGCAGCAAGGAAAGCCCTTACCGAATCCTCTGCATTCAGGGTGCGGCGATCGAGCGAAGCTTCCTGGAGGCTGCCCTGGAGAGCCAGCTCGTATACCAGTTTGACGTGGTGGACGACAGAAGCGCTCCCAATTATATCCGCCATTCCTGGCTTTTAAACGGCGCCGTGGTGGAGGACCCCGAAGATCCCGGCATGGATGACCCGGGATTCGTCGATCCCGGCTTGGAGATCCCCACGGGCCCCACCAAGGAGGAACTCACCCAGCAGATCAAGGAAAAGGAAGAGACCCTCAAAAATCTGGAACTGAACAAACGGACGGCGGAGCTGGAGTTAAAACAGTTGAAGCGGCAGGTGGACGACGGCGTCATCGAGAGCACCGTGGACGGCACCGTGAAATCCGTGCTGGACGAGGATACCGCCAAGCTGGAGGGCTCCCCCCTGATCCGGGTCACGGGAGAGGAAGGCTTCTACATCACCGGCTCCGTGGCGGAGACGGCTTTGGACAAAATTGAGAAGGGCATGGCCGTCAACGTGAGCTCCTGGAATACGGGGATGAGCTACGAGGCGGAGATCACCAGCATCAGCAACTCCCCCTCCTCCGGCAATTATTACGGCGGCAATCCCAACATGTCCTACTATCCCTTCACCGCCGTGATCCGGGAAGATGCGGAACTCTCCAACGGCGAGGGCGTGGATCTTTCCGTGGAGGGCTTAAATTCCTCCTCCTATGATCCCGACGCCATCTATCTCTCCCAAGCTTTCGTCCGGGAGGAGGGCGCCCGCTATTACGTCTACAAAAAGGGCGAGGATGACAGATTGACCAAGCAATATGTGGACGTGGGCAAGATCGTCTACGGCAGCCTGGAGATCACCTCCGGCCTGACCCAGGACGACGAGATCGCCTTCCCCTACGGCAGGGACGTGAAGGAAGGCGCCAAGACGGAACCGACTGACACGCTTTATAATTATGGATTCTAGGAGGTGGGCTCATGCTTGAAAATATAAGACTGTCTTTTCAGGGAATCTGGGCTCACAAGCTCCGTTCCATTTTAACCATGCTGGGCATCATCATCGGCATCGGCTCCATCATCGCCATCGTGTCCACCATCAAGGGCACCAACGAACAGATTAAGCAGAATCTGGTGGGCGCCGGAAACAATGCGGTGAACATTCAGCTTTACCAGGGCGACTGGCCTCTTGACATGACCTGGCAGAATCCCCCGGACGGAGTTCCGGTCATCAGCGGAGACGTGCTGGAGGAGATCAAGAACCTCTCGGAGGTGGCCGACGCCTCCCTCTATTACACGAGAAATGAGTACGACGCCGTTTTCAATGGCAACAAGACCTTAAACGGCGGAAACATCCTGGGGATCGACGCCCACTACTGCAACGTCTACGGCTACCAGGTCACCAGCGGACGGGGCTTCGCCGAGAAGGACTTCTCCGGCAACAGGAAGGTGGCGCTCCTCGACAAGATCGCCGCATCCAACCTGTTCCAGGGGGAGGACCCCATCGGCAAGACCATCGAGATCAAGGGCGAGCCCTTCACGGTCATCGGCACCATCGCCCAGAAAGCGGGTTTCGAGCCGGTCATCAACTCCCTGGAGGATTATGAGCGCTACGCCGCCAACAATTCCAGCGGCATGATCTGCGTGCCGGACAGCGTCTGGCCCATCCTGTACCGCTTCGACGAGCCCCAGAACCTGGTGGTCCGGGCCGTCACCACCGACGATATGACCGCCGCCGGTGAAAAATCCGCAGACATCCTCAACAGCTATCTGACGGTCTCCGACGAGACCATCAAGTACAAGGGCGAGGACCTTCTGGAACAGGCCGCCAAGCTCCAGGAACTCTCCTCCTCCACCAACCAGCAGCTCATCTGGATCGCCAGCATCTCCCTGTTGGTGGGCGGCATCGGCGTCATGAACATCATGCTGGTGTCTGTCACGGAGCGCACCCGGGAGATCGGCCTGAAAAAAGCCCTCGGCGCCAGAAAGACCCGTATCCTGGGACAGTTCCTGACCGAGGCGGCGGTGCTGACCGGCATGGGCGGTATCCTGGGCATCGGGGGCGGCATCGGCCTGGCCTATGCGATCTCCCGGATCTCCCAGGCACCGGTGGCCATCAGCGTCCCGGCCATCATCATCGCCGTGGTGTTCTCCACCCTGATCGGGATCATCTTCGGGATCATCCCCTCGGTGAAGGCAGCCAACCTAAATCCGATTGACGCACTACGACACGAATAAGGTTACCAAAAATTCGAGGAGGGGCTTTCCCCTCCTCGCTTTCTATAACGCCCGAAGCTTTGCACTTCGGAAGTGCCATGCTTATCCGATATCAGGTATAAAAATACATGTCTTGACAATCCAGTCACATCAAAGAGCATTGAATAGAGCCCAGGTCAGAGTAATTTTTTTCGTCCCGCAGCCAGATATCAAACCGTCAAACAGTGCAAACAGTAATATCATAAAAACAACAATCACTTTTCTCTTCATGTTCTCCCCGGAATCTCCTAATACTCCATCACCGTCCAGTTATTTTTCCCGGCAAGATAATCCTCTTTCTCCTGAAACGCCATACGAAACTGCGCTCCCATATCTTTATATGACACTCCGACGCCCCGGCCGTCTTTTACTGCGATCACCTCCCGGTAAGAAGAATCATCTTCGTCCCGGACCAGTCTGCAGGTACCGTCGTCCAGGTATTGATAGACTTTGTAGCGGCCTCCGTCCTCGTACACCGTCGCCGTCTTCATTTCCAAACTCCAGAAAAGTATCGCCGCCTCCCCGAGCTCCGGCGCAGTCTCACGCCATTCCCCGGTATCCAAACCCAGTTCTACCACTCTGCGGTCTCCGTTTTCCAGAATGGCACATGCCGCCAGATCCCCGTCCATGCTTATGCGGCTGTTCACGTTCCTCTCGCCAAGCGGCCTGGTAATCTCCCCCGTCTCCAAATTCAGGCTTTCCAGAATCCCATGTCCATCCTCCCTTGAGACAATCCTATAAATCAACTGATTCCCATACCTTCCGTAAACCTCATACATTTCCTCTTCTGTCTCCGGAAGCAGAGCCATGGACTACTACACGAAGCTTTCCCTGTACCGGGAAGCCGGCGTCCGGGAATACTGGATCGTTGACCCGATGAAGCAGACCGTCCTCGTGTACAACATGGAACAGGCTGCAGCCCCCGCCATTTACTCCTTTTCCGACGTCGTCAAAGTCGACATTTATGACCGTCTGGAAATCGACTTTTCAAAGTGTCAGTTCTGACGGTCTCCCACGTCTCCCAGGCGCCGTCGGCCCGGCAAAGCGTTGGTCAATCGGCAAGCAGCCAGTCAATGAGGTTCAGCGACTTGATGCCGTCATAGGAGGAATCGAGGCCGGGTTCCAGCGACAGCACGCTCTTCTCGTAGTTGTCCCGGATTTTCCGAAGGGGGGAAAGCACCCTTTGGCGGACATCCTCACTCCGCATGGATTCCGTGACCTGGATATACTGTTTATCATCCGCAGTCGTGGCGATAAAATCTACTTCCTGGTTGTCGATCTTTCCAATGGCCACATCATACCCCCTGCGGAGCAATTCGAAGTAGACCACATTTTCAATGGCATGGCCGCTGTCACGGTTGCGGAAACCCAGCAGATAATTCCGAAGCCCGATGTCCACGATATAATACTTGCCGAGGGTGCGCAGGTACTCCCTTCCCTTGATGTCAAAACGTTTGATCTCATAGAAGAAGCAGCTCTCCAGCAGTGCACCGATATATGCCTGAACCGTGTGAGTGCTGGGCGTCCCCTTTCGCTTCCCCCCCTCCAGAAGCCCCTCGTTCATCAGCGTATTGCCGATCGAAGAAACGGAAACGCTGCTGCCGATATTGTCTGCCAGGAACAGAACAATCTTGCGCAGAAGCGCAGAGTCGGTAATCTGTCTCTGTCCTCGCCGTCTTTCACGCTCCAGGATGTCCCGCACCACTACCGTGGAGTAAATGCCGTCCAGGAGAGCCAGGGCTTTTTCCTGATCCAGCCCCAGATCCGCAATTCCCGGCATCCCTCCAAAACGCATGTAGGCTTCAAACACCTTCCGCATGTCATAGCGCTCTCCATTCTGATCAAATGCCTGCCGGCGCATTCCGCCCAGGACGCTGCCGGTTTCCCGCAGGTGAAAGCCGTGGAAATCAAGAAATTCCCGAAACGATAACGGCAGCATTTTGATCTCCACGCAACGGCCCGAAAGGTAGGTGGAATACTCGGAGGACAGCAGGAAGGCATTGGACCCGGTGATATAAATGTCGCAGTCAAAGTCCACACGGAAGGAATTGACCGCATCCTCCCACGCATGGATCCTCTGCAGCTCGTCAAAAAAAAGGTACGTCCGCTTGCCCGGGACGATCCGTTCCTTTACATAATGATATATCTCATCCGAGGTCATATTCCGAAAATCGTGGGACTCAAAGTTCATCTCCACGATCTGCTCCGGTTTGATGCCCGTTTCCTGCAAATGCCGGACCATCAGCTTTAACAGGCTGGATTTTCCGCAGCGGCGGATACCGGTAATAACCTTTACCGGTTGTGTGTCCCGAAAGCCGATCAGCTTTCTCAAGTATTGATCCCGTTTCTTAAGTTCATGTGATCCGATCATGGCGCATTCCTCCCGTCGCCCTTATCATAGCATAAACTTTCGAAATAATCAATTTTATGCTATAAAAAGCATAAATTGTCATTTTTCGACAAAAAATGCACAGGCAGGGGAAAAGAATCCTCCCCTGCCCGCTTACAACCAAAACCGATTTCCTATCCTTCCGGATACAGCTCTCGGAACCGGTCGAAGGTATTCTTCGCCAGCTTCCCGAGGGCCGTGCTGTCGGACATGGGCACCACCAGGCCATAGCCCCTGTCATAAAGCTTTCTGGCCGCCTCCATGTCCGCCGCCACCGTCCCCAGGAACTTGTCGCTGGCGAATACCACCTCCTCCACATGGTGGATCGCCTCCTGCACCTTAGGTGCGCCGGGATCGGCGAAGTGTCCCATGGAACAGCTCAGATCCATGGGCCCGATGAAGATGCCGTCCAGCCCCTCCACCGTCACCAGCTCCTCGATGTTCCTCACCGCCTCCGGAGTCTCCACCTGGGTCATGACCAAAATCTGGTCGTTGGCATTCGCCAGATACCGCTTCCCGTCCATCCCGTAGCCGGAACCCCTGGGGCTTCCCGCCACGCCCCGGATGCCGAGAGTCGGATACTTGCAGGCTTTCACCGCCCGCTCCGCCTCCTCCCTGGTGCTCACGTAGGGCACCAGGATCCCCATGACGCCCGTGTCCAGGATCTGCTTGATCATCACAAAGTCATTCCAGGGCGCCCTCGCAAGGGGCACCACGTCATATTTTGCCATGGCCTGGAGCTCGCTCGTCAGCGTCGGGATGTCGTAGGGCCCGTGCTCACAGTCCACCATCAGCCAGTCCGGCCCCGCCTTCGCCAAGATCTCCGCAGAAATCGGGCTTCCAAGCTGCAGCCAGGAGCCGACGGTCCGCTTCCCCTCCTTTAACATCCATTTTACTTTGTTAAATAAAACCTCGTCCTTCTTTAACATTCTGACCACCTCTCACCTTTTATTTGTACTCATAGGCAATTGCGAAACTCGAAATTGCAAAGCGGATTCTGTTTTTGCGTTTCGCAACTGCCTAAATCTCGCTCCCGCAAAGCTTCTCATAGTACTTCACAATGGCGCTGTGGTCGTCGGAGCCGCAGCCGTCGAAATGAAGCCGTTCCAGCATTTCCTGCACCTGCGTGGTCAGAAACAGCGGGGCGCCCACGCCGTGGCCCGTCTCGATGGCGTTGTTCAAGTCCTTGATATGTAAGTCAATGCGGAAGCCGGGAGAGAAATCCCTTCCGAGGATCTTGGGAACCTTGGCTTCCATGACCGTGGAACCCGCCAGGCCGCCCCGGATGGCGTCAAAGACCTTCTCCGGGTCCACCCCCGCCTTGGAGGCCAGCATGAAAGCTTCCGACACGGCCGCAATGTTCACGGCCACGATGATCTGGTTGGCCAGCTTCGTCATGTTTCCGGCCCCGCTGTCCCCGCAGTACACGGCGCTCCCGCCCATGACCATCAGCACGTCATACACCTCGTCAAAAGTCTCCCTGTCACCGCCCACCATGATGGAGAGCGTCCCGTCGATGGCCTTCGGCTCCCCGCCGGACACGGGGGCGTCGATCATGCGGACCCCCTTCTCCCGGCAGGCCTTGTAAACCTCCTGGGAAGCCAGGGGGGCGATGGAGCTCATGTCAATGAGGATGTCCCCCGCCTTCGCCCCCTCCAGCACGCCGTCCTTCCCGAGGACCGCCGCCTTCACGTGGGGCGAGTTGGGAACCATGGTGATCACCAGGCGGCACTTCTCCGCCACCTCCCTGGAAGAAGCGGCGCCCCTGGCCCCCGCCTTCACGACCTCGCCCATCTTTTCCTCAGACCTGTCGTACACCACCAGCTCATGTCCCGCCCCCAGCAGGTTTTTCGCCATGGGAGTCCCCATGATTCCCAATCCAATAAATCCAATCTTCATTTCATTCTCCTTTTCTCAATCAAATATGTTCCTATAGGATGCTTCCCGCACCCGAAGCCCATGGGTAACTGCGGGACTCAAAACTTTATTGAATATTCTGGCAATATTTCCGAGAAAAGCCCTCTGCACCGTGGAAGCAAGACCAGAGAAGGCAGGAGGGACGAATCCCGAGTGACTTCTACGGTTCTGGGCTTGCCGGAACGCTTGGCGCAGCAGGCTTTGGACGGACATATTGCCAGAATATTCCCTCAGCTTTGGGTCCCGCAATTACCTGTCCCATCACCTTACATCCCAAGATACGCCTTGCGCACGTTGTCGTCGTCCATAAGCTCCTCCGACCTTCCGTCAAAGGTGGTCTTTCCGTCCTGGATGATAAAGGCCCGGTCGGAAAGCAGCAGCGTCTCCTTCACGTTCTGCTCCACGATCAGCACGGAGATCCCCTTCCGGTTGATCTCCTTCACGAAGGCGAACACCTCTTTCACCAGCTTCGGCGCCAGCCCCAGGGAAGGCTCGTCCAGAATCAGGAGCCTGGGCTTCGACATCAGCCCCCTGGCGATGGCGACCATCTGCTGTTCGCCGCCGGAGAGGGTGTTCGCCTTCTGGTGCATCCGCTCCTTCACCCTGGGAAACAGGGTGTAGACCATGTCCAGGGAATCCTGGATCTCCGCCCTGTCCTTCCTGGTGAACGCCCCCATGGTCAGGTTTTCGTGCACCGTCAGCTTGCCGAAGAGGAGCCGCCCCTCCGGCACCAGGGAGAGTCCCTTTCTCACCACCTCGTGGGCCGGCACCCCGGAAATGTCCTCGCCGGAAAACACCACGCTCCCCTCCCAGGGTCTCATAAGTCCCGCCACCGTCCGGAGGGTGGTCGACTTCCCCGCCCCGTTGGAGCCCAAAATCGCCACGATCTCCCCCTCCTTCACGTCAAAACTGACCCCTCCAAGCACTGCCAGGGAGCTGTTGTAGCCGGTCACTATGTTCGATACTTTCAGCATAATCAATCCCCCAAATAGGCCGCAATGACCCTCTCGTCCCGCGTGATCTCCTCCGGCGTCCCCTCAGCGATCCTCATGCCGTTCTGCAGCACCAGCACCTGGTCACAGACACTCATGACCACCCGCATCACATGCTCGATCATGAGGACCGTGATCCCGTCCCCGTTGATCTTTTTGATCAGGGCTATGGCGTCGTCCCGCTCCTGGCCGTTTAAGCCCGCCATGGACTCGTCAAGAAGAATCAACTCCGGCTTCGTGCTTAAGGCCCTCGCAATCTCCAGCCTCTTTTTCTGGATTACGCTCAAGGACTCCGCCATCAAATCCCGCTGCCCCTCCATGCCCACGTAGGCCAAAATCTCCGCCGCAAACTCCTTCGCCGTCTCCGTCTTCGGCGTGTGGACCATGGCGCCCACGGTCACGTTTTCCAGCACCGTCATCTTGTCCAGGGCCAGCGGAATCTGGAACGTCCTGCCGATGTGGCGCTTGCAGATCTCATAGGCCGGCTTCCTCGTAATGTCCTCGCCCTTAAACAAAATCTGCCCCGACGTGGGATGGAAAGTCCCGCTGATCATGTTGAACATGGTTGTCTTTCCGGCGCCGTTGGGCCCGACAATGCCGTACACCTGTCCCCGCTCCACGGAAAAAGACACGTCACTGTTGGCCACCAGGCCGCCAAAATGCTTTGTCACGTTCTTCACCTCAAGAATCCCCATCAGGCGGCCTCCTTTCTGAATCTCCTGCCAATCCGCTCCGCCGCCTTCCTCCCCATGGCCACGACGCCGTCCGGCTGGAACATGATCACCAGAATGATCAGCACCCCGTAAATGACCAGATCGATCCCCGGCAGAGAACCACTGTTGGCCGCACGGATATACTCACCCAGGGGCACCAGGATCAGCGCCCCCACCATGGGACCGTACACCGTGCCGATGCCCCCGATGACCGCCATGATGATCATCCTGGTGGAGAGCGCCCCCAGAAGCACCGTCGCCGGGTCCACGTATGCCTGGTAGACCACGTAGACAGAGCCACAGAGAGAAGCGATGACCGCACACAGCACCAGGGCATACGTCTTATACTTCCTGACATTGATGCCGATACTCTCCGCCGAAGTCGGGTTCGCCTTGATGGTGCGGAAATAATACCCCAGCCTGGAGGTGTTGATCCAGCACATGAGGACGAACACGCCCCCGATTAGAATCGCAAACATATAATAATAAGGAAGCTTGCTGCTGGACTGCAAAGTAAACCAAAAACTGTCCTTCATGTTGAGAAAATCAATCCCCTGCATTCCCCTGGTGAACGGAAGATTCACCATGATGATCCGCACCGTCTCGCCCAGGGCCATGGTCGCAATGGAAAAATACTGGGCGCTCAGCTTAAAGATTGGAATCGCCACCAGGAGGGCCAGGACCACCGCCAGAACCATGCCGATCAGGATACCCAGCCAGGGAGTGACGTTCCAGTAATAATAAGGAAGCACCACGCCGTAAGCCCCCATGCCGAAAAACATGGCCGTCCCCAGACAGACCTGTCCCGTGTACCCGCCGAAAATATTCCACGCACTGCCAAGACAGCCCCACATCAGGATCAAGATCCCCAGATTTCTCTGAAACGGTGAAGAAAACACGTGGGGATAAGCCAGGACCACGACGGCACAGACAGTCAGAACGGCCGGCGAGACCCCGCTCGCCCTCAGGCTCCCCTTCATCTTTTTCATCAAATTATTCATCTCTCATCACCACCCAAACAGCCCCTTGGGACGTTTATAAACCACAAGGATAAACAGGGCGAACACCGCCACGTACTTGAGCGACACATTGAAAAACGTACCTACGATGCTGTCGATCAAACCCATCAGGATCCCTCCGATGACCGCGCCCGGAATACTTCCCATCCCCCCGATGCAGCAGGCCGTAAAGCCAAAATTCATGAACACCGAGCCCACGCTGGGATAGATGGAAAAATAATAGGTGAGGGCCACCCCGCCGATGCCGGAAGCCGCCGTCGCCAGGCCCATGCAGACCGTGTAGGCCCGCTCCGCATTGACACCCACCAAAGACGCCGCATCCCGGTTCAGGGCGGTCGCCTTGATGGAACGCCCGATGTTGGTCTTGTTGATCACAATGTAGAGGGCCAGGGCCGTGAAAACACAGATCAGAAGCGGCACCAGCCTGGACCAGGCGATCAGCACATTTCCCACCTGGATGGAACCCTGAAACACCTGGGTGTCCACCGTCTTGTAGGCCGGCCCGAAGGCGATCTGCGCCACGTTCACCAGCACGATGCTGAGCGCATAAGTGACAAGAAGCTGGCTCAAAGTACTGGATTTCATGACCCGCCTGATCAAGAGCTTATAAATCAGCACCCCGAAGAAATACATGACCACCCCGCAGAGCGGCAGGCAGACCAGCGGGTCCAGCCCGGTCGCCAAAGTGAAATAGTAGGACAAAAACATTCCCAGCATCAAGATCTCTCCCTGGGCAAAATTGATAATGTACATGACGCCCCACGTCAGGGACACGCTCATGGCGATCAGCGCAATGATCATTCCCGTAAAAACGCCCTCGAGGAGCACCTGTGGCAATAATGCTAACATACTCCAACCGTCCTTTCGTCTGCGCTCAGCGGTCCTTCCAGGCAGGCACCGGCACCACCGCCTGTTCCACCTCCGGATCAATGGTCACGTACTGCCCGTTCTGGACCTGGGTCATGATACCTCCCGCATAAATATTCTGCCCGTCCTCGTCAAACTTCACACCCTCCCAGGGGCAGATCAGTGCGGAGCCATCCATGTCCGTGGCCCAGAGCGCATCCTTAAGGGCTTCCCCGTCCTTGCTTCCGGCCCGTTCCAGGGCGTCACAGAGCACGAAGAACGCCTGCATGGCCCTGGCATAATTCCCGTTCATGCCGCAGCCCGCCTTCTCGATGCAGAGGTCATTGATGGCCGCAGAAAAAGCCTTGTCCGACACGCTGTCCAGACTCCAGGTGTTCTCCGTCATGATGTACTCAGACGCATCCCCCACCGTGTCAAAGAACTCCGTGGCGATAAAACCTCCCCTGGCGGTGATCATGGTCTTAAAATTGATATCCATGTCCTGCATGGTCTGGAGGAACAAGATGGCCGGTCCCGTCAGGGCAAAGATCATCAGGGCGTCCGCCTCCGAAGCCTTGAGCTTCATGCACTCCGAAGAGAGGGTCGCCGCATCCTGGGTGTAAGTGAACTGGGTGGCAATGGTATAGCCCCTCTCCTTGGCCTCCTTCTCACAGAAATTCACGAAATTGGTGCCGGAGTCGTCGTCCGCACCGCAGATCGCCACCGACTCGATCCCCGCCGACTCCCGGATCTTGTCCAGGTAATCAAAGGAGGAAGCCACCAGAAGACTGTCGTTGGGGCCCACGTGGAAGAAATAATCCAGCCCCCGCCCCACCAGGCTGTCGGAGGAAGACTCCCCGTTGATGAACGGAACCCCGTAGCGCTCCGCCACCGCACTGGCCGTCTTGGTACAACTGGAAATGTCACAGCCGATCAGGGCGTCCACGTGCTCCTCGGTGATCAGCCGTTCCGCTTCCGTGGCGGAAACCTCCGCACTGGCCTGGGAGTCCGCCGCAATGATCTCGATTTTCGCACCGCCCATGCTCTGGATACCCTCCGTCTTCGCCCCCGGGAAGTCGATATCATAGGAACCGTTGATCAGTTCCGCCGCCGTTTCCAGGCACTTCACGGACTCCATTCCCGCCGTGGCGTTGTTCCCGGTGAGAGGGTAGAGGACGCCGACCCGGATCGTCTCCCCCGCCTCCTGACCGGAGGACTCCGCCTTCGTGTCTCCGGGCACGTCCGCCGTCTCCGTCCCCACGTCTTCCGTTTTTTTCTCCGTTCCTTTCCCTTCCCCTCCTGCGCCCCCGCAGCCGACGAGGGAAAACGTCATGGCCGCCGCAAGAAGCACTGCAAGTACCTTTTTCATTGTGAATCCTCCTTCGTTTTTTTATTTGCAAAGCGCCGCAGCGAATTCCCGGATCCTCTGCAGGGCCTTGTCAAGCACGTCTATGGAAGTCCCGTAAGAAATCCTGACACAGTTTCGACAGCCATCCCCGAAAGCCGCCCCCGGAACCAGCGCCACCCCCTGCTCTTCCAAAAGCCGTTCGGCAAATTCCGTTCCAGAAAGGCCCGTCCCGGAGACATTGACAAACACATAAAAAGCGCCATCGGCCCCGCTGCAAGACACCCCCGGAACCTGAGAAAGCATTTCCAGCACCATCCGCCGCCTCTCGTCAAAGGTGAGCACCATCGCCTTCACGTCCATCGCCGTCTTTTCCGTCCGCATCCCGGCTGCCAGCCCCTCCTGGATAAACGTGGGAATACAGTTGGTGGCGTACTGATGGACCTTGAGAATCTGGGAATAGAACCTGGCATCACAGGCCACGTAGCCAATCCGCCACCCGGTCATGGCAAAGCATTTCGAAAACCCACTGACCAGAACCGTGCGCTCCTTCATGCCCGGAAGAGACGCAAAAGAAACGTATTCCCCCCCGTAGTGCATGGCCGCATAAATCTCGTCCGACAACACGACCAGGTCATGGGCCCTGGCCACCGCCGCAATCTTCTGAAGGCTCTCCCGGTTCATGACCGTGCCCGTGGGATTGTTCGGGTTCGTGAGGACGATCATCCTGGTCCGCTCCGTCACCGCCGCCTCCAGGGCCGCCTCGTCCACCTGGTAGCCGGTACTCTCCAAAAGCTCCACCTTCATACAGGACGCCCCGGCCATGCGGATGCAGTTTTCATAATTCATGTAAGCGGGAGTCATAACGATCACCTCGTCCCCCTCGTTCACCAACGCCATGACGGCGTCGAAGATCGCCTCCGCCGCCCCGCAGGTCACCAGGACCTCCGAAGCGCCGTCA
Source organism: Lachnospiraceae bacterium (assembly GCA_022800815.1). Lineage (GTDB taxonomy): Bacteria > Bacillota > Clostridia > Lachnospirales > Lachnospiraceae > Lientehia. The sequence continues at coordinate 58,435 of JAAWRC010000011.1, read as the reverse complement.
TAAGATACATGGAACTGCTCCTTAAGCATGTCCGAAATGGCGTTCCGGAGCTTTAGGACCCCCCGGTTCGGCGGATAGTGGGTCCTTTTCTCGACGGCGAGCGCATGCACCGTCGCCTCCACGATATCAGAGGGAGTATCAAAATCCGGCTCCCCGATCTCCACATGCAGGATGTCCCTGCCCTGCCCCGCCAGCTCGTTGGCCCGCTCCAGCACCCTGCGGACCGGCGAGAACTGCACCAGATCCAGCCTGCGGGCCGCCCCATACAAATCATTCATCGTTATTTCCTCCTGACCGTCTTGCTTCTTTTGGTTGTTTTTAATAGTTTACCCGTTCCCATTTCAAAATTCCAATACATATCTTACAAAGAATCCATAGAGATTCTATATGAGTTCCCGGCAATTGCACAACTCAGAATCGCAGAACAGATTCTGACGACTGCGTCCATCCAAAGCCTGCTGCGCCAAGCGTTCCAGCAAGCCCAGAACCGCAGAAGCCACTCGGGAAAGAATCCCTCCTGTCTTCTCTGGTCTTGCTTCCACGGCGCAGAGGGCTTTTCCTGGAAGCAGTCGTCAGAATCTTTATCAAGTTTCGTGGCTGCGCAATTGCCGGGGCTGAGTTTTCCTGCAAGGCAGTCAGAAGCCCAGCTCCTCCCCCACCAGAATGACGTGGAAATCCGCATCGTGGGGCTTCCTGTGGATGACGGTCGTGATGCTGCAGGAGCGCTCCGGATGACGGCAGTCCAGACAGACCCCCGCCTTCATGCAGGGCATCTCCCCCTTCCCGTACTTCACATGGTTCATGGCTGCGGACACGAAGCCCGCCCGCTCCCGGCCCGCCCGCTCGTCCGGCACCAGCTTGTTGGCCCCGGCCAGAACGATAACCCGCTCCGGCCCGTAAAGACTCCCGGCAATCCGGTTTCCCCTCCCGTCCACGTTGACGATCTGTCCGTCCATGGTAATGGCGTTGGCCCCCAGAAGAAACACGTCACTGGCCAGATAATTCCGTATAATCTCCCGTGTGACCCGTCTCGCCTCCTCCCGGTCCCGGAACCCTCCGTTCTCCTCCATAAAAGGACGGTTGACGCAGACATGGGGAATCACCGTGCACCCCTTCTCCGAAAGACTCCCTTCCAGGTCCATGGCAAACAGCGTGTGGGAATCCCCGCAGCCCACGACGGCCCCCTCCGGGATCAGGCTCAGGAGAAGCTCCTTTGCCTGGCCCAGCGAGTCGGCATAATGCGCCTCAAACAGATTCCTTCTTAGGTTTTTGACCGCCGTCTCCGCCTTACTTCTGTAATATTCTGCCCGAATTTCCTCTGCGTCATGTGCGGCCGCCGCAAGAGAAAGCAAGTGCCGCCTCCACCCTCCCCGTTCCGTTTCAGATTCCATTTTTGATTCCATCCCTGAATCCCCCTTCCCGCATCCGCCGACACCCTCCACACCAATACATATTTTCCAGAAAGCCATAGAGAAACTAAATGAATCCATTTCTTTTTTTATGGTATAATGGGAACATCCAGAAAAATCATGGTTAGACGAGGTGTTTTGACAGATGACTTATAATTTTCTTTCCTATTTTGTAAAACTTGCCCAGTTGGAGCATTATACCCAGGCTTCCGAAGCCCTGTACATTTCACAGCCCAGCTTAAGCTACGCCATTGCGAAGCTGGAAGAAGAACTGGGCGTTTCCCTGTTCATGAAAAACGGCCGGAACGTGAAGCTCACCCAGTACGGACAGATCTTTTACGACCACGTGGCCCCCGCCCTCACACAGATCAATTCCGGCGTGGAGCTTCTGAAGCAGATTTCCACCGAGACACCGGACATCATCCATTTCGCCTACCTGTACATTCTCGGCCATTCCCTGGTCCCCCGGCTGGTGAACAGCTTTATCGAACTTCCCAGGCACAGCAAATACCACTTTATTTTCGGCCAGGCCCACAGCCGCATCATCATCGAGGGGATCAAGAACGGGACCTACGACCTCGGCATCTGCGCCTTCGTCCGGGAAGAATACGACATTGAATTCGTCCCCATCATCAGGCAGCGGCTGATCCTCATCGTCTCCCCGGACCACCCGCTGGCCTCCCGCCCCCAGGTCTCCGCAAAGGAAGCCCTCTCCTACCCGTTAATCACCTACAACAGCTTTACGGGGGAGAGCAGGCGCCTGGTAGACGAGATCATCTCCGGCGCCAACGTGAAAGCCAACATCATTTACGAATTCGAAGAAGAATCCTCCATCGCCGCCATGCTGGAGGGCAGCCAGGCCGTGGCCATCGTCCCGGAGGTCTCCATTCTGGACCACAGCCCGGTAAAGCGAATCCCCTTTTCCGACATCGACCAGGACAGAAAACTCTACCTGGTAAAGGCCAAAAGCAAAAAACTCTCGAAACCCAGCGAAGCCTTTTACCAATTTATCCTGAACTCCGACCTCACGGACAACCTCTGAACCTCCCGCCCGGGATGCCCTTCACCACTTCCCCGCCGCCTTCCCAAGCCGCAGAACATCCTCCAGGACCGCCTGATAATGCCGCCCTGACTCCGCCCCGTAATCCTCAAAGGCCACCGCCGGCCGATCGATCCCGAACATGGCGGTCACCCCCATTTCATAGGCCGCCTCCGCACCGTCACCGATTCCCCCGGCGATGACCACCAGGGGCACTCCGGCCCTTTTCGTCCGCCCGGCAACCCCGGAAAGCACCTTCCCCTGCATGCTCTGGCCGTCGACCCGGCCCTCCCCGGTGATCACCAAATCCGCACCCAAAAGCCGTCTGTCAAAATCCACCATGTCCAGAATCGCCTCGATGCCGGACCTTAATTCCGCTCCGAACAAAGCCGCCATCCCGCCCCCCATGCCTCCGGCGGCCCCGGCTCCGGGGAGGGCGGAGACATCCCTGCCAAGACCCTCACGGAGCACCCGGCCGAAGGCCCTCAGCTCTCCGTCCAGCATACGGACCATGTCCGGGTCCGCCCCCTTTTGCGGGCCGAACACGAAGGCCGCCCCATGTTCCCCGTGCAGAGGATTGGTCACGTCACACATCACCGTGATCCTCGCCCCTCCCAGAAGCCGTTCCGCCTCCCCGCAGTCAATGGAAGCAATCCGGGAAAGGCATTCCCCCGTCGGCACGAAAGCCCTCCCCTCCCGGTCAAGAAACCGGACCCCGAGGGCCGCCGCACACCCGCAGCCCCCGTCGTTGGTGGCACTCCCCCCGATTCCGAGGAAAATTTCCCCGCACCCGTGGGTCCGTGCATGGCGGATCAATTCCCCCACGCCGTAGGTGGTGGTCGCCGCCGGATTCCTCCGCTCCCCCACCAGGGGAAGCCCGGCGGCCGCCGCCGTCTCAATCACGGCCCGGGAACCGATCCTGGCATAGGAAGCCCGGACCTTCTCAAAATACGGCCCGCTCACCGTGGTCTCCACCAGCTCTGCGCCGAGGGCCGACACAAAACAGGCCACCGTCCCCTCCCCGCCGTCCGCCACCGGGATCGCATCCACCTCGCACTCCGGGAAGAAGCGGGGAATGCTCTCCTTTGCGATGGCACAGATTTCCACACTGGAGAGAGTTCCCTTAAACGAATCCGAAATCACAATGCACTTTTTCAAACCATCAAAACCCCGTCTTTCATGAAATATCTCCCGTCAATCTCCGCCGTAATGGTTTTCACCACCATGTCCAGGTGAAGCGGCGACGTCACATGGCCGCCAAAACCCGTGTTCTTCCCGATCCCCACATGGATGTTTCCGTAGGAACCCTCGTCCGGAGCCATGTGCCCGATGATCTCATTGAGAGGATTCATTCCCAGGCCCAGCTCCGCCACGTTATAGACCGTGGGATCGTGATACTCCTCCAGTATCCGTCTCAGAATCTCCGCCTGGCGTCCCCCCGTGATCTCCGTAATATAACCCTTCTCCACCCTGCAGGTGATCGGCTCCTCGATGACGTTGAGCAGCGGATGGGGAATACTCCCGTCTATGACGAGGACGCCCTCCGCCGTCCCCTCCACCGGCCCCAGGGCAATCTCCGCATTGGGCGTGCCGCAGGCGGCACCGGGCGTGATGGCCGTCCCGTAGTCCACCACCACCTTCCTGCCCTCCACGCTGCAGGTCATGTCCGTCCCGCCGGGCGCCGTCAGCCGGAACCGTTTCCCCTCGTACAGGTGGGCGACCCGGTCGATCTCCCTGTGGATCTCGTCAAAATCCGCCGTCATTCCGCCCCGCTCGAACATTTCCGGCACGAAGTCCTGCAGGCCGACCCAGCGCATGCCCCTCTCCTTACAGGCAATGTTCCTCGCCTGGGAATGGTACAGCGACATGGTGGTCGCCCCCAGGCAGATGTCGCAGGCCAGCATCGCCTGTGCGACCGCCTGGGGCGGCTCGGAACCGTGCCCCTTTCTCGGCTCCATGACCGCCATCGCCACGTCCCTCGCCACCTCCTTCGCATACCGGTACACCAGCCGCCCGATCTCCAGCTTGTTGTCGTCCGTGATGATCAATATCCTTTCTCCCTCTTTGTAATGGGTGATGGACGTGAACAGGTTCCGGATCCCCGCCGGCATCTCTTTCACAGTCTGGCTCATCGCTCTCTCCTCCTTCTCCACCGATCCCCCTCTGGAATCTGTTTTTTTCATCCTAACATTCCTCCGCCCCAAATACCAATACGGAAATTCGAACAATATATAGAGGACGTTTATAAAAAAACGAAGACATCTGCCACGGGACTCCGATCCCGTTTGACAGATGTCTTCAATCGTCATACCTTCTCTCTATATTTTCTCAGTTCCGCCTCTAATGCCAATATTTTTGCCTCTGCTTTCCGTTTTTCCTGTTCTGCCTCCCGCTCTGCCTGATCCGCCCTGCGCCGCTCCCGCTCCGTGTTTTCCCGCTCTTCCTCCCGGCCCTGCCTAACCAATTCTTGATCTCTTTCCCAGGATTTCATATAACTGATCTCCACCTCCTTATTCCGCTTCACGGACTCAACAATGTGATGGATCTTCTCAAGCTCCGGATTCACCGCATTTTCCGCGATACTCGCTTCCATGTAGCGCAAAAGCTGGCCAAGGGCTTTCGGAGCCTGTCCCTTTGTCCCCTTTGTGTACAGAAACAACGTTTGCGCCCCGTCGTCATAAGACATCTCCGGATCTTCCTTGCACATGCTGCGGATCGTGTAGATCATCCGGTCTGCCCCAAATGGATCGTCGGAGAGGATAAATATGACGATCACGTCCTTCAAGCTCTCGTAGTCCGCCCCTGATTTCAGACAATCCGCATCGATCAATGCGTGATAGAAACGGGTGCGACGGGAGATGTCCCCGGGACTCATCTTCTTCTGGTCCGGCTCCACGTCATAGATCGAAGCCCGGCAGGACGCCCCTTCTTCCTCCGCCTCTTCCAGGAACACATCCAGCCTGGCCCCGTGCAGGCCCGTATCCTTTCCGCCATACACTTTCTGCGGCACCACCCTGAGGGGCCCGAATTTCCTCTGAAAAATCGTTTCCAGCAAAAACCGACTGAAAAGCTCTCCCCATTTTTGGTTCCTCATGATCTCCCCAAACAGAAAATCATCCAGCAAGTTTAGTTCCTGTAATGTTCTTCTTGACATATTCTCCTCCCATTTCTGCGGACAGAGATGAAAGGAAAATACCTTGTGGCTATTCTTTACCTGTGCGTACACTTCCAACCGGGACGTCCTTTCGTTTCTGTTCCGCTATAGTTTCTATTATTTCATACAGGGAATCAGTAACCGAACGGTTCAGATGTGCTCCCGGATATGTAGCTTTATTTTAGTCTCTTTGTCCAGAATTGTCAAGGAAATTTAATTGAGTAGGGGAGGAGTGTCTTCCCCTACTCGCACACCGCAAGGCAGGCCAAATTCTTCTTTTTCTCCTTTACACCTCGGCTTCCCCTTTTTCTATCGCCTTCGCATGTATGATCTCCATGTCATTTTTGGAAATGCCCAGGTGGCGGTTCATCTCGGCCACCGCCTGTACGGAATCGCGCCTTTGAAAACATTCCACAATTTTCGCATGAGGCTCTATCGCATTCCGATACACGTCCTTGTTGGTAAAAGTACTGCCCCGGTATGCGCGGAATCCCTTCAACAGCAGGCGGTTGATGTTGATCAGCAGCTGGTTATTGCTGAAAAGCGCAATCTGGGAGTGGAACAGTTCGTCCAACATGATCATCTGCTCGATCTCCTGTTTCTCCGTGGCCGCGACAAACGCATGATGTACCTCCGCAAGCTCCTTGATCTGTTCGTCCGTGGCCCTCTCGACGGACAGCCGCACGGACAGGCTCTCCAGCGCAATCCTCACCTCCATGAAATCGTAAAACTTTGCGTCTTCTCCCTCGTACCACTTTTCTTCCGATTGTTTTTGACGAAAATTTCCGACAAAGGCGCCCTTTCCGGGCCGGATTTCCACGTATCCGAGCGTCTGGAGCACCCGGAGGGCCTCCCGGACGCAGGTTCTGCTGACCTTCATCTGCTCGCAGAAAGCGGCCTCCGCCGGAAGTTTGTGCCCCACTTCGTATTGCCCCGACTCAATCATTTCACGGATACTGTTCACCACTGCGTCTGTCACTGAGATTCGCTGTATTTCTTTCATTCCGCTTCTCCATAATCATTTAAAGATTTTTTTTCACACAGGCCGCCAGCCTGGAAGCCCCCTGCAAAATATAACTGTACTCGGAACCTGCGGACAAAAACTGTATGCCCCGGCGTCTCCAGTCCAAAATCTCCTCCGCACCGCAGAGGCCGAGGGACACCCCCACCGGCACCTTTCTCTCCCCGCAGATTTTGATCGTCCGGTCTATGAGCTCCCGCATCACGAAGCATTCCGTCTCGCCGAGCCTTCCGATCGAACCGGAAAGGTCGCAGGGTCCCAGGATCACCCCGTCGATCCCCGGCACCTCCAGAATTTCCTCCAGATGCGAGACCGCAGACACGTGCTCCACCTGGATAAACCTGCAGAAGTCGTCCGCTTTTGCGATATACTCCGCCATGGGCGTAAGCCCGTACCCTGTCGCACGGATCGGGCCATAGCCGCGCATCCCCGTCGGCGGATAGAAGCAGGCGTCCATCGCCCGTTTCGCCTCCTCGGCGGAATTGATGCTGGGAAAGACAATCCCGTCCGGCCCCTGCTCCAGCACCCGCTTCGCCAGATAGGTCTCGTTCCACGGCACGCGAACGATCGCCGGACATCCCGCCGCCTTCGCCGCTATCAAGTGCATCTGAAGCGTATGATAATCGATCGCCGTGTGTTCCGTGTCGATCCACAAATAGTCAAAACCGCACTGGCCCATGAGCTCCGTCAGGGAGGGGTCGCACCCGTTGACATGCGCACCCAGAAGAAAACGGCCGTCAGCCAGTCTTTTATTTAACATGTTCATCCCAATTCTCCATCCATGATCTACCCGGCCATGTACACAGACAATCATACATTCTGACGGCAACAAGTTGATTATCACATACCACGGTTAAATTGTCAATGTTTTGCCGTGTACCGCCGCATCCACCGCAACAAAATCGAAGTTTAAAAAATCTGCGGTCAATTTTCCTTGTCCGAACATTGACCGCAGAACCTCCGGAGCATGCGGCAACCGCCGCTCTCCCGCCACCAAACCTATGTATTTACAGCTTGCCAATCTCTCTCAGGATCCCGAGCGTGACCTTCATCTCGTCCTCCGTCGGCGGTGCCAGGGGCAGACGGGCGTTTCCGAGTTTCACGCCGGTGACCGCCTCGATGGCCGGCCTCAGAATGGAGTTCGGCAGAATCCTGCCGTTCTGCCCGGTCGATTTGCAGAAACGGTACATCGGGACAAACAGCTCCTTCGCCTTCTCGTTGTCTCCCTTTTCAAAAGCTTCAAAAATCGCCCGCACCTCGTGGCCGAAAATGTGGGATCCTCCGGAAACCAGTCCCTGGGCCCCCTGAACGATCGTGGGAAGAAGCATCACGTCGTCGCCGTTATAGACCGCAAAGTCGGGGTCCACGGCTCTGGCCGCCAGAATGAAGTCCGTCACCTGCGTCGGATTCACGCCGGCCTCGTCCTTGACGGCGACGATGTTGGGAATGGCCGCCAGTCTGCCGACCGTTTCTGCCTCCAGGTTGACACCGACGAAGATCGGGATGTTGTACAGCATGATGTCGACCTTCACGCTCTCTGCGATCGCCTTGTAATGCAGATACAGGCCCTCCTGCGTCGGCTTGTTGTAGAAGGGGCACACGATCAGGCAGAGCTCGATGCCAAGCTCCTCCGCCTTCTTCGTCAGCATGACGGTCTCCTTGGTGGAAGCGCAGCCTGTACCCGCGATGACCGGCTTGCGGCCCGCCGCCGCCTTTACTGCGGTCTCCATCAGCTTCACCCTCTCGTCAAAGGTCAGAAGGGAAGCCTCCCCCGTCGTCCCCGTCACGATCAGGGAGTCACACAGATCCTTCGTCACCACGTACTCGATCAGTTCCGCATATCTGTCGTAATCCACGTCCTCATTTTCCTTGTACGGCGTGATCAGGGGAAGTAAAATTTTTCCATACTTTTCCACAAATGTCATGATGTTTTCTCCTTTTTATTTAAATTAATTTCCTATAATGACGGCAAGACATGTCAAATAAATCCCTTTACCGCTCCCTCCTCGTCAAACACCACCTCCAGGGGGCCGCTCACGATTTCCACGTTCTCCAGCTTTTCCGCATCCTCCCTCAGGGCTTCCGAGATGTAAAACTCCGAGAGGGAGAGGGTGTTTTTCAGCCAGACGATCCTCGGCCCCCTATTCCAGTCACAGTCCGTGGCCGTCCGCAGCGCAAACTGCATGGCGTTTCTGTCGTTCGGCATGATGACCGGCAGCTTCACGGAAATCGGTTCCGCCGAGGTGATCCCGTTGGGGTAGGTCTGCTCAAAGTCCACCTTTTCATATAGCCGTCTCGTCGTCACGTCGGCGCTGCCCAGACCGCCGAAGTTTCCGTGGGACTTATCCGTCAGGTCAAACACGGCGATCCGCTGGAAATAGGGAGCGCTTATGCCGAGAACCGGGGAGCGCCCCGTGATGTTGGGGTCCATCCCCGCACCGCTGATGTCCTTCCCGGTTTCATCCACGAACAGGATGTCCGCCTGCTCAAAAGGGATCCTCGCCATGCGGGATTTCGCATATTCCAAAAGCCCAGGCTCCTCCTCCAGAATCCTTGCGGCGGGAACGGCCTCGATCCTGCAGGTCTCGTGATAGGCGTTCTCGATGAGTCCCAGCGCAAACAGGTTCGGCTTCTTTTCAATGATAGCCCCGGCAAACTCCATCACGTTTGCCGCCATGCTCTTGAATCCCAGCTTATGGCACTGGTAAGCCCCGTGCTGTTTCCCCATCCCGATCACGAGCATCTTGCAGATGCCGCTCTCCACCGGGCCGCGAAAATCCGTGTGAGCCTTGATGCGCCCCACGGCAATGATGTAGTCCGCCGCATTGGCGTATTTGTCAATGCGAATCTCCAGACCGTCCTTCGAGTAAGCCAGGACCTCCGTCTCCATGCTGGCCCTGACGGGGACTCCCATGGTCTCCTCCGTTATGCCGTAGCCTGCAAGGATCCCCTTCTGGCCCTCGGCGTTGGCCCCCGCATGGCTTCCCATGGCGGGAATGATGAACGGTTTCCCGCCCACGGCCTTCACCTGGTCGCAGACGGCCCTGGTGATCACGTCGACGTTGGCCACGTCCCGGCTTCCGGACGTCACGCATACCGTGTCGCCGGGGCGGATCTGGTCCAGGGTGCTTTCCCGTTCCAGGGCCTTCGCCACGGCTGCGGGAATGTCCTCGACGTGGGAATGGTCCATCTCATGGCGGACCCGGAAAAATCTCGGAATTTTATTGTCCTCCAAAAGCTCGTCAAAAATATTCAACCTTTTCCCTCCTGTCCGGAATCACTCCGCCGGAATCAGATATTCGTGGGCGTTGATTCCAAGCTTCGTGCAGTATTTTTCGATCTCCGCAAAGGTTGCCGGATTGATGCCGACGCCGTGGGCCAGCACATCCTTCTCGGCTTCCGCCTCCTTGTCCCCGTGCACGTACACCCTGGGCTGGCCCTCCGCCGACTCCGCGTCGCGCATGCTCTGCAGGTATTCCGACAGAAGACGGGTCGTCTCGGCCTTGTCCCCGAACAGGCTGTAATCGATGGCGGCAAAGAAATGACAGCATTTTTCCTTGTCCTTCGTCACCCGGACGCCCTTGGAGACGGCTCCGTGGGACATGATCCCGCACATAATGTCTACCAGGAGGGCCATGCCGTAGCCCTTGTGTCCGCCAAAATTCATCCCCTCCCCGCCCATGGGCATGATGCCGCCCAGGGTTTTTTCCGTGTAGGCGGGATTGGACTTATTGTCCCGGATCGTCAGGAACTTGTTGGGGTCCGTGGAACACACGCCCCTCTCGTCCACCAGCATGCCCGGAAGCAGCTCGTGGTCGATCTTGGCATACACCTCCATCTTCCCGCAGGTCATGACCGAGGTGGAAAAGTCCATGTGGAAGGGGTGCGGGTCTGCGGGGATCGTGATCGCAATCGGGTTCGTGCCGAACATGGGCTCCTTGGCGAAGGTCGGAACCACGAGGGCCTCTGCGTTGGTCATGGAGACGCCCATCAGGCCTTCCTTCGCCGCCATCCTGGAATAATACCCCGCAATGCCGAAATGGTTGGAATTGCGGACGCTGACCATTCCGACTCCGTACTGCCTCGCCTTTTTGATCGCCAGCTCCATTCCCATGATGCCGGCCAGTTGTCCCATGCCGTCCTTTGCGTCGATCACCGCACAGCTTAAGCGGTCCTCGACCACTTCCATCTTCACGTCCTTCTTGATCCTGCCGATGTCAAGGCCAAAGGGATACAGGGTCAGCCGGTTCACGCCGTGGGATTCAATCCCCAGTCTGTCCGACGTCAGGATCACGTCCGCAATCTTTTCACTGTCCCCGTCGGAAAAACCGTAACGGCGAAACACCTCCACCGCCAGCTCGTTCAGCCTTTTGTACTGATATCTCGTGTAACTGTCTTTTGCTCCCATAGGGTCCAAGCCTCCATTTCCATTTATTTACCCAGATACGCCGTGCGGATGGAATCACTCTCCAGCAGCACCTTGCTGTCCCCCTGGTCCACGATCACGCCGTTTTCCAGGACGTAACTTCTGTTCGATACCGTCAACGCCATGTAAGCGTTCTGCTCCACCAGGAGAACCGGAATGTTCGCTTCCTTATTTACATGTACGATCGTGTCGAAAACCTCGTCCACGATCACCGGCGCAAGGCCGAGGGACGGTTCGTCCAGCATGAGCAGCTTGGGACTCAGCATCAGTCCCCGGGCGATGGCCACCATCTGCTGTTCCCCGCCGGAAAGGGTCCCCGCCTTCTGTCCCTTCCTCTCCTTCAATTTGGGAAAAAGCTCGTACATCTCCTCCAGCTTCTTCCCCTTCTCTTTTGCGGAAAGCTTTAACGTGTAAGCCCCCATCTCCAGGTTTTCAAGGACCGTCATATTGGGAAAAATTTCTCTGCCCTCCGGCACGTAACTGATTCCTCTCTGGACGATCTGATGCGTTTTCAGGGCCTGGATCTCCTGGTCCAGATACAGGACCTTTCCCTTTTTGGCAGGGACCAGCCCCATGATGCACTTCATCAGGGTGGTTTTCCCGGCGCCGTTGGCGCCGATGATGGAAATGATCTCATCCGCCTCGATTCTGATGGAGATATCATACAACGCCTGGATCTGTCCGTAGTAGGTATCACAATGTTCCATTTCAAAAAACATGATTATCTCCCTCCCTACATGCCGATTTTATACCGGTCGCCAAGATATGCCCGAATGACGTCCGGGTTGTTCTGTATCTCCGCAGGTTCCCCCTCCGCAATCTTGGCGCCATGGTTGATCACGGTAATCCTGTGACTGATGTTCATGATGATGTCCATGTTGTGCTCGATGAGCAGGATGTCCTTTCCGGACTCGTACACCTGCTTGATGATCTCCACGAACTCTGCGCGCTCGCTGGGATTGAGGCCCGCCGCCGGTTCGTCCAGAAGAATCAGGGAGGGATCGATCATCAGCGTCCTCGCAAGCTCCGTCATCTTCTGACGGCCGTAAGGAAGGTTGGCCACGTTTCGGTCCGCATATTTTTCAATGCCGATGGACTTCATGATGCCGAGGGCCTTTTCTCTAAGCTCCTCCTCCTCCCTCCGGGTTTTAAAAGGATCCACCACGAACCTGCCAAAGCCGACCTTCGTGTGAAGCTGCCCGCCCAGCATGACGTTCTCAAGCGCCGTCATGGAGTGGAACAGCTTCAGGTTCTGAAACGTGCGCCCCATGCCGGCCCGTGCGATCTTATGCATGGACATGGTGGTAATGTCCTGGTCGTTGAAATAAATCTTGCCGGAGGTGGCCTGGAACGAACCGTTGATCATGTTGATCGAAGTGGATTTCCCCGACCCGTTGGGCCCGATCAGGGCATGAATCGAACGCTCTTCAACGGTAAAGGAAAGATCGTTTACCGCGACAAGGCCGCCGAAGCGCTTTGTCACGTGCTCTAACCGTAATACAGACATGCTCAGTCCTCCTTTCCTTTCCCGGCCGCGCCCGCCGTTCCCCGCAGCCTGAATTTTTCCTTGATTTCCATGAACAGGTTTGCGAGTCCCTTCGGATACACCAGAAGGATGATCAGGGTAATGCTGTAAAATACCAGCTGATAGTAATCACCCATGAAACGAAGGATCTCGGGCAGGCAGGTCACGAGGATCGCCCCGATCACCATGCCGGCCGTGGAGCCGATCCCTCCGAGCATCAGCATGACCACGTACTTGGTTCCCTGATCCGTCGTGAAGGTCGTTGGGCCCACGTACTGCATGACCCAAGCGTAAAACACGCCCGCCAGGCAGCCTAAGACCGTGGCGATCAAAAACGCCATCATCTTGAGCTTCGTCACGCTGAGCCCGATGGACTCCACCGCTTCCGGGTTGTCCCGGACCGCCTTCATCGCGCGCCCGTATTTTGATTTTGCGAGACGGGCCGACAAGACGACGAGCAAGACTGCGATTACCAGAATCAGATAGTATAGCTGCCGCTGGGAGCCGATCTCCCATCCAAAGAGGTTCGGTTTCGGATATCCCTTGATTCCCATGGAGCCGCCCGTCAGCCATCCCATGTTATTGGCCAGCGAATAGACGATCTGCGCAAAGGCCATGGTCGTAAGCGACAGGAAGATGCCGTTTACCCGCAGACTGGGATAGCCCAGCATCAGCCCGACGATCAGTGCCACCACGAGCGCCGCCAGAAGCCCGACGATCGTCGTGGAACCGGTCCTGTCCGCAATGATCGCCGTCGTGTAGGAGCCGAGGGCCACCAGTGCGATGGTTCCCAGGTTCGACTGCCCGGCCATGCCCATGACCACGTTCAGGCCGAGGACTGCGATCAGGTTGATCAGCGTCTGGCTGAAAAGCTGAACGAAATAGGTCGCACTGTAGACAAGCGGCAGGACGATCGCCGCAGCCAGGCAGATTGCCGCCAGAATAAGGGAAGTACTGTTTCTTTTTTTCGTATTCATACACTCCCTCCTTATCAAATGCGGTGCCGCATGATGCCGCCGGGACGAATCAACAGGACAACGATCAGCAGCACGAATGCCACGATATCCTTGTAAGTACTGGGAATCGCAAGCACCGACATGGATTCCACGATGCCGATCAACAGACCGCCCACGATCGTTCCAGGGATATAGCCAAAGCCGCCCACGATGCCGGCCGCCCATCCCTTCAGGCCGATCATGTTGGACATGGTCAGGCTGACCGTGTAGAGGGGAATCACCAGGATGCCGATGATCCCGCAGATGACGCAGCTTAAGCCCGTGGAGACGTTGATGCTCACGTCCACGTTGATCCCCATGATGGAGGCGGCATTCTTATTCTGCGAGACGCAGCGGATCGCCTTGCCCGGTTTCGTCAGCTTCAAAAAAGACTGCAGCAGGACGATGATGACGACCGCCACCACGATGATCACGCCGTATGCCTTGGCAAAAACCACGTTGCCCAGGCGGATCACCCCCGTCATGAATCCGTTGATGGTAAATGTATAAGGTCCGTAAATCAGACGCAGGGCCTCGTTGATGACCTTGGCGAAAATCATCGTGCCGACGATGGAATACATGGTCAGGGGCATGCTGCGCAGCGGATTGAAAATAATTGCCGAAATCAGATAGCCAAGAATAAACATGACGACCAACGTCGCAAGGACGCCGAGCCAGACCGGCCAGCCGAGACCCAGGATGAACGTCCCGGCAAACACGTACGCCGCCGTGGTGATAAGCATGTTATGGGCAACGTTCAGGAGGCCGGAAGACTGCCAAATCAACGTGTACTCCACTCCGACCAGAGCGTATACGAAGCCAAGCGCCACTCCGGTCACCAAAAGCTGAATGATCGATTGAAGCATGATCTTCTCCCTTCTTTCTTTATGGACGAATTTCTGATAAAAACACCGCAGAACCATCAACCAACCAGGTAGTTCCGGTCCTGCGGCGTCTTTTAATTCAGAAAATCTGCATGATACTGCGCCGGAATTATTCCGCCTCCACCGTCTTGTACATGGTAGGGGTGTAATCCTTGATCTGGGCAACGGCCGCAGAGTGGATAAACGCATTGCTGTCGTCGCAGTTGGCAACGCCCTGGAGCATGGCAAAGCCCTTTGTTTCAGCCAGCGCATCCTTGATGGCGGCCCGGTCCGTGCTGCCCGCCCGCTCGATGGCGTCGGCCATGAGCATCACGGAGCTGTAGACGTCAGCCACGTAGAGCTCCGCATTCTGGCCCTCGCCGTAATCAGAAGCGTATCTCTCACAGAATTCCTTAACAGTGGCATCGTCCTGCTGGGACACGAAGTCCGTCACGGAATACCAGCCTTCCACCCACTCCGGCTCGCACAGTTCCCTCACCTGGTCCATGGTGACTGCGGGGGAAGCCACCACCTCCACATCCAGCCCAAGCTCATATGCCTGGCGCGCCGTGATCACGTACTCCGCATCGCTGGCCCACACGACCATGCAGTCGACGCCCGCCGTGGAAAGCTCCAGGATCTGTCCGGTCACGTCCGTATCTCCGAGATTGATCGCCTCCGGAAGCACTTCGATATTCTCCGCCTCGCAGGCCGCCTTCACGATCTCCATGGCGCCGGTACCGAACTCGTTGGTGGTGTACATGATGCCGACCTTCTTGGCACCGATCTCATTGATGATCAGGTTTGCCGCGGCGCTCGCCATGATAGTGTCGTTGGCGCGGACCAGGAAGCAGTACTCGTTGTCCAGTTCCAGAAGGGAAGGATTGGTTCCCAGTCCCATGAAGGGAATCCCCGCCGTCTCGTAAGCTTCCTCCACCGCAAGGATCTGTCCGCTGTTCCAAGGGCCGACAACCGCACAGATGTCGTCATTGGCGATGAACAGGTTCGCCACGTTCAGGGCGGCCGCATTGTCCGTCTGGTCATCCTCGATCACCAGCTCCACCTTCCGTCCGCCCAGAAGGCCGCCGTTGGCGTTGATCTCGTCCACGGCCATGGTCGCCGCCTTCACCATGCGGTCGCCGTTGGCGGCGTCCGCCCCGGTAATCTTTGCACTCAGTCCCAAATAAATCGTGTCGCCGGAAGCCGCCTCGGAACCGCCGCCCGTCTCCTGCTCCCCGGAGCCGCCCGTGGTTTCTTCCTTCGCAGCCTCGGTTGCCTTCTCCGTCTCCTTCTCCGGTGCCTTCGTCTCCTCCGCAGAGCCTCCGCATCCGGCCAGGGATCCGATCAACGCCGCCGTACATAACATTGCCAACGCTTTTTTAATCTTCATAAAACGCCTCCCAATTTATTTTTCTTGTTTTGTGCCACCGCTCGTACCTTCAAGTCAGTCCATGTCGGCAAGCAGCTTCTCGACCTTCTTCTTATTGGCGGCATCCAGCTCTCCCGCAGGTCTTCTGGGAAGTCCCACGTTCAGGCCCTGGGCCTCCAGCGTGTAGTTGCAGATCTCGAGCCAATGGGGCACGCCGTTCTCCTTGTCATACAGGAAGTAATTCAGGAAAGGAATGATGTTGTTCTGCGCCTTCCTCGCCGCATCCAGATCCTTCGCCTGCACCGCATCCTGGATCGCCCGGCACTGCTTCGGAAGGATCGCCGGAATCCCGGACAGCCAGCCGTCCGCTCCCGCACAGTAAGCTTCCAGACCACAGTAGTCATGTCCGTAGAACACGGTGATCTTGTCGCCCATGTAATATTTCAGGTCATGGACTCTGTTGGGATCGCCATGGGCCGCCTTGATGCCGGAAATGGTCCCGTCGTCGATCAGGGATTTCACTTCCTGCGTGTTGAGCTCGTAGCCCGCAAACCAAGGATTGTTGTAGATGAACATGGGGATTTCCAGTTCTTTTCTCAGATTGCGATAGTGCTGAAGCACGGATTTCTTATGAGGGGTATAATAAAAAGGAAGCAGAACCAGCAGCGCATCGTATCCAACGCTCTCCGCATACTTGCTCAGGTCCAGCGTGGTATGGGTGTCATACTTGCCCGTGCCGCCGACCAGCGGAACCTGTCCGTCAATGAAGCTCGCCACGTGGCCGAGCACCTCTTTCTGCTCCACCTCGCTCATGGCCATGTTCTCACCGGTGGATCCGACGATGGACAGGGACTGTGCACCGTTATCAAGCAGCCATGTCAGATACGCTTCCATCCCTTTCTTGTTGTAGCTCTCGTCCGCATTCCAAATCGTTCTGGCTGCGGGGCAGATACCATAAGCCTTCTTGAACTCTCTCATTTTACTCTCCATTCCGCCGACCGTCTTTTCTGCTTATCCTGCACAGATGCCGGCTGTTTTATTTTGCCCGAAGGGCGTTTTTTAGTTTCCGGGTCCGAAAAGAAAGATTTCCTCTCCCGCTCCCCTGTTACGATTGTATGATATCCTAATTTCTTAGTTATGTCAACATATTGTATGATATCATTCCAAAATCGTTGTTTTGCACAAATTACACAAATATTTTTTGTCAGTTATGCTCAAATTCGTTTTTCTGTTGATTTTTTCCCTGTTCCCACATCATTATCTATATAACTTCACCAGTTCCCTCCGTTCTCCTGAAGCGGCGAAAGAATTCCCACACCAGAGAGGCATAACCATAGTACAGGCAGTGTTCCATTCCCGGCGCCCATGCAAAATACTGCGGGAGCTCTCCTTCTTTTTCCGGAAGTCGTCCCTCCCAGAACCATACGTCCGGCGTCTTGATCACCCGTTCCTTTTCCAGGGGGATTCCCCAAAAAGGAAACCTGGAAAAATCGAGCTTCCCTCTTTCCAACGGCTCCCTTCCGCTCATCTCCCTGAAAATGTTCAGGGTCTCCCATGCGCCCGCCCCGTCCCTTCTTCCGATACGTCGAGCCGTCCGCACAGTCCGCTCCGTTCCGCAAAAAACTTGTTGCGCCCGCACATGAGCAAGCTGCAGTTTGGACAGGGCGAATACGTCCGCCGCCGACCAGTTTCCCTGCGCGGCCCGACCATGACCACGCTCCCCTTCTCCGGATCCCCCTCCAAAAGCCGTTCCAGCGACCCAAAAAATTCCGGATTCCCCTGACGGCCCGTCGCCAATACGTGCGTCACGCTTTCTCTCTTCATGCTTCTATCTCTCTTTCTTAATAATGTATACAACTTTCATGTCCTTTTCAGGAAAACAGACTCTGCGCCAGCGCCACCATCAGGGGCAGGGTGACCACGGACAACACCGTGCTGATGGACACCAGGTTTGCCGCAGTCTCGCTGTCCTGCCCGTACTGGGTGGAAAACATGGTGGTCGCCGCCGCGACAGGGACCGCCATGTCGATGACGTAGCAGGCTAAGAGGGTGGAATCCCAGTTCGTAAAAGAAAAGGCCAGGATTCCAAGGAGCGGCAGCACGACCAGCCGCAGCAGGATCGTCTTGTAATAGCTGGCATGCCTCCAGATCGTCCTCAAGTCCGCCTTCGACAGAAAATATCCGCTGATCACCATCGGCACCGGGACGTTCAGACCGGCAAGATACGTGATTGGACTTCCGATCAGCGGCGGAAGCTCCACCGAAAAAAAGAAAATGAACATGCCGACAATTACCCCTGCGATTCCCGGATTGATCAGTTTGCGAACCGAGACCTCCTTTTTATCGCCGCTGATCAGGACCAGCCCGTAGGTCCACTGCACGATATTGTACACGGCGATGAAAATGGCGCCGCAGAACACGCCGTAATCCCCGAACAAAACCTGCTGCAACGGCAGTCCCATGTACCCGCAGTTGCCGAACATGGCCCCGAACCGCATCACCCGCCTCGTGGGCGCCTCCCCCTTCCGGATCAAAAGCCTCGCCAGAAACGCCCCGACCACATAATAGCAGAAGGCCGAGCCGGCAATGGCCGCCATGGTCCGGAGCATCCCCGCATCGAAGGGACGGCAGAAGGAATCGATGATCGCACAGGGCGCCACCACCTTGAACAGAAAAGCCGACAGGTGGCTGATGGACTTCTCGTCGAACATATGAATCTTCCCGCACACGAATCCCACCCCGATCAAAACGAGCAGAACCAACACCTGATTTCCCGTTGTCAAAATATTGTTCAGCATAATAGGCACCCTCCCAGTCTTGTTTGACGCTAATATATCATATTTAACGACATCATACAATAAGCATTGACAAATATATGATACTTTGTTATATTAAAATTGGTTTTTGGAAAAATATATGGCAGGAGGTGACAATTTCCATGGCCTTGCAGCAACCCGGATACGTGGTCTACGACACCGACAACGTGGGGACCGCACTGGAAAACCTGATTCCCGGCCCCATCCGGCTCCTCGGCTCCGCAAAAGATCTCAGTGCCTGTGCGCTGCAGGACATCCCCCGCGGCCACAAATTCGCCCTGACCGACATCCATGCGGGGGACGCAATCTTAAAATACGGGGCCCGGATCGGTACTGCCACGGTAGAGATCAGGAAGGGGGCCCACGTTCACCTGCATAACATGTCAAGCGATTTTGACGAGCGCTCAGGCACCTTGGACGTGGAGAGCGCCGTCCCCACCGATATCGAATACCGGCTTCACAGCTTTGGGGAGGATTCCATATGAACGGCGAGACACCCATTTGTCAGGCTTTTCTGCGTCCCGACGGGGGGAAAGGCATTCGCAACAAAATTCTGATCATATACACCGTGGAATGCAGCAAACACGCCGCCGAATCCATCGCCCGGTACTTTCAGGACCGGAAGAAAGACGTGGACGTGACCGGTTCCCTGGCCTGTCTGGACAATCAGGCCGTCGTGCACCGGCTGTTGGCTTTCTGCGTCCATCCAAACGTGGGGGCCGTGCTGGTCGTCGGCCACGGCTGCGAATACATTGAAGCCGCCAAAATCCGTGATTTTGCGAGGGAGCACGGAAGGATGGCGGAGTCGTTTCTTCTCCAGGAGGTTGGTGGAACCATCTCCGGCATTGAGTTGGGGAAAAAATTGGTGACGGAAATGCTTGAGGAGCTCTCCCTTACGCCGAGGGGGCCCATGTACCGGCACGAGCTGATCATCGGTGCCAAGTGCGGAGGTTCTGATTTCACCTCCGGCCTGGCGGGGAACGCGGTGATCGGCTGTCTCTTTGAACGGCATGTGGAGGAGGGCGGCACTGCCATGATGGAGGAGATGGCCGAGGCGATCGGCCTCAAAAAACATCTGGTGTCCCGCACCGCCAACGAAAAGGCCGCCAAGGATATCGCCATGACCTATGACAAGACCGTCGCCTTCTGCAAGCAGCTGGGACATTACTCGATTTCTCCCGGAAACTTCGTCGGCGGCCTCACCACCATCGAAGAAAAAAGCATGGGTGCCGTCGTCAAGATGGGGAACTGCCGCATCGAAGGCGTCCTGAAGATTGCCCAGCGCCCTTCCCGCAGCGGTTTCTGGATCCTCGACGTCATCCCGGATTATGCCGTGGAGCCAGCCTTCCTCTACGGCGGCGACACCACCGGGCTCCTCGACCAGATTGCCTGCGGCTGCCACCTTCTCCTGTTCAACACGGGACGCGGCCACGTGGGCGGCACGCCAGTCGCACCGGTCCTCAAGCTGACCGGAAACCGGGAGGTCTACGACAAACTGAAGGAGGACATCGACTTTCTGGCCGGCAGCGTACTCTCCGGCGAGGAGACGAAGGAGGAGACCGCCGACCGTCTGTGGGGGCTGGTGTGTGAGACCTGCTCCGGAAGGCCCGTTCTGGCCGAATGCGTCGGACACCGGGAGGGCACGCTGTTCTTCAATTATCAGAACCCCCGTCAGGTGGTCCCCTGCCGCTATTGATCGGAAACACGTTTTCAGGGAGGTTTTTATGGCATTTTCTAATTTAATCTGCAATGTGGAAACCCGGCTGATGCCCATTATCGGATATCCCATGGCGCAGTCCAGTTCCGCCCAAGTTTACAACAAGCTGTTTGAAATCTACGGCCTCAACCGCATCATGTTCCCCATCGAGATTCAACCGGAGGAACTTCCTGATTTCATGGCGGCCGCAAAATTGTTTAAAATTGATACCTTCTGCCTCACCATGCCCCTGAAAAAGGCGGTCATTCCTCTTTTGGACCATGTGGAACCCTGTTCCCGAACCTTCCATTCCGTCAACATCGTGAAAACGGTCGATGGGGAAACCTACGGGGCCGGCATGGACGGGAAGGGCTGCATCGGCGCCCTTCTCGGCGCCGGAGCCGTCATTGAGGGCAGCACCATCGTCCTCTATGGAGCCGGAAGCATCAGCGGCGCCATCATCTACGAGCTGGTGCAGAGAAAGGCCGGACGGATCATCCTGTTAAACAGGACCCTCGCCAACGGGGAAAAGGTAGCCGCCCTCATCAGGGAGCACTGGGGCTTTTCCGTGGAGACCTATGAGGCGGTCCCGGAGCTTCTGGACCTCTATGCGGCCCAGGCCGACATTTTTATCCACGCCTCCCCCCTCGGCATGTACGGCTTCCCCGCCACCCACGCCTATCTGGGATTTGTGGAAAAAATGAGGAAATCCTGCCTCGTCATGGACGCCGTCGTCAACCCGAGATTTACCCCGCTTCTCGCAAAGGCAAGGGAATGCGGTCTGCCCCTCGTCCACGGACTGGACATGATGATCTCCCAGATGACGGAGATTTACGATTTCTGTTTCGGCCTGCGTCCCGGCGACGCCCAGAAGGCCCAATGCCGCCAGGTGCTCATCCGGTATCTGGACTCCGTCAAATGACTGCGGCATCTGATCAACAGGATTGCTTCGGGCAATTGCCCGGGATTACTCAAATAAAAGGAGGATATTATGGATTACGCAAAAGAGTCTCTGCGCCTTCACGGCGAATGGAAAGGAAAAATCGAGGTGGTCGCCACCGTGCCGGTGAAGACCAAGGACGACCTGTCCTTAGCTTACACCCCCGGTGTCGCCGAACCCTGCCTGGAGATTCAGAAAGACGTGGAAAAAAGCTATGAACTGACTCGCCGCCACAACATGTGCCTGGTGGTGACGGACGGAACCGCTGTTTTGGGCCTCGGTGATATCGGCCCGGAGGCCGGCATGCCGGTCATGGAGGGAAAATGCGTGCTGTTCAAGGCCTTCGGGGACGTGGATGCCTTCCCGCTCTGCATTAAGAGCAAGGACGTGGACGAGATTGTCAACACCATCTACATGATCTCCGGCTCCTTCGGCGGCGTCAACCTAGAGGACATTTCCGCCCCCCGCTGCTTCGAGATTGAGAAAAAATTAAAGGAAAAGTGCGACATTCCGATCTTCCACGACGACCAGCACGGAACCGCCATCATCACCCTGGCGGGGCTTACCAATGCACTGAAGGTCGTGGACAAGAAGAAGGAGGAGATCCGGGTCGTGATGAACGGCGCGGGTGCCGCCGCCATCTCCATCGCCCGCCTTCTCTTAAAGGACGGCATCAAGGACATCACCCTCTGCGACCGGCACGGCGCCATTTACGAGGGCAGAAAGGAAGGCATGAACGCCATCAAGGACGAGATGGCGAAGATCACCAATCTGGATAAGAAAGCCGGAACCCTGGCCGACATGCTGGTGGGTGCGGACGTGTTCATCGGCGTGAGCGCCCCCGGCATGGTCACGACGGACATGGTGCGGACCATGAACCGGGACGCCATCGTCTTCGCCTGCGCAAACCCGACCCCCGAGATCTTCCCGGATGACGCAAAGGCCGGCGGCGCAAAGGTGGTCTCCACCGGGAGAAGCGATTTCCCCAACCAGATCAACAACGTCCTCGCCTTCCCCGGCGTGTTCCGGGGCGCCTTCGACGTGCGGGCCAGCGACATCAATGACGAAATGAAGCTGGCCGCCGCCTATGCACTGGCCGGACTGATCTCCGAGGAGGAGCTGTCCGCGGACTACATCATTCCCAGGGCGTTCGACCCCAGGGTGGGCAAAACCGTGGCCGCCGCCGTGGCGAAGGCCGCCAGGGACACCGGGGTCGCCAGGATCTGACCGGAAGCCTCCGATTTCCGGAATTTTAATGGCAAATTATAAATATGCATCTTTGATAAGCCCGCCTTTTGGCGGGCTTATTCCCATATGACAGATTGCTGCCAGCATTGTGTGCGCTGCCGCCATAAGAGCTCGCTTCCCTCCCCGTCGTGCAGCGGTCCGTTGATAGCGCTGCTAAAATTCAACATTATTTATTGTCCCTTTTTTAGAACTATGATATGATGTAGCTGGCAGGTTCCGAGATTACTGAACGTGTTTTAGAAACAATCAGCGGTTGGAGGAAAAACCATGAAAAAACCGTATGGATCCCAAAAAACAATTTTATGCCTCGTCACCGTCCTGCTGACAGTTTTCTGCGCCTGCACAGCCGAAAAGACCGAGGACGGCAAAGCTGCCCGCCCGGAACACGGCAGCACCGCCCCGGGCTCGTCCGGAGCATGCATCGAAGAGACGTCGGAAACTGAACAGACACGGCGGGACGATCCGGATGAACGGTATGAATCGGTATGTTCGGAAGAGGCGGAGGCCGTGTTTCCAGAAACAATGAACGATCTTGAAGACTGGTATGGCGATTATCAATTTGTCGGATATGTCCGTCCGCATCAGAATTATACGCCGTGCCCTGATCATGAGCAATTGGAATATCGGATCCGTTTGGAAAAGGAAGAAATCGTTTCGCTGACACCGGAATCGGTATACCGGTATTCAGGCGTTGACCGGAAGTATCAGGCGGAAATCTTTGCAGATTATAAATATGAACACCTGATTCAGGAATCACGGCCCGTATTGACCGCATCAGTTCTGACCGAGGAGGTTCTGGAAGAAATGAACAGGAGGTGGGGGAAAGAATTTGATGCGGACGGGGGTTCTGTGGATTTTGCGGATTGGTCCGCAGGAGATGAGGAGTATTTTGCAGATACGGATTTTAAACTCAGGGATTATACGGGCTGCCCCCTTTTAACCTTCCGTTATCCGGAACATCCATCTACGGTCAAAAATCAGGAATTTTGGATCTATGCGGGGGATGGCGTCATCTATTCGTTGACAGACGCCATGGTTTCTGAATGGCGGAGGCTGCGGTAAGGGAAAACGTCTTCTATTTCTCACTTGGCAGCCTGTGCAGCTCCACCATGTCCTGCCGGGTGATTCTCATATGGCGTTCCATCTCCGCCACCGCCTGATTCGCATCCCCGCTTCGAAAACAATCCAATATCCTCCCATGTGGTTCCACGGCCCTGTCATACAATTTTTCGTTGACGAAGGATTCGCCCCTGTAAACCCGGTACGCCTTCAAAAGCTGCCTGTTCATATTGACAAGGAGAGAGTTTCCAGTACAGGCCATGATTTTCAGATGGAAGGTTTCATCCAGCATGATCAGTTTCGTCAGATCGTGGTTTTCGCAGGCCTCGCAGAAAGAAGAGTGAACCTCTTCCAATTCTCTCACCTGTTTGGAAGTCGCCCGTTCCACAGCAAGGCGCACCGCAAGCGTTTCCAGCACGAGCCGCACTTCCATGAAATCGTCATATTGAGCCCCCTCCGACCCATACCAGGGCCTGATCGTCTGCGTCTCCGCCGCCGTTTCGGACACGAAGGCCCCCTTTCCCGGCTTAATCGTGACATATCCCAACGCCTGAAGCACCCGCAGTGCCTCCCGGACGCTGGTACGACTCACCTTCATCTCACTGCATAAAACCGCCTCCGTGGGCAGTTTCTGCCCCCGTGCGTACTCTCCTGTCTCAACAGCCTCTTTGATCGTCTCCACAACCGCGTCCGTAATCGATATTCTCTGTATTTCCTTCATATGTCTCTCCCGTCGGGCCCCTCATTTTAAGGCTTAAGATACAATACTAATAATTATAACTTACCTCTTGACAAGAGTCAATTTCCATGATCCGCTTCACGAAACAGACCGTTTTCGACGTGAAGGACCGGGCCTTCACCGTCGAAGACCCGGCCCTTTCTGCCGCATTCATCGTTTCCAGTCTCTCATCTGCAATGCCTTCCACCATGTCCATGGTGTCCGGAATGATGCCATCCCTGACCTGCGGACCCCCATGCGATATTGCAATAATCACAGTATCCGTCGTAATTGTAGTCGCAGTGGTTCACGCAGTAACCGGGGCCGCCGTTATAGCAGCCGCCCGGGGCGACCTGGGGCTCCGTCGGAACTTCCACCGGGACTTCCGCAACAGCCTCCACCGGGACTTCCGCCGGCGTCTCCACGGCCTCTGCGGAAGGCACCTCCGGAATCTCCGCAGGCGCCTCTTCCGAATCGACAAGCCGGGGTGCCGCCGAAGCCTCCCTGTCGGCCTCCGTCGGCGTCTCCGCCCTGATTTCCGTCCGGGGCTCCTCCCGGGGTGCCGCCGCTTCCATTCCGACCGCCATCGCACTGACAATTCCAATTACCAACCATCTTACCATTTTACTCTTCCCCCTCTGAACGCTCTTCCCGATCTGTTACTTACATATTTAGAATACTCCTAAAAACTGTTTTAGGCAAGTAAAATTCTCATTAATAATAATGGTCATAATCACCAATTTTTTCATCTGTTTCATGTGAAAAATGACAGTTTTGCCTTGACAAATTTTTTTTGAGAGTGTAATCTATAGGTAGATCGGCCCATGGTATCAACAAACCGCACAGCCGTCTGTTTTTTCCGTTCACAATGTTCACAATATAACTTTTCATCAATAAAGGAGGGTACTGTTTTGTCAAAAGAAACGATTCGCAAAGTGTTTGAAGACGGTGAGGGCGTCCTTCAGCTCACCCCCACCTGGGTTCCCCGTGGATTCAACGAGCCCGGCCGCAGGCTGAGACTGCATCCCGATGATTATTTTGCCCTGGGCATGGACCGCGGCGGCATCTGCGAGCGGTGGCTTGGCTCCCTCGCCAAGGCGTTAAACGGTCCCAAGACCGGTGAGACGGAGGGCATGAGCTACGTCCTCGTGGACCGCACCTCCAAGGCGAAACAGCTTTTCAAGGATTTCGTGGAAGAGCTGGGTGCTGATTTAATCGGCGATTCCCTGATGGAGAAGTACGGCACCTGGCCCACCTTCGCCAAGCTGTATGACTATGACAAGCCTTTGTTTCATCACCTTCATTTGACGGAGGAGAAGGCCAATAAGATCGGCATGCACGGAAAGCCCGAAGCTTATTACTTCCCGCCCCAGTACAATGCCTCTTATTTGGGTAGATTCCCGCTCACCTATTTCGGCTTCGACCCCTCCACCACCAAGGAAGAGGTCATGGAATGCCTGAAGAATTATGACGTGAAGGACACCAGGATCACCGAGCTTTCCAGAGCCTACCGGATCCAGCTTGGTACCGGCTGGTACACCCCCGCCGGCGTCATTCACGCCCCCGCCTCCCTGGTGACCTACGAGCCCCAGTGGAACAGCGACGTGAACACCATCATGGAGAACGTCACCATGGGCGAGGTGAACCCCCACAACATGCTCACCGACTGCGCTCCCGAGGAGGAGAAGGACGACCTGGAGGCCATCTTCAATCAGATCGACTGGGAGGAGAGCACCCGTCCCGACTACAAGGAGACCTACTTCCGGGCACCGAAGGTTCGCTGCGAGTCCGAAGCGGCCGTCGAGAAATGGGTCGCCTACGCCAACGAGTGGGTCGCCGCAAAGGAAGTCACCGTCCTTCCGGGACAGAGCTACGTGCTCACGGATGCCGCCTGCTACTGTGCGGTGATCTCCCAAGGCCACGGGACCTTCGGCAAATTCGAGTGCCAGGCTCCCGAGATGGTCCGTTACGAGGATCTGACTGCGGACGAGTTCTTCGTCTCCGAAGCGGCCGCAAAGAAGGGTGTGAAGATCACCAACGGAAGCTCCTACGAACCCCTGGTCGTCCTGCAGAACTTTGCCAACAACAATCCTGACGTACCTGCAACCGTTTAATCCGCAGCGCACGGGCCGGTGCGTCGAATGCGAACCGGCCCGTCAATCATATGGAGGATATTTTATGTATTTTAAATTTGGTGTGGACAGCTTTATCTGGGCGGAAAGCTTCAGCGAGAAGGACCTCTGGGTCATCCCCAAGGCCAAGGAGATGGGCTTTGAGGTCATCGACTTCGCCATCTCCAATCCCTTCACCTTCCCCACGGAAGCCGTCAAGGCGGAACTGGACAAGGTCGGCATCGACTGCGTGTGCACGACGACCCTGACGCCGGAGACCAACCCCATTTCTCCCGACCCGGAAATCCGGAAAGCTTCCGTGGCCGCCATGAAGAAATGCGTGGACATCTGCAATTACCTGGGCGCTCCCATTCTGGGCGGCGTAAACTATGCGGGGTGGGGATATCTCACCAAGAAACCCCGCACGGAGCAGGAGTGGGCCTGGGCCGTGGAATGCATGAAGGAGAACACGGCTTACGCAAAAGAGACCGGAAACGTGACCATCTGCGTGGAATGCGTCAACCGGTTTGAGACCCATTTCCTCAACATCGCAGAGGATGCCGTGAAGTTCTGCAAGGACGTGGGCGGCGACAACATCAAGGTTCATCTGGACTGCTTCCACATGATCCGGGAGGAGAAGAGCTTTGCGGGTGCAGTGAAGACCTGCGGCAAGGAATATCTGGGTTACATCCATGTAAACGAGAACGACAGGGGCATTCCCGGTACCGGCCTGGTTCCTTTCAGGGAATTCTTCCAGGCGGTCCACGAGGTCGGCTACGACGGCCCCCTGGTCATCGAGTCCTTCGATCCCAGCTTCGAGGAGCTTTCCGGCAACTGTGCGATCTGGCGCAGCTTCGCCCCCACCGGTGAGGACCTGGCCCGGGACGGTCTGGCCAACCTGAAAGCCATCGCCGACGCCATGTAAATGATAGGAAGCTATTACGGCCCGCGGGACGCTGCGGGCCATTTCAAAATGCATCGCAAAATATGCGGGGACGGTTCGTCCCCATCAAAAGGAAAGTGAGATCTGACAATGAAGATTGCTATCGGCTGTGACGAGGCCGCTTACGCTTTGAAAGTGGCCGTCATGAAACACCTGGATACGAAAGAGGACATTGAATACCATGACTTTGGAGCGGACGAGGGCGAGGTGATCCTCTATCCCGACGTGGCGCAGAAGGTGGCGGAAGCCGTGGCCAGGGGGGAATACGATCGGGGCATCCTGGTGTGCGGAACCGGCATCGGCATGTGCATTACGGCCAACAAGGTGCCCGGCATCCGGGCGGCCGTCTGCCACGACCCCTTCTCCACCGAGCGCTCCAGAAAGAGCAACGACGCCCAGATCATGTGCATGGGCGAGCGGGTGATCGGCGTGGAACTGGCGAAATATCTGGTGGACATCTGGTTAAAGTGTGACTTCGCCGGCGGCGGCTCCACTCCCAAGGTCGCCAGAATCAACGAGGTGGACGCTTCTTATCGGAAATAACATTGACAAAAGGAGTTTATCTATGAACAGAATCGTGAACGACCCCAATTTCGTGGTTGAGGATATGTTAAAGGGCTTTGTGAAGGCCAACAAGGATCTGGTTGCCGCCACGGACAACCCCAGAGTGCTGAAATACGTGAACGCTCCCGTGGAGGGCAAGGTCGGCATCGTGACCGGCGGCGGCTCCGGCCACAAGCCCGCATTCATCGGCTATATCGGCAAAAACCTCTGTGACGCCGTGGCCGCCGGGGAGATCTTCTCCTCCCCCACCGCCAAGGCGTTCCTGGACGCCATGAAGGCCGCCGACTCCGGAAAGGGCGTTGCCTGCCTCTACGGAAACTATGCCGGCGACAACATGAATGTCAAGATGGCCATCCGCAGCGCAAAGAAGGAGGGCATCACCGTGAAGACGGTGGTCGCCAATGACGACTGCGCTTCCGCCCCCAAGACGGAGCTGGAGAAGCGGCGCGGCGTGGCCGGCGAGGTCCTGATGTGGAAAGTCGGCGGTGCCAAGGCCGCCATGGGTGCGGACCTGGACGGCGTCATTGCGGCCGCCCAGAAGGCCATTGACAACACCCGTTCCGTAGGGATAGGCACAGCCCCCTGCACCATTCCCGCCGTGGGACATCCCAACTTCACCATTGAGGACGGCAACATGGAGGTCGGCATCGGCCACCACGGCGAGCCCGGCATCAAGGTGGAACCTCTGAAGACGGCCGACGAGATGGCGGCGGAGATGGTGGACATCATTCTCCCCGACCTGCCCTTCACCTCCAGCGACGAGGTCGTGGTTCTCCTGTCCGGACTGGGCGCCACCCCCGTCATGGAACAGTACATCGTATACAATAAGGTGGAAGAGCTTCTGGCGGAAAAGGGAATCAAGGTCTACAAGGCTTACGTGGGCAATTACTTCACCTCCCTGGAGATGATGGGCGTCACCCTGACCGTCATGAAGCTGGACGACGAGCTTAAGGAGTGCATCGACATGCCCGCCGATTCCGTTGGGTTAAAGCAGCTTTAAGGGAAAGAGACGAAAAGGAGAACGACTATGTCATTTAAAAACAGTGCGGCCGCCTCGGTCGTAACGGGCCTGATAAAGACCATCCAGACCAACAAGGACTTTTTGAGCGAGGTCGACGGAAAAATCGGTGACGGCGACCACGGCATCAACATGAACAAGGGCTTCACCATGACCGGCGACAAGCTGGCCGGAAAAGAATACAACATGTCCGAGGGCTTGAGCGTCCTCAGCTCCACCCTGATGGAGGACATCGGCGGCTCCATGGGACCTCTGTACGGCGTGTTTTTCGATGAGATGTCCATGGCCTGCGAGGATGCGGAGGACATCGACGAGAACGTGTTCAAGGAGATGATCTGCAACGCCGTGGACGGCGTCATGGACATCGGCGGCGCCAAACCCGGCGACAAATGCCTCCTGGACGCCATGGTTCCAGCAAGGGACGCCTTCTGCAAGGCCCTGGAGGACGGCAAGGATTTCGCCGCCGCCCTGGACGATATGAAGGCAGCCGCCAAAGAGGGCTGGCAGGCCACGGAGAACATGGTGGCAAAGATCGGCCGTGCGAGCCGTCTGGGCGAGAGAAGCCGGGGCGTGCTGGACGCAGGCGCCACCAGCTGCTACCTGATGCTGACCTCCATCGCAGATTCCATGCAGGAGCTTTTAAAATAACGGGCTGACACACGCAATTCAGGGGCTGTCTCTTTCTCGACAGCCCCCTACTTTTATCCGTCTCAGTGACAGCCGTGGCCGCCACATCCGCCATGATGCCCCTCTCCGTGATGGCCGTGTCCGCCGCAGCCGCCATGCCCTTCTCCGTGATGATCATGGTCCCCGCAGACGTGGTCCGCTCCGTGGTGGCTGCACATGGCATCCGGGTCGTAGGACAGGGAGCCTGCCAGGAAAGATTCCACCTGGGCATCCGCATCGCCCGCTGCGCCGGGGAACAGGCGGATCCCTGCCTCCGCAAGGGCGTTCCTCGCACCGCCCCCGATGTTGCCGCAGATCAGGGTTTCCACCCCGTGTTCCCTCAAAAATCCGGCCAGGGCTCCGTGCCCCGTTCCATTGGTGTCCACGATCTCGGATGACAGAATCTTTCCGTCCTCCGTCTCATAGATCTTGAACTGCTCCGTGTGCCCGAAATGTCCGAAAATCTGTCCGTTTTCATAAGTTACCGCAATCTTCATAACCTGTTCTCCTTTCGCCCGTGCCCTTCCCATTTCCGCCAGACGGTAGCTTCCCCCTTCGATCTGAAGGCAGGAGCCCTCCACCAGAAAGCGGGCCATCTTTTTCCTGGCCTCCGCATAGAGAGCCTGCACCGTGGCCCTGCCCACGTCCATCCGCGCCGCACACTCCTCCTGGGTAAGCCCCTCGTAATCCAGAAGCCGCAGGACCTCGTATTCCTCCACATTTAAGATAATCCTGTTCCGGTCTGCGGACGGTGCCTCCCGTTCGGCAGGCTGAAATCTTCGGAACCGGGGCATCCGGCTGACGCACTTGCTCTTGCTTGGTCTTGGCATGGGAATCCTCTCTTATAATTGGCATATGCTTATAAACAGTTTACCGCAATTATTGGCATATGTCAATATATTTGGGCCCGAAATTTTTCGGGACCGAAATCGCACAGGTTCTTTCTCTCCACGCTTCAAAAAGGCACATCCTCATCCCCTGATCTGGCTCACGCTCTTTACGATCGTATGATGAATGGGCACCCAGGTGACCCTCTGAAACAAGGCCGCCACCGCAATCGGAATATAGGTAAAGATGAAGACCGGAAACGTGAACATGTAAAACAGCTTTTTTCCCGTTCCACAGTGAATCTGCCTCCACTCGCTGACAGTCGTGACCAGCCCGAAGAAAAACAACGACAGGTAGATTCCGAAAAAATTGCCGCCCATGGCCGCCAGGGTCGCCCCCGTCCATGCGGGCCTCCCGACAAGAATCCCCGCCAAAGCAAACATTCCGTTTCCGAGGAGCGTCAAAAGGGTCAGCAGCGTGGCCGGCGCCACCGTCATCAGCATGTCATAGCTGGAAAAACAGTGTTCTTTTATGGCGCTGCGGATCAACTCCCCGCCGTATTTGCCAAACACCTGATAAAAGCCCTTGGTCCAGCGCATCCTCTGATGCCAGGACTCCCTGAAATTCACCGGCTGCTCGTCGTAAAGCACCGCCTTCTCGCAGTAGCCGATCACCTCTCCCCGGATGGCATTGTCCACGGAAAATTCAATGTCCTCGGTGAGGAGATGATGCTTCCAGCCGTTGTTGGCCCGCACGATCTTGCTGGACATGAGAAAACCCGTGCCCGAAATGGCGCAGCTCGTTTTGCACTGCATCCTCGCCCCGTTCAGGTATTTCGATTCCCGAAGGAACCAGAGGGCGTAGCCGGCGGAAATCCAGTTGGAGCCATAATTCTTGGAATTCCGGTAGCTGGTCACCACCGGATATCCCTCCGCAAACACCTTGTTCATCTCCTTCATATAATTCTCGTCCAGCACGTTGTCCGCATCCAGCACCAGATACCCGTCATAGGCCTCGATTCCGGTCATGGTCTCGATCTGGGCGAACAGGTAATTGAGGGCGTAGCCCTTTCCCACCTGCGTGCGGTCAAAACGCTCGAACACGACGGCCCTGTGGTTCCTCGCCACCTGTGCCGTATTGTCCGTGCAGTTGTCCGCCACCACGTAGACATCCAAAAGCTCCTGCGGGTAATCCTGCTTCCGGACGCTCTCCAGAAGCTCGCCGATCACCGCACTCTCATTCCTCGCAGAGATCACCACCGCATAGCGCCCGGGCTTCGCCGCCCCAAATTCCTTCGTCCGGGAAAACCACCGGACAAACACGTAAACGATCTGATAAAAGTAAGAGAGGCTGAGAAGCGCCAGCACCGCAAAGTTAAAGCCCCGAATCCATCCCATCATAAGCTGTCCATTCCTTTCCTGTCATTCCATCCTCCGCTTTTCACTCCGTCGCTTTTTCACTCCGTCACTCCGGACGTCTTGTCCCGGCCCCGTCCCGGATTCTCCGTTTCGGCTCCCTCGTCCTCGCCCTTTCCCCCTTCGTCTCCTGCCAGTATACGAAAAAGGTTATGTCCATTATGTGTCCAAAGTTTTAAAATTTCCTTGCCACATTCCATCCTTTCTTAATATTTTTTTCCAAAAAATAAAGATTCCATGCATCGCTTCCTTCAAGCCACGCATGAAATCTCCGTTTCCGGGCCTTTCCCGCCCGTTACATGACGTACTTTTTCCCTTAAGATTTCCTTAATACGGCTCCACGGCCATACAGGTATCCTTTCGGATTTCCTTAAAGCGGCCGCAGACCATACAGACATCCTTTCGGTCAGGCATCCCTGAGAACGTATTCGAGAAGGGCCTCGCACCCTTCCACGATATCCTCGTAGGTCACGTCAAAATTCCCCGTGTACCATGGGTCCGCAATGTCCCTGGGCCGCCGCCCGAAATCCAGCAGCCTCCAAACCTTGTGTTCCTCGTCCTCCTCCGGCCGCATCCCCAGGATCCGGTACATGTTGGAGATATTGTATTTCTCCATCCCGATCAGATAGTCATATCTCTCATAGTCGCCCCTCTCCATCCTCCTGGCCCTGTGGTTTCCCACGGGAATTCCCAGGGAACGCAGCTTGCTTCTGGTCCCGTGATGGATCCCGTTCCCGATCTCCTCGTAGCTGGTCGCCGCCGAGTCGATCTCGAACAGGTCCGAAAGGCCCCGCTTACCTACCATGTACTGTAACACGTACTGGGCCATTGGGGAACGGCAAATGTTGCCATGACAGACAAACAATACTTTTATCATCCTTTTTCCTATCCTTTCATTCTTTCTCATGGCCCTGCAAAGCCTGTTCTCTCTGGCTTTTGGCAGAAGCTATCGCTTTTTCTATTTCTGGTATAAAGCGGCAGCCTGCGGCATATCCCATTCCCGGAAAGGTGTAAATCCAGGTGCATGCACCCCGGCCGTGCACCCGGAATTTCCACCCCTTCTCTTCGGCTACTCGCCCGACACCCTGTACATCTCTTCACTGATTTCCTCAAATTCAAAATGTGTATAGGTGTTCAGCGTGACACCGATATCCGCATGTCCCATGATGTACTGCAGCGTCTTGGGATTCATCCTGGCCGCTGCCATCCTGCTGCAGAAGGTATGGCGGCATACATGGGGAGTGACCCTTGGCATCTGCAGCTTATAAATGCTGTTGTATTTCTGGCAGATGTGCTGAAAATACTTTTCCCAGTGCAAGGCCACCATGGGCATTCCGTTTTTATCCAGATACAAAAATCCTGTGTGGCCGTCAATCATCGGCTCCACCTTCGGATCCTTCCGCTCTTTCAGGATCCGGCGGAAACATTCTGCCACCTCTTCGGTCATGGGAACCTGCCGCACTCCGCTTTCTGTCTTCGGCCCAATCACACAGTACCCAATCCTTACATACCGCTGTAACTGACGTTCCACATGGATCTTTCTGTTCTTAAAGTCAATATCCGCCTTTGTCAGCCCCACGAATTCAGAAATCCGAAGCCCCGTATGAAAAAGAATGTAAATCCCGTCATAATACCGCTTAAAATGTGGATCCTCTTTTACAAACTTTAAAAATCTCCGCTCCTGATCTCTGGTAAGCGCCTCCCTCGTGACGCTGTCGTTATAGATCACCGAGGCCAGCTCAAAGCCAAATGGATTCTTGCGGATCAGGTCGTCATCCACCGCCATCTGGAAGGCCGGCCGCAGTACGCCCCGGATGGTACGGATCGAGCTGAATCCTCTCCCATCCTTTTGGAGCTGTATCAGCCATGCCTTGGCATCCGAAAGCTTCACCTTGTCAATCCGCTGGCACCCAAAGCGTTCCCGCTCCAACAGATTGATGACAGTCTGATATCCCATTTCTGTCGTGGGACGCACTCCGGTTTTCAAAGACACATACTTCTTTACCAGCTCTATGACGGTCAGTCCCCCGCCCTCCGGCACGATTCGGTCAAACATGTCCGCCGTGATCTGCTTCTCCTTTTCCCGCAAAGAGGGCTCCCACTTTTTCCCTACCGGGATACGGTCATTTTTATCCAATCTCCAGGAGTAAACATACCGTACCTCACCAAAAGCGTCCGTATACTTATAACGGTATCGGCCATCGGACTTCTGGATTTCCCCATTGCGTAAAACTCGTCCTCTCTTATCCTTTCTCTTTCCAGACAAAATATCGAACTCCTTTCCATTTTGGAAAGGCCCCGACATGACTCTTCCAGTGTACCATATCGGGGCCTCTGTGTCATGCAGATTTTCTTATGCTATTCATTTTTCACTTAAACAACGTTTGCGGCATCAATATATTTTTCAAACAACTTCCGTTTGATCTGCACGCGATTCCCAATGAACAGCAGGAAGTCCGCCTCCGGATTTTCATCCGCAAGACAACGCAGACGCTTCTGACCGATTCGGAAATATTCTGCAGCTTCTTCAATTGATAAGGTATACTTTTGCCAAACGGGTACTTCGATTTTCATGATTTTTCTCCTTTTCGTTTTTATTTCGGGTTTCATTTCAACACGACCGGGCGAATGACATCCCGTCCGCCAATACATAAATTGCCAACCGCCAGTGATTCTCCGACCTGGAGCCTCTGCAAAATCTTCACCCATTCCGTCACCTTCTCCTGGTCGATCCCCTTCGCTATTTTCCGGATTTCTTCAAGTGTCGGCCGGAAATACAGCCTTGTGGCGGTCTGATTTAACAGGGTCTTCGCCTCCTTAGAAAATGCCTCCAGCGTCTGAGTCGCCAGCAACAAGCTGATCCCGAACTTCCGTCCCTCCCTGAGCAGATGGCAAAGGGTGGAATCCGGCTTTAAGGACAGGTGCTGAAACTCATCCAGTGCCAAAACAATATTCGGCTTTTCCTCCATGGTCCTCGAGTACAGCGCATACCTCCAGATACAGGCCAGCGTCAATTTTGCGAGGACACTCTGCGTGAGCATATCCCCCTCCGAAAAATCCAGGATATTAATCTTTCCGTTTTCTATCTTTTTTGTACCCGGACGCAGTGCATTACAGTTGAGCACCGTCCACAACTTCTCATAGACGGCATCCGCAGCCTGAGTCTCCTGCGCAGCCAGAAAGAAGGACAAAGCCTCCGCCGGGTTATACCGTCCGTCAGGCGATTTCACCACCTGTTCAACCGCTGACCGCAATGCACCGATCTGACGTGACGCTGACCGGAACGTACCGCCCAGCGCCTGGACCGCCGAATTTACCAGGTGAACATAGGGTTCCTCCCGCCCATAAGCATCACGGAGCGGCGTAAACAAAGGCAGCGCCAGTCCGTCCCGGAGGACTGAAATCCGATTTACATACGGCAAATATCGCTCTCGTATTTCGCCAAAAACCTGATCTTCCGCATGGCTTCTGTGAAGGTCAAAGACCAGAACCGTAGCCCCCAGTCTCACTTCCTCCAGCTCGATCTGGTTCAGCCGGCACGTTTTTCCGCTCCCGGATAATCCGGTGATACATACGGAGCTATTAGGGGATTTTTCGGCCGTATAACACCAGTTTCCAATGAATCGTCCTACATACATCACAATCCTCTCCTTTCTTCTAATCCAAACGAAACCTCCGTCTGGAAAAATTCCCTTTTGATTTTTAAAAATCTCGCCCGAAAGCTTTGGCCGTACACATCCGTCAATAACTTTTTCGTTGTAAAATTCATGCGTTTTCCATCGTTGCAGGAAAGTATCCCTGTCTCGTGGAGTTCCCTCTTGATCGCCGGAAATGATACCGTTTTCAGCAAGGGCGCACACGCTGAACGCAACACAGTCTCCGGAATAAAGTAATGAGCCTCATCCCACAGAATCGCCTCCTCCCGCTGGATCGCCTCCAAATATAATGTACCCTATAAGGTGGACACGGCAAGAGAAAGGGATTGCCTGAAATGTTAGTTACCGCCAGGGGAAATACTATATGAATGCTAGGCCTGAAATAACAGAAGGAATCCCAGACCGTAGACACTTTGTAAAAGGGATAAATCCAAAGAAATGGACAAATAGGAGAATGGCTTGCTTACCAGACTGTGGACAGATAGAGAAAGGGGAAGTACCCGAAAAGTAGACATACAAAAAAGGTATGAAATCCCTGAAAGTAGACAGCAGTGAAGGGTGTAAGAAGTGTAAAGTGGACATTTGGATGATTCCAAGCCAAAGGACATCTGATACAATAAATGGCAGATTGGAGAGGATGTGATGAAGGAGTATACGGCAAGGGAAATGAAACTGCTGAAAGCAAATCCATATACGTTTAAAGTGACAAAAAACAAACTTTATTTCACGATAGAGTTTAAAGAAACGTTCTGGACGGCTTATCAGGCTTTCGTAAACTTCTTCTGTCATGATGAAATCCCTCCTGATTTTTCTTTTTTATATGGATAGTTTTTTCTGTAAGATCATATCAAAATGTCCGAAAAAAGGAAATAATGCTGGACGGACTTCGGTGCTTCTCAAGGTCTTTTTATAAAGAACGGTAAAAATTATGGATTGAAGATTCATGCCATCGGCTGGTATCCGTGCAAGGTTTCTGATTCTATCGAAGTGCAGTTTTCCTCGGCAAAATAAAAAATTACCGGGCAGGCAACCAAGAAGTAATCGAAAGATTGCAGCACGATTTATGGAGGGAGGCTCAGGAGATGAAAGAAATGGACAGTTCCTGATCGCAGAGATTGCGGCAGGCAACCGTGAAGGAATAGTAACAGCGGAAAGACCAAATTTGAAGGAGGAACAGGCATGAGCAAAATCACCAACGCAAAAGTAATGCACAAAATCAAAAAGGCGGATACCAATGAGGGAACAGAAAATTTTACAAATCAGGGGGTGGCAGAACAGGAAATAGAGGAACAGAAGGATGGGTATGTCTACATGAAGCTGCCGGACGGCGAGGTAGGCCGTGTTTACCTGTTCTCGAACATCAGTAAATTTTTCAACAGTCTCCATGACCTTTACACAAGCCTTTTAGAGTTCAGAGCATTCTCCGCCGCAGAATCGGGAAACCCGCTTGAGGTTGCGAAGCTTCTCACACATATGGAAAAAGTGAACGAAGAATTACTCCAGTTTCTGGATGAGTGAGGACAGAAAACAAAGTTGACAAAACAAGGCACATTTTGATCCGGACAGGGGAGCCTGCAACAGCTCCCCCAAAGAAAAAATTGTCATTTTGACTTGTATATTATATTAAAGAAGGCGACAGGGAAGAGAACCTGTCGTCTTCTTTCTTGTGGAGAAACCATTAAAATGTATCTCTGTGCAGAAGGTATGCTGCAGTGTTTTATAAAGGGCCGTTTAGACCGGATCCCTTACGGGAAAGGAGGACATTCCATGGACGACAGATGAAGAGAACCATAACACAGGCAGGTCTTTGAAGAAGTACAGACAGTCGAAACGCAGAATCACAAAAAAGAAAGCACCAAGAAAGGAGGAATGGGGCGTGGGGACGCTCCAAAAACAGACATGGATAAGAGGATCAGGGAAATCTATCATGAGATCATCCAGGGGACCGGATACATGGAGGAGGCAAACCGCAGGGTGGAGGAAGAGACAAGAGAGCTGTTAAAAGAAGAAGAGGACGTCTTAGACAGGAAGAAGTATGAGGCCCTCAGGGATAAGCTCTTTTCTGCCGCTTCCGTGGCGGAGGAGGAAGGCTTTGTAAAGGGATTCCGCTATGGGGCCATCCTGGTCATGGAAATGGCCTTGTCCGGTCAGGGATTCACTGCAGAGCCTTGACAATCTTCAAGATCTGCTCCTTCGTCCCGTCGGAACAAGATTTCAGTTCATGTAGGATCTCCTGCTCCAGAACGGAGGAAGGGGAGACATATTCATCGGCGAGGATGTAATCGACGGTGGTGCTCAAGGCATTGCACACATGCACCAGCGTGGACAGGGAGATCTTGACCCGGTTGTTCTCGATGTTGCTGATATGGCTGGTGTTTACATCGGCCATGTTGGCGACATATTCCTGGGTTAAGCCTCTGGAAATACGGATTTCCTTTAACTTCCTTCCGATCTTCACAAAATCCAGATTCTTCATAGACTGATTCCTTTCTAATAAAATCGCTTTAATTGTAAAATTCATATAGCGTCAGAGGAATAATCTATCAATATAAAACTATTAGTAATAGAGACTTTAACGTAAAAAAATAATTATGCCAGAAAAAGTCGAAAAATGAAACTTTACTGATTGAAATATAATTATAGCCATGGTAATATTTATTATAGATATAATAATATTAGTTATAAAAGTAGTTCGAAGGTGATGTAGTGGATTTCAAAAGAGCAAAAAGAAAATTAGAAGCTTTCAGAAATGTTATCTGGAGGTAATTGTATGGGGGAAGAGTATGGAGGAGAAAAAGATTCCTAAATTTTGCAGGTACTGTGGAAGCCCGTTGGATTCGGGAGCTTTATTTTGTGCTACATGCGGAGTGCCTGTGAAGCGGAGTGTTCAAAATGTGGAAAGTGTGACAAATACTGAGGTATCAGATGCAGACCAGGATCGCATGAATTCCAACGTTCAAGATGCCGAACAAGTAGCGGCTGCCGATATGCCGGATGTAGGGAAAGATTGCGTAAATTCCAATGTTCAAGAGGAAAGACGTCTGGAAGCTGCCGATGTGTCGGACGTGGGGCGGGAGTATACAACTCAAAATTATCAATCAGAGGAAGAAGATAGCTATAAAATTTTTTATGGCACAGGAAGGGATCATGTGAATTTAAATAATCAAAAGGAGAAAGATGCAGTGGAATATAACGGTGATGATCTTAACCAAAACATGGTGACGTCAAATGGCAGAGTTAAATGTATAAAATGCAATTTCGAAATGGAAGAGAATATGAGATTCTGTCCACGGTGCGGAGCAGACGTAACGAAGGATTCAAAAGAAAATGCCCCAAAAAAGATCTGCCGTGTATGTGGCAAAGAACTAAAAGGAACGGAAGAATTTTGTCCATATTGTGGGAAGCGGTGTGATTTAGATGCGCCAGAACAAAAAAGAAATACAGAAAATTATATTCCACCGGTAGTGAATCAAGTACCGGAAAAAGGAGGGCCGACAGGAACCGCATCCTTAGTATTAGGCATTATCTCTATTGTTATTGCCGTTTTCAGTGCTGCAATACTGGGATGGGCCGGTGCGATCGTTGGGATTATCGGGATTATTCTTGGGGCAAATGACAGAAAAAATTCACTGGGAGGAGAAAGCGGGACTGCAAAGGCCGGTTGGATATGTTCTATTATTGGTACCTCTTTAAATCTCCTGTTTTATGTTGCGTGTATCGCATGTGCAGGTGCGGTAGCTTCTCAGGTTTAAGGGGACGGTAAAACGGAGGCTGTTCATCTTAAAAAGGGTCAAGTTTACATGGGGGCATTGGGATTCCATTTATTTTCTCGTTTTGTACCATATTATGGTTTCATGATCGTCATTGGCATCATGGCTGCGGCAGGTATCGCATATGTCCAGGTGAAACGGTTTCATTTGGACTGGAACGATTTTGTGATCCTCAGCGCAATGTCAGGATTATTTGGCATGGCAGGAGCCAAAATTCTTTATCTGCTCGTTTCCATCCATACCATTGACTTTGCCAGGTTAAATGATCTTTCTTACATCGGCATGCTTATGAGCGGAGGCTTTGTCTTCTATGGAGGCTTTCTGGGGATCTTTCCGGCGCTGTATTTTTGCCGGAAGAAATTTAAGATTCATGTTTCGGAATATCTCCAATATGGTACAGGCTGTATCCCGATCGTACATGGCTTTGGAAGGATCGGCTGCCATTTGGTGGGATGTTGTCATGGGATTCCATATAATGGAAGGTTTGCAGTGATCTATTCCAATTCTTTATACGCTCCAAATGATATTCGGCTATTTCCGGTTCAATTACTGGAAGCATTTGGTGAATTTATGATCGGATTTTATTTATTGTATTCCTGTAAAAGGCGAAACGGAGCCTCTGCAATCGCCATGTATATGGTTTTATATTCCATCATGAGGTTTTTCTTGGAATATTTGCGGGGGGATTCTGTGCGTGGAAGTTTCTATCTGTTTTCCACATCGCAGGTGATCAGTATTGTTGTCTTTGTCATTGGATTGCTCACGATCGTGCGTGAAAAACACAAGAAAGATGGCGTTTGTTTCATAAGGGGGGATTTTAGGTGATGGATCGGATATTCCGAAAGGAAGATAAAATACCGCTTATCGTGCTGGGCAGCATAACTGCAGCGTTGATGGTGGCCATATGTATTTTTTTGTCTATTTTAAACTGGGAAAAAAATTTTACGAGATATGTCGAGAAAAGAGACTGGACAGCTACAGGGAAACTGTGGGAAAAACGAATCAAAGGAAATGAAAAAAGAGAAGAACGGGCGAATGAAACTTTGTATGAAGCCGTAGATACGTTAAGGGAAGCGTACATTGCTGAATCCATGACATACCAGGATGCGGAAAAGAACCTGAAAGCGAGGGGGGATTTTTGGGACGATGATTATGTGCAGGCGACCCTGGAAGAGATTCAGATCTTGCAGATGCGGCGGGAGGCAGAGCGGATCCTGGTCGGACATTGGGAACTGACGGAGATCCAGATCGGGGGCCTTTCTTTCCCGACTGAGGAATATTTGAGCATATACGGCGTGAACATCGGCGAATTGGAACTGACATTTAAAGCGGATGGAACTCTTTCTATAGATACATTTCTGGGAGTGGCCGGAGAAGGAACCTAGAGACTTGAGGCAGACGGGACTTATTATATAGATGCAGAGAATGAACGCACAGAGGGAAGTTGGAACTATGACGGGACGGCCCTTATTTTAATGGATGTCGAAGGAAATGTGATGGGGGAATGCAGGGGTGATACCCTGTTTCTGGGAGAAGAGCATGTTGGCGCACTATTTGAAAGACGGGGGAGCTAATAACTTTTTCGATAAATGCGTATAGAAACCGAAGGAGTACCTGCTTCTGTCCTATGGGTCAGGTGTGTCTGAATAATTAAAATGTGGAGGTATGTATGTATTGCGAAAACTGTGGAGAACGATTAGATGATGATACGAGATTCTGTGAATATTGCGGGGCGGAGGTGTCGTCCTTTTCGGAGGATGAGAGTGACCCGGTGAAAGTGGCGATACCGGAGGAACATTCGTTTACGGCCGGGAGGCCGGAAAAGAAGAATAAGCCAAATGTTCTGGTTATTGCCATGATCTTTTTCGTTGCTGCGCTGGCAGTGACAGCGGCGGTTCTCGGATTTCGGATTTTGGGTGAAAATGACAAAACCGAACAGCCTTCCCGGATGAAGAAAACAGGCCCGCCTGCGGATGTCGTGGCGGAAGTTCAGGAGTCATCAGAAGAAGCGCCGGGGGAGACGAAGAATGAATACCGGACGGAGAGCAGCCCTGCGGCTGCAGAAACGACCAAAGAAAGTGAGAAAACGACAGAGCCTGTAACAGAGCCCACACCAGAGGAAACGGAACCGGAAAAACTGCAGGAGCTGGAGGGCGCCCTGGCCGGATCGCCGAGAGACCTGTACTCCGAAGATGATTTCATTATGGCCGCCAGACCGGATGGTACCTATAGTTTTATGTATCCGGAGGACTACTTTTATAAAGCTGTTTACGATGAAGAGGGACAAGGTTATGAGCTTGCGACATCGGACGGCAGTGTTACCCTTTCCTTTACTGAAATGGACTCTCCTGTTCAGGGGGATCCCTATAGGTGCTCAAACGAAATATGCGAGGCCCTGAAAGGGGATTTTCTGGAAGGGGAAAAATGCCCGTATGTCCATGAAAGCAAAGGTGTTGCCGACGACGGCTATTCCAGGATGATCATCGGAGGCCCTTTGGCCGGTGATCCGTCCCAGGCGAAATACTGCTGCGTCGTGTCCAATGATACGACCACTTATATGATGCAGGTGGTGTATCCGACGGAAGACTATATCGGAATCGGCGTGGACTTCACGCAGACCGGATATCTGTTGGACTGCCTGTACCGGGGGTGGTCCCTCAGCGGCTCGACCTATGCGATCCGGACCTATGACCAATACCTGGCGGACGACATGGGCTCGAAGAAGCCGGGGGAATCGTAATGAAGAAGCGGGCATATCAGGTGGCTGCGGGCATGTTGGCGGCTCTCTGTCTGGTTGCCGGATGCAGTGAGAAAACGGAGGTTGCAGGAGCCACGGAAGCGGACAGGGCAGTTACAGAGACAACGGCAGAAAAGACGGAGACAGAAAAGGCAGAGGCAAAAGGAGCCCTGGAACCAGCCACTGCGAAGGAGCCCCTGACACCGACCACGGAGGAGGATGGGGAGACAGCTTCCGACTATGTGTTCCGGGAAGAGCCGCTTGTTATTGAGCTGGATGCCGGGCACGGGAAAACAGGTGGGGCGGAAAATGAGAAGCACGGAGTCCTGGAGCGGGATGTGAATCTGCAGATCGCATTGAAACTGAAAGAAGAGCTGGAAGCCTATGAGAATGTCACGGTGTATCTGACAAGGGATGGAGCCCTTGACGTGGAGCTTACGGACCGGGTCAAAAAAGCCGTGGACGATGGGGCGGATGTTTTGATCAGCCTTCATAACAATGCGGCCGGAAGTATCTGCGATTACTACAATGGCTGTACGGTCTTAGCAGCCAGGGGCGCCGGGAACCCGGAGCTTGCAGAGATTACCCAGGAGCTCGGCTGTTATATTCTGAAAGAGCTGGAAAAGGCGGGGAGCGAAAATCAGGGACTGATGTTCCGGGTGACCCAGGACGAACTGTATTATGACGACGGTTCCCTC
Source organism: Lachnospiraceae bacterium (assembly GCA_022800815.1). Classification (GTDB taxonomy): domain Bacteria; phylum Bacillota; class Clostridia; order Lachnospirales; family Lachnospiraceae; genus Lientehia. Next base: position 15,751 of record JAAWRC010000011.1, on the reverse strand, counting down.
TGCGACTATTACAGCATTGTCCGGAATTCGGTGAAGGCCGGGATTCCGGGGATTATCGTGGAGCATGCATTTCTTGACAATGAAGCAGATTACCAGGCGTTTTTTGCGGATTCTGATAAAATTGACCGACTGGCTCAGGCGGATGCCAGGGGGATCGCCGGGTATTATCATCTGAAAAAGAAGGGGAGCGGGGAGATTCCACAGGTTCTCGAAAATCACACGGAGAAGATCACGCTGATCGTATCGGATGATTATCAGGATAATACTTATCAGGAGAGAGTTTATTTTACGGAGAGTCAATTTTGATCGGGTGGGGATCAATAGGAGGATGAATATGCAGAGAATGAAAAAAATAATGATTGTGACAATTTTTGTCCTCATGGCAATGTCGGTCACTTCCTGCGGGTCGGATTCCGCTTCGGGGAGAAAAGAAGCAGTAGATGACAGTGACATAGAATCAATCCGGGAGTTATACATGTCCCAGCAAAGGGATTCTGCAGCGGAAACGGAAAGGGCTCCTGCGGCGGAAACAGCAAAAGAAAATACACAGACAGAAATCGAAGCCGAAAAGGCCGCTTCAGAAGATAAAATGGCTTCGATATCGGAAGCGGAAAAAGAGGCGGGGTTCATGCCGGAGCCTGAAGAGACGACGGAAGACATTGTGATTACAGGCGATATCTATGAGGATGTAAAAAATCAACAGCTTTTTGTGCGTGACGCAATGGTTGTAGACCGGAATGGTAATGCGCTGGACGAGTATTCTGAGTATGTTTGCCTTGAAAACGGTTACCCGTATGACGGATCCGTTTGTGCAGAAGGTCTTATCGTCGGGGAAGACGGGATGATCCGTCTCCTGCCGTTTATAGAATTAGGGGAAATTACTGAGAAACTGTCGAGCGGGACTTCCAGAGATCATAAGAAGGAAGCTTATGTATTTGACAGTGGTTATTGGTGGATTCTGATTAGAGAAGGGCAGTTGTCTGTGAACTTCCCGTCGGATGATAACATCAAGGACTGTTTTGACCAGATTCTCGGCGGGAATGAGGGAAATGCGGATTCCTTTAGCTATAACCCGAACGAAGAAACCATTGTCTTCGGATTTTATGACGTCCGGCTTCCGGAAGGGGAACTGAATGCAGTTGTTTATAGCATGGATCAGGGAGAATTTTATCTGTTGGTAGATGGGCAGTATTATGAACCGTCAGATGAATTTGTGGGGTATATGCAGGATTATGGCTTAATGGAAGTCGTAAGGGCACAAATGCGCAGCTTTTGGAAGGAATTGGATAATATGGACCTCACAGAGGAGGATTTGAAAAAGCTGGATTATAATGAGCTTGAAAATGCTCTTGGATGGTGAAACGGCAGGGGAAGAGAGAATGCCAGTATCATGTCTGGCCTGAATACAATGAGGGAGATACAAGGGGGATAACATTTATGTTTTGTTCTAATTGCGGAAAAGAAATCAGGGATAACAGTAACTTTTGTCCTTATTGCGGTGTTGTAAAGAGGGCAATTCCTTCAGAGACAGTCAAGCAAACGCCAGTTCAAGATACCTCTGTTTCTGTAAAGAAGAATGGCTCCAAAGTATTTAAGTTTTGTCCTAATTGTGGAAAAGCGATAGGGGAGAATAGTGCCTTTTGCCCTTATTGCGGTAGTGCAGAGCGGGCAATTCCTTCAAAAACAGTCGAGCAAACACCTGTTCAGAACACGTCTGTTGCTGCATGGCAGAGCAGATTCAAAGACTTCTGGAAGAGGAAATGGTCGGAAGATAAACAGGCTGTGGTGGTAAGTTCACTGTTGGTTTTGTCAATAGTTTGTATTGTGGTATATGGATATCTAAAAAACAGATATCAAGAGGCGATTATCGGAAATTTGGTCAATTTTTCTGGGGCTTATGTGGGAGATGAAATTTATGTTGAGGGATGGGTGGTGAGATCAAAAGAGGATGGGTTTTTCTTGGTTTACGACACGCCATCCCACGATTCTGACTGGGTGATTGTGGATGGGAGGGCATTGGAAAAGATTCCTGAACGTGGTACTACTGTTACTGTGCGTGGTGAATGGGTACAAAGTGGAGGTGACTATTGGCTGGAGGCTGATAAAATTGGCTTTGTAGATTATGAGGATCTTTTATATAGATATGAAAGAGTCGATGTTGCAGATTTAATTCTATATCCAGACACCTATATGGGAAAGTGCGTTCGGGTTACCGGAGAAGTGTCACTGGCTGCACAGGGGTCATTTATGGTGGGTGAGAAAGGTTCGGTACCTGGAGTGTGGGTAGAGGACGATGAGGATCATTTTATAAATGGTGAAGAGGTAACTGTTTATGGAGTGGTAACAAACGATGGAGGTGTCGATATCAAGCTTGTACGGCAATATGCTATGCCAGGGAAAGGACACCACGATACCAAAATTAGAGCAGGTGGGTGAGGTTCGGTATCAGGAATGCGGGTAGAGGATAATGAGGGAGATACAAGGAGGATAATATTTATGTTTTGTTCTAATTGCGGAAAAGAAATCAGGGATAACAGTAACTTTTGTCCTTATTGCGGTGTTGTAAAGAGGGCAATTCCTTCAGAGCCAGCCAGGCAAACTCTTATTCAAGATGCCTCTGTTGCTACAAAACAGAATAGAGTTAAAGGCTTCTGGAGGCGGAAATCGTCAGAAGAAAAACATGATATGGTGAGGCTTTTACTGTTTCTTTTGCTGATTGTCTGTCTTGTGGCATATGATATGATAAAACATAGATATTTAAATGAATATATAAATGTAGGCATTGAGACGGATCTGAAGAATGATTCTAGCAGATTTGCAGGAGAAAGTATTTGCGTCGAAGGTTGGGTAAAGTGGTCAACAGACGATTGGATTTTTTGCATTTCGGAAAGACCATCCAGCGATTCTGATTGGGTGATTGTGGATGGAAGCGGGGTATCGGGAAAGATTCCTAAAGATGGCACTGCTGTCGCTGTATGTGGTGATTGGGGGTTTAACGAGAGGTTTGGGCATTGTCTGAAAGCTTATAAAATGGATTTTTTGGATGAAGAATCATCTATTTTATTGGAGAAGTATCAAACAATTTCTGCCACGTCCTTGCTCAAAAATCCAGATACTTATATAGGAAAATGTGTTCAGGTTACCGGAGAAGTGTCACGGGCTGCGTCGGGGGCATTTATGGTAGGTGAAACAACTTCGGCATCTGGAGTTTGGGTAGACGGGCAGGTCGATAAGAGACATGCTGTAAATGGCGAACAAGTAACGGTCTATGGGGTGGTAACGGGTGGCGGGGATTTTACCGATATCAAGATTATGCTGGATGTAATTGAGTTTGCGGATTGATCAGATTTTGATGAGGAAGTACATATGCGGAAAATAGGAACATGGATTGTTATGACAGGCTTTCTGTTAATTGCAGTATCTATAGTTGCGTATAAGGAAAATCCCACAGAAGAAAAAGAAGAACAACAAGCAGTAATGACATCCGGGGCAGAATATGGAAAAACATCGAATCCGGAAACAGAGACGACAATCATGGAAACAACCATAGAAACAACGGAGGTCTCTGGCATTACAGGGGATATCTATGCAGACGCCAGAAACAGCCTGCTTTATATGTCTATATCTGACGGAGCAATCGTCGATTTTGACGGCAACATGCTGGACCAGTATTCCGGAATCACATGCTTGGAGAACGGGGCATTGATCACAGAGGACGGGAAGATTATAGAGAATCTGTTTGTAGGGACGAAAGAGCAAATTTATTATACACTGTCAGGGGCAGTGGAATCCGGTTCTGTCGTTGAGGTTGAATTAATCATCGTCAATCAAACCGGAACGGATATCTGCTCCTTCTATGCCTCGCCGGCGGGAACTGACCAGTGGGGAGAGAACCTTCTGGAGGAAAATGTACTTTGTGCCTGGGATAATACCAGTGCCAAATGTAAAGTCGGGGAGGATACTTTGAGATGGGATTTTGCCTTTGGGGATACTTCCGGGAATCGGGAGGAGATTTATGATGTGGATCTTTCTTCCTGCAGAGAAGACTTCATACATCTTGAATTGTGGCGTGATGATGACGGTGGAAATGCCTATGTAGAGCTATACTGAAACCAGTAACGATTCCACTTCTGTGCCTTTTACAGACATCTTAAATTTTATAAAACTGGAAAAATATTGATCTATATGGCAACTATCCTGTTATCAGGTTTTTCAGCATTTGGCGGAGCCCTTCGGGGTTCCGCCTTTTTCACGGTTGTATATCGGAAATCCCCATGGTACAATGGGAAAGGGAGGACTGCCGGGAAGGAGGACTTATGGCAAGAACGGTTGGGATCGGACATCAGGACTTTGAAGATATCAGAAGAAAAGGGATCTTTTACATTGATAAAACGGACTTCATCCGGGAATGGTGGGATGGGAATGACAGCGTAACCTTGATCACCCGTCCAAGGAGATTCGGAAAAACCCTGAACATGAGCATGGTGGAAAAATTCTTTTCGGTTGCCTATGCGGGCCGGGGAGATCTGTTCGAGGGGCTGTCCATATGGGGAAGGCCGGATTTCCGAGAAATGCAGGGAACCTGCCCGGTGATCAGCTTAAGTTTTGCGAAGGTAAAGGAAACTTCGTATCTCAACACCAGGAAGAAGATCTGTCAGATCATCCGGACGTTATACAATCAATATGATTTTTTACTGGAAAGCGGAAAATTAAACGAATCGGAAAAAGAATTCTATCAGAAGGTTTCCGCCGAGATGGAGGATTACGTTGCGACAGATTCCCTGAATGCCCTGTCCGGGTATCTGATGAAATACTACGGGAAAAAGGTGATCATCCTGTTAGACGAATACGACACGCCCTTGCAGGAATCCTATGTAAATGGATACTGGGAGGAACTGGCGGTATTTACCAGGAGCCTGTTCAATTCCACGTTCAAGACGAACCCGTATCTGGAGCGGGCGATCATGACAGGGATCACCAGAGTTAGTAAGGAATCCATCTTTTCAGATCTGAATAATCTGAAAGTGGTGACCACGACCTCCGAGGAATATGAGTCCAGCTTTGGTTTTACCGAGGAAGAAGTTTTTACAGCGCTGGCTGAATTTGGCCTGTCTGAGAAAAAAGAGGAAGTCAAGAGCTGGTATGACGGTTTCACTTTTGGGAAAGAAGCAGATATTTACAATCCATGGTCCATCATCAATTATCTGGCTACAAAACGGGTGCGCTGCTACTGGGCAAACAGCAGCTCCAACAGCCTGGTCGGAAAGCTTCTTAAGGAAGGGAATAAGAAGACCAAGCAGGATTTTGAACTGCTTTTGCAGGGAGGAACCCTGACGGTCGAGATCGACGAACAGATCATTTATAATCAGCTTGGAGAAAAGAAAACGGCCATCTGGAGCCTCCTGCTTGCCAGCGGGTATCTGAAGGTGGTGCGGACGGAAGTCTCAGACCGAGACGGCCGTGATTACTATACGCTGGCGCTGACCAATCGGGAAGTGCGGCTGATGTTTGAAGAGATGGTGCGGGGATGGTTTTGGGAGGAGAATGACCATTATACAGATTTTATCCAGGCAATGCTCCTCGGCGACGTGGAAGCGATGAATGAATATATGAACGACGTGACACAGGCGGTATTCAGCTATTTTGACACCGGGAAAAACCCGGCGAAGGAGGAGCCCGAAAAATTTTATCATGGTTTTGTCCTTGGCCTGATGGCAGAGCTGAAAGGCCGTTACGCGCTGACCTCCAACCGGGAAAGCGGCTTTGGCCGTTACGATGTCATGCTGGAGCCGGTCGATGAAAAGGACGACGCCATGATACTGGAGTTTAAGGTCCATAAACCGCAGAGGGAAGAGGACCTGTCCGATACGGTACAGGCGGCCCTTAAGCAGATCGAAGAAAAGAAATATGAGGCTTCCCTGACGGCAAAGGGGATCCCGAAAGAGAGGATCCGGAAATATGGATTCGCCTTTCAGGGAAAGCAGGTATTGATCGGTGAGGGGCATTAATAAAAGCTGCCTGTGAATGGAACAGGAATAGAACGATATAGATCATAACGGCTTATTATCCGGATCTGAATAAATGGGAATCTGATTTAAGAACAAGGAAGGAGAGGGAAAAATGACCTGTTTTACATGCAAAGGCGATGTGGTCAACTCTACGACTACTTATATGACGGAATATGACGGCTGTTTTCTTATCATTAAAAATGTACCCTGTTCCAAATGCACGCAGTGCGGAGAGGAATATCTGAATGGCGTAACGCTTCAGAAGATTGAACGCATTTTGGAAAAGCTAAAGAGCGTATTAACAGAAGTTGCGATTGTTGACTATAACAAAGCGGCATGAGTTTCTCTATGCAGAGAGGTTTTGGGAGGAATGAACTGGATGGACGCTGTCTGTTTGGCGGCAAAAGCACATGATCTGTTAAAATGGAAAAAGGGAATCTGATAATTATATATTATTATCATGAAGGCGACAGGGAATAAACCCCTGTCGTTTTTGTGTTGCAGGAAACCGGTGCCGGAATCCTTCTGGCACTACAGTTCATCCGGTGGAGGATAAGCCTTTTTCTGCCGGATACCAGAAAGGAGAGATCATGGAAGAACGGAAAGAGGAACCATGGAAAGAAGAAAGGGAGCAATGGCAGAGGAAAGGGGATGATCTGGATACCTTTATACCGGTGATCCGGCTCTCAGCTGTCCGGGAAAAGGAAGTCCGATATAGCAGCCGGAAGGTCACGACCGTTGAAAAGGCAGCGGAGCTTGGAAGGCTCCTTCTGGACGATGCGGACCGGGAATGTGTTGTGGTGTGCTGCATGGATACAGGAATGAAGCCCCTGAGCCTGGAACGGATCGCCATTGGAACGATCAGCGAATGCCCGTTAAACATGCGGGAGGTCTTTAAGCATGCGGTGTTGAGCAACGCCGCCTGTCTCCTGGTGTTCCACAACCACCCTTCGGGGGAGGCAGAGCCCAGTGAGGAGGACATCCAGCTGACCAGGCAGATGAAGAAGGCGGGGGATCTGATGGGGATTCCTGTCATAGACCACATCATCCTTGGGGACAGGGAGTATGTAAGCTTGGCGGAGAGGTTCGGGTGGATACGGACAAGAAAGGCCACGGAGGTGGCAGAGGGGAGGGGAGTTTATGGGCCACCCCAAACATCCGACCCCTGCACAGGCAAGGTTTTATGAGACGATTTCCCTGAATCTCCGCTATTACCGGAACTGTCTGGAGATGACCCAGGTGCAGGTGGCCGACCGGGTGGACTGCTCACCCAAATACATTTCCATTCTGGAGACCTCCTGCTTTGACAACCCTCCGAGCCTGCCGATCCTCTTCTATCTGGCGGAGGCTCTTGAGGTGGAGCCTTATAAACTCCTGAAGCCGCTGGCATAGGAATGGAACAGGCCGGACGATTTTGGGATACCCGTTGGGAAGGAGGTGAGGGCCGTGGGAGCGATCATCCTCGCACTGTTGAGTGCAGCCGTTGTTATCGCAGAAGAGATCCTGAAGGACGATGATTAAAGGACGATGGTTGAGAGGAAGAAAAAATAAACCTGATGTTTCTGTAAAAAAACACAACCGATCAAAGGAGGAATTCATTTATGGCAGCAAATGTAGAGAGCATGTTTTATGTAAGGGAGACCCCATGGCATGGGCTGGGGACGAAGGTCCTGACAGCCCCCTCTTCCAGTGACGCCCTACGGCTGGCGGGGCTTGACTGGAGGGTTTTGCAGGAGCCGATCTATACGGAGACGGAAGAACGGATCGAAGGCTATAAGGCCAATGTCCGGGACAGCGACCGGAGGGTACTCGGAGTAGTGACCGACCGCTACAAGGTCATTCAGAATGAGGAAGCCTTCGCCTTCACCGATGAACTGCTGGGGGAAGGAGTGCGCTATGAGACCGCCGGTTCCCTCCTTGGCGGGAGGAAGGTCTGGCTCCTGGCCCATCTCCCCCACGAGTACATCATCGGCGGGGAACGGATCAGCCCCTATCTGGTGTTCTCCAACACCCACGACGGGAGCGGGGCTGTCCGGATTGCACTCACACCCATCCGGGTGGTGTGCTGCAACACCCTGAACCTGGCGTTGGCGACCGCAAAACGCTCCTGGTCCATGAACCATACAGGAGACATCCAGGGGAAATTAAAGGAGGCAGAGGATACCCTTTTCCTGGCGTCCGCCTACATGGACGCCCTTGGAAAAGAGTTTGAGCTTCTCCGGAAGAAGACACTGACCGACAAGGCAGTGATGGAGTATATCGAGGTCTTGCTCCCCTCGGAGGATGGCTCCACGCCCCAGCAGGCGAGGAATATGAAGCGTCTGCAGGAGGACATGAAGATGCGGTATTTTGACGCACCTGACCTGAAAGGCGTGGGGAAGAACGCCTACCGCTTCATCAATGCAGTCTCCGATTTTGCCACCCACGCAAAGCCCCTCAGAAGGAGCGCTAATTATAAGGAGAACCTGTTCGCAAAGACCATCGAGGGGAACCCGCTCATTGATAAGGCTTACCAGATGGTGCGGGCAGCGTAAAGGATTTCGGAAGGAAAGGAAATCCTGAAGAAAAGAATCCAAAAAGATAAACCAATATCGAGGAAAGAAAGAGGGTTTATTATTTATGAAGAAACTGATATCCACACGAAATATGGACAAGGCAGAATGGCTCTGCCACAGGAAGAAGGGGATTGGCGGTTCCGACGCAGGAGCCGTCTGCGGCCTGAACCCTTACCGATCCGCCATGGAGGTGTATCTGGACAAGACCACAGACGATACAGAAGAGTTTGATAACGAAGCCATGAGGCAGGGCCGGGAGTTTGAGGATTATGTGGCAAAAAGATTTATGGAAGAGACCGGGAAGAAGGTCCGCCGGGCTGGCGCCATGTTCTATGATGAAGCTTATCCCTGGATGCTGGCAGATGTGGACCGTCTGGTGGTCGGGGAGCGGGCCGGACTGGAATGCAAGACCGCAAGCCCGTTCATGGCGAAGCACTGGGAGGAGGGGAAGATCCCCCTCCATTACCAGATCCAGTGCGCCCATTACATGCAGGTCTGCCATGCTGACGCCTGGTACATCGCCGTCCTGATCTACGGAAGAGAGTTCAAATATTATAAGATGGAGCGGGACGAAACCATGCTTGCCGACCTGGTAAAGATCGAATCCGATTTCTGGAACAACCACGTATTGAAGCGGGTGCTTCCTGCCCCGGACGGTTCAGAGGCGGCTGACACGGCCATCTCCGCCTATTTTGGCGCTTCCAGGGCAGAGACGATTCCCCTGGTCGGCTTTGACGACCGCCTGAAGCGGAGGCAGGAGCTTCTGGAGGAAATGGAGCGGATGGAGACCGAGAAGAGGCAGATCGAGCAGGAACTCAAGGTCTACCTTGGGGAGATATCCTCCGCCGAGAATGAGAATTACCGGGTGTCCTGGAAATCCGTCTCCATGAACCGTCTGGATGAAAAACGGCTGAAGGAAGAAAAACCGGATATCTATGACCAGTACAAACGGGAGATCTCTTCTCGGAGGTTTTCGGTCAAGGCAGCTTAAGTCAGCAGACTGCAGAGCCGCCAGATAAGAAACAGCATAAAAGAGAGCTTCATCTTATGGGAAAGAGGCCGTTATGGAATGGGAATGAACTATTCCATGGCGGCTCTTTTCTCATGCTTGGAACCTATATATGTTCCTGAAACGGAGCAGAACGGAGGAATGAGATGGATGTCAAAGAGGAATTAGAGAAGAGGGCGAAAACCGTCAGGCCGGCTGGCGGAGGAAAAGGCAAAGCCGTAGGAAAAGGAGATCAGGCGGAACAGCCGGTTTCTTTCCAGTCAGAAACAGAGCCTTCTCCTATGGAATCAGAAAGAAAAGAAGCTGGAAAAGAGTCAGGCTCTTCCCCAAAGAGTGCGGAGAAAATGGCTCTGACCAGAGAAGAGACGGTTCCTGCAGAAAAATCCCCCCTGCCCAATGCCATACAGATCCGGTTATTGACAGCAGACGAGATCGAGTGCCGGGTCTCCACAGTCAGTGAGAAGGGCGTCTCCCTTCTTCTTTATAAAGACGCAAGGGTGGACCAGAAAATATTGGACGAGACCTTTACGCCCTTTGGATGGAGACGCACCCACCAGAGCATTGACGGGAACCTTTACTGTACGGTGGAGGTCTATGACAGAGAAAAGCAGGAATGGGTCGCCAAACAGGACGTGGGGACTACCAGCTATACGGAGAAGGAAAAAGGCCAGGCCAGCGATTCCTTCAAACGGGCCTGCTTCAACTGGGGAATCGGAAGGGAGCTCTACACGGCTCCTTTCATCTGGATCCCCGCAGGAAAGGTACAGGTGATTCAGAAGGGGGACCATTATACGACCTACGACCGCTTTACTGTCCGTCACATTGCATACGGGGAGAGCCGGGAGATTTCGGAGTTAATCATCGTGAATGGGAAGGGGACGGTGGTCTATACGCTGGGAGGCGGCCGTTTAGCGACTGGCAATGTTCCCGCCAAGGAAGAGGAACCGGCCGGGCAGTTATCGGAATCCCAACTAAAGGCACTCTTACAGGAATTAGAGCGGACCGGAGTGACCCTGGAGGCGGTGCTTGCGAGGTATCAGCTCCACGGATTAAACGTCATGACAAAGGAAGTCTACGACAAGGCCATGCGGAGCCTGAGACGCACCAAACCGAAACAGGCAGCATGAGGAAGGTGCATTTTCGGCATTACAAAAGATGGGAATCCCGGATGTCCTTTGGGATTCCCATCAAAGATCAGGAGTACACGATCAGGAACTAATGAGCAGACAGGGATATCTGCCGGTGCAGATATCACCAAATGAGAAAGGAAATCACAATGAGATCAGAAGCATTGATGGAACAGATCAGGAAACGGCTATCGGAAGAACTTGGAGAAGGCTATGAGGTGGAGAAAAGGACTGTCTTAAAGAACAACGGAGTGGAAGCAGAAGGATTCTCCGTCCGGAAGGCCGGGGATGTCCTTGCGGCCATTCTGTATCCGGGGCCGATGGAAAAAACCGGTCAGGACGAACCCGATCAGGACGAATCCAGTCAGGACAAAAATACTTTGGAGGTCGGAGAAGGTTATGTGGATCTGTGTGTGGAAGGGATGATAAAGACTTATCGGAGCCGGGAGAAGCAGAACGACGGGCTCCGGGAGATGGTCCGCCGTATGGAGGACTGGGAAGAGGTCCGTTCCTACATCCGCCCGCAGCTGCTTTCTTGTATCGAGAACCAGAGGCTCATTCCAAGGCTGGTACACCGGAGATTTCTGGACCTGGCCGTGGTCTATGCGGCCCGGATGGAGTGCAGACTGGAACAGGGGACAATCCGTATAGAACACCCGGTATTTAAGCAGTGGGGGATCTCTGAAGAAGAACTGCACCGTCAGGCGTTAAAGAACCTGGAACAGGACGGCTACACCATCCAGAGTATTCCGGAGGCCCTTGGGATGGCGTTTCTTCCCGGAGCAGATGAGGGGGCTCCCTCCATGGCGGTGTTCACCAACCGGAGCCGGTTTTATGGGGCCGCCGGAATCCTGCTTTCCGGCATGCTGGAGGAATACGCAAAGAAAATGGGGAGCAACCTGTTCCTGATCCCCTCCAGCGTCCATGAGTTAATCCTCATACCGGACGACGGACGGCTCCCCGCAAAGGCCCTGAACCAGATGGTGAAGGAAGTAAATCGAGAAGAGGTTCTGCCAATGGACCGGCTCTCCGGCCATGTGTACTATTATGACCGGGAAAGCAGACAGGTGGAATGGAGGAATGATGAAGAGTGGGAGCTTAAGGGGCTGATGAGGAATGAGGGACTATTAGGGGCGGTTTGAACCTTTGAATGGTTGATAATCCGCAGAATATTCAGGTACAGCCAGGTGTTTCTGGCTGTGCCTGATAACAAGGATGGAAGAATTATGAAAAAATGCTTTCCCTGTATTAAAAAAATTAAAACAGACTCACAATATGGAGTCGGATTGGAGGAAGGCTTTGACTAAGTTGGAACAGGAATTGTTTTTGGATTATTTGCGGCTGGAGAATAACCGGCATCACCACTGGTATCCGATCTTCGCAGTGCTGATCGGAACGGGAATGCGAGTGGGGGAAGCGATGGGACTGCGCTGGTGCGATATTGACTTGGAGGAAGGAATCATAGACGTAAACCACACACTGGTTTACTATAACCATGCCCAAAATGGCTGCCGCTTCAACATCCATACGCCAAAGACAAAAACCGGGAACCGAAAGATTCCCATGCCGAACGAAGTGAAGGAGGCTTTTTTAGAAGAAAAGCGATATCAGGAGCTTGGAGATTTAAAGTGCAAGGTGACCATTGACGGTTATACGGATTTTATATTCATCAACCAGTTTGGAATGCCCCAGCATCAGGGGACACTGAACCGGGCGGTGCGGAGGATTATCCATGACTGCAATGAGGCACAGTTAAACAAACAGGCCAACCCGAAAGTCCTTCTGCCTAAATTTAGCTGCCATTCCCTCAGACATGCCTTTACCACAAGATTGCTGGACAAGGGAGTGAATATAAAAGTAGTACAGGACGTGCTGGGGCATAAGGATATGAAAACGACGCCGAACATCTACACGAATGTAATCAAGAAGAGAAAGCCGGAGCAATCGGAGAAGCAAGTCTGAAGTTGAGGCCATGTCGGATAAAGTGTGCAAGTAAGTTATCTGAAATTTTTCATCAGACTGCTTGACCACTCTGATCAAAATGCCAGAAGCCAGTCAAGGCAAGGGGTTCAGTCTTTACGTGCTTTTGGCATTTTGATAAAATTTTATCTTTTAAGACAACCCCGTTCCCTTTTTTAGATCTACACCCTCTTGCTAAGCCATGCAATAATGATCCCACTATACGGCATTCTCTTTTCACCCGGCTCAGTATAATGATCTAAAAGCTCCCGGAAATATTTTTTTGGGGCAGTCGCATTCGGATATTTTTCATTGATCTCCCTATGTAGCGCACGGAGCGATTGCAGACGACATTCTTTCAATCTGCGGGCTTCACAATTCAGATTCAGCCTCTTGTTCAAATCCTCATCTAAATCAGGATCATCCGAAAAAATCGTACCGTCTGCACCATACCGGATACCAGCCATTGTTCTGCCGTCAAAAACATTTAACTTCTTCATATTCTGCTGCTCTCCCGACAGGCTTCCTCTTTTGGCGTCACAGCTTTTGTCATTATTGGAATGGGCATCACGATTTCCCCAGCAGACAGCCAGCATATTTTTATAATCCAAGCGTTCTTTTTCAGCCGAAGCCGCCTGGGGAAGCCAATGTTCGATCGTTGCCCGATGTTTTCCCTCTCCCCCGTCAATCCTGCTCATACAATAGGCGCACAAATGGCCCTGCTCTGAAAGCAGGCTTTCGATCACTTTCTTTTTCACATCAGACGGCATGCCTGCATAAGAGGATAGATCCTGCCTGCCATATTGTAAAAGTTCCTTTGGTGCCTTTCCTTTTTTAATCGTTATCATGCCATATACCACCCTTAAAGCTGTTCTAAGTCGAGCTGCACACGCATGGAGGCAAGTTCAGGATCTTCCCCCACCACATTTTCAAGATGTTCCAAAATCTTTCCTGCTTCCGCATAATTTCCGGTGTCTATCGTTCTGTAAAATTCGTCAAACCTTTCCATGATAAGCTCTGGTCGCTCCTTCACACGCATAATAGAACGGAGAATTCCATTTGCGTCCTTTCCATATGTCTCTGCCGGCGCAGGCATTGCCAGCTTATTTTCAATTACAACCACGTTTTCTTTTGACACAGAGTTAATGATCTCCGGCGCATGGGTCGTAACAATAAACTGCACGTTCGGGAAGATCGAAGTCAGGTCTTCCAAAATCCGCTGCTGCCAGGCCGGATGTAAATGCAGATCCACTTCATCAATCAAAACAATCCCATCCGTTTTCCTACATACATCTCTCAGACATTGAGGATTCAGGACAGCCATACGATAGGCAATATCCGCCACAAGGCTGATCGTACCCTTATATCCATCACTCAGCTGGTTCATCGGCATACGCATCCGTTCGCCTGTTTTGTCCGTGTAAATAATTTCAAGCTCTCTCGTTCCTATATGGTATTGGATCTTTACATCATCAGCTCCCGTGATCTGAGTGTAACAGCGCTCCATTGCCGCATATACGGCTTCTAATTCAGGAACCGGCCCAAGGCCATTCTCCTGATTCTGATATTTTTGAACCGTCATTTTTGCGAACCAATTCATCATCAGCTTAATACTGGCTGTCCCGCAGGTACTGTCAATATAACCATTTGTCCTGGTACTGGTTTCAAAAATATCCGTCTGCTTTTCTCGATGATAATCCCAGAGACGTCCCGTTCCATAATAAGCCAGAACAGGAAGGATCAGCGTCGCATCTCCATCACGAAGCCGTTTCTGATAATCAGCGGCAACCGCAATTATTTCTTTTGCCTCTTTTATTGTTGTGGACCCATTCGCAGTATTTAAACAACGCTCCCACTTCACTTCTCCTCCGTCAATCATGGCAGTCGCTGAGACATTTACCGGATATTGCGGCTGTACATCGTTTGTACTTCCGATCGCATATGCCTTCAAATGTGCCTGTGTCTTGTCAATTCCGATTCCTTTGGGACCGTCCATGGGTGCAAACATGGTGCTGACCGCAATGGCGGTTGCTTCAAGGATTGATGTTTTCCCGGCACCATTCACTCCGACAAGAACTGTCAGCTGCTTATGGAAATCTATATCCAGCTTTTCAAAACACTTAAAATTCTTCAGGCTTAATTTTTTAAGATACACGATGATCACCTCCCACTTTATTTTTGCCCGCAGCATGGCAGACAATTCATGGCCTTGTTTCGCTCTCCGTTTATTGTACCAGAAATCCACCTCTTTTGCAGTATAAAATCCTGAGACAACACCATTCTTTTCCAACCCCCGGCCATCACCATGCCCAAGTTTTTCTTTCTTCAAATACCGTAAAACGGGTGCAGATTTCCCGCATTCGTGGATTGCACCCGTTTCATCCTGTATCCCAGTTCTTTTAATCTGGGATTATCACATAACTTGAAGTTTTCTGCTGCTCTTGACAACCTTGTCCTTGTTGCCTCAAAATCATTCTGTAGATTATTAGCCGCCTGTTCGCTTTTCTTATCATGTTGAAACAGATACTCTCAAATCCAAAATCTATCCACCTCTTCTTTCGTAAGCTCCACCAACTTTTTTCCTGTTTTCTTTGCATATCTCGACAGTTCGAGTAAATTAACATGACAAGGCGGAGCATTTACGTAAGGATTTGGAGAAGCATAATAACCTGGTTGTACATTTCCTTCTAAAAAATTAGGCTTTATTCCATTCATAATGATAAACCTCCAATAATTTTTTTGCTTGCTCCTCTCCTATAAAAAACTGATATTGGTGCAGCAACCCTAAATACTCAGCTTGAAAAGCCTCTATATAATGCTCAAGTAATTTGGGATTCTCCGCGAATCCATGTAACGCCCCTTCTTCAAAAGGTGTAAAACGGGTGCAGATTTCCCGTTTCATGGATCGCACCCGTTTCATCTCTCAGTTTTTTACTGTCATATCTGCTCATTTTTTAACTTCCATTTCGGAATTTGCTTACTGCCGTGGCAGACGAAAAGTATTCTTGTCATATCCTGAAACCTCTTGAATGTATTGATATTCCGGGCATCGCAGGTATTTTGCGGTATTTTCTGCTGTTCATTCTCTTGGCA
>JAAWRC010000048.1 GCA_022800815.1 Lachnospiraceae bacterium | reverse complement strand
AAACAGTGTATCGGAAAGTGTAGAAAAGTCGTTTATTTCTTGACTATTCCTACACTTCACCGATGAAAGCATTGAAAACACTGGATTTTTTGTTTCTATTATAAAAACCGTCTATGGACGAGGTATGTGTGCGATTGACAGAAAGGGAATGGTAAGATGGATAACAAGGTATTTACAATACAAGATATCGCAAGTTTGGTTAAACCGATTGCTGAACAATATGGGGTGAAAGCGATATGCTTATTTGGTTCATATGCAAGAGGGGAAGCGGATGAAAACAGCGATATCGATTTTTTAGTATTGGGCGGAGAGAATTTTAAACTCACAATGATTTTTGTGCTTGCCGAAGAACTGCGTGAGGTGTTAAAAAAGATGTGGATGTCTTTGAAATCAATGAAATTAACATCTTTGGAAAGTTTTAAAATTTCCTGTTGACAGACGGGACTTCCTATGGTATAAATGGAGGGTAGGCTTCAGCAAGGGCACAGGGGTGTAGTTCAGTCGGTAGAACGTTGGTCTCCAAAACCAAATGTCGAGGGTTCGAGTCCTTCCGCCCCTGCTTATGAATCCTCTGGAGTCTGATATTTTATGGGGCATTAGCGCAGTTGGGAGCGCGCCACACTGGCAGTGTGGAGGCCAGGGGTTCAAGTCCCCTATGCTCCACGAAAAACCTGTATTTACGGAACATGCCGAGAAGGCCCGTAGATGCAGGTTTTTTCATTGCCATGAGAGTTGGCGGGGGGAATTTCCTGGAATGGTGTTTCACAGGGTGAAATAGTGTTTTTATAGGGATTTTCGTGGTATGCTGTATCAAATGGAGACAGTGTAAGGGGAAAGGAGCCGAGAACGAAGAGGCGGACGGGAGAGAGGTTATGGCGTACAAGCTTTTGATTGCGGACGATGAGGAGGATATCCGGGCGCTGCTCACGGATTTTTTTTATATGCAGGGATATCAGACGGAGACTGCGAAGGATGGTGCGGAGGTTCTGGAGAAGGTTTCCGGGCAGCCGGATTTGATCCTTTTGGACATTAACATGCCGGGGATGGACGGGTTGGAGGTGTGCCGGAGGATTCGGGAGTATGTGGACTGTCCGATTTTGTTTTTAACGGCCAGGGTGGAGGAGCAGGACAGGATCAACGGGCTGATGACGGGTGGCGACGATTATATCATCAAGCCCTTTTCTCTGGATGAGCTGGGAGCACGGGTGACGGCCCATCTCAGGCGGGAGGCCAGAAGCGGAAAGAAGGAGTCGCTTCGGTTTTCGGACGAACTGGTGATCCATTATTCCAGGCGGTGCGTCTACTGCGGCGGGGAGAACGTGGGGCTTACCAGGACGGAGTTCGATATTGTGGAACTGCTCTCCATGAACCGGGGGCAGGTTTTTTCCAAGGAGCGAATCTATGAGCGGCTGTGGGGTTATGACAGCGACGGGGACGAGGCCATTGTGACGGAGCACATCCGGCGGATTCGCCTGAAAATTAAAAAGTATTCGGAGAAGGCTTATATTGCGACAGTCTGGGGGGTGGGCTATCAGTGGGTTGGCTAAAGAGAAGATGGCGAGCTTTTCGGGAAAGGCTGTTTCATCTTTCCCTGAAAAAGGCCCTGGCGCTCTATATTGCCCTGGGAACGGCGGCCACGCTGGTCCTGATGATGTTCGTCGGTTCTCTATCTCAGGAATTATTAAGCAATCTGGAATGGAAATACCGGTCTCTCTACAAGGATGAGTTTTATTTGGAAATGCCTATCGTGCTGGCAGAGCCAGTGGCACCAGAGGAACCCGTCGCACCGGAAGAGCCAGTCGTACCGGAGGGGCCAGACGCACCGGAGGAGCCCATGGATTCTGACGAACTTGGGGCCGACGAGTTTTATCAGTCGGATGCCTACAGGAGCTACGCAGAGCATATTGATGGGGCTTACAGAGTCGCTTATGGCGAAATGAGCAGTACGGACAGGCTTTTAAAGGATGTGCTGGATTTTACCCAGAGTTGGGGCATGGTCATCTGTGCGGCGGTCGGGATCACCGGGGTTTGTCTTCTGTTTTACCGGAACAAATTAAAACGTCCGCTTCGGATTTTGACGGACAGTGCGGAGAAAATCGCTGCCAATGACCTTGATTTTGTCTGCGAGTACGGGGCGGGGGACGAGATGGGGATGCTCTGTGCCGGGTTTGAGAAGATGCGGAGGAGTCTTGGGGAGAATCACCGGAAAATGTGGGACATGATGGAAGAGCAGCGGCGGCTCAACCATGCCTTTGCCCATGACCTCAGAACGCCTCTCACGGTGCTCCACGGGTATATTGACTTTTTGGAAAAGTATTACCCGGACGGCAGGGTGAGCGAGGATAAGCTTATGGAAACCCTTGCCATGATGGACCGGCAGGTCCTGCGCTTAAGAAGGTTCGGAGACACCATGAAGAGTGTCAGTTCTCTGGAGGACCGGAAGGTGCAGAGGAAGCCCGTCTGCGGGGCGGAGGTTTTTGGGGCGGTGAGATCCATGGCGGAGGCCCTTGACGGGACCGGGGGAGTCCGGATCTGGATGGAGAGGCGCATTTCGCCGGAGCGGATTTTTTTTCTGGACGAGGAATTGTTTTTGGAGGTGGCGGAAAACCTTCTTTCCAATGGGATGCGTTATGCAAAGGAATGGGTGCAGGTGATCCTCGCAGAGTCAGGGGGATTTTTGGAACTTTATGTGAAGGATGACGGGCCGGGATTTTCGGAGGAGGGCCTTCGCATGGCGGCGAAGCCTTATTATAAAGATAAGGAAGAAACGGGGAAGGAGCATTTCGGCATCGGGCTCTATATCTGCCGGGTCCTCTGCGAGAAGCACGGGGGATTCCTCGGCATCCACAACAGTGTGGACGGCGGTGCGATCCTCTCGGCGGCCTTCGGCACGGAGGATATAGAGAAAAAATAGAGATTTCCATTTTATAATAACCCTGACGGTGGAAAACGGCCGTCAGGGTTTTTGACGGCCGGGAAAGGATAGGAATATGGAGATCAGGATTGAACATCTGGACAAATGGTATGGGAAGAAGCAGGCGCTCAAAGGTCTGGATCTGACCATCGGAGAGGGAATGTACGGGCTTCTCGGGACCAATGGGGCCGGGAAGACGACATTGATGAAAATTTTGACCACGCTGACGAAGAAAAGCGGCGGCGAGGTGAGTGTCTGCGGCATACCGGTGGAGCAGGCGGGGAAGGTGCGGTCGCTGGTGGGCTATCTTCCGCAGGATTTTTCCATGTACGGGAGCATGAGCGCTTATGAGGCCATGGATTATCTGGGAGTGCTTTCGGGACTTACAAGGGCCAAGCGGAAGGAACGGATCCGGCCGCTTCTTGAAAGAGTCAACCTGCAGGAGAATGTGAGGACGAAGGTGCGGGCCATGTCCGGGGGCATGAAGCGAAGGCTTGGCATTGCCCAGGCGCTGCTCCATGACCCGAAGGTGTTGATTGTGGATGAACCTACGGCGGGGCTTGACCCGGAGGAACGGGTGCGGTTTCGGAATCTGCTCTGCGAGGTCGCCCAGGATCGGATCGTCATTTTGTCCACCCATATCGTGGGGGACGTGGAGGCGGCCTGCGAGCGGATCGGAGTATTGGATCAGGGGGAACTGATCTTTGACGGCACGGTGGAGGAGCTTCTTTTGCTGGCCAAGGGGCGGGTGTACCAGGCGGAAATTTCCAGGCTGGAGCTTCCAAAAGTCCAGGAGCGGTATTCCGTGACCTCGATTCTAACCACCGGCAATGCGGCCCAGATCCGGTTTTTGGCGGAAACACTGCCTCCCTTTGGGGCGGAGCCCTGCAAGGCGGGAGTGGAGGATGCCTACCTGTATCTGATGCACAGGGAGAGGAGGGAGTTTTGATGTTCGGAGCGTTGTTTTTTAAGGAATGCAAGCTGACGGTGAAAAGTCTGGCTTACTGGGCCTATGTGATCTGCCTGGTTTTGTTTTTTGCAAGTCAGCTTGGTGAGTCGGACTGGAGTCTCCCAAAGCCTCTGCCGGGGCATGAGGGAGAATACGGCTACACGTATTCCACGGACGAGGCGACGGTCATGGGGAAGACCGTAAAGCGGCTGACGGAGGATTATGCCCAGAATAGCTATGCCGCTTATCCGCTGGGATTTTACAAGAGGGTAAGCCTGGGGGAGGATGAGAAGGCGCAGATGGGAGAGATCCTGTCGGAGCTTACGGGAAGGAGCAGAGAAGAACTGGAACAGCTCGGATATGATTATATTAATGAGGAAAGTGCTTTTTATGAGAGGATGTCGGGAGACGGAATCGACATGGAAATGGTGGCTCCCCCGGTTTTTGATCTCGAGGTCGGCCCTCCGGAGGAGGTATCCTTTGAGCGGTTTTTGGAGCTGATGGATCAGGCGGACGATCTGATCGGGGGCGGTTCCATGTATATGTCCGCCAGGCTGAAAAACGGAGTTCAGGTGCCCCAGACCTACGAGGGGGCTTTGGCGGAATATGAGGATATCGTGGAAAAGGACCGGTACTCTGGGGCTTTCGCCAGGCTCTTCTGTGACTATATGGGCCTGATGGCGGCGATCCTCCCGGTTTTTCCCGTGGTGGCGAGGACCCTGAAAGACCGGCGCTCCAAGGCTTCTGCGGCACTTTATTCGAAACGATCGTCCTCGGCCTGCATTCTCCTTGCCCGGTATCTGGCGCTGCTTGTTCTGTCCATGGTTCCGATTCTCATTTTGGCGGGGATTGCTCAGGTTCAGTGCAGCCAGGCGGCCATGACGGCGGGGCTTTCTGCGGATTCCTTTGCCTTCCTTAAATATGTGGGAGGATGGATATTTCCTGCGGCGTCTTTCTCTGTGGCTGTGGGACTTCTTGTCAGCGAGCTGACGGGCAGTGTGGCGGCGGTTTTGGTGCAGGGGATTTTCTGGTTTGCCGGCGTGTTCCAGTCTATCGACACTCTGGTGGGGAATTTCGGTTTAAAGTTTATTCCACGGTTTAATTCCCTCGGGGATACGGTTATTTTCGAGCGGGAGTTTTTAAGCCTTGTGGGAAACCGGATCTTTTACGGTGTCCTGAGTCTGGCCTTCGTAGCTGCGGCGGTGATTGTCTATGACTGGAAACGGAAGGGAGGAGGAATTAATTTTGGAGGCTTACGTGAGCATAAGCAGAGTTTACCTGAAGCATCATTTTAAGTTTCATCTGCTGGCGGCGGCGCTCTTATTCTGTCTGATGCCGTTTCTCATGAGCACGGAGAATCTGGGCCCGGAGGAATCGGCCAGAACATTGGAATCCTATGCGGCTCTTTTGGGAGTGGTGCTTCTGGTCCCGGTCTTTTTGGCGGATTTGGACCGGGATACCAGGGACCTGCTCCGCTCAAAGCGGCTGTCCTTTAGTCACGTCCATGGGATCCGGGTCCTCATCGGCCTGGTTTTCCTGGTTGCGGCGGAGTTTCTCTGTGTCCTGTTTTTGAAGGGCTGCGGCTGTCGTTTTCCTCTGTGGAGCTATTTCTTTGGCGTCTTGGCCGGGGCCGTCTTCCTTGGCGGCCTGGGAATGGCCGTCTACAGCCTGACGGATAATCCCGCCGTGGGCTACATGGTGCCGTTGGTCTACTATGCGGTCAATTTCGGCGGCGATCGGTATGTGAAAAATTTTTATCTCTTTTCCATGGCTCAGGGAGATTTCACTCCCAAGTATTTTCTCGCCGCCGCCGGGCTTTTGCTCCTCGCCCTCGGAGTTCTCTGGAGGCGGTGGCGGCCGCACCCGTCAACTCCGCTTTAGCACGTTGAACCACAACACTTTAATGTATTGACTTTCCCCGCTTTTTGTAGTATGCTGTTAAGCGGCGTTAAAACAAGCCTGAAATTCAAAAAGAGAGGAAGTATCATGTTATGAAAAGGAAAGCAGTGGCACTTATGACGGCGGCCCTTCTGGCCGTGAACCTTCTTGCGGCCTGCGGCGGAGATTCAGGGGAGACGAAGGGCGCAGAGACAGATGCGGCGACGGAAGCGGTCGACGTGAAATCGGAGGAGACGAAGGGCAGTGAGACGGAAGCAAACGAGACGACGGCAGCCGGAGAGACCAAGGGTGAAGCGGCGGCAAGCGGCGAGACCGTGAAGATCGGCGTGGTGCAGCTTACGGAACATCCGGCCCTGGATGCGGCCTATGATGGATTTGTGGAGGCCCTCAAGGAAGCCGGCTATGAGGAAGGCAAGAATTTGGAGCTCGATTTCAACAATGCCCAGGGTGACGTTTCCAACTGTGAGACCATTGCCAATAAGCTTGTGAACGATAAGAACGACCTGATCCTGGCGATTGCGACTCCGGCGGCCCAGGCAGTGGCGGGCAAGACCACGGAGATTCCGATTCTGGCGACGGCCGTCACGGATTTTGCGGAGGCGGGACTGGTGGACAGCAACGACGCCCCCGGAACCAACGTATCCGGTTCTTCCGATATGAACCCGGTGGAAGAGCAGATTTCCCTGCTGCAGGAACTTCTTCCCGATGCCAAGAAGATCGGCATCATGTACTGCTCCTCGGAGGACAACTCCATTCTTCAGGCAGACATGGCAAAAGAGGTCTGCAAGGCGAAAAACCTGGAGTATGAAGAGTACACCGTATCCGACTCCACCATGATCCAGTCGGTGACGGAGTCCATGATCGGCAAGGTGGATGCTGTTTATATTCCCACGGACAATCTGCTGGCGGAGGCCATGGCGACGGTCACCATGATCACCAATGAGAATGGGCTTCCCTGTATCGTAGGCGAGGAGAACATGGTGAAAAACGGCGGCCTGGCTACCTACGGCCTGGATTATTTCGCATTGGGCAAGCTGGCCGGCAACATGGCAGTGGATATTATTGAGAACGGAACGGACGTGAGCACCATGCCTGTTCAGTACATCAGCGCCGAGGACTGCAGCCTGGCTGTGAATTCCAAGGCGGCCACGGATCTGGGCGTGAGCCTGGACGGCGTCATGGACCGGGCGGAGGATCTGGCAGAGTAATTCAGAAAGAACGTCGGGGAGGAGAAAGACCGTATGGGGATTATATTGGCGATTCAAGGCGCCGTGAGCCAGGGGATCCTTTGGGGGATCATGGCGCTTGGCATTTATCTGACTTATCGGATACTGGATGTGGCAGATCTGACCGTGGACGGAAGCTTTGCCCTGGGAGGCTGCGTCTGCGCTGCCATGATCACGGCGGGGGTAAGCCCCTGGCTGTCGCTGGTGGCGGCTGTGATCACGGGGATGTTGGCGGGTTATGTGACGGGGCTTTTGCATACCAGGTGTGAGATTCCGGCGATCCTGGCCGGGATCCTCACCCAGATCGGCCTTTATTCCATCAACCTGCGCATCATGGGGAGGTCCAACACGCCGCTCCTAAAATCTCCGACGATTTTCAAACAGCTGATGGAGTTGACCGGACTGGGGCAGAGTTGGATGTCCATGATCGTGGGGATGGTTTTTGTGGCGGCGTTAATCGCCCTGTTATACTGGTTTTTCGGCACGGAGATCGGCTCGGCCATCCGGGCCACAGGTGACAATGAGCACATGGCTCGTTCCCTGGGGATGAACACCAACCGGAACAAGGTATTTGGTCTTGCCTTAAGCAACGGCCTGGTGGCCCTTTCCGGTGCGCTGGTGACCCAGAGCCAGGGCTATGCCGACGTGAAGCAGGGGACAGGCGCCATCGTCATCGGCCTGGCCTCCATCATCATCGGCGAGGTGATCTTCGGAAAGAAGACCAGCTTTGGGACGAAGCTTCTGTCCGTGGTCGTCGGTTCGGTGATCTACCGGATCATCGTGGCGGTGGTGCTCCAGCTTGGTCTCAACACGGACGATTTAAAGCTCCTGACGGCTATCCTGGTGGCGGCGGCCCTGACGGTGCCGGTCATTCTGGAAAAGAGAAGGCGGGCGGCGGCTTACGACCCCATGACGGATGACACCGGGAAAGGAGGAAACTGACCTATGCTTAAGATCAGCCATGTTAGTAAAACCTTTAATCCCGGAACGGTCACGGAGAAACAAGCTCTTAAGGATCTGAACCTGCATCTTGCGCCGGAGGATTTTGTCACCATCATCGGCGGGAACGGGGCCGGGAAATCCACCATGCTCAATATGATCGCCGGGGTGCATCCCATTGACTGTGGGACTATTTACCTGGACGGGGTCAATATTTCCCGCCAGCCGGAGTTTAAGCGGGCTTCCCTCCTGGGGCGGGTGTTTCAGGATCCCATGATGGGAACGGCGGCCGGCATGCAGATTGAGGAGAATATGGCCCTGGCCCACAGAAGGGGGCGGAGGCGTGGTCTCAAATGGGGAGTCACGAAGCAGGAAAAGGAGATCTTCCATGAGGAATTAAAGCGTCTCGGCCTGGGGCTGGAGGAGCGGATGACCGCCAAGGTGGGCCTGCTCTCCGGCGGACAGAGGCAGGCGCTGACCCTCCTGATGGCGACCCTCCAGAAACCCAAGCTCCTGCTCCTCGATGAGCACACGGCGGCGCTGGATCCCAGAACGGCGAAAAAGGTCTTGAGCCTGACGGAGGAGATGGTCACTGAGGCCCGCCTGACGGCCCTCATGGTGACTCACAATATGAAAGACGCCCTCCGTCTCGGAAACCGCCTGATCATGATGCACGACGGACAGATCATTTACGACGTGCGGGGCGAGGAAAAGAAAAAGCTTAAGGTGGAGGATCTTTTGAAGAAGTTCGAGGACGCCAGCGGCGGCGAGTTTGCCAATGACCGGATGATGTTATCGGATTGAGAGTTTATATGGAACTTTACGCAGGAGACAGGTGGGGAGTGCATCTGTCTCCTGTTTTCTATAGCTCCGCCCTAGAGTTTCAACGTTCCCCGGCGGACAAGCTCCGCCTTTACCGTGGGCCAGGCGTCAAGATTGGTGTGGGGAAAGAACTTGGCGGCCTGCATCCGGGGGACGAAGTCCTCCACCGTGGCGAACTGGAGGTAGTGCATGTTGGGGAGAATGCGGTCAAACTGCTCCATGAGGGTCCGGTCGGTGAGGAGGGCGCATGCGCCTTTTAAGGAGCCGTTCCCCATGGAGACAAAACGTTCCCTCGGCAGGTCCGGGTAGAGGCCGATGGTGATGGCCGATTCCAGGTTCAGGTGTTTTCCGAAGGAGCCGGCCATGTAGATTCGGTTCACCTCGCCGGCCGAGATTCCCGTCTCGGACAGGAGGCAGTCCACCATGGTGGCGGCTGCGGCCTTGGTGTCCAGGAAGCTCAGGATGTCGGCCTGGGAAAAATACCGGTCTTCGCCGTCCTCCGTCTCGCTTCCCCAGCCATAGACGAAGGCCGGCTCCCCGTCTTTTTCTATGATCCGTGCGGATTTTTCTTCTTGCAGGGCTCCCTGCAGATCCATCCATCCGTTTAACAACAGTTCCGCCAGAAGGTCCACGATCCCAGAACCGCAGATGCCTTTTATGGGGGCGTTTTCGATGGTGGTGACGGTGAGGCGGCCGTCCTTTATGGACACGGCGTCCACGGCTCCGGCCTCGGCCCGCATGCCGTACTTGCTGATGCCGCCCTCCAGGGCGGGGCCGGCCGCACCCGCTCCCGCCACGAGAAATTCGCAGTTTCCCACCGCCATCTCCCCGTTGGTGCCGATGTCGATGTAGAGGGAGATTTCCTCGTTTTTCATGATGTCCGCCGCCAGGAGGCCGCTTATGATGTCGCCGCCCAGATAGTTGGCGGCGGAGGGGATGCAGTAGACCAGCCCGTCGAAGGGGAGGGCGAGCTCCCTCCCGTGAATGAAGCCGCCGTCGTTGAATACGGGGGCGAAGGGGGCCATGAACACGGGGAAGGCATCGATCCCCAAAAGAAAGTGGACCATGGTGGTGTTTCCTCCGACCACCAGGAGGGGGCATCCGGACACGTCGACACCGGTCTTTTTCGCAAGCCGCTCCATCAGCTCGGAAAGGGTGGTCGTGGTGGCGGCCTGCAGTTCTTGTCTTTCAGCGTCGCCGGCCCGGGTGTGGAAGATGCGGGTGAGAATGTCGGTGCCGTAGGCGATCTGCCGGTTGAAACATCCTTCTTCCCCTAAGATCTCACCGGTGTTCAGGTTCATCAGCCGCATGACCACGGTGGTGCTTCCCAGGTCTGCGGCCAGTCCGTAATGGCGGCCGGAGGTGTCTCCGGCCTCTATGGAGGCGACCTGCCATCCCTTTCCCGTAAAAACAAGGCTGACGGTTATGCGCCAGTCCTGTTCCCGGAAGGCGGGATAATCCCGTTTCAGGACATAATAAGGAAGGGCGACTTCCGGATATTCCGGCCGGAGGGCGGATAACAGCCGCTCGGCGTCGGCCATGGTGTCGCCCTCGGAGGGGGCGGTGAGCGTCAGAAAAAGCTTGCGGCTTAAGCTGCGGCCGGACTGAAAGTCCGGGACGAAGGGGGCCGCCTCGCCGGTGGATGCGGTGGAAAAGGCCATGGGGATACCTCCTGAAATTTGATGTTTGGGCATCCTCGTTTTTTGAGGATGTGGAAAAATCCAAAGACAGTTTACCACATTTACAACTTGTTTACAAAGGGAAATGTCCCGGAGATGCCGGGATGTGTTAAAATAGGAAAAGAATCAGGATGCGCGGGGGGAAAATGACATGGAAAACCGTATTTTGATCGTGGAGGACAATCCGGCCATCGCAGAGCTTCTGGAGATGAATCTCTCGGTGGCCGGCTACCGGACGAGGTGCTGCATGGCCGGGGAGGAGGCTCTGGAGCTTTTTCGTGAGGACCGGGAGTTCGACCTGGCACTGGTGGACGTCATGCTGCCGGGAGCGGACGGCTTTTCGCTCCTGCCTTCCTTCAAGGAGCGGGGGATTCCGGTGATCTTTTTGACGGCCAAGGACGACGTCGTGTCCAAGGTGCGGGGCCTAAAGGGCGGTGCGGAGGATTATATCGTGAAGCCTTTCGAGGTGCTGGAGCTTCTGGTGCGGGTGGAGAAGGTGCTGGAGCGGACGGGGCGTCTGCAGAAGAGCCTGACCGTGAGGGACGTGGAAATCCTTCTGGAGAGCAGGACCGTTATGCGGGGCGGGGAGGAAATCCGCTTAAAGCCGCTGGAATACGACCTTCTGGTGCTGCTCGCCCGAAACAAGAACGTGACCTTTTCCAGAGAGCGGCTGTTAAAAGAGGTGTGGGGCGATCTCTACATCGGGGAGACCAGGACGGTGGACGTCCATATCGGCCAGCTCAGAAAGAAGCTGGGAGTTCCGGGGCTGATTCAGACCATACCCAAGGTCGGCTATCGGCTGGAGGAGAAGAGATGAAGCTGTATCAGAAGATCATGGCGCTTGTTTTCGGGATTTTGACGGGCTGCGGGATTTTCTGCGGCTGGCTTCTGGGGGCCAATTACGAAAAGAGACAGATGTACCGGGCTGCCCAAGCGGAGGTGCGGAGCTTTGAGTCCGCCAGATATGCCGTCGAGTGGATCTGTCAGACAGAGCCCGCCCCAGGGGAGGGCGGGGAAAGCTTCCGCCGTCTCATGGAACGGCTGTTTCGCCAGAAGCTTTTTGACGGCTGCATCTGGATTGCGGGAGGCGAGGTGGTCTGCGACACCTCCCTTTATGAGATCTCCTGGGAGGGAGGCTGGAGGGAAGAGGGGAGATTTCAGGAGACGGAGTGGGTGTTGGAGGAGGGGGAGGGAGAATACTGGGTCGTCATCGGCTCGTCTCTTCCCTGGCTGGGGGAGGACAACTACCTCTTTTCCGTGCGGGATCTGACGGAGGTTCACCGGGAAACGATGGAATTCGTCCGTCAGTTTTCCCTGAGCTGGCTTTTATTCGTGGCAGCGGCCTCCCTTCTGGCGGCGGCGGCGGCAAAGCTCGTGCTGAGGCCCGTGGGGGATCTTACGCAGGCGGCCGACGAGGTCAGCCGGGGAAACTACGGCGTTCGGGCAAAGGCGGGGAGGCAGGACGAAATCGGAAAGCTGGCGGCGGCTTTCAACCTCATGGCGGAGCAGGTGGAGAGCCGCATTCAGGAGCTTACCCTTGCCGGGGAGGAGAAAGAGCGGCTTCTCGGGAGCCTGGCCCACGAGATGCGCACTCCCATGACTGCGGTCCTGGGTTATTCCGACACCCTGCTCCACGTGAAGCTGGGGGAGAGGGAACGGAGGCGGGCCCTTGAGAACATTTATGAGCAGGCCGGCTATCTGCAGCGGCTCTCCGCAAAGCTGATGGAGCTTATGGCCCTCCACCAGAATGAATCCATTTCCATGGAAACGCAGGGCATGGGGGCGCTTCTCGAAAAGGCCGTCTCCATGGCGCAGGCCAGACGGCCGGACCGGGAGTTCAAGCTGTATCTGGAAGAGGATTTTTCCGTGCAGGGCGACGGGGACCTCCTGGTGAGCCTGTTTGTCAACCTGCTTGACAACGGGGCAAAGGCCTCCGGGTCGGGACAGGAGGTTTGGGCGGTGGCTCAAAAGGACCGGGTGTTGATCCGGGATTTCGGAAAAGGAATGGCCAAAGAGGAGCTTGCAAAAATCCGGGAGCCCTTTTACAGGGCTTCCTCCGGGAGGGAGGGCCTTGGCCTTGGTCTCGCCCTCTGCGAGCAGATTGTGCGTCTCCACCATGGGACACTCCGGTTTGAGAGCCGGAAAGGGGAGGGGACCGTGGCGACGGTTTCCTTTTGAGCCGGAAGAAATTTACAAGACGTTTACGAGGCGATGAAGATTTCTCCGGGAAGTTCCTTTATAGTAGGTGTCAGAGACAAAAAGAAAGGAGTTTCAAGCCATGAGGAAAAAAATTGCAATATTGATGGCGGGCATCCTGTCTGCCCTGACACTTGGAGTGGGCTGCGGGAAGGCGGCGGTGGAAAACATTGCGGTGAAGAAGACGGAGGCGGTTCCCAGGGAGGAGACGGCGGCCCCCGGACAGGAGGAAGAGGAGCGGGAGACCGGCGCCGGGGAGAATGCGGTGGGACAGGAGGAGAAGGAGCGGAAGACGGTCTTTCAGGAGGAGCCCGGGGAGACGGAACGGCAGAAGGCGCTCAGGGAGCGGCTGGGCGCACCGGAGCATGACCAGATGGAATTTGAGGATGCGCAGGGCGTCTCCTACAAGATCGACGGGAAGGTGACCGTGCCGGATGCGGACCGTTTGGTGACGATGCCGGCCAGAAGGTTGACCTTCGGGGACGAGGAGATCGCACAGTACGTGAAGCCGCTTCTCGGAGAAGGGGGACTTTACCGGTGGGAGCCGGAGGAGTATCAGGAGTGCCTGGAACATGTGGCAAACTGGGAGAACCAAATAGAGCAGGAAGAGGACGAGAGCATGCGGGAGGTATGGGAAGAACTGCTCCAATGGAATGAAGAGAGGCTGGAAGCGCTGAAGGGCGAGGCGACGAAGGTGGAGGTCCCCCTTACGATGACCTCCTACAACAAGATGGACAGCGGCGTGTACTATGACTACCTGTTCGGCCTGACGGACTGGGGGGAGGAAACCATGCATCTGCAGGCGGCAAAATATGGTTTCGGCCTGTATGCCTGGCCCACCTTGGGAGAACAGAGCTGTACGATCTCGGAGGAGGAGGCGCAGGCGGCGGCGGAGGAATGCGTGGAGAGGATGGGCCTCTCCGGGGAGCTTGTCCTGGAAAGCGTGGAACGGCCCGCCGTGTCCCACGGGGAGAGGTACGAGGACGGCGGAGCCTTCTATGAATTCCATTACATGCGTCCGGTCTGCGGAGTTCCCGTCGGTTATCGGTCGGCGGGAATGGGAGGCGCCGGACTGGACGTCATGGTGGACGACGGCGGAGTGACGGAGGTCAGATACGGCGACTATGTCCTCGAGGGGAACGAGGAGGAGGCGGAGCTTCTTCCCTATTCCGAGATTCGTCGGATATGCGAGGAGGAATGGAGAGCGCTTGGCAGTAACCTTCCGGAATGCGTTTCCTGCCGTGTGGGCGAAATCCGCCTGACCTACTACTGGGACGAGGGCGCAACTGAAGACATGATTCCGGTCTGGACGTTTAGCGGGACTTTCCGGTGCAGCTCGGAGGAAGGCGGCGAGATGGAAGGGAGGGACATCCTTCTGACCATCAACGCCATAGACGGGACGGTCATCAGCCGTTTTTGAGCACAGAGAGGTGAAAAAAGAAATAAAAACAGAATTTTCTTAAATTTTCATTGAGTTTATAAAAATTTTATGATAGGATAGTCATGGTGTTTATAAACACAGCCGGGGCAGAGAAATTTCCTGTTCCGGCCTGTTGCGTGTGAGAAGCGCATAGAAAGAAACGGAGGAAAATATGGAAAAGTTTTTCAAACTGAAGGAACACGGCACAAATGTAAAGACAGAAGTTATTGCCGGCGTTACCACCTTCTTCGCCATGGCCTACATCATTTTCGTAAATCCCACATATCTGGCCGCCGAGGGTACGGGGATGGATTTTACGGCGGTCATGGTTGCCACCTGCCTTTCGGCGGCCATCGGTACGCTGCTTACGGCTTTTATCGCCAATGTGCCTTTTGCACAGGCGCCCGGCATGGGCTTGAATGCGTTTTTTACCTATACGCTATGTTTTAAAATGGGATATACCTGGCAGCAGGGCCTGACCATTGTCCTGATCTCCGGTATCCTGTTTCTGGTGGTTACGGTCTCTCCCCTTAGAAGTAAGATCATTGCGGCGATCCCGACCTGTTTAAAGGATGCGATTTCGGTGGGCATCGGGCTTTTCATTGCCTTTATCGGTCTTCTGAATGCGGGGATCGTGCAGTGTGTCGGGGTGGAAGGCGGCAGCGGTTATACGGATATGGGCGGCATCACCAAGGGGACGGCTCTCTTAGCCCTCATCGGCCTTCTGATCACTGGAGTCCTGATTGCCCATAAGGTCAAGGCGGCGATTTTTATCGGTATCATTGCCACGACCATCATCGGTATTCCCATGGGGATCACCACCATGCCGGAGAGCATGACCATGAGCAACATCGGAAATATCGGCTTGACGGCGTTTCATTTAGATTTCGGCGGCGTGATGTCCCTGGGATTTTTGCCTCTCGTCACGGCGGTAATCAGCTTCTTTATCGTGGACTGCTTTGACACGGTGGGGACCCTGCTCGGCACGGCCGGCAATGCGGGGATGTTAGACAAGGACGGAAATCTTCCCGGCGGTGACCGGGCACTGATCGCCGACGCGGTTGCCACCTGCGTGGGCGCCTGCCTCGGAACCTCCACGGTAACTACCTTCGTGGAGTCCTCCACCGGCATCCAGGAGGGCGGCCGGACCGGACTTGCCTCCGTGGTGACGGGACTTTTGTTCCTGCTGTGCGTGCTTTTGGCTCCCATTGCCGGGATCGTGCCCAGTGCGGCGACGGCTCCCGCCCTGATCATCGTGGGTGTCTATATGATGATGGGTGCGGCGAAGATCAACTGGGGTGATTTTGAGACGGCTCTGCCCTGCTTCTTAACCATCTCCATGATGCCTTTCGCCTACAGCATTTCCGACGGCATCGGCTTTGGATTTATCTCCTACGCCGTGATCAAAATCTGCCGGGGCAAGGCCAAGGAAGTGCCCGTACTGGTGTATATCCTGTCGGTGATCTTCATCGCCATGTATATCCTGGATGCGCAGATTTAAAGAAGAGAGCATAAAATTAAGAAACGGGAGAACGCTGTGCGGAGGTGATGCTTCGCACAGTGTTTTTTTGTAAAAAACCATTGACAGCGCAGGAGAAAGATGTATAATAGAAGCTGTTTTACGGTTTAGATATACTAAACTTTGTGTTTATTTATTCCGAACCGCATGGAAGGGGTTCTATCGTGCGGACGGGAGTTTTGCGCAGAGAACGGGAGAGAAGGAGACGGATTCGGTGGATATCGGACAGAAGCTTAAGGAACTGCGGATTTTGAAGGGGCTGACCCAGGAGGAGCTTGCGGACCGGGCGGAGCTTTCCAAGGGGTTCATCTCCCAGTTGGAGCGGGATTTGACGTCACCCTCTATTGCGACACTGACGGACATTCTGCAGTGCCTGGGGACGACTCTGAATGAGTTTTTCACTGCGGACACGGACGAGCAGATCGTGTTCGGAGCGGAGGATTATTTCGTGAAGGAGGACGGGGAGTTAAAAAACACAATCCAGTGGATCATCCCCAACGCCCAGAAGAACGTGATGGAACCGATTTTACTGACTCTCGAGAAGGGCGGCTCCACCTACCCGGACACGCCCCACGAGGGGGAAGAGTTCGGCTACGTGCTCCAGGGGGCCGTCATGATCCATATCGGAACGAAAAGCTACCGGGCGAAGAAGGGGGAATCCTTCTATTTTACGCCGGATAAGAAGCATTATCTCACGTCAAAGACGGGGGCGGTCCTGATCTGGATCAGCTCGCCGCCTAATTTTTAGGAGGATAAGCGATGAACGACACACCTTTGATCCGCCTGGATAAGATTTCCAAGACCTTTGATAAGACCAAGACTTCGGAGGGGACCATGGTCCTTGACGAGCTGGAGCTTTCGATTAAGGAGAATGAATTTATGACGCTCCTGGGGCCCAGCGGCTGCGGGAAGACCACGACGCTGCGGATCATCGGCGGCTTTGTGAAGCCGGATGCGGGGCGGGTCTATTTTGAGGGGGCGGACATCACGGACCTGGCGCCCAACAAGAGACAGCTCAACACGGTGTTTCAGAAGTACGCCCTGTTTTCCCACATGAACATCGCCGAGAACATTGCCTTCGGCTTAAAGATCAAGGGGAAGACCAAGTCCTATATTGACGACAAGATCAAATACGCTTTGAAGCTGGTGAATCTGGACGGGTATGAGAAGCGGAGCGTCGCCTCTCTCTCCGGCGGCCAGCAGCAGCGGATCGCCATCGCCAGGGCCATCGTCAACGAGCCCCGGGTGCTGCTCCTCGACGAGCCTCTGGGGGCGCTGGATCTAAAGCTCAGGCAGGATATGCAGTATGAGCTCATTCGCCTTAAGAATGAGCTGGGGATCACCTTCGTCTATGTGACCCACGACCAGGAGGAGGCCCTCACCATGTCGGACACCATCGTGGTCATGAACCAGGGGTACATCCAGCAGATGGGGACGCCGGAGGACATTTACAATGAGCCGGAGAATGCCTTCGTGGCGGATTTCATCGGCGACAGCAACATCATTGACGGGCTGATGATCGAGGATAAGCTGGTGGAGATCTTCGGGGTGAAATTTTCCTGTGTGGACACGGGCTTCGGAGTGAGGAAGCCGGTGGACGTGGTGATCCGGCCGGAGGATGTGGAGCTTCTTCCCGAGGGGGAGGGACGGCTCCCCGGCGTGGTGTCCCACGTCATCTTCAAGGGGGTTCATTATGAGATGGAGGTCATGGCCGGGGGCTTTGAGTGGCTGGTCCACTCCACGGTCTGCCATCCGGTGGGGGCCAAGGTGAGCATCGGCGTGGATCCCTTCAACATCCAGATCATGAAGAAGCCGGAGTCGGAGGATGAGGAGGCGGTGGGAGTCAATGGGTAAGAAATCCTTAGCAGCCCCGTACATCGTGTGGATGGCGGGCTTTATCATCATTCCGCTCCTGTTTGTGTTTTATTACGGGCTGACGGACCGGACCGGGGCCTTTACCCTGGAGAATCTGGCGGCCATCGCCTCGCCGGAGAAGGTGAGCGCCCTCCTTCGTTCTTTGAAGCTCTCGGTGCTCAGCACGGGGATCTGCCTGGTGCTTGCCTATCCGCTGGCCATGATTTTAAAGGGGCTTCATGTGAAGAAGGGAGGCTTCGTGGTCTTCCTCTTCATTCTGCCCATGTGGATGAATTTCCTGCTTCGGACCATGGCTTGGCAGACCCTTCTTGACCGGAACGGGGTCATCAACCAGATTTTGAGCTTTTTCCATCTGCCGGGGATCAACATCATCAACACCCAGGCGGCCATTGTCTTCGGCATGGTCTATAATTTCCTGCCGTTCATGGTCCTTCCTATTTATAATGTGCTCATCAAGATCGGCGACGACACGGTGGAGGCGGCCAGGGACCTGGGGGCCGACGGGGTACAGACCTTTTTCCGGGTGATTTTCCCCTTAAGCATGCCGGGGATCGTGAGCGGGATCACCATGGTTTTCGTGCCGGCCCTGACTACCTTCGTGATCTCGGACCTCCTTGGCGGCGGCATGGTGCTTCTGATCGGAAACGTGATCGAGCAGGAGTTTACTTTCACGGCCAACTGGAACTTGGGCTCCGGCCTCTCGCTGGTGCTCATGGTCTTTATTCTGATCAGCATGGTGCTCTTTGCCAAGTATGACAGGGACGGAGAGGGGGCGGTGGTATGATGCGGTTTCTCAAGCGCTTTTACCTGGTGATCATCTTTATCTTTCTCTATGCGCCCATCGTGGCGCTGACGGTGCTGTCTTTCAACAGCTCCAAGTACATGTCCCGGTGGGACGGCTTCAGCCTGAAATGGTATGAGGCCATGTTTTCCAGCGAGCTCATCATGTCGGCCCTCCGGACGACGCTGGTCATCGCCCTCATCTCAGCGGTTGTGTCCACGGTGATCGGGACGGCGGCCTGTATCGGGATCAGCCGGATGAAGCGAAGGCCCAGGGCCGTCGTCATGGGGCTCAACAACATTCCCATGGTCAATGCGGAGATCGTGACGGGGATTTCTCTGATGCTCTGTTTCATCGCCTTCGGCGTGAGCCTGGGGTTCGGGACGATCCTGGTGTCCCATATTACGTTCTGTATTCCCTACGTGGTCCTCAGCGTGATGCCGAAGATGAAGCAGCTGGAACCGAGTATCTACGAGGCGGCCCTGGACCTGGGGGCTTCGCCCGTGCAGGCGTTTTTCAAGGTGGTGTTCCCGGACATTCGGCCGGGGGTTTTGTCCGGATTTTTGATGGCGTTCACCATGTCCCTGGACGACTTTATCATCACCCATTTTACCAAAGGGGCGGGGGTCAACACACTCTCCACCCTGATCTACAGCGAGGTGAGGAAGGGCATCAAGCCGAGCCTCTATGCGCTGTCCACGATCATGTTCCTGGCGGTTCTGGTGCTTCTTGTCATTGCGAACCTGCCGAAGGGAAAAAAGAATGAACTGGTAAAGGAGATTTGACGGAATGAAGAAGAGATGGATGGCGGCGGCCCTTGCGGCGGCCCTTGTGCTGGGGCTTTCCGGCTGCGGCGGGGAGAAGGAGGAGTCCAAGGGCCAGGTGAAGATTTTCAACTGGGGCGAATACATTGACGAGGAGGTCATTGAGCAGTTTGAGGAGGAGACGGGGATCGAGGTGGTCTATGATACCTTTGAGACCAACGAGTCCATGTATCCCATCATCGAGGCGGGGGGCGTCGCCTACGACGCTATCTGTCCCTCGGACTATATGATCGAGAAGCTGATTGCCAATGACCTTCTGGCGGAGATTGACTTTGACAATGTTCCCAACGTGAAGTACATCAGCGAGGGCATCCTGGAGGGCTCCAGGACCTTTGACCCGGAGAATAAGTATTCTGTGCCTTATACCTTCGGGACTCTGGGGATTTTGTACAACACGGCGCTCATTGACGAGGAGATCGACAGTTGGGAGGATCTCTGGAATGAGGAGTACAAGGGGAACATCCTCATGTACAACAGTCCCAGGGACTTGTTCGTGGCGCCCCTGGAAATTTTGGGATATTCCATCAATACCACGGATGAGGCGCAGCTTAATGAGGCCAGGGAACTGCTGTTAAAGCAGAAGCCCCTGATTCAGCGCTATGTC
Organism: Lachnospiraceae bacterium; assembly: GCA_022800815.1. Lineage (GTDB taxonomy): Bacteria > Bacillota > Clostridia > Lachnospirales > Lachnospiraceae > Lientehia. Next base: position 5,282 of record JAAWRC010000048.1, on the reverse strand, counting down.
ATGGACCAGATCAAGGACAGCATGATCTCCGGCAGCGCTTCCATCGCCATGTCTTATTCCGGTGAGGTGCTCCAGCTCCAGGAGTCCAATCCGGACCTCAAGTACGTGGTGCCCAAGGAGGGGAGCAACTATTTCATTGACTCCTGGGTCATTCCTGCCAATGCCGAGAACAAGGAGAATGCGGAGGCCTGGATCAATTTCCTGAACCGGCCGGAGATTGCCCTTAAAAATTTTGAGTACATCACCTATTCTACGCCCAACACCGGGGCCCAGGAGCTTTTGGATGAGGAGCTTCTCTCCAATCCGGCCGTCTTCCCCGGCGAGGATATTTTGAGCAAATGTGAGGTGTTCCATTCGCTGGGCACCGAGGGGGACGCCCTGTTCAACGACCTCTGGCTCCAGATAAAAGATGCACAGTAACTCCGAAAGGAACTCTTAATTCTTTATGAATTCGCTGGAAATCCCCGATAAGCCTTTACCTGAACCTAAAAACGTGGTACAGTACAGGTTAGCAAAAGCGAGTAGATATGGGTTTATAGAAAGGGATGGTAGTTTGAAGTACGACTTTCATTGCCACACGAGGAACGGCTCCCTGGACGCCAGGGTGGACGTTCTGGAGTATGCGAGGCTTCTCAAGGAGAAGGGCTTTGCGGGCATGATGGTTACGGATCACAACAGCTACAGAGGATATAGAGAATGGCTTGCCGTCAGGGAGGAAACCGGCGGTCTTGAGGATTTCGTGGTGCTTCGGGGGATCGAGTATGATACTCTGGATGCGGGCCACATCCTGGTGGTCATGCCGGACGAGGTGGAACTGCAGGTTTTGGAGGTGCGGGGGCTTCCTGTCCGCAGGCTGACCGGGATCGTCCACAGGTGTGGCGGGATTCTGGGGCCGGCCCACCCTTACGGGGCCAAGTTTTTAAGCGCCATGTGTTCGAAGCGCCTGGAGCGGGAGCCGGACCTGATCCATGAGTTTGATTTTGTGGAGGCGTTCAATACCTGTGAGCGCCCGGAGTCCAACCGGAAGGCGGCTCATCTTGCGGCCAGACACGGGAAGGTCTGCTTTGGCGGTTCTGATTCTCACAAGGTGGATTATATCGGCATGGCTTACACGGAAATCCGTGAGCCGGTCACTTGCGCAAATGATCTGATCCGGCTGGTGAAGGAGGGGCGGATTGACGGCTGCGGCGGGACGGAACGGGAGCCGAAGGAGCGGACGCCCCTCTGGGCGGCTACCATCGGAGCGGGATGGAGGATTTATAACCGGGGCGTGGCGGCGGCCCGGTGTCATGCGAGGAAGCTGGGACTCAGGGAAGCCGGGTTTTACGGTTAGGATTCGGTTTATGGTTTGATGGAGGATTTATATGCGGGGAATCAGGCAGTGGATGTCGGACCACGGGGAAGTGGCGGGCATTCTCGTGTTTTTGTTGGTGATCATTGTAATTGGCGGCGCTTCTTATGGCATCAGCTATGCGGCGGGAGGGAGCTCTGGGAAAAAGAGCCCTTCGCCTTCCTCTTCGCCGGAGACTCTGGCTCAGGGCAATCCGGCGGAGAGCAAGGAGTCTGCAGCGGAGCAAAGTCCGCCGTCCGGTGCGTCCGGCGGGGAAAACGGGCCCTCTGTCCAGCCTTTGGAATCGGGGGCCGGTGAGAGCACGCCTGCCGCTTCGGCACCGGAGAGCAGTCAGGCGGCGGGAGTCACGGAGGCGGATGCCTCTGCGGCTTTGGAGTCTGTTTCCGGCGGGGCGGCCCAGGGAGGACAGGCCCAGGGTGACACCTTCACGGAGCACGGCGTCCATTTCCAGGCGGTGGACGAGCAGGTGACGGCCAAGATCGAGACCAATCTCCGGCGGGTCCCCAGCACGGAAAAGGATGAGGACGTGGTCACGAGGATCTACAACGGCGACTGGATCAAGCGGACGGGCATCGGCCACAACGGCTGGTCCAGGGTGGAGTACGAGGGACAGGTGCTCTATGCGGTCACCAGCTATCTCTCCACCGACGGCTCTTCGGTGTCCGTCCCCACCTATCAGGAGGCTTCGGACAGCGTGACGGCCAAGGAGGAGGTCTATCTCAGGTCGGCGCCGGATTCTTCCACGGACGACAACGTGGTGGCGACCCTGACTCACGGGGAGTTTGTGGCCCGCACCGGGATCGGGAGCAACGGCTGGTCAAAGCTTGACTATAACGGCACCGAGGTCTATGCGGTCACAAGTCTTTTGACCACGGAATAAAAGTAAGGGAAAGGCTGATCAAAGCGTTTCCTAAGACGTTTTGCGGTGGTTTCGATTTATATAGAAATATCGGGAAGAAAAGTGGCTTTTTCTAAGCCGGAGAGTGTATTCCGGCATGGAAAGAACCACTTTTTTGTGTTGTTTATGGAAACTTTTCTCCCCTTGCGGTTGGAAATTTTTGGGGATTTTTGTCGTTGATCATGGAGCCGGGGGATGGACTTTGTAGTCAGAGTATGGTAGAATGGCTGGCAGAAGGGGAGTGATGCGATGACACTTACCAATGAAGACTTACTGGCGATCTCCGAACTCCTGGATGTGAAGCTGGATTCCAAGTTAAAGGCGGAGCTTCAGCCGGTGAAGGATGAGCTGAGAGACTTGAATGTGAAGGTCGATCGGATGGACCAGAGGCTTGACCGGGTGGAAGAGCGCCTTGATCAGGTGGAGGAACGTCTGGATCGGATGGAGGAACGTCAGGATCGGATGGAAGAACGTCTGGATCAGATGGATCATGAAATTGCGGAAATGAAGCAGAATGTTGGCAAACTGAGCCATGAAATTGCGGAAGTGAAGCAAAGCCTTGGCAGGACGGACCGTGAGATTGTAAATATCCGGCTTCATCTTGAGAATGTCACGGACAAGAACATCCAACTGCTGGCGGAAAATTACGTGCCGGCGGCCAAGCGGTATGAGAAGGTCTCGTCACAGATCGAAGCGCAGCAGGCCGACATGGACATTATGAAAAAGGTAATCGCAGACCACAGCAGAAAACTGCAGGCCCTGGGATAGGGAAGAAAAATACGAAAGACGGAGAAAACCGCCGCAGGCTCTCACAGAGGGAGCTGCGGCGGTTTTTTGATGAATTTATAATAAAAAATCTTATCGTTGAAGAGAAATGACAACTTGACACTAAAGAGTGAAGTGTAGTATATTGAAAGCGCAGACAATACACTATTTAGTGCAACGTAGTGTTGGATTTGACAAGGAAAGGACGGGACGATGAAAAGACGGGAAGAAAAGAAACGTTCTCTGAGTTCGGGGGAGACGCTGGTCATGAAGGTGATCTGGGATACCGGTGAGGAGATGGGCAGGGACATCACGGTTCCGGAGCTGACAGAAGCGCTGTTCAGGGATTACGGGAAGGACTACAGCAGGACGGCCATTGCGTCGTTTCTGGACAAACTGATCGAGAAAGGCTTTATAGAAAAATACAGGGAGGGGCGGCTGGCATACCTCCACCCTTTGCAGGACGAGGAAGAGTACAAAAGAAAAATGCTCCTGGAGAACATCAATTTTTGGTTTCGGGGAAAGGCTTCAAGCTTGGTGGCGGCCCTTGACAGCGAGCAGAGGATATCAAAAGAAGAGGCGGAAAAAATAAGGAGAATTCTGGATGGCGTGGACCATTAAGCTGACCTTTGCGGTTCTTTTTACTTCTTTAACAGGCAGCGTCGTCTTACTTGTATGGCATTTTATCGGAAAAGGACTGGAATGGCTGGGATATCGGGACATTCGGTATTCGCTGCTAAAGCTTGTGCTCCCGTTTTTTGTCCTTCCGGTCTGTTATCTGGTTTTTGTGAGACTTGTCCGGCTCTGGCCGGAATGGGACGGAGGGGTACTCTTCTTGCAGACCCCGGCTATTTTGAGAGGCTGCACGATCTTTTGTGCCGTATGGTTTGCCGGAATCGGGATTTTGGGGCTCTGGTATCTATTGCTGCTGGCGATGCTCCGAAAAAGACATCGGGGCAAGACCATGAAGTGCAAGGAGGAAGAGATTCGGGAATTTTGCTCCGTCTGCGAAGTGCTTAGGATTCCGCCCGACCGGGTGGAGGTATGGCTCAGCTATGGGATTGCGGTGTCGGAATTTACCGGCGTCAGGCATCCTGCCGTCATGCTTCCAGTCGGGAAATATACCGGAGAAGACTTAAGGACGATGTTTGTCCATGAGTTGATTCATTACAAGCAGAAGGACATATGGATCAAGCATGCGATTACGATTATTTTAATCTTCCATTTTTTCAATCCAATCGTCTGGTGGCTTCATTTTTCAATCCGGCGCTGGAGCGAACATGCCTGTGACAGGAAAGCCTGCGAGTATACAGGGGGAATGGATCCCTACTTTGACACGATCACGAAAATGGTAACAGACGTGGGCACGGCAAAGGCATATTTTACCGTGCAGCAGGTGGAAGATGAACATCAATTATCAGAGAGGGTGGTACATATGAAAAAGTTTATCGGGTATCAGAAGAAATCTCCTGTGGCGGCGGCGGTGGTCTGCGGAGTCCTTGCGGCAGTCAGTTCCGTTAGCGTGTGCGCTGCGTCCGCAGGGATGGCGAGGCAGTACAGGAATTTATATCAGACTTCCGTGGTGGATGAGGTAGAGGAGATGGACATCATGGAGTTGGAGGAGTTTGAGGAAGCACCCGGAGTCGGCACCTCTGTGGAAGAGGAGGGGGAATTGCAGGATATGGTCCGGTCGGGAGCTATGTTTACATGGACTGTGAAAAGTGATGTGTTGAAAAAAACTCCTGAGTTTGACGCAAAATCGGGAGGGAGCATCAATGTTGCTGTTGTGGCTCCTGCGGATAAATATGTAAATGTCGGCATCATAGAGCCGGACGGTGCGAGACGGTATGTCCGAGAAAAGGGTGATATATACCATGAGTTTTCGCTGGATCAAACAGGGAAATATCGGGTGTTTGTGGAAAATAAAAATGCAGGGGCGGTGGACGTGGAGGGAAGCTATATTGTGAGATAACATTGCTTGCCAGTGGTAAACGTAAAGGTGATTAAGCGGCGCTTAATATAAAATGGGATTGTGGCCACGATCCCGAAAAAAACAAATCCAAAGAAGAAGGACGAAACATGAAAAGAAAAGGAACAAAGAGAAAGATTATGGTGACATTGATGGCGGTGATGCTGTTGATGGCGACTGGCGTGACGGCGCTTGCGGGGTAAGGGCCATATAAATTAGGAAAACCGCAAATACAAGGCTTTTCGGAGCCTACCAACAACAAAAATAATATTTGATCTATCACATTACGCTGAAAGGCC
>JAAWRC010000010.1 GCA_022800815.1 Lachnospiraceae bacterium | reverse complement strand
GCCACAACAGCAACAGCCGCCCGCACCTTCCGGTGCTTCCGGCTCCGTTCCGCAGCAGCCGCCCTCGCCTGACGACTCCGGCTCCGGCCCGGTCCACTGCCTTGCCACGAACTCTCTGGCCTGCTCCGAAGTGGCATAGGCTCTGGCGGTCCCGTGGACCATGGGGGCGAGGCTTCCGTCCTCCTGCCTAAGGTAATTGGCCTGGAAAGTGCAGTAAGGGTTGGTCGCATTCCCGCCGGTGAAATCCCCGGCCGAAATCTGCCCTCTCGTCTGCTCTTCCATTAGAGAAAGGAGCTTGGGGATGGTGAGGCGGTAGCCCTCCCTCGCCCCCGGACAGCGGCCAAAATAGCTGATGGGCTGGAAGTGGACGCCCCGCACCACCGGCATCCGGCTCACCCCATAACGGAGGATCGCCCCGACCTCGTCCTCGTTGAGCCCCGGAGCGATGACCGGCACCAGGATGACTCCGAGGCCCGCCCGTTCGCAGGCGTCGATGGCCGCCCGCTTTTCGGCGAGCAGCGGCCGGCCCCGAAGGGCAAGGTAAGTTTCCTCCTTAAATCCGTCAAACTGCAGGAAGACGCAGGACAGCCCCGCCTCCTTCAAGGTCTCGGCATAGCCCGCCTCCCTCGCCAGCCTAAGGCCGTTGGTGTTGAGCTGGAAAAAGGAAAAGCCCTTTTCCTTCCCCATACAGATGACGTCCGGCAGATCATCCCGCATGGTGGGCTCCCCTCCGGAGAGCTGCAGGTTAAAGGGGCCCCCGTGGGACATGAGGTAGTCCATCTGCCGCCCCAGCTCCTCGAGGGGCACGTCCCGCCCCCTCCCCGCCTCCGCTCCGGCAAAGCAGACAGGACAGCCCAGATCACAGCGGTCCGTCACTTCCAGGAGGACGCAGCACCCTCTCCGCTCATGGTCCTCGCAGAGGCCGCAGTCCAGGGGGCAGCCCTTCTCAGACGGCTTTGCCGCCGGGATCTGATCCGCCGGCTGCAGGCTTTCGCCCCACGCCCCATAGCTTTCCTCCGTTCCCTCCCAGATGAGGACAGAATAGGTCCCGTGGTCCGGGCAGGTCTTCTCCAGAAAAATCCCCCCGTCTCTGACGATCTTCCTCGCCGGGATCACCTGCAGGCATTCCGGACAGACGCTCTCCGTCACTCCGACCTGCATTCCGTTTCCACTCCCTCCAGCCATCGCTCCAGTTCCTCCTTCTCTCTCTCCCAGCCCGCCTCCGTGTAATTGACCTTCACGATGTGGGCGGCCAAAATCCCCTTGATCTCCAGTCCGTCCCTCTTCGCCGAGAAGACCGGACGGCGGAATTTGTGGTTCTCCCTCCGCTCCCAGCCTTCCAGAAAGGAAAGCAGCTCTTCCCCGGTCACAGGAAGTTCGTATTCATAGGTTCTGGCCCCGGCAAAACAGTTCTCCGTCTTTTTATACCGAAACTTCATATGCCCCCGCTCTCCTTGATATCCCGGACGGCCGAGAGCACCCGCTCCACCTCTTCCTCCGTGGTAAACCGGGACAGACTCAGCCGCAGAGTTCCCCCCGCCATCCCGATATCCCCCATGATGTCCGGCGCACAGTGAAGGCCGGCCCGCAGAATGACGTCGTAGCTTCCGGTCAGGATGTCGGCCGCCTCCCCCGCAGGAACCCCAGGCACGGCAAAAGACACCACCGGCGTCGTCTCCCCGCCGGGCACGATCACCTGACACCCCAGGTCCACGAGCCCCTCCGTAAGCTTCCGAAACACCGCCTTCCAGACGGTCTCGTCCGCCGGGTGCTCCCTGGCCCAGACCAGAGCCGCCAGAAGGCCGTGGTAAGAGGGTTCGTTCCCGGTCCCTGCCTCCAGGCGGAGGGGCATCTCCTCCGGCATTTCCCGAAGGTCACTCTTCACGCCGGTGCCGCCCACCATGTGGGACGTCAGGGAAAGGCCCGGCCTCACATAGAGGCCTCCCGTTCCCTGGGGGCCGAGAAGGTATTTGTGGCCCGTGAAGGCCGCCATGTCCACCCCCCACTCCGAGAGCCGCACCGGAATACAGCCGAGAGTCTGGGACAGGTCCAGAAGCACGTCCGCCCCGGCCTCCTTGGAGACGGCCGTCAGAGCCTTAGCGTCATTGACCGCCCCGGTCACGTTGGAGGCGTGGGTAAACACACAGAGCCTCGGCCCGTACTCCTTCACCGCCCGCTCCCAGACTGCAGGCTCCATCCGGCCCACCTCGTTCACCGGAACCTCCACCGTGCGGATCCCCGTTCGCTCCAGCCGGTAGAGAGGGCGTAAGATGGCATTGTGTTCGGCCCCCGTGTAGAGGACCGTGTCCCCCGCCTCCAGGGGATAGCCGAAGATGGCCTGATTCAGGCCCCAGGTGGAATTACAGCCCAGGGCGATCTGCTCCGGGCAGGAAATCCCCATCAAGAAGGCTAGCTCCCGCCTCACCTCCCCAAACACGTCGAAATCCAGAAGCCCGCCCCGGTTCGCCGCCCCCGGGAGGGCCCTCACCGCCTCCGCCATGGCCTCCGCCACCTGCGGCGGCTTCGGCCAGGAGGTCGCCGCATTGTTCATATAAATATACTGCTCACAGCCGTTCACTCGTCATCACCTCGAATTCTTTGATCAGCCTTTCGCAGACCCGGATATCCCGGAGGATCCGCTCCTTCACCGGCGAATGGGAAAAAGCCTTCTGATACCGCTCCCCAAGAGACACCCGCCGCCCCTCCAGAATCAGCTTGTCGGCAAGACAGACCAGAACACTCTCCCCGCACACCGTCTCCGGCTCTGTCCCGAACCCTTTGTGCGCCTCCACGATCCCTGCCAGAGCCTCATAGCCCCGTTCCCGCAGAAAATCCCCCGCCGCCTTTTCATGCTCCGGCAAGAGACGGCAGAGATCATGAAGATAACCGCCGCTCCTGCAAAGCTCAATATCCAGGCAGGCGCCGTGTTCCACCAGTTTCTCCGCCATCCATCCGGCCAGCTCTCCCACCGCCAGACAGTGCCTCCTCACGTGAGCCGGAAGGCACACCTCCTCATAAAGTTCCTTGCAAACCCGTTCCGACACGCCCCTGTGGAGTCTCGCATAAGAGGCGAGCCATTCAAACTCCTTCCGGTAATCCGCATCGGCCAGGGCACCCGCATCCTCCGGAAGCTCCACCTTTTCAGTCCTCATTCCGGCAAAGGCCCCCCGAAGCCCCTCGTCTCCCTCATACCGGAGCACCGACTCGATTCCCCCCTTCAGGATCACCGGCGGGTGGGCGGCCCTCTCCCCCACCCTGGGAAGAAGCGCCTGCGTCCCGTTCCCTGCGGCAAAGGCCCGCCGCTTCATGGTCTCCATGCTTCTCGGCGACACCAGCGGGATGTCCCCCGGAAGGAAGAAGACGGCGTCCGCCTCCCCCCGCCCCGCGATAGAATCAAGCCCCAGCCGGACGGAGGCAAACATGTCCGTCTCCCCGTAGGCGGCGTTCTCCACCACCGTGACCTCCATGGGAGCGAGAGCCTCCCGCATTTCTCCGGCCCGGCACCCGACCACCACCGTCACGTCCCGGATCCCGGCATTCCGAAGACTCTGGACCGTCATCCGGATCATGGGAAACCCGTTCAATTCCATCAGAGGCTTAAAGCCGTCCATGCGGCTGGACTTCCCCGCCGCTGCGATCAACCCCCGGATCCTCATAGAGAAAGCAGCCCGTGTTCCGAGAGAAGCTCCATGCATTTTCGGAACACGCCCTCCACGATCCCCGGGCACCGTCTCATCTTGTTAGAGGGATCCCCCTCCAGAATATGGTCACAGTCAAAGCCGCCGTAGGCTTCCTCCGTGAACCCCCGGAACCATTCCACAAACTTCCCGATCACCTGAGAGGACTCCGGGGCCTCCATCTCCTCCGCCTCGCCCTTTCCGCAGAAATACCCCAGGAGGCAGCAGCCCCCCGTCAGGGCGCCGCAGACATTACCAGAAAAGCCCAGGCCCCCGTTTAAGCCGCTCATGGCCCGCACAAGATCCGGGTTCTCCTTCCCCTCCGCCTCCAGCGCCAGGATCAAAAGGATTTGGGCACAATAAAAACCCTGGCCGGAAAGCTCCAGCATTCGGTCAAACAGTTCCATCGTCTCCTCCTTTCCAAAGCCAGGCCAGAAAATAGCCGCATCCCGCCTTCCCCGCTTCCCGGAAAACATCCAGACAGGCCGGGTCCGCATTGCCGTTCCAGAGGCTTTCCAGAAAAAATTCCCGCCAGAGAGGCGTTTCGTCCACCAGCCCCTTTAGCTCAAATCCCGTCTCCCGAAAGACCCTCCTCCAGCAGTTCAGCCCCAAGGGGCCCGGCATGGAGAGGGAAGGGGCTTCCGCCGTGCCGGAGTCTCCATTTCCGTCCCGGTGGAAGAACACATCCGAGAGAAGCAGGCTTCCCCCCGTCTTTAAGACCCGGAAGGCTTCCCGAAGAGCCGTCGGCCCGTCGCCGCAGCCGGAAACACTGCATTCCGCCAGACAGACATCCATGCATTCGTCGGGGAAGGGGAGCGCCCGCATGTCCGCATAAAACAGTGATCCCCTCTCTGCGGGCCGTTCCCCATAGAGAAGGTCGATCCCCTCCGCCTCATAGCCCCTCTCCCGCAGATACCGCACCGACGCTCCCCCGCCCGCCCCCAAATCCAGCACCCGCCCCGGCGTCTCTGCGTCCGCCAGGGCGAAAAGCCGCTTCGTCAGGGAAAGGCCGCCGGGATGGGAGCCAATCATACAGGTTCCGGATTCCGGTCTGATCTTCTGTCCGCTCATTTGTCCTCCAGACTGCGTTCCACCGTCAGCACCTTCCCCATGGCCAGCTCCTCCGGCACGTAGATATAGCCGCAGGAGGGGCAGACCGGAAGCTCCACCGGGAAGGCGTTTCCCAGATAGCCGAAGGTGGCTTTTCCCTTCACCAGGGGCACCCTGCACTTGGCACAGGTGAGCTTCCCCAGCGGGTCTATGGTATAATAGCTTTTCTCCGCCATGTCTCCCTCCTATTCCACGGTCATCCGGTGGCTGTAGGCGCCGTGCACCGTGTATCCGTCCCCGTCCTTGGCAAACCGTACCCAGAAAGTCACGTTCCCCAGCCGCAGGCTGGCCGAGAACAGGCCGGACTCCTCGTCATACACGGCCTCCCCGGAGGCCTCGTAAGCCGTAAGGACCGCATTCACGTCGCTCTTTAAGATCATGCGCTCTTCCATCTGCGCTTCCACGCCCTCCCCGTAGACTACGGGAATCCCTGTCTCCATCTCAAACGGCTCCTTCCAAAGCTCCTTTAACAGTTTCTGTTTCAGTTTCAGCCGGTTCGCCCTCCTTGCGGAGAGATCCGGGACCGGTGCGGGCTCCACTCCGTAGGCCAGCTCCAAAATATGGCAGGTGTCCGCCCCCGCCCGGGAAAACTGGTCCCTGCAGGCCATGCAGTAGGTGAGAATCTTCCGGTCTGTCCGTCCGACGGCAAAGGCGGCCTTCTTTTTTGCCACCTCCGGGTTGGCGTACTTCGCAAGCCCCCCGAAACCGCAGCAGGGGGAAAGGTCGCCGGAAAAGGGAATCTCCTCCACCCGGCAGCCCAGGGCCCCCACGAAGGCCCGGATCTCCTTCTGCAGCTTTTCGTCCCCCCTGGCGCCGCAGGCGTCGTGGACGGCCACGGTCCCGGAGGCTTTTTTCTCCACCCCCAGGGAAAGCAGGACCTCCCAGATCCCCACGGCGGGAATTTCCGTGTGCCCCTCAAAGATCCGTTTGCAGGTGGGACAGGCACAGATCAGGGTGGGCCGTCCCATCCCCTCCCAGGAATCCGCAAGCTGCCGAAGGGCCTGCCCAAATAAATCCTCCCTGGCCGCCCATTTCGACACGGCCCCGCAGCAGCCGAGGACCAATCCCACCCCGCCGGAAAGCCGCCCGCTAAGGTCCCGGTAGGCCGCCTCCACGGTGTCCGGCGACACCGCCGCCGCCTGGCAGCCAGGGAAAAACAGATACCGGCAGGTCTCTGTTCCCGGCTCCGGCCTTGCAAGAAAAGCCTCCCCGTTGGAGAACTCCTGGTCCAGCAGGGCGAATTCATGGGTGGAGGGGGGCATCTTCTTCGTCTCCACCATGGTATGCTTCGCAATCCGGCACACATCCGGATAATCAAAGCCATTGGGACAGGCCTCCTTACACTGCCCGCACTCGTCACAGGCGTTGATCAGGCCATTGGCCATATGATTCCCCATGACAATGGACATATTATTATAAATTTCCCGGATGGCCCCCTTAGGATTCCGCTTAAAATGCTGCAGATAGACACAGCCCTTCACACACTCCAGACACTGACACTGGATACACCGGCCCGCCTCCGCCGCCGCACTCTCCTTCGTCACATGCTCCAGGTCCGTGAGGGCCTTTGAGCCTTCTGCCCCGTCCATGGTCACAAAGAGACGACTCTCCCTCCCGCCCTTCTCCGGCTCCCCGGTGCAAACCCCCTGCACCTGCCGCTCCAGGGAGAGGGCCGCATGCTTGGCCCTTGCCAGGATCCACTCCGCCCCTTCCGCCGCCTCCTCTGTAAGGACTCCGTCAGGAAACTCGTTCCACCCGGCCGAAGGAGAGATGATCCCGCCGTCAAACTCCAAAAGTTCCCCCTCCAAATCCTCCCGCCGTAGAACCTCCCGCTTCCTCGTCTCGATCCGAAGGCCCGAAAAAGCCGAAAGCTCCGCCGAAGCTTCTTCCTCCGAGAGCCCCCAGCCCGCAAGGATCTCCTCCATGGAGCCCCCGGCCGTGTACCAGAACACCTCATAGCCCTTCTTCCCCAGCTCCCACAGACAGGCCAGGGCAAAGAGGTCGTCCCCCGCCACGGCCACCCGCTGGCTCTTCCTTGGAAGCATGAACCGGTTGATCTTCCCGGAGCCGCCGTAGAGGGCGCAGGCCCGCTCCAGCGCCGGAAGAACGACCCCGTCCCCGGACTCCGCCAGCTTGCAGCCCTTCACACAGGAGCCGCCGCAGTTCTTCGACAGAAGAAAGAGAAAAGGCGTCACCGTGCGGATCACTGCCGCCGCCTTAGAAAAACTCCCCTTCTGCAGATGGACGCACACCGTGCGCATGTCGATCCGGAGGGGACAGGCCGCCTGACAGCCCGGCGGGTCCTCCCTGGTACAGACCGCCTCCCTCTCATGCAGTTCATCCTGCCCGAAAGCCTGCTTCATCCGATAAACCTTTCCGATCACCTGCTCCATGTTCTCCCTCCGTCCCGCAGCCCTTCGAAAATCGGTTACTTTGAAAGTTCAGCGCTCCAGCGCTGAACTGCGCGAAAATGGGGTCACGAAGTGACATCTTCCCCTCCCATTTTCTGCGCATCCGCCGGAGGCTCAAAATAAACCACTTTCATTTATGGTGGTTTCTGCAATGCTGACATGGTGGTTTCTTTTGAAAAGAGAATCCTGCAGAAGCAGGATTCTCCCGTCATGATACTTCTTACATGATATTTGTCACGCATTACCTGACGTTATCGAAACGTTCTTCCATCGCCCGTTCCTGTCACCAGGCATACCTCTTACAGAGCGTCGATGGCCGCCTTCACAACCTCCGGGCGGGCAGGGATCTTCGTGACCCTGGCGCCGGTGGCATTATAAATGGCATTGAGGATTGCAGGGTGAGGCGCCGCAAGCGGTCCCTCGCCACAGCCGGCCGCACCATACGGTCCAAGAGGACGGGGATGATTCGTCTGATAAATCAGCTCAATGTCATCCGGTACGTCATTCGGGTACGGAATGCCGCACTTCTGAAGCGTGGTATGCTTCTTGAGGTCCTCGAAGTCCTCGGAAAGCGCAAGGCCGATGCCCTGTGCGATGGCGCCCATCACCTGGCCGTCCACCACGATCTTGTTGATAATGGTGCCAAAGTCCGAAACCATCGTGAACTTCACGACCTTCACCTTGCCGGTCGCCATCTCCACCCGGACGACGGGCAGGGAAATACAGTACATGTAGACGGAGAAAGGATTCCCCTGTGCCGTCTCCATGTCACAGTCCGAACAGCCGGTGGCCACCCACTTGCCCTCATACTTGAGAGCCAGGCCCTCCGCCTTCATCTCGTCGTAGGTGCGGAAGGAGCCGTCCGGTTTCTTCATGGCGTCAATGAGCATCTCGCAGGCCACACGGGTCGCATTTCCGGACATGACGTTGGAACGGGAGCCGCCGGCAGGACCAGAATTGGGCGTTAAGCCCGTGTCGTTCATGACCAGCTTGATCTGCTCCGGCTTAAAGCCAGCCTGACGAAGGGTCTCATGGGCATGGGTCAGCGTTCCGATGTCGGCGCCCTGTCCGTGATCCTCCCAGGAATTGTAGATGGTAACGGTGCCGTCCGCATTGAGCTCTGCCCAGGCTTCCGAGGAGTCCACGCCGTCCAGGCCGCAGCCATAGATACCCAGGGAAACGCCGACACCGTATTTGTACTTGCCGTCCTCGCTCTTGGTTTTGTTGAGTTCCTCCGCATACGCCTTGTTGGCCTGATACTTGGGCCTTGCCAGGTCAAAGAGATCCTCCAGGCAGTACACATCCGGCTTACAGCCGTTGGGCGTGGTGGAACCCTCGGACTCCTTGTAGCAGTTCATGGCACGGAACTCGAAGGGATCGATCCCCATCTTCGCCGCCATCACATCCAGGGCGATGTCGCCGCCCATGAAGGACTGGGGCGCACCGTAGCCTCTGAAGGCCGCACCATAGGCATGGTTCGTGCAGACCGTCTGAGACTTATTGCGGATATTCTTGATATCCATGCCGGCGCCCACGAACTGGCTCAGACGCATGGTCAAAAGATCGCCGAACTCCGAGTAAGGACCATGATCGATATAGTTGTCGCCTTCCAGAGCCAGAAGCTTGCCGTTCTCGTCGGCGGCCAGCTTGATGTTCATAAAGCCGGGGCTTCTCTTTCCGGTGTAGGTGATCATCTGATACATGTCAAAATTCAGGGCCACGGGGCGCTTCGTCACCAGAGCCGCCACACCCACCAGAGCCTCAATGGTCGGAGAGAACTTATAGCCAAACGTGCCGCCCGCATGGAGCTGAACCAGTCTCAGCTTCTCCGGAGCCACGCCAATACCCTCGCCGATCATGGCATGGTGCAGATGGATCCCGATGGATTTGGAGTGGATGGTCAGACGGCCTTCTTCGTCAGTGTAGGCGTAAGCCACGTCCGGCTCAATGGGAAGATGAGGCTGACGAGAACAATACGCTTCCACCTCAACCACATTGGGTGCGCTCTCCATGATGGGAGCCGTGTCCTCGCCCTTGATACAGTTGGTCTCATAATACACATTGGGCGTGCCGGGATGGATCTCGATGGCATCGGGAGCCATGGCTTCCGGAGCGGACATGTAGGCCGGAAGGACCTCCAGATCCACCTTCACCGCCTTGGCGGCCGCTTTCGCATGCGCTGCCGTGTCCGCACAGACCATGGCGATGGCGTCACCATACTGGAACACCTTCTCGTCACAGAGAATCGGGCGGTCCCAGCCGTCTCCCTTGTTGGTGGGGAAGGTGATGAGACCGGTGATCCGGTTCTTGCCGGGCACGTCCTTATATGTAATGATCCGCTCCACGCCGGGCATCTTCTCGGCCTCGGAGCAGTCAATGCCTTTGATATTGGCATGGGAGACTTCCGCCTGCACCAGAGCGATCTGCAGCGTATCCTCCGGCAGGTTCTTGATCTCGTCGGCGCCGAAGTTCCACTGGCCGGTCACCTTGGCGGCGCCGGAAGGACGGGCATAGCTGGTCCCGATAATCTTATTGTCCGTGGGAAGGAACATGAGGTCCTCCTTGGACATCTCACCCCGGAGCACCTTCGCCGCATCCATGACAGCGTCAATGAGAGGCTTATAACCGGTACAGCGGCAGAGGTTCCGGTTCTTGTTGAACCATTCCCGCACCTCTTCCCTGGTGGGAGAAGGATTGTTCTCCAGAAGCACCTTGGCGCTCATAATAAAGCCAGGAGAACAGAAGCCGCACTGGGCACAGCCGTGGGCCACCCAGGCCGCCTGCAGCGGATGAAGGTCCTCCAGCGTCCCGATCCCCTCGATGGTCTCCACCTTCGCATAGTCCGGAACCTTTGCGATCTTCGTGATACAGGAGCGGGTCACCTTTCCGTCCACGATGACGTTACACGCACCACAGTGTCCCTCGCCGCAGCCGATCTTACAGCCGGTGAGGAGCAGGCGGTCCCTCAGTACCTGAGCCAGAGACTCACTTTCGTCCACCACAATGGTGCGTTCCACCCCATTGATGATAAGTACTTTTTTGATCATTCGATACCCTCCTTCTACAAAAACAAAATTCCCCTGGTTCCCGCAACGGCAATATGCATCCACATCCCCCGGAGGATCGATCGTCAAGGGCAGATTACTTTGCCATTGACGATACGAAAACCCTTGCCCTTTCTGTCCCCGCAATGCTAGAATAGATCTATCAAGATCATGGAGGTATTTCTTATGGAATTACGTGAGATCCACGCCAGCATGGTCACCGTCGAGGTGACCGACGAAAAAACCGGTGAAACGTTCCGCCGAGAACTCCCCATCGACTTTTATGAAACCGCCAATCTCCTCCGCCTTCGGGGGGAGGATCTAAACGGGAATCCAAGCGAGCTGGTCTTTCTCTCGGACATCGGCATGGACAGGCTGAAAGGCCTTATGGGAAAGGGACCCAACGAAGACCCCTGCGGTTCCCACAGTAAAAATCCATAAACATACTGCAGTCTATGGGTTCAGTATAGTTCATTCTGCCGATTTCGTCAATAAATTTTTTGAAATTCCGATATTTTTTCAAAAAATATTTGAAAAAATTTTGTCAATATTGCACAGTTTTGGGATATAGCGCTTTGAATCATAGAGAGGAATACGCATGAAGATCATCTTATTTGGAAGCGGACAGGGGGGACAGATGGCCGCCCGCTGGCTCCCGGCGGCGGGGAAGCTTCTGGCCTTTGCCGACAATAATCCAAAAAAACAGGGAACGGTCCTGGGACAGGTTCCCGTCATCTCCCCGGAACAGATTCCGGCCATGGGCCCGGATCTGGTGTGGATCACCGTCTTAAACCGGGAGGCGGTCCTTAAGATCGAAGGCCAGCTCCGGGACCTTGGATACGGCGGGGAAATCCGCACCTTAAATCCCTTCCGGGATCTGATGGACCTCAGACTCGCCCAGGTACGGCTTCTGGCCGCAGAGATAAACGCCGCCAAGCTTCCCGGAGCCGTCGCCGAGCTTGGCGTCTACCAGGGCGCCCTGGCGGCGGAGCTGAACCGGCTCTTTCCGGACCGGCCCCTCTATCTCTTCGACACTTTCAGCGGCTTTTCCAGCGCCGACGTGGAAACGGAACGACAGCTTGACATCTGCACAAGGGCTTCGGCCGGGGACTTTGGCGACACCAGCGAAGAACTGGTCCGAAGCCGGCTGTCCCACCCGGAGCGGGCCGTTTTCTGCAAGGGACATTTCCCGGAATCCCTCCCGGAGAACCTGCCGCCTCTGGCCTTCGTGAGCCTGGACCCGGATCTCTACGAACCGACCCTCTCGGGCCTTTACGCCTTCTGGCCGAAGCTGGTCCCCGGCGGCGTGATCCTGGTCCACGACTACAACAGCTCCCAGTTTCCGGGAGCCGGGAAGGCCGTGCGGCAGTTCTGCCTGGAAGAAGGGCTGATGGCGATCCCCCTGGCCGACCTCCACGGGAGCGCCATGCTGGTCAAACAGAAATAGGGCGAGGGGCCACTTCCGCTCCTAACATTGCCAACGGCAGAGTAGAAAGAGCATCTACATGCCCGCTAACAGGTTGGAAACAAAGGCCTCCGTGATCTCAAAAATGGAGTAATCGACATTATCCACACGGGCAAGCTTCATCGCCTCCAACTGTTTTTCCGTGTGCGCCGTGTAGGGATACACGCCAAAAAGGAAGGGGAAAAAGGCATATAGAAAGCCCTGGATATCTCCATCCGTCATGTGAGGGAAAAACTTTTCCAGGCAGGCGGCAACGGCCCGCCTGGCGTCGGCATAGGCCACTTTAAATGCCACAAGGTTTTCCAGGCGGCTGTTCCCCTCCATATCATGGAGATTCATGGAGATCAGCTTCAACATACAGCCTCTCTTTTCCAGAGTGCGGGCGAGTTCCCTCGCAAATCCGGCACCGGACAGGGTATCATTGTTTTGAAGGACCGCCCTTAAATCCGCAGTCCACCGATCATGCTCCCGTCCGAGCAGGGCAAGAAAAATCTCCTCCTTCGTCTGAAAATAATTATAGATGGAGGTGCGGGTAAAGGAGGTTTTCGCCCCAATGTCCCGGATCGTAATATCCTTGAACCCCATCGTCTCATAAAGAGAGGCGCATACGTTTATGATCTCTTCTTTTCTTGCACGAATCAATTCTTCCGAACCCTTTGGCATATCTGTCCCCTCTTGCTGAGCAAATTTCTGTAGCAAAAATATTTCCACCTGTGCGGTTAGAATATTGGATTCTGTCTTCGTCAGGGAACAGCCATTTGAAGCAGACGATAGGCAGATTTTGCAGATTTATTGGCCGTCTGCTATATCTCCTGCCCGGCTGTAAGCTTTGGCTGCAAAAGTTACCCCTGCAAAATATGTTTTGCCCAGTCCGCCGCACCTCGCCCGTTCAAAAGCTGTCCTTTTTCCCAGGAGGCCCCAGGGCAATGAGCCCTAAGACTCTTCTCCGCTTTTCCGATCCCGCTGCCGCCGGATGTGGCAAAGGGAATCAGGGTTTTGCCGGAAAAATCGTAGCTTTCAAGGAAGGTGTCCACGATCCGGGGCTCCACATACCACCAAACCGGGAAGCCCACCAGAACCGTATCATACCGGTCCATATCCTCCACAGGCGCCGCAATCGCCGGACGACAGCCCGGATCGTTCATCTCTGCGGTGCTGCGGCTCTTTTTGTCCGTCCAGTCCAGGTCTGCGGACGTGTAAGGCACCTCCGGACAGATCTCGTACAGATCCGCTCCCACGGCCTCCGCCATCTCCTTGGCTACTCGTGCCGTCACGCCGCTGGCAGAAAAATAGGCGATCAAAACCTTCTTGCTCATATGAAATTCTCCTTTCACCTGATCTTGACACAGTGTCACCATTCGTAGTATAGCACTGTTCTGACACTGTGTCAACTATGGTAAACGACAAAAATATTTGCCGTCTGCTATATAAAATCACGTCTTGAGTTTCCCTAACACTCCCATCGGCAGCGCACGATATCCACATGAAAATCATCCTTAAAGGGAACACCCTCCTCAAGAAGCAGATATCTTTGCTCCTGCCATCCCGGAACCAGCCGTCCCGCATGGTTCACCACCCGGTGGCAGGGATAAGTCCCATAATACTCGGCCATGGAAAGCACCCTTCCCACAAGCCTCGCATTCTTGTCTCTGCCGATCAGGCGGGCAATCTGTCCGTAGGTGGCAACACATCCCTCCGGGATCTCCTCCACCACGGAGAGAATTTCGTAGATCAGGTCATCGTCTAATGTTCGCCCCGTTATCATGATATATTTATTTTTCTTTGCGTATTGCGGTTTTTCGCTGCCAGACGAAACGCCTTTTCCATCGCAGGCGTAAGCTCCGGAGAATCCTCGTCAAATACAATCTCCCTCTTTGCCGCTTCTTTTATCTGCTTGATCTGCTCCTCTGTGGGCACTTGATTTTTATCCAAAGTAACTGTCCGTATCATAGTAAATTCTCCTTTCTGTCTTGGTGGCAAGCCCTGCCGATATCAGACGTATATTTTCCTTACGTTCCCTTCCCCATTCTCTTGTTTCCATATTACCATAAACCTTCCCCATCTACAAGCCAAGAGATACCGGATTCTTCCACGGCCTGTTGTTTGCAAGCCATCCCTGCCTTGCCCAATACGCTCCGTCCGGATATTCCGGATCGTTTTTATGTAACGATTTTTGCAGCATGCGGCAGAACAGAAACTTAACCCTTGTCGCAAGCCTTACCCTCGGAGGTCTTTCGTAATGGATATGGGAAAACTTTTCTGACAGCCGCTCCATCCTCTTTGTAAGTTCCAGGCGCTTCTTTTCCTCAAGCTCTTCCCAGACGATCGCTCCCATCAGTCTCCCCTTAAATACGGCGATCTGGGAAATTCCCCACCAGGAGAGACTATGCTTGATATCCTTTGCCGTGGCCCCTGCGCCTGCCCCAAGGCACTGGGTGATGATGAGTGCCCGCTTCCCAAACATCTCGGGGGCCGGACGATGATTCATCCACAAATAAGCGAAATGGTCCAACAGCGATTTCATTGCGCCTGTCGCATGCATCACGTAGGTCGGAGAAGTCATCACGATCAAATCCGCCTCTAGCAGCGACGCCGCAATCTTTTGTACATATCCGGCATCCTTGCAGGTTCCCTCCCCGTGGAAAATGCAGTTTGTGCAGCCCGCACAAAAGGAGGGGCAGTCCTTTGGCAGATAAAACTCCACAATGTGGGCCTTTCCCCTCCATTCCTCCAGAAAAAGCTCCTTCAAATGGTAAGTCACTCCGTGCTTTTCCGTCCCGTTGATCACCGTGATATTCATAACTCATCCCTCCAAAAGATCACTGAGGACCGCCCTGTGAAAGGCTTCCCGCTCTTCCCGGACCGTCAGATCCGTCCCGTAAAGCTGCCTGATCACCTTATGCCGCAGAAACGATTGCTGCATGGTGACAATGAGAGCGAACGTCTTTCGTTCAAGGGTTCTTTGATCCCAGTCGGGACGGCAGGCAGACACGAGGGGCAGATAGGCAAGGTAGGTTCTGTGGGTATTGTCATCCTCCTTCGGAACACCCATGTCTGCGAGAATCGAAATCTTCGACACCGCCTCATGCTCAAACAAAAAGGAAAACGTCAGATTCCCAAGCGTCTCCAGCCGTTCACGGGCAGTCCCTCCCGCCGTCTCCCCCTGGATCGAATGAAACCGGTCAACGATCTCATTCACCATACGTTCCACACACACCTCCAAGAGCTTGTCCTTATTTCCAAAATGGTAATTCACAAGCCCCAGCCCTACCTTCGCCCTTCTGCATATCTCCCGCACCGTAATGTCACCGATTCTCTCACCCTTTTCCTGAATGAGCTCCATGGTAGCCCGAATGATTCCTTCTCTGTTATCCATCACGTCCTCCTTGAACACCGTTCAACTCCATTATACTGAACATTGTTCAGCAAGTCAAGAGAAAAAGAATCTTTTGCGCCCATATACAAAAAGGTGCCGCACCCTCATCCAAAACAGATGATGGTGCGACACCCCGCATTTCCCTAAATTCAATTAAAAATTACGCTGCACATTCAGTACCTTCATCAAGGCTTCCTGCAACACCCTTGAAACATTGATTCCTGCATGTTCCGCTTCATAATTAAGCCATCCCGGAATGGTGACATTTCTCCTGACCGTTTTTGTATCAATCTTCCTTCTATACTCTGCTGAGTCAATGTCAACGAAAGACATTACGGTAGTTCCTTCCTCCGCAAAAGTTCCTCTATTGATATCCAAAGCATCCATTTCCGATGGCAAAGGAATTTCAATCCCATCATCCTCCATTGACACACATTTTAATTCTATTGCATCTCTTGCCATCTCAATGGCATCTGACATATTCTTCCCTTCTGTTAAAATTTCCAAATCCGGGACTTCCACTAATATTACGGTATCTGTTTTTGTAAAAAATACAGGATACACATTCTTCATTTTTTATCTCCATATATATAATAATAGATTTATGATAAGTATACATGAACGGTTGACTTATTTCCAGAATATTAAAGATTCCTTCTTTTTATGATCGCTTTTGCCAATCGTTCATCAACTTCCTTGTGTCTTGGAACTTCTTCTTTCTCCTCACCTCTGGTATATATATCATGATTACTTCCATGTCTTTCAAATACAAAACCTGCATTTTCAAGCTTCTTCACAAGCTCTCTCTGCTTCATACCTTCCTCCGTATGAAAAAAAAATGTTAAGAAACGATGATTAAATCAGCGTTTCCCTAAATTCTCCTCCTTTCGTTTCAAATTATACGTATTTTATGTGTATTTGTCAATGGAAGTCGCCATCCATCTCGAATAAAAACTTACTCCCCTAAAATGGTCGATCCTCCAATAAACCAAAACTGATAAGGGAAGAATCGAGTAGGGGGAATTTAATCCCCCTACTCGATTACGGAAGCCCGAACCGCCCGCACCCCTTCTGTTCCTGTTCTTTTGTCCCTGCTCTTTTGTTCCTGTTTTTTTATTCCTGCTCTACTGCGCCTGTCCGCTCCACCGCTTTAAGGTGGGGAACCATTCCCGCATGCCCTTTCTCGCCTCCTCCTTTGTCATGCCGGGATTGGCGGCTGTCATATTGGGCACGCAGAACTCGATCAGCTCCTCCATGGTCCCCTTGAAGGTAAACTCCCCCTTCTCAAAACAGTACTTACAGTATTCCTCGTTTTTGCTGCCGTCGGCATTGGTCCCATAAAGCTCCTCCCCGTCTCCCATCGGCATGCCGCAGCTCTGGCAGAATTTTTGTTCCGTTCCGTTCATCTCATACCTCTCTTTCCAATGTGCCGCAAGCCCGGAAAAGGCTTCCGGCTGTCTCTTTGTGGCAAACGGCAGATGCTCCTGCTGTTTCCCATAAGATAACACATAAAACCTGACATCCTCTGTCAGGTTTTATCCACATCGGCAGATATTTGATATTTTTCCCAGATCAATTTCGCCTCACCGGCCACGGCCTCCCGCAAAAAAGCCGGAGAAAGGATCTCCACCTGCGTTCCAAAGGACAGGAGGAAGCCGGTAAGCCATTCGTCCACCGGCATATGTGCGGAAGCGACCAGGTCCCCGTTTTCCTGCCTTGCCACCTGCGTCCGATCGAATTCATCATAAACCCGGTAGGCCATCTCCCCCGGAAAACGAAGCACGATCTCCGGATAATCCTCCTCGGAAGCCTCCTCCTGCTCCGGAAAGCTCCGGTAAGGAAAACCCTCCTTCAAAATCTCCACGTCAAGAATACGACATAATTTGAAGGTGCGAAGCTCCTGCCTCTTGGTGCAGAACGCCTTCAGATACCAGGCCCTTGCCTTGTAGGCCAACCTGTAGGGCTGCACGGTCCGTTCTGTGAGGGAGCCGCTTGTGCCTGCATAAGAAAGCTTTACCATCCGACGACGGATCACCGCCGATTTTAGCAGTTCGAGCTTTTCGTTGTCTGATTCCCTATGGCCCCATCTGGAAAAATCCACCTCCAGCCAGTTCTCCGAACCAAGCTGGAACAGAGCCGAAAGCTTCTGCAGGATCTGGCTCTCATCCTTCCCCTGGGTGACATTGATACTCTCCAGGGCCGCGAGGACTTCCTGCTTTTCCTCCTCCGACAGCAGCGCCTTATCCAGAACGAAATCCTTCATCAGATGGATCCCGCCGTTTCGGCCTGCCTCCGCATAGATGGGAATGCCCGCACTGCTCAGGGCATCCATATCCCGGTAGATCGTCCGCACCGACACCTCAAACCGCTTCGCCAGCTCCGGAGCGGTGGCCCCTCCCCGCTCCAGCAAATAATATAGGATCTTAAACAGCCTGCTCTCCTGCATTGGTGTTTCCTCTTTTCCGCCCTGCTTTTTTGGACATACAGGGCAATGGTTCCTCTCATCTTTGGTATCGAACCACCTCTGTCTTCCCGCCGTCCTCCTGCACCGTATAGTACCGCCCCTCCGACTCATCATATGCCAGAAGCAGCAGCTTCCCGCCCTGATAGACCGATCCGTCTATGTAATAGTGGCTGGCACCGTCATGGTACACGTCGTGATAACCTCTGTCGTCTGCCAGTTCCCTGGTACCGATATGCCCGGATACCACCGTCTTTAAAAAATTCCCAAAGGTTGCCGGATGCTTCCACAAAAACATGGCATCCGTGGTCCCCAGCTTCCAATAATCCTCAGCCTCCTCGTCCACCCCCGCATGGACGAATATCTGCGTGTCCGTCTCATAAAAGGACGGCAGCGTTCTGAGCCATCTGACCAATTCGCCTTTTTCTGACAGAACAAGCTCCGCCGCTTTCTGGTTGATCTGGAGAAAATCCGCCTTCCCCGCAAAGTCCTCAAAGTCACGGAAGGCATCCTCCGAGACCAATGTCCGAAACGTATTCAAACCATCATTTGAATCCGCCGCAAACCATCCGCCATATTCTAAGACGTCACGCCCAGGGCTTGCCTTCCTGCCAAAACAATGGACCCATCCCAGGAACATGGCCTCATGGTTGCCTTTCAGGACGACCACCTTGTCCCGTCCGCATTCCTGCTGCAGACCATAAACAATCTCCAGCACCCGTCCGGACTGATGCCCATAGTCAATATAGTCTCCCAAAAGGATCAGCCGGTTGTTCCCCCCGAGGTCGGTCAGCCGGAGTTTTGCCTCGAATTCCTTCACGCATCCGTGGATATCGCTCATCGCATAAATCACTGACATTCCCATCCCCTCTTGTTAATATGATCTTGGCCGGCCCGGCCGCATCCCCCATACAAGTATCAGTATACCTTGCCGGCCTGGCAAAAGAAAGAAAAGTTCTCCGTCCTCACAGCTTCTTCACGAACAGGCAGCGGATCGCATTCAGCACCGCAAGGACCATCACGCCCACGTCTGCGAAGATCGCCAGGTACATGTTTGCGATCCCCACGGCTCCGAGCGCAAGGCAGGCGAATTTCACCGCCAGGGCAAACACGATGTTCTGGTAGACGATCCGCAGGCATTTTCTGGAAATCTTGATCGCCTTTGCGATCTTCAAGGGATCATCGTCCATCAGCACGATATCCGCCGCCTCGATCGCCGCATCGGAACCCATAGCTCCCATGGCAATACCGATGTCCGCCCTGGAAAGCACCGGTGCGTCGTTGATCCCGTCGCCCACGAAGGCCAGCTTCGCCCTGGCGGGCTTCGCCCGCAGAAGCTCCTCCACCCGCTCCACCTTGTCGGCCGGAAGAAGTTCGCTGCACACCTCGTCGATCCCAAGGGAGGCGGCGACCTGGTCCGCCACCCGCTTCGCATCCCCGGTCAGCATGACGGTCTTATCCACCCCCGCCTTCTTCAGTTCCTCAATGGCGGCTTTTGCATGGGGTTTGACAATGTCGGAGATCACGATGTGCCCCGCATAGTTCCCGCCGACCGCCATGTGAATGATCGTGCCGGTCTGATGACAGTCCTGATAAGGAATGCCCAAATGTTTCATCAATTTGTCATTCCCGGCGGCCACCTCCAGGCCGTCCACCCTCGCCGTCACGCCGTTGCCGCTGATCTCCCGGATGTCCGATACCCGGCTTCTGTCAATTTCCTTCCCATATGCCCGCTGTAAGCTCTTGCTGATGGGATGGGAGGAATCGCTCTCCGCCAGAGCCGCATATTCCAGCAGCTTTTCATCATCCATGGTCGAATGATGGATCCCGTTCACCTCAAAGACGCCCTTGGTCATGGTTCCGGTCTTGTCAAAGACCACGTATCTCGTCTTGGAGAGGGTTTCCAGATAATTGGAGCCCTTCACCAGCACGCCCTCGCCGCTGGCGCCGCCGATCCCCGCAAAAAAGCTTAAAGGAATGCTGATCACCAGCGCACAGGGACAGCTGATCACGAGGAAGGTCAACGCCCGGTAAATCCAGACGCCCCAGTCTGCGGACAGTCCCAAGAAAAGCGTGCGGACGGCCGGGGGAATGAGGGCCAGCGCCAGGGCCGAAAAACAGACGGCCGGCGTGTAGACCCTCGCAAACTTCGAGATAAAATCCTCCGACCTCGACTTGCGGGAGCTTGCGTTTTCCACCAGGTCCAAAATTTTGGATACCGTGGACTCCCCGAACTCCCTCGTCGTCCGGATTTTTAATACGCCGGTCATGCTGATGCAGCCGCTGATGACCTCGTCGCCGACCTTTGCCTCCTTCGGCAGGCTCTCACCGGTCAATGCGCTTGTATTCAGGCTGGAATTCCCCTCAATGACCTCCCCGTCGATGGGCACCTTTTCTCCCGGCCGGACGACGATCACGCTTCCGACCTCCACCTCGTCCGGATCGACCTGCTCAAGCTTCCCGTCCATCTCCACGTTTGCATAGTCGGGACGAATGTCCATCAGGTCGCTGATATTGCGGCGGCTCTTTCCCACGGCGTAGCCCTGGAACCATTCACCGATCTGGTAGAACAGCATGACGGCAATGGCCTCCAGATATTCGCCGTTCTCGTAAATAGCCAGCGCCATCGCTCCGACGGTGGCCACGGCCATCAGGAAACTCTCATCGAAGACTCGGCGGTTTTTGATCCCTTTTGCCGCCTTCCTCAGAATGTCATGGCCGATGATAAAGTAATTGATCAGATAGCACGCAAAGCGGGCCCATCTCCCCGCAGAGGGAACGAGGTATCCGTCAAGCCTGTCAAACAGCTCTGCGGGGACAAACTGGAGAGCCAGCAGAATGGCGGCAGTGACCAAAATCCGAATCATCATGACCTTCTGCTTTCTCTTCATGCCTCCCTCACGGCTGCCGACGAAGAGAAGCATGGCGGCGGCCATGAGGACCACGGCCGTCAGCAGTATGCTGATCACCAATTCCTGCATGGTAAAACTCCTTTCAGAACATATTTAATGGATGGCGTTTAGAGGAAAATCTCGCAGTCCGGCTCCACTTTCTTGCAGGCGGCCAGCACGTCCTTCATAATCGCTTTCGGCTCTTTCCCCTCTGCAAATTCCACGATCATCTTCTGCGTCATGAAATTGACCGTCGCACTCTGGACGCCGGCGGTCTTCTTTGCCGCATTCTCCATCAGATTTGCACAGTTGGCGCAGTCCACCTCGATCTTGTAAGTTTTCTTCATCGGAAAAATCCTCCTTGTTTTTGAAATTCAACAATTAAGCACTTGTTTAATCATTGTGACTGTAGTATAATCCAGATAACCGGAGACGTCAATATCGGAGACGCATTCCTTCCCAAACAGGCGAAAAGTATTTCTGTTTGGGCGAAATGCAAATACAGGCTTGCGTTTCTGCATGTTTGTTTCGGTACAAATACGGAAGAAAAGCTGTTCTTTTCACGCCTTTTAAATGAAAGATAAACCGCCACCGGGAAGGCTTCCTGGCGGCGTTCTGAAGAATTTCGGCTTAAAAACCGCTTTTCTCCCTGATTTTTCAGACAAAGATAACGTGCGGGAACTCAAGTGACAAAAAGGAGAAATTTATGGAGAAAATGAATCTGCCCCACCGGCACGGGGAGGGGGAACAGGCGGAAAAGATCCAGGAGCAGTTAGACCGGATCGACTATTTCCAGACCGTGGCGGAGGTGTTCCGGCAGCTAGGCGACACCACCAGGATCCGCATTTTCTGGCTCCTGTGCCACCTCGAGGAATGCGTGCTCAACATTTCCGCCATGATGCATATGTCAAGCCCGGCCGTGTCCCACCACCTCAGGCCATTAAAAAACAGCGGCCTCATCGTCAGCCGCCGGGAAGGAAAAGAGATGTATTACCGGGCCGCAGACACGGAGGAGAGCCGCCTGCTCCATCAGATGATCGAACAGGTCATGGAGATCACCTGTCCCAAGCTTTACTCCGGGCAGGGCTCATCCGAATGCCAGGAGGAACAGCTCCTCATCGCCCGGAAGATCCACGACTACCTGACCCGGCACATGGAGAAGCGCATCACCATCGAAGAGCTTTCCAGGCAGTACCTCATCAACCCGACCACCCTGAAAGCCGCATTCAAGTCCGTCTACGGGACCTCCATCGCCGCCCACGTAAGGGAGCACCGCATGGAACAGGCCGCCAGGCTGTTAAGGGAGACGGACCAAAGCATCGCCGAGATCGCACAGGCCGTCGGCTACGACAGCCAGAGCCGCTTCACCGCCGCCTTCAAGGCGTATTTTCAGACCCTTCCGAGGGAATACCGGAAACGTTCCGGCTGAACCCTCCCGAAATCGCCCCCGTGGGACAGACGGACCTGCATTTCCCGCAGCGGATGCATTCCGGGCTGTTGATGTTCTTCGTGACTTCCACCGCCATGGGACAGGAGCGCTCACAGGCTTTGCAGCCGACGCATTTTGTCCGCTCCAGGTGCATCTGATAAAAGCTGAAGCGGTTGAAGACCGAGTAGAAGGCCCCCAGCGGGCAGAGATACCGACAGAAGGGGCGGTGGATAAACAGAGACGACGTCAGGATCAAGACCAGCACGAGAACCTTCCAGTCAAACAGGAAACCTGCCAGCTCCCGGAGCACGGGATCCGTGATCATCAGTGGAATGCCGCCTCCAAGGGTCCCGGCCGGACATAAGTACTTGCAGAAATAGGGCGGATTTACACCGCTCTTCGTCACGGCAAAGGCCGGAAGGAAGATCACAAGCACCAGCAGGACCACGTATTTCAGAGACCTCGCCGGCCGGTCGATCCTTCCCGGCACCTTCCATTTGGGCACCGGGATCTTGTGGAGCAGGTCCTGCACCAGGCCGAAGGGACATAAAAGTCCGCAGGCCAGACGACCGAGGACAACCCCGAACAGCATGAGCAGGCCCAGCACGTAAAAAGGGAAACGACGGCCGGCGAGGGACGCCTGTAAAGAACCGACCGGGCAGGCCCCAAGGGCACCGGGACAGGAATAACAGTTGAGGACCGGGACGCAAAAAGCCTTGCTCTTCCCGGTAAACAGCTTTCCCTTCGCAAATCCAGCCGCATACCCGTTTAAAAGCACGGCGGATAAAAACTGCACCTTCCGCTGAAAGGAGATCTTTCCCCCGCCTTTTTCCTTCTTCATCCGATCCCGATGCATTCCAGACATATCCTCACCGCCTTTGCAAGCACCTCAAGGTGTTCCCGCCGCATCAGGCCCGCCCCGGCCAGGCAGACGGCCGCCGCCAGCGCCCCGATGCGGAGCCATGTTATCGCCGCCTGTTCTTTATTCCTCCTCATAGCTGATCTCCGTCTTTCCCATGGACCTAAGCGCCTGGTTGATGATCTCGGCAAAAGCCCCGCCGTCCCGGCCGCCGATGATCGCCTCTCCGAGCAGGTTCCCGTCTCCGTCCACCAGAATGGTCGTCGGTGTATACTGGAGCTCGCCGACGAGATCCGCAAGATCCCCGTCCCCCTCCGTCAGGGTCAGGCCTTCAAAACCCGCATCCTCCAATATCTGCTTCGCAGACTCCGCCTTCATCCCCCCGTCCAGGCAGACCGTGACAAGCCCCACGCTCTCCGGCAGGGCTTTTTCCAGCTTCGCAAGCCCCGGCATCTCCTCCACGCAGGGGCCACAGTAGGTTGCCCAGAAATTGATCAGGGTCACGTCCTTCGCAGCGATGTCCTCCTGCGTAAAAGTCCCGCCGTCCAGGGTCTTCGCCTCAAAGGTCTTTAACTGTCCCCCCTGGCTTCCCGGCTCCTCTGCGGCTCCTTCCGGAAGACTCTCCCCGGCTTCGGACGGTTCCCCCAAAGCCCTGCCGCCGGAGCAGCCGATCATCAGCATGCCAAAGATCAGGATAACGCCAAGTGCCAACGCAGTGATTTTTCTCGTTCTCATGTGAACCTCCTTCTTTTCTCGCAGCGACAAACACACAGACAGCCGAATTTCCTTCTGCCTACGCCTTCCCCCAGTACGTCTCCAGGAACGAAAGGATCTCCCCGGCTTTCGGCGGGCACCCTTTCAGGGAATGGCGGCAGCCGCCGGTACAACGTCCGATACCGATCTCCCCCGGCTTTTTCTGCCAGCCCTGCCCGATGGCCACGGGATGCTTTAACAGCCGCTTCTCCAGCCGTCCCGCCTCGTCCAGCCGGTTCAGGGCATGAATCAGAGAGCCATAGCAGGCGCTGCAGGCATCGTCCGCCTGCACGTACCGGGCAAGCTTCTCCACCCGCCTGGCGGGCCTTTCGGAAGACGTGGCAGACACCGGCGCATTCAAAACATGGAGCTTCGCACCGGCCGGGTCGGCAAAGCCCAGGATCCGGTCCATGGGAACGGGATTCCCTCCCTCCTCAAAATCCAGGTCGCCGCAGATATTGTCCACCAGGATAAAGTCATTCTTCACCACCGTGTTCAGGTGGGCGATGGGCTTATGGAGCCCCAGGGTGTGGAACCTGCGCTTCTCACTGTTGGGGATCACGCCCTTGTTGTTTTTCAAGGCGCAGGTCACCGTGGTCTGGCAGTGGCCCTTGAGCACCGGCACGTTGATCATGAAATCCACCGCAAGCGCCGAATCACAGACCTTGATCCTCATCCCGGAGGCATCATACTCCCGAAAGCCGTCCTTCTGGAGATCGACAAAAGGAACCTGATACTCCTTAAGGATGGGCTCATAGCCGGCCGCCTTCAGAGAATGGGCCGTGTCCGCCCCCACCCAGGAGCCCTCCATGACCGTGATTCTGGAAAAGCCCTGCTCCCTCAGATACACAATCGTCCCCGCCACAAGCTCCCCGTGGGTCGTGGCCCCCTGGGAAGGCGCACTGGCCGCCACCAGATTCGGCTTGATCCCGACGGAGGCGCCCCTGTCCCCGATCATGTCCGAGAGCCCCGCCTCAAAAAGGAGCCGCTTCGTCATTTCCAGATAATCCGTCCCATGAATCAGATACACGTCATTCTTCCTCATCCATTTCTCCTCTCCTACGCCGGACATTGCCCCATGATCATCATCTCCTATTATAAGCCCTTTCCTCCAAAAATGGCAAGACAGATTTCCCGTCTTGTGAGCGCCTCCCTTCCAGGCAATATGAAACACCGGCTATTGGAAGTTTTGAAATTATGTGCTATACTTTTATCAGCATTTAGAATAAGGAAGGGATCTCATGGCACTGGCGCAGACAAAGCATTGCACAGAAGACGATTATTATAATCTTCCGGAAGATGTCCGGGCGGAGCTGGTCGACGGTCAGCTCATCTATAATCAGGCGGCACCCTCGACCATTCATCAGATGATACTGAGTGAATTGCATACTGTCATAAACAATTACATCAAATCGAAGGGCGGCTCTTGTCGTGTTTTTCCCGCTCCCTTTGCCGTCGAACTATGCACAAACAGGAAAGCCATAGTCGAGCCGGATATCAGCATCATTTGTGACCGCAGCAAGCTCACGGATCATGGATGTGCCGGGGCCCCCGACTGGATCATCGAAATCGTTTCTCCCGGCAATCCCGGCCATGACTATATCCGTAAGCTGAACTTATACGCCGACTCCGGTGTCCGGGAATACTGGATCGTAGACCCGCGTATTGAAAAAATATTTGTCTATTACCTGGAAGAAACCGATTTCCAAATCAGGACTTATACCTTCCAGGATAAAGTCAAAGCCAATATTTACAGGGACCTGTGGATTGACTTTGGGCAATTGGATCTATAGCCTGGCGGCAGATCTCCCGCCTTCTTGTGCAAAAAGAAAAAAATTGCTGATTTATGAATGGATTGCTCCCGTACAATCGTATTAAAGATGAGAATCCAAAAAGCAATCACAAAATAAGGGAGGAATCCATATGGGAAACACAATGTTAGCAACCATCACCGCGCTGTCACTGGGATTGGCCTGCGTCGTCTCGACAGGCTCCGGAGCCGGATGTCATAGAGTAGACGCAGACGGGAATGGTGTCTGCAATTACGCCGGCGGCATCTGCAGCTATATCGACGAGGACGGCGACGGGATCTGCGACTACGCCCACAGCGCCTGTGGCTATGTGGACGCAGACGGCGACGGGATCTGCGACTACGCCCACAGTGCCTGTGGCTATGTGGACGCAGACGGCGACGGGATCTGCGACAATTGCGGGAGATATCATCAAGGCGGCCCCGTCTGGGAAGAAACAAATTTGGCTGACACAGACCGTGAGGACAGTTACAGTGATTCTGTGAATTACTCCGCCCGCCCGGGCGCACAGCGTGGACATCACGGGCAGGGCCACGGACACGGCTTCCGGGGCCGGTTCGGCAGATAAAAAGGGAACCATAATGCGGAGCGAAGAAGAGGTAGAAAGGGCCGTCGAACGGCATTCCGACACGGTTCGGCGGCTCTGCATGATCCATCTGAAAAATTATGCAGATACCGAGGACATATTTCAGACCGTGTTCCTGAAATATGCCCTTAGTTCCGTGTTGTTTGAAAGCGAAGAACACGAGCGGGCCTGGTTCATCCGGGTTACCATCAACGCCTGCAAAGACTTGCTCAAAAGCTTTTTCCACAGCCGCACCGTCTCCCTGGACGAACTGACGGAACAGCCCATGGAACTGCCTCCCGATCACAGAGAAGTGATAGAAGCCGTGCTTTCCCTGCCTCAAAAATACAGAGACGTCGTCTATCTCCATTATTTCGAAGACTATACGGCCCCTCAAATCAGCCACATATTAGGCAAAAACGCAAACACCATCTACACGCTCCTGACACGTTCCAAGAGAATGCTGCGGAAAAAGCTGGGAGGTGACGACTATGAATGACAAGATCAAAGAGGCTTTCCGGCGGGTGCAGGCAGAAGAGCCATTAAAAGACAAGACCAAGGCGTTTCTCACACAAAAAACCAAAAACTACACCAGACCGGCAAAACGCCGGTTCCACATGTACGCCGCCGCCTGCGCATGCCTTCTGTTCCTGCTGGTCATGGGCCACCGGCTTTACTTTACCCAGACCTCGATCATCAGCATTGACATCAACCCGTCCCTGGAACTGGGCATCAACCGGTTTGACAGGGTCATTTCCGTGAACAGCCTGAATGACGACGCCAGAGAGCTAACGGCCGCCATGGATATCAAATTCAGACATTACGAGGAAGCCGTCCGCCAGATCTTAGAAAACAAAAAGATAGCCGCCATGCTGTCCGACGACGAAGAGATGGTCATCACCGTCGCAGGCTCCGACGAAACCCAATCCGCCCAAATTCTTTCCAAACTGGAAGGGTGCACGGCAGGCCATAAAAATACCCACTGCTACCATTCCTCTTCGGCAGAAGTCACATCCGCCCATGAGGCGGGCCTTTCCTGTGGAAAATACAGGGCCTTTTTGGAATTACAGCTCCTGGACCCGGAAATCACTCCGGAAACTGTACAAGGGATGACCATGAGCGGGATCCGGGATCTCATCGACCGCCTGTCAGACGGCGATACAGGCGATACCAAGGAACCATCTCCAACCGGTGAGACGTCACCTGCCTGTGAGATGCCGCAGGGTCAGGACAGCGGGTGCGGCCGTCACGAATCCCACGGCAGCCACGGAGGCGGGCACAGATAGATCAGACGGCATCCGTCAGTGACCGGCCTCCAGCCGCCCCATAAGCTTCTGAATCCGCTTTTTCAAAAGCTTCTTTTTCTTCCCCTTCACCACCACCGTCAGATTTTCCGGCCGGAAGATCTCTCTCGCCATCCGTGCCATGTCTGACTCCCGCACCACCCCGTAGGCCCGCTTTTTGGCCTCGATGTCCGGATAATCCTCCCCCATGATGTGGCAGTCATAAGCCCGGTTCCAGTTGAAATCCCCCACGTCGTCCAGGGCCATGTCGCCGTTGTCCAGATAAATGGCCCGCACATACTCCAGGTTCCCGCCGTCCCTTTTCAGGCGGCAGAAAATGTCCATGGTCCCGGCAAAAGCCTTGTAAAATTTGTCCGCAGCCACCTCATAACTTAACTGCAGGCTCCCGATATTCCGATACCGTTCAAACTGATCGTCATAGCTGTAAATATAACCGGTCTTTTCCGAGAGCTCCTGGTAGACCGGACAGTAATCCCCCGTGAACAGCATATTATAAAAAAGATTCAACATGGCGCCGCTGTAGCGGGTCACGTCCACGTCGAAAGAAAAGGAGACCTCCGTGCCCCTTCCCTTTACGATCACCGGCTCTCCCGTCCGCTTAAAAAAACAGTCCGGGACAGGGGCCAGATTCCGCCGTTCCTTCGCCCCCTCAAAAAATTTCTGCTTTTCCAGCTCCTCCAGAAAATAAGAGACATCCTCCTGCGAACAATTCCCCGTCAGATAGAAAAACAGATTCCTCCCGTCAAAAAAAGTCCGGCGAAACCTGGATAACTCCTTTTTCCCCATCTTCTTCAACCGCTTCTTCTTTCCGGCAATGGTCCTCGTCAGAGAGGTTCCCTCCCAGACCGCCCGTTCCGTCCTGGCCTCCAGGGACTTCCCCCTGTCATACTCCCGAATCTCTGCCAGGATCCGCTTCCGCTCCGTGTCGATCTCCTCCTCCGAGAGTGCCAAAGGCTCCAGGAGTTTCAGGAAAATCCGGGCCGCCTCCCGAAAATGGACCGACGCCCCGCTGACGGAAAAATGGACGAACTCCTTGTAGGTGGCCCCGTTCAGAGAAAGCCCCAGCTGATCCAGAGTCTGATACAGCCTTCCGTCCATGATTCGGTTCACGTTCCGGATCACCACATGCTCAAAAAAATGGGTGATTCCGTTCTCCTCCTTCCCCTCATACATGGGGCCCGCCTTCACATACAGACAGAGGCAGAAACTGTGTAGATGGGGATTTGGATAAGAATAAACCGGGATCCCCGCCGTCGTCACAAATACTTGTTCCATACATACTCCATAAAAATTCGCCGTTATTCGCTGCCCCGATGATCCGCAGAACCCCTTGAGGCATAAAGAGGATTCGCCTCCCGGACATGGTTTCCATATCGCTTCTTCAATTCCTCAAAGGCATGCCTCACCTCCTCCGGAATCTCCACATGGGCGATAAAATCCCGCCCCGACGGGCCGTACCCGTTCTCGTCGTCCCTAAGCCTGGGGATTTCACCCATGAGCAGACTGACATACCGCTCCATCTCCCACATCCCATGGCTCTCAGAGGAATACGCCAGCGCCCCCTCCTTCACCGCCACCTCCGCCTCATAAGCGGCATAGTTGATGATCCGAACCTCGTCAGACACGTACTTGCGCAGACCGGCTTCCATCCTGCGCTGCATGGAAGCGTCCTGGCAGAGGATGATGCTCCGGAAAGGAATGCCCTTCTCCTCCAAAAGCGCAAGGAGATTGGTAATGTTGTTGCCGCAGTTGGTGGATTCCGTCTCAAGGTAATCCGCCTGCAAGCCGTAAACCGCAGACAGGTATCCCTGAAAGATTTCCGCCTCCGACAGTCCCTCCGTCCTCAGGGTGGGATATTCCTGCCGCACCCTCTGCCTGAGGGTTTCCGTCGTATGGCCCTCCCCGCCGACGACCACGTACTTTTTTGCGATCTGCTCCTTTATTCCACAGGCGAGAACGTCTCCCCCCTGCAGAATGCTTCCTCCAAACAACACCATGACATCCGCCTGACAGATTCCAAAACGCCTCTGCAAGCAATCTCCTGTGAGAACCTCCAGATCCCGTTTCCCACAAAATTTCCCCAGCACGTTGATGTAATGGGCAATCTGCTCTTTCATTCTGCGTACTCCTCCCCAACTGGACTGCACTACAGTCCACTGTCAATCTATTACGACGACAATTATCGCTTCCGATTCGGTTTTCGCTTAACGGCCAGCAATCTCATATAGTCATCTAATTCCGCCGTATTCGTCGGTTCAAACATGACCCATTTTCCATCATGATAGGTTTGCGCTTCATCATATTGCCTGCAAACGGCATTAGAAAAAGTATCCCTTACAGCCTCAAATTTTGCTCGTTCCTCTTTCCCAAAAATAATCATGAAACCAACACAATTACGTTTTGCGTATAAGCTGCAAAGGGTTTTTCCTCCCCTGCGATACTTATACTCGTAAGACCATTTCTTACCACCGGTGTTCCATAACCGTTCCATATCGTATTTTTCATCAATGACCGAACATAACGCCTGCCAAACCTCATACAGGGATTGTCCCAGCAATTCCGTCATAATTGATTGAGATGGTATATTCTCAAGCATACTATCACCTCCGCAAATTCAATTCACTTCTGTGGCAAATCCATATCCCCGATGTTCCGGCAGCAGATGATAGAATAGCTCCGGTTCGTGCAGGTCGTGGTAATCCCCTACGCCTATCGTTCCGATAAACTTTCCGGTCTGTCTTTCAAAAATGCCGGAGGAAAGCAATCCAAAAATCCCATTCCAAGTCGTTCAGTTACTATTTTCATATCGATAATCCGCCTTTCTGCAAAAGACACCGATGGGACAATGATATTATATCCATAACCGTTGTAAGATTCAACTTCAAACAGCAATAAAGAAAGAAGATATTTTACAAGCCGGCAGGAATCCTCCCTGATACAATGGACATACAATCTTCTTGAGAAAGGAACCAAGACAAACATGGACTGGCAAAACGAAAAGTGCGTTATGATCATTGATGAGAAACTGCCGGCCGGCATGATCGCCAACACGGCGGCAATCCTGGGCATTACCCTGGGAAAGGAACTGCCAGGAATGGTGGGTGCCGACGTAACTGACCAAAGCGGCAGCAGGCATCTCGGAATCATCGAGTTTCCCGTGCCCATCTTAAAAGGATCGCCGGAAATCATCCGACAGATCAAAAGACAGCTTGACCAACCTGATTTTGAAGAACTGACCGGCGTGGATTTCTCTGATCTGGCTCAGGGCTGTAAAACCTACGGGGAGTTCGTGGAGGAGATGGGCCGGGTTCCGGAAAGTGATCTCCGGTATCTGGGGATTGCGATCTGCGGTGCGAAAAAGAAGGTCAACAGGCTCACGGGCAGTATGCCGCTTTTACGGTGAATGCCCGTGACCTCGCCATGGGCATTCGCCTTCCCGCCCCCGCCGTGCACAGCTCGCAAAGCCTTACGGCTTTCCTCGCTGTGGGCATTCGCCCTATGGAGCCAGAAAAAAGGCGGATAAGGCTGCGAGCAGCCTTATCCGCCTTTTTTCCGTCTCCGCACGGCTCATCGCTTAAACAGGGTAACTCCCATCCTTGGCAAGGGTGGGATCCACCTTGGTTTTCTGGGCCTCTCTGTATTTGAAGAAGTCCACGGCCACCTGGGGGAAGAGAGCGTAGGAAAGGACGTCCTCGTCCTGCTCTTTCCACTGGGCCATCTCTTTCTCATACTGGACAAGCTTGGGCTCCAGCTTGTCGGCGGGACGGCAGGTGATCCGCTCCGCATCGCCGATGCACTTCTTGATCACATCCGGATCCATGGGCTTTACGGTCTGGCCAAACTCGCCCCGGAGTAACTTCTTGGACTCGTTGGTCACCATCTTGTAGCGCTCGCCCATCAGCACGTTGAACACGGCCTGGGTTCCCACGATCTGGCTAGAGGGCGTAACCAAGGGCGGCTCACCGAAGTCTTTTCTCACCCTCGGAACCTCTTCCAGCACGGCCTGGAACTTATCCTCTGCGCCCTGCTCCTTCAGCTGGGACAGCAGGTTGGAGAGCATACCGCCGGGCACCTGGTACATCAGGGTCTTGATGTTGACGCCCAGAACCTTGGGATTTAAGAGACCGCTCTTAAGGGCTTCCTCACGGATGGGCGTAAAGTGCTCCGCAATCTCGGAGAGCGCCGTGATGTCAAGGCCCGTGTCATAGGGCGTGCCCTTGAAGGCTTCCACCATGACCTCGGTGGCCGGCTGGCTGGTGCCCAGGGCCAGAGGCGACATGGCCGTGTCGATGATATCACAGCCCGCCTCCACCGCTTTCATATAAGTCATGGAAGCGACACCGGAGGTATAATGAGTATGCAGGTCAATAGGCAGCGTCGTGGCGGATTTAAGCGCCTGAACCAGCTCCGTAGCCTTGGCGGGAACTAAAAGGCCCGCCATATCCTTGATACAAATGGAATGGGCGCCCATGTCCTCGATCTTCTTGGCGATATCCATCCAGTAGTCCAGCGTGTAGGCGTCACCCAGCGTATAGGAAAGGGCAACCTGCGCATGGCCCTTCTCCTTGATAGCCGCCTTGACTGCGCACTCCAGATTGCGGATATCGTTCAGGCAGTCAAAAATACGGATGATGTCAATGCCGTTGGCGATGGATTTCTGCACGAAATACTCCACCACGTCGTCGGGATAATGATTGTAACCCAAAATATTCTGGCCGCGGAAGAGCATCTGCAGCTTCGTGTTCTTGAAGCCGTCCTTTAACTTTCTCAGTCTCTCCCAGGGATCTTCCTTCAGGAAGCGGAGGCAGGAATCGAAGGTGGCTCCGCCCCAGCACTCCACGGCATGGTAGCCGATCTTATCCATCTTGTCCACAATGGGCAGCATCTGCTCCGTGGTCATTCTTGTTGCGATCAAACTCTGGTGAGCGTCACGCAGTATGGTCTCGGTAATTTTTACCGGTCTTTTTTCAACCTGTGACATGTTAATTCCTCCTGTCTTCTATATCATAGGCGACGGCAACAGCCTTTGCCGCCACGTCATTATTTCACGCCGAACACAGCCATAAACGTACCGGCAGCCACAGCCGTACCGATCACGCCTGCCACGTTGGGACCCATAGCATGCATCAGCAGGAAATTG
Source organism: Lachnospiraceae bacterium (assembly GCA_022800815.1). Taxonomy (GTDB): domain Bacteria; phylum Bacillota; class Clostridia; order Lachnospirales; family Lachnospiraceae; genus Lientehia. The sequence goes on along the minus strand of JAAWRC010000010.1, from coordinate 61,166 downwards.
GTCGGATCTGCCTCCGCACCCACCTTCTGGGACACGCGGGCCGCCATGGGAACGGCCGACACGCCGGCCGAGCCGATCAGAGGATTGATCTTGCCGCCGGAGAGCTTGCTCATCAGCTTTCCGAAGAGAACGCCGACTGCGGTGCCGAAGGCAAAAGCCACAAGGCCCAGAACCACGATCTTGATGGTGGCAAAATTCAAAAACGCCTCTGCGCTGGTGGTGGCTCCCACGGAAGTGCCGAGGAGAATAACCACGATATACATCATCGCATTGGAAGCCGTCTCCGTGAGCTGTCTCACCACGCCGGACTCCTTAAACAGGTTGCCGAGCATCAGCATACCGACCAAGGGCGCCGTGGAGGGCAGGATCATACAGACAACGATAGTGACGATCACCGGGAAGAGGATCCTCTCCAGCTTGGAAACCGGGCGGAGCTGTTCCATCTTGATCTTCCGCTCCTTCTCCGTGGTCAGTGCCTTCATAATAGGCGGCTGGATGATCGGAACCAGGGACATATAGGAATAAGCCGCCACGGCGATGGGTCCTAAAATCTGCTGCTGTCCCAGCTTGTTGGCCAAGAAGATGGAGGTGGGGCCGTCTGCACCGCCGATGATGGCGATGGCTGCTGATTCCATCCCGTTGAAGCCCATCAGCATAGCGCCGATATAGGCCGCATAAATACCGAACTGAGCCGCCGCTCCGAGGAGGAAGCTCTTCGGGTTGGCGATCAGCGGGCCGAAGTCCGTCTGGGCGCCCACGCCCATGAAGATGAGGCAGGGCAGGATGGCCCACTCGTCCAGCTGGAAGAAATACCAGAGCACGCCGCCGGCCTGCTCCACGCCGTCCACCACCGTCGGCTCCGCCATGATCTGAGGGTAAATATTTACAAGTAACATGCCGAAGGCGATGGGCGTCAAGAGAAGCGGCTCAAAGCCCTTGGCGATTGCCAGGTAAAGGAACACGCAGGCGACCACGATCATCAGGTAGTTTCCCCAGGTGAGGCTGAAAAACGCAGTCTGCTCCAGCAGGTTCCCCAACGTATCTAATATATTCATTGCGCTACCTCCCATTTCGCATTGTAAATAAGTTTCGATTTCCTTATGCACCCGTGTGCATAGAACAATGGAAATGAGTGTTAGTTCAGAGTTGCGAGCACTGCGCCCGCCGCAATCTCCTGGCCCACGGTTACGTCGATGCTGGCCACGGTGCCGTCCTCGGGAGCAACCACCGGGATCTCCATCTTCATGGCCTCGATGATGACCACCGGATCGCCGGCCTTCATCGCCTGACCCACGGAAGCCTCGACCTTAAAGACCTTGCCCGCCGCACCGGCCTTCACCTGGATGCTGCCGGCCCCTGCCGCAGGAGCTGCCGCCTTGGGAGCTGCTTTGGGAGCAGCCTTCGGTGCCGCCTTGGGAGCTGCTGCCACAGGTGCGCTTCCCGCTCCTGCCTCTTCTACGGTTACGTCATAAGCCACGCCATTCACTGTGATTGTATAATTCTTCATTCTAGTTTCCTCCTTCTTGTCCGTCTTCTCAGGACATACAGGTACACCCCTGGGGTGTTTCCTCCTGAAAGATATTTGTTTACCAATTTCTGTTTTTTGCTCTCTTGATGGAACGCACCACAAAACCGTCCGTGGACGAACTTCCCATGGAAGCCGCCACCGCCGCAGTGATCACCGCAACCAGCTCCAGGTCATCTGCCACCTCTTCCTCAACCACGGGCGCCACCGGCACAGGAGCCGGAGCCTTCACCGCAGGCGCTTCCTTTTCCTTCCCTTTCCCTTCAATGGAACGAACCGCCTTGCTCATCAGCATGATCACGAAAATAATGATGATCAACACCACAAACACGGTCCCCATACCCAGCAGGGTATTGGAAAGAGCATTTAAGAATACATTGCTTAAGCTCATATGGTCACCTCATTTTTTCCTCTATTTGGCAGGTCTTGCACCTGCCATAAAGGTAGATATGAAAGCTCGCTTTCATACTTATACTGTGCCGTGCTTCTTTGCGGGACGCTCATCTCTCTTAGTGAAGAGCATCTCGAAGGCCCCGATCACATATTTTCTGGTATCCTGTGCGTCGATGATATTGTCCACATAGCCCCTCTTCGCCGCAGACAGGGCACTTTCTTGAAGCTCGGCATAAGCCTTCGTCTTCTCCGAAAGAAGAGCGGCGCCATCCTCCGCCTTCTCAATCTCGTCGGCGTAAATGATCCGGGCCGCACTCTTGGCGTCCATCATTCCGATGGAGGCAGAGGGCCATGCGAATACCATGTCGGCGCCGATGGATTTGCTGTTCATAGCAACATATGCGCTGCCGTAAGCCTCCCCGACGATCACGTTGACCTTGGGCACGGTTGCGTCCGCAAAGGCATAAGTCATCTTGGCTGCGGATTTTGCGATCTTTCTCTCCTGGTGCTTGTTGGCCTTATAGCCCTTTACGTTGGTGAGGGTCAGAACGGGAATCCCGAATGCATCACAGAACTCCACAAACTCAGCCGCCTTCTCGCAGCCTGCGCTGGTCAGGGTACCGTCAAAGGTCTCCGTCACGTTTCCGTCCTCGTCGCAGAGCTCCGAGCGGTTCGCCACCGCACCCACGGTGCTCCCGTTCAGGCGGATGAAGCCGGTGACCATCTCCTTCGCATATGCTCTCTTCGTCTCAAAGAAGAAATTGTCGTCTGAAATCATGGACAGGGCGATGGAGGTATCTCCTGTGCAGTTTTCCAGTCCTTCACATACACGGTTCAGATCGTCCGTACATTCTCCGTAGGACAGGTCGTCTTCATTGTTGGCCGGCAAAACGGAAACCAAGGCCTTGATCTCCTCAAAGAGCTCCGCCTCGGAAGCGGCCACGTCCACGGAGCCGACCTTCTCGCTCTGATATGCTGCGGAGGCCGTGTCGCACTTGGCAGTGGTATTTCCGTCCAGGGCATTGGGAGCGTTCACAAACAGCTTCGCCTGCTCCTTCTCCATAAAGGTGAAATCCGTCAGTGCGGGAACCATCCCCATGCCGCCGCCGCAGGTGCCGAACACGGCCGTGATCTGCGGGATGACGCCGGAAGCGTCCGCCTGATTCTTATAAAGCTCGCCGAAAGCCTGGAGGGCGTCGGTTCCCTCCTGAAGCCTCAGCCCGGCGCAGTCGATCAGACCGATGATGGGGGCGCCCATCTTCATGGCCAGGGCATAGACAGCGGAAATTTTCTTTGCATGCATCTCACCCATGGAACCGCCCAGCACGGAGGCATCCTGACTGTACACGTACACCAACTTTTCGTCGATGGTGCCATAGCCGGTAATCACGCCGTCCGCCGGAGTTTCCTTGTCCGCCAGATTGAAATCGGTGCTCCTTGCAGTCACGTAGCTCCCGATTTCCACAAAACTCTGAGCGTCCAGTAAGCCGGCGATTCTCTCGCTTGCTTTTCCTGTAGATAAATTACTCATTTTGCAGTCCTCCATTTTCATTACGTAGTATCCGGAAAAACGTGCCGATGCGTAAAATATCCTTCCCGACGGCGCTTTTTTCGGATTTATAAAAAGTAAAACCAATTTCTGCCGATTATAATTATAGCCCATAGACAATTAATTATCAAGGATATTTTAAGAATTTCGACGGTATTTTCAGCAGTTTTTTCTGTCACCCTCCGGGTCGGTCTCTGCGGCATGGCCGTCTTTCGATTTTCCCACTGTGATTTTTAGAGCGGAAAGTCCCGGGAACCTCTGAGAAGACTCAGAAAGTCCCGGGACCATGTCGTTCACCCTCCCTGTCACAGGGCATTTTCAAAACTTGCCATTTTCAAGGCTTGCTCTTCTCGGAGCTTTCCATTCTCAGGGTTTGCTCTTTTGCATTCTGCGCTTCCAAAGCAGCATGACAAGGCTGCCAAGCGATGCGGCCGCCAGGGCCGTCCAAGGACCGGCACCGCCCGACGTATCCCCGGTCGGGGCGGACTGGTACGGCCGGGTCCCGGAGGAACCCGTCGGAGACTTCCCCGGCCCGTCCGGTTTCCCTGACTCCTCCGAAGATGCTTTCCGGACGTAGCGCAGGATGATGATCTGTTCGCTGTTTTCCGTGGCGGTGACATAGGTCTTTCCGGTCTCGGGCTCATACTCCTGCCCTCCGGACCAGACGCCGTAGGCGTCTTCGGTGTAGGTGTATGTTCTGCCCCCATACTCGGGCTGTTTAGCCACATTACTCTGGTCGTACCTTTGGCCATCGGATCCAGGCTCCCGGCCGACCTCGCTCCTGCCCTCCAGGCTCCAGCCCCCGCCGGCATCCTCCAGGTAGTATTCGTGAACCACCCGGTAGCCATAGTCGGTGCCGGGAGACTCCGGAGTATCCACGTCACGGTAATAGCGCAGGATGATGATCTGGTCACCTGCCAGGGTGGAGGCGGCCCATTCCATGTTGGCCATATGGCTGTAACGGCTCTCCGACTCGGTGTTTCCGTAGACTGCATCCAAATACTGATAGCCGTACTCGGTCTGGGTACCCTCCGGTGCCCAGATATTCCGTCTGGCCACCTCATCGCCCTTGTGAGGGGAACCTAAGGGGGCCGTGATGGTCTCAATGGTACGTGCGCCCTCGAAGGTGTAGGCGTACCCGTCGCCGCCGCTCAACGTGCCGGCAAAGGAGGAATCTCCCCCGCTTCCCTCGGCATCGCCCTCCGCCGGCATGATCTCATCCGAGATCCGGTCGTCCCCGTCCTCCGCAAGCCGGGCGTCGGCCAGGCTGCCGCCACTCCGGTTCCCGGAGAGCGTGATTTCGGCCGGTGCGCTTCCGCTCTCGTCCCATGCCGACGTGATCTCAGCCGGTGCGCTTCCGCTCTCATCCCCCGCAGACGGAGTTTCGGCCTGGCTACTTCCGCTCTCGTCCCCGGCGGGCGTGGTTTCAGCCGGAGCGCTTCCGCTCTCGCTCTCTGCGGGCATGGTCTCGGCCGAAATGCTTCCGCTCTCGTCCCCGGCGGACGTGGTCTCGACCGGGGCGCTTCCGCTCTCATCCCCCGCAGGCGAAGTTTCAACCGGGGCGTTTCTGCCCTCCTGTTCTGCGGACATGGTTTCGGCCGGAGCGCTTCCGCTCTCGCTCTCTTCGGGCATGGTCTCGGCCGAAATGCTTCCGCTCTCGTCCCCGGCGGGCGTGGTTTCGGCCGGATTACTTCCACTCTCATCCTCTGCGGGCGTGGTTTCGGCCGGAGCAGCGCCGGACTCCGTGGACGTGGCAGCGGAATCTATACCAGACTGGTCGGCACCCGAAGAATCGCTGGCGCCCTGCCTGGAGAAGGGTGCCGCAGTCAGAGCCTGGCCGGCGCCGGATTCCGGCTCCTCAGACAAAGCCTCCTCCGCAAGGCCGCCGTCCCCGCTCCCGGAATCCTCCACCGCTCCCTCCTGGTTCTCCAGCTTTTCCCGGAAATAGTACTCGTGGACGACCTTGTAGGTGCCGTTGGTCACCACCGGGTCTTCCTCACGGTAATAGCGCAGGATGATGATCTGCTTGCCGTCTTCGGTGGCAACGACGCTGTCTCCGTCGCTGTTGGGATAGTATCGCTGCTGTGCGTCGGGTTTACTTGTGGCCATTCCCTCGATCAGTGCGGCATTCGTGTCATGGGGATCGTCCGCCAAGACGCCGCAGGTGGGGCGGTTGTTGTGGACGTAATGGTACGTCTGGTCTTCACCTTCCGGTCTGTAATTCGGCACCAGCGGAATATTTTTGGCCGGGTAGGACAGTCCCAGCTGGCCGGTCGCCTCCTGAATGTCGCTAGTTCCCTCCCAGGCGACGGTGCCGTCCCTGTTTCGGTGATAATACACGTGGACGTACTTATAGCTGCCCTTCTGGTTCTGTGGCAGTACCCGGAAATAGCGCAGAATGATGATCTGGGATTTATTCTCGTCAACTCCGATAGACTTATTCCCGGTCAAAGTTGCATCCACACTGTAAGAAATCGGTGTTCCGGTCCGCTTTTCGATACTCTGGTTCGAAGGGCGCAGACCGTCCACACTGCTCCTGCCGGCCGTCTTCCCCTCATTCGCATAGCCATAACCGTTGTTGTCCGGCATATAGGCGTAGGAGTAGGTCTGTTTTTCCCCGTCCGCGCCAGTGAAGGTAAAGGCCGGCTCCTTGGTGACATCGACAGAGCCATAAGTCTCCTGATCGTTATCCCGGCCGCCCACCGTCGTCACCGGGCTGCAGCCCTCGTAGCTGTATTTGTCTTCGTCCCCGTTTTTCAGGTAATACTCATGGACATAGCGGTAGCCATAGTTTCCCTCCGTGAACACATTTGTAAAGGTCACGGTGGCCGATTGGGCAGAGGGGACCTCCGCATGGACCTGGGTACTGTCGCTGCAGGTCAGCTGGAAGACCTCGGTCATGTCATCCGTGGGCGTAATCTTGTATTCGCCCTCCGGGAGGACGATACCGCCGCTGCTCTCCCCCGCCTTGAGGGTCACGGTCCGTGGCGTAAAGGGAGTGGGCAGTTCTTTTCCTCCGGTCCGCTCCACCTTGAAGGTATAGGTCCGGCCGCCGTCATTGACAGCCGTAGGCTTCGTGATGGTCAGGGCACGGTCGCCCATCGTCACCAGGTCAAAGGACGTCCCCGCCTCCGTGGAGCCGAAGGGATCGCCGGAAATCTCCATCTGGAAGCCGTCCGGCTGGTCCAGGTTCACCGTCTCTCTGACGAAGTAGCTTCCCGCCTCCAGCCCCTCGAGCTTCCCGGTCTCGCCCGGTTTCAGCGTCAGCGTCCCGACCGCCGGCCCGCCCACATCCTTCCGGACCGTGTAGGTGTAAGTGATCCTGTCCGCACCGATATCGGCAGACGTGACCGTCGGTGCGGTGATCTCCATCCAGCCACGGTCGTCCACGGTGAAGGTGTAATCGATGTTGTCGTAGTCTTTGGTTTCGGTTTTCGTGGTCCTCGTATGCTCGGTCCACCGCAGCAGACAGTATCCGCCTTTGTTGGCCGCCGTCTCGCCCACGCCGAAAGCCAGTCTCTGACTTCCGGTTCCCGGGATGATCGTATCATTTAAGGTGTAATAGTAATTGCCCTTGCGGTTGGAGGCGCTATAGCCCAGGCGTTTCGTCGTTCCGTCCGCCTGAAGGAAATCGGCGATATAGCGCACATTGTACAGGCTCGTCTCAGGAAGCATTCTCCCCGCCGCATTATACATGGGCCCGTACCGAAAACCGTCGACATAGTCGCCGCCCATGGTGATATAATATCTGGTAATCGTCTTGCCCTGTGCGGTAAAGTCTCTGAATTTAAAGGATTTGTCGGTCTCTGTCGTCTCCGGCACCCTCACCTTGAACTTGGTAGGTGCGCCGGAAAAGGTGTACTCCGTCACCTCGTACCTGCCCCGGGGCAGGTTTGTGACTGAATAGCGCCCTCCCGAGACGACGGCCTGGGTGGTCCGGTCCTCGAAGGGCTCCGCACCGGCCGGGGCGCTGACCCGCTTGATCGTATAATAATGATGATCACCGTCGTTCTGCGTGCCCCCGGCAGTGATGATCAGCTTCCCGGGCTTGCTGTTGATGTAGAACTCCCCGGTCTTTCCCGCCGGGACGTCCTTCGTCCGGGACCCAAGCTGGATCTTGTAGCCGGACACGGCCAGATCCTCGATGGTGTAGCGTCCCGCCGCAAGTCCGGTATAATTGTATGTATCGCCAGGCTTCAGCGTCACCACCTTCTCCGGCATCTGAGTCCAGTTTTGGGGCTTGGCCACCTTGTCGTCGGTCCATGGCCACTCATGCTTTATGAGGAAGGTGGAGGTGGCAGTGACCGCTTCCTCCACCAGGGTTCCATTCTTATAGACCATTTTCGTCTTCGGCCGGGAGAGGGTGATCTTTCCGTTGCTGTTTAGATCCCGTACCTGGGGAGCCTCCGTATACAGGTTGGAGACCTCGGCACGAGAGTCCCCCATGTTGTACTCCTTGCCATTCACCAACAGCGTCACGTCGTTGGTGATCTCCGTCACCGAGACATGGATGGGCCCTTTGGATTTGAGTGTCTCCGACAGCTTCCAGGGCTCTCCGGTAGTCGAGTTCCCTGTCCAGTTGGCCGAATTCGGGCCGATCTCCACGATATCGTCGATCTGGATCTTATTCTTGTCCCCGTCCAGACGGTAGCCCTCGACACGGAAGCGGTAGGTTTCCTCCTTTGCCTTGTCTAAGACATCCCGTGAGAGCGTGCTGTCAAACTGCTTCTGGATGACCAGACTGTAGGAGCCGTCCGCATCCCACTGGTTCGAAACCGCCTTGGCTGCCGTGGCCAGGGCCAGGGCAAAAGTGAAAAAGAGGATACAGCCGCCGAAGATCCGTACACACTTTTTGGAAAACTTCATGGTTCCAACTCCCTTCCGAATTTTTTATTTCTATGTAATTGCGAAACTCAAACTTGCCTGTTTTTTATCCCTGATAGGGTGGTTCAGGGCAAAACACCTGCTTGCAGGGCAGAGATATTATAAAAATGAACAGCATGCAGCGCTGCGAGAAGCAGGAACAGGGCCTTGAGCCACATCCCTCCGAGCCGCTTCCCTCCTTCCCCCGGATTTCCCGCCAGGATCAGTGCGAAGGAGGTAATGCCGGCATAAAAGAAACTGGTATCCATCAGATTGTGAACGCAGTAGGCGGTGAAACTGGCCTTTGTACAGGCGTCTGCCTTTTTCCGGTAAAAGCGAACTACTAGCCAGATAAGCATCGCTGCAGCAGCCAGGCCAAACTCCACGGCTGTGTGAATCAGTACATTGTGGATATGCCATGTGGCGAAATAAGTTCCCCCATCCTGCATGTCCAGGAGCCTCCACCTGAAGGGCCCCACTCCGAAAACCGGAGCTACCGTCAGATAGGAGAAGCCGGAACGCATCATTTCCAGCCGCTCGGCAAAGGTCGAAAAGGCAGCCGGCCTCATCCCGACTGCCAGCCCCGCCACCAGAATCCCCCCGGCCGCAAGACCTGCCGCCATCCGGGTATGTATCTGCAAAAAACACTCCAGATCCTTCCAGTAAAACGCCTGCGCCAGCACATACAGGATGAGGGGGACGCAGACCCAACCGGCGCCGGACCGGGCAGCTCCCAGATAGAGAAGGAGCCCGGTCCCAATCCCGAAGGACGCCTTCGCCAGGGTCCGGCAGACATACCGGAACCACTCCTTCCTTCCCCGTTTCCGTTCCGAGAAAAACAACACGAGAATCCCCGCCGCCATGGCGACGAAGCTTCCCATCGACAGGGTAAGCGCCAGTGCGGCGAGCAGAACCGGCTCCAGGCCGGCAAAGATCCGCTCCCACCGGTCCGTTCCCCTGTCTGCCCTGGACCTCTCTGTTTCTTTTTTCTGAACCGCAAACCAGCCCATCACCAGAAAGATCCCCGACGCATTGGGATTTCCCAGGGGGCCGCCCATGCGGCCGGCCCCCTCCCCGAGCAGGGCGCCGGCCACGTAGCCAACAAGCCCCGCCGCCGCCAGAATTCCCGCCCAGACCACGCACATACGCTTCAACAGGAGAAGCCCGGAATCATCCATACAGGCCGTCAGGAGATAGATCGTCGGCAGGATCATCTGAATCCCCCCGTATCCCTCGGTGACGTTTCCGTGGGCGGCATAGGAGGAAGCCATATTGATGCCGTTATAGAGAACCAGAGGGATGAAGACCCAGAGATCAACGGCGGCAGAAGGCTGTGCCAGGCCCGCCGCACACAAAAGAAGCCCTGCCATGCTCACCGTGCGCACGTCCCCCACACCGGTCAGTGTCATCATAAGCAGGGCAAAAAATACACAGAATACGATATAATGGTCAAGCAGGATATCCAGCAAGCCCGGTTTCTCTCTGCCGTGAATCATCTCTGACCCTCTCCGTCTTTTCTGTCTTCTCCGCCGGATCCCTTCTCCACAGGATCCATATAATAAAGGCCACTAAATATTTTACACTTGTTCTCCCCAAGGTGTCAACCTTATTTTTTAGCGGCCCCACTGTTTTTTGCAGATGTCTAAAAGGGTCTGCAGCAGCAGAGGTTCAAACAGGCGTTGAGGGCAAGGATCTGACAGCACCAACTGTTCATGTTCCCCATGCTGCGGCCGTATCCCTCCCCCATAGAGCGATACCAGCTTCCCCCGGACTCCAACTGATTTAAGAGCATGCGGAAACGGGCGTTGTCCGGTTCCAGCTCCACCGCCTTTCTGGCCGACTCCATGGCCTGAATGTTGTTGCCCATCCCGGAATTTGCCGCAGCGTGGTAATAATACCAGGTGCCGCCCCGCGCCTTGATCCCTTCCAGCACGTTTAAGGCCTCCCTGTAATGGCCGGAATTGATATAATTGGCCGCTGCCCGAAGGTGGCTGTCCGTCTCATTCTGGTACGTACTACGCCTACTCTGGCCATAGGAACCGCCGAAGCTTCCGAAACCACGGAAGGGATCAAAGCCTCCGAAACCGCCAAAGGGATCGTCATAGCCGTCCTGCCCGTCTCCGTCATAGCCGCTGCTCCCATAGCCGGAGCCGCCGTCCTGCCGTTTCTTCATAATAATATCGTAAGCCTGCTGAACCTCCTTGAACTTCGCCTCCGCAATCTCCGGGTGGGCGCTGTTCACATTAGAGTCCGGATGATACTTCCTGCTCAAATTCCGGTAAGCCTTCTTTACTTCTTCGTCGGAGGCCGAAGGGTCCAGCCCCAGCACTTTATATGGATCCATGCCAATTCTCCCGTTCTCTCTCTGCGTTTCTTTCTGATGAAGTCACTGTCTCTTTCTGATGAGAGCCCTGTCTTTTTCTGATGAGATCATATTTCGTCCAGACACCAGCATACAATATATTTCTCAAAATAGCAACATCCTTTAAAATCGGAAGCCGTTCAAATTCCCTGGCGCAGCCGGCCATCATCATGGTCATCACCTGTGCAAACCAGTCTTCGAAATCCGGCCTTTCCTTCTCCCGGGACAGCGGATTATACCGGCCTTTTCTCTCATCCTGGGCGAGATCCTCATAGGCGTCCATCAGGTAGACGAATTTCCCCAAATAAAATCCCATGGCCCGCAGAGGTTCTTCCCACTGGTCCTTTTCCCGAACCAGAATTTCCCCCAGAAGCGCCCCCATGCAGCCGGCCGCCCCGTCCAGATCCGGACTCTTTTCCCGCTCATAGCCGTGAAGCTTCCGGATGCAGCTGCCCGCCGCCCGCCACTGCCTGGGATAGCGCCCTTTCAGGGCGGTACATTTTTTCTTTAACATCCCCGCCGCCGCCAGGCTGCACGGGTTTCTGTCATCCTCCCAGTCGTCCATCAGATTATGCCAGGCGAAGAGCACCGTCATGTCCGCAGCATAATCAATATAAGGGTTCTGGATCGACAAATGCTTTTCCGCCGGGTGGAGCGCACACCGGCGCAGGGCCAGATACTCCTTCCCCTCGTATAGCCCCGTGAGCAGGGCCGCCAGAAACACCATGTCATAATTCAATGCCATCTGTCCGGAAAAACCGTACCGGAGCCTTAAGCTCCGGCAGATCCCGCAGTAATATCCCTGATACCTCTGAAATTCCCGGATCTTAAGCTCCGGCTTGTTGATCGTCACATAACCGAACATGGGACCACTCCTTTTATTCCATAAAAAATCAGCCAATCCACGCACCTCCATTATACATGAGAATTGCCGGATTGGCCAATCTTTTTTACTTTTTTATGGTTCCAGAGCCATCCCCAAAACTTGGGACAGACACCATGTAAAATCCAACTTTTCCACCGAAGCCACCGTCCGAATCTCACAGAAGGCCACCGTCTCCCCGTCCAGGCTGTAGACGATTCTTCCCACCATCCGGTCCTTTGCGACGGGGGCCGTGAGGCTCGTTTCCAATTCCGTCCTCACCTCCACCTGCTCCCCCTCCCGCATGAGGAGCCGAAAACGGCTTCCCTCTCCCTTCACCTCCACCAGAGGCACGAAGGCCGTCTCGTTCGCCTCCCCGCCCGCCGGAATTCCTCCTTCCACGGGAAGATCCGAGAGTTCCGGCTTCTGATAGATCTCCCGGTACTCATAGTTGGACAGCCCATATTCCATCAGCTTTCTGGCATCGCTCCATTTATAGGTTTTATTGTTGGGCCAGCCGCAGCCGAGAAGGGCCACGATCAGGGTCTTCCCGTCCCGCTCCAGAGCCCCCACGTAGCAGTATCCCGCCTCCCCCGTAAACCCGGTTTTCCCGGAAAAAGCCCCCTCCATCATGTGGAGAAAGGCGTTGTGGTTGTTGCAGGAAAAACTCCGGCCGGCCGCCCGGAACTGGTAGGAGGCCGTCCCGGTGATCTCCCGAAACCGGTCCTTTTTCGGCGATTCCACGGTACAGTAGCGCATGATCCTGGCCAGGTCCGCCGCCGTGGTGGAATGGGACATGGTAACGCCGTCCTCCTCCTTCTTCGCATCCAGCCCGTTGGGAGTCAGAAAGCAGGTGTTCTCACAGCCGATCTCCCTCGCCTTCTGATTCATCAGCGTGGAAAACCCCTCCACGCTCCCGGAAACCGCCTCCGCCACGGCCACCGCCGAATCGTTGTGGGATTCCAACATCAGGGAATAGAGCAGATCCTTCAACATATACTGCTCCCCCTCCCGCATCCCCAGGCGGACCTTTGGCTGGGAAGCCGCCTCTGCGGAAGCGGTGACGGCCGTCTCCTCGTCCAGGTTTTCCAGGGCCAGGATGCAGGTCATGATCTTGGTGGTGCTCGCCATGGGCCGCACCTCGTAGCCGTTCTTCTCATAGAGCACCCGGCCCGAATCCCCGTCCAAAAGCACGGCGCTGATGGCGTAAAGCTCTCCCGGCCCACCCTCCGCTTCCCCCGAGGCGGCCTCCTGCGCCACCTCCCCAGCTACCTGTGCCGCTTCCGTCTCCGATGTGACAAATGCCTTCTCCGCACCAGTTTCCTTCGGCGGCTCCTCCTCCCCTCCCGCATAACTATTTCCGGTGGGAAGCAAAAAAGCCCAAAAACACAACCATGCAAAAAGCCATGCCAGACTCCTTCTTTTCCACATGGGCGTTCTCCTTTAGACAACCTCTTCTTTTCATTCTATGCCGTTTTTTCTTCCGCATGCGCAGTTTTGCGGAAACTCATCGGCAGATGCGGCCGATAATATGTTTTTACCCCCTACGCCCCTCCAGATAAGCGGCCCGTCCGCTCTCATACAGGTTGTTTCCCTCGCTGTCGATAATGACCACCAGGGGCATGTCCTCCACGTAGAGCTTTCTCAGGGCTTCCGCCCCCAGGTCCTCATAGGCGATCAGTTCCGCTTTTTTGATGCATTTTGCCAGCAGGGCCCCCGCCCCGCCGATGGCTCCGAAGTAGACGCCGGAATATTGTTTCATCGCATCGACGACCTCCGGAAGGCGGGCGCCTTTTCCGATCATGCCCCTGGCGCCCACGGACATCATGGTCGGGGCGTAGGCGTCCATGCGCCCGCTGGTGGTCGGCCCCGCGGAGCCGATGACCTGGCCCGGCTTGGCCGGAGTCGGCCCCACGTAGTAGATGGTGGCGTCCGTCGGGTCAAAGGGAAGCTCCTCCCCCCTCGCCAGGGCCTCGCACATCCTCTTGTGGCCCGCATCCCGGGACGTATAGATCGTTCCGGTCACCAGCACGCTGTCCCCCGCATGCAGGGTCTTCGCCAGCTCCTTCGTGAGCGGCAGCGTAATCTTTCTGCCCTTGTTCTCGGCCATCTCAGATCACCTCCGTTTTGTGGCGTGTCACGTGGCAGTTTATATTGACTGCGCACGGCATGCCTGCGATGTGGGTCGGCAGGGTCTCGATATTCAGCCCGATGGCCGTCGTCCTTCCCCCAAAACCCTGGGGCCCGATCCCAAGCTCATTGATCCTCCCCAGCATCTCCTTTTCCAGGTCGGCATAAAAGGGATCCGGATGGGAAGAACCGAGGGGCCTCATGAGCGCCTTCTTCGCAAGCAGTGCCGCCTTGTCAAATGTTCCTCCGATCCCCACGCCGATTACCATGGGCGGGCAGGGATTCGGCCCGGCCGTCTCCACCACCTCCAGGATAAAGTCCTTGATCCCCTGAAGGCCGTGGGAGGGCTTGAACATGCGGATCTGGCTCATGTTCTCGCTCCCGAAGCCCTTCGGCCCCACCGTCACCTTGACTTTGTCGCCGGGAACGATCTCCGTGTAGAGCATGGCCGGCGTGTTATCCCCGGTGTTGCCCCGGCGCACCGGATCCCTCACCACCGATTTCCGGAGGTATCCCCTGTCATATCCCCGCCGCACGCCCTCGTCCACCGCCTCGGAGAGACCGCCGCCCACAAGGTGCACGTCCTGCCCGATCTCCAGGAACACGCAGGCCATGCCGGTGTCCTGGCAGATCGGCACGCACTCCCTGTCCGCAATCTCAAAGTTCTCAATGATGTTGTCCAGGACTCCCCCTGCGATCTCCCCGTCCTCGCACGCCCTGCAGTCCCGGATCGCACACTTCACATCCTCCGGCAGATGCTCGTTGGCCTCGACGCAGAGCCGTTCCACCACCTGCGTGATCCTGCTTACCTCTATCTCCCGCACAGCCTGACCTCCTTCTCACTGTCTCTTCTTTAACAACAATTCCTTGGCCGAGATCCCCGGCTCCGTCATATGTACCGGCTCCAGGATCTCATCCAGCTCCTCGTCGGTGAGCAGGCCCTCCCGCAGGATCAGCGAGCGGACGGATTCCCCTGTCTTCATCGCCGTCTTTGCGATCTGGGCCGCCTTCTGATATCCCACGTGGGGGCAGATGGCCGTGATGATGCCGACGCTGTTCTCCACCAGCGAGCGGCATCGTTCCTCGTTGGCCGTGATGCCCATAACACAATTATCGACAAATGTCTGTACCGCATAAGCCAGAGTGTCGATGGACTGGAACATGCAGTAGAAAATGATGGGCTCGAAGGCATTCAATTCCAGTTGTCCCGCCTCCGCCGCCATGGTGATGGTCACGTCGTTCCCGATGATGTTGAAGGCCACCTGGTTGACCACCTCCGGGATGACCGGGTTCACCTTTCCGGGCATGATGGAGGAACCGTTCTGTCTGGCGGGCAGGTTGATCTCCGCAAATCCGGTCCTGGGCCCGGAGGACATCAGCCGCAGGTCGTTGGCGATCTTCGACAGGGTGACCGCACAGGCCTTGATGGCGCCGGACACGGCCACGAAGGGATCCAGGTTCTGGGTGGCGTCGATGAGGTCGAAGGCCTGCACCAGCTCCATGCCCGAAAGCTCCGCCAAGTTGGGGACGATCCGTTTCAGATAGGCGGGATCCGCATTGATCCCCGTTCCGATCGCCGTCCCTCCCATGTTTAAGAAGCACATTTCCTCCATCGCCTTGTCCATGCGCCGGATGTCCCGCATGATGGCCACGGAATAGGCCCTGAATTCCTGGCCCAGGCGGATCGGCACCGCATCCTGCATCTGGGTGCGGCCCATCTTGATCACGTCGTCAAATTCCTCCGCCTTGGCCACCAGGGCCGCATGGAGGCGGAGCAGTTCCTCCTTGAGATTTTTCAGCAGACGGAGGGAGGTCATCTTTCCGGCGGTGGGGATCACGTCGTTGGTGGACTGTCCGCAGTTGACGTGGTCATTGGGATTCACGATGGAATATTCCCCCTTCTGTCCCCCCAGGATCTCGATGGCACGGTTTGCGATCACCTCGTTGGCATTCATGTTGATGGAGGTGCCGGCTCCCCCCTGGATCGGGTCCACGATGAAATCCTCATGCATTTTTCCCGCCAGGATCTCGTCACAGGCCTTTGCGATGGCGTCGGCGATCTTCCTGTCCAGGATCCCGACCTCGCAGTTGGTGATGGCGGCCGCCTTCTTGATGTAGGCGAGGCTGTTGATGATCTCCGGGTGCATGCTGAGCCCCGTAATGCGGAAATTTTCCGCGGCACGGAGCGACTGCACTCCGTAATACACGTCCTCCGGAACCGCCTTGGTCCCGATGGAATCCTCCTCCGTCCGAAAATCCTTCTTCTCTTCACTCATGGTCTGATATCCTCCTAGATTTTTCCTTAAAACAAGTTGTCTACCGTTCAGATCCTGGCGACTCCCGTCTTCCTCGCAGCCTCGGCGACCGCCGCCGCCACTGCGTCCTTGATCCGGGGATCAAAAGCCCGCGGCAGGATGTATTCGGCATTCAGCTCCTTGTCGTCCACCAGGCCGGCGATGGCGTAGGCCGCCGCCACCTTCATCTCGTCGTTGATCGCTGACGCCCGCACGTCCAGCGCCCCCCGGAACAGGGCCGGGAAACAGAGCACGTTGTTCACCTGGTTGGGATAATCCGACCGCCCCGTGGACACGACCGCCGCTCCGGCGGCGATGGCCTCCTCCGGGAAAATCTCTGGAGTCGGGTTGGCGCAGGCAAAAATGATCGGATCCTTCGCCATGGTCTTCACCATGTCGGCGGTCAAAGTCTTCGGAGCGGACACGCCGATGAAGGCGTCCGCCCCCCGGATCACCTGGGCCAGCGTCCCTTTCTCACGATTCCGGTTCGTGATCCTCGCCATCTCCTGCTTGATCGCATTCAGGTCCCCTCTGCCTTCATAGATGGCGCCTTTCCGGTCCGTCATGATCACGTTCTTTAGGCCCATGGACATGAGGAGCCGGATGATGGCGATGCCGGCGGCCCCCGCACCCGATGTCACGATCTTGATCTCGTCCAGCTTCTTGCCCACCACCTTCAGGGCATTGAGGAGCCCCGCCAGGGTGATCACCGCCGTCCCGTGCTGGTCGTCGTGGAAGATCGGAATGTCACAGCACGCCTTTAACTTCTCCTCGATCTCAAAACAGCGGGGAGCGGAGATGTCCTCCAGGTTGATGCCGCCGAAACTTCCCGCCAGAAGGCTCACCGTCTTAACAATGTCGTCCACGTCCTTGCTCCGGATGCAGAGGGGAATGGCATCCACGTCCCCGAAAGCCTTGAACAGAACACATTTTCCCTCCATGACCGGCATCCCCGCCTCCGGCCCGATGTCCCCCAGGCCTAAGACCGCCGTGCCGTCCGTCACCACGGCCACCGTGTTCCACCTCCTGGTGAGTTCAAAGCTCTTGTCCGGATCCTTCTGGATCTCCAGGCAGGGCCTGGCGACTCCCGGCGTGTACGCAAGGCTCAAGGCTTCCTTGGAATCCACGGGCGTTCTCGAGACCACCTCGATCTTTCCCCTGAGGTCATAGTGCATCTTCAATGATTCTTCCGCATAGTTCATCGTTGATTCTCCTTCCGCTGATTCATGATCTGTTCCCCGTTGCCGCATCCGCATTCGATGACCTTCGACGGCGTCTGCGTTTGATGATTCCATTATAAAAATCCCCTCCGCAAAAATCAAATATTTATATTTTCATAATAATTATAATTATATGGTTATGATAAAGGGCAAATATCGCTGAATTTCCTATCATTTTTTTCGTCTCTCCCAAATATCCATAAGAATCTCTTTATATCTATTATAATTTACAAAAGTTATCATTTATGGTTGCGGAGCGCAGAAAAAAGAGCTATGATACGGATAGCGACTCGATTTCCCTTTGACCCTCATCCACGCCTTTTTGGGAGACACGGCCATGTTTCACGGAATGCATTATGTAATGGAAGTATACAAAGAGCAGAGCTTTTCAAAAGCCGCACAGAATTTATATATTTCTCAGCCGGCACTCAGCGCCGCCATCAAAAAGATCGAAGCGAGGGTCGGTGCCCCGCTTTTTGACCGGAGCACCAGCCCGGTCCAACTGACGGAATGCGGAAAAGAATACATACGGACCACGGAGAAGATCCTGGATCTGGAAGACGAGTTCGCCTACCACGTCGGCAACCTCCACGAGCTGAAGGCCGGGCACCTGGCCCTGGGCGGCACCTACTTTTTCGCCTCCTTCATCTTTCCGCCGTTCATCGAAGAGTTCTGGCAAAAATATCCCCACGTGAACCTGAACTTTTACGAGGGCTCCACGCCCGAGCTGGAGCAGAAGCTGTTCAGCGGGGAGTTGGACATCATCATCGACAATTACGCCCTGGAACCGCAGATCTATCACAGAAAAAAGTGCTTTGACGAGAACCTTTTGCTGGCGGTTCCCGCCACCTTTGACAGCAACCACCGGGCGGCAAGCTACCAACTGTCCTTTGCGGACGTGGAAAAAAACCTGCACCGCAATCCCCGGTTCCCGGGCGTTCCCCTGAAAAAATTCAAGGACGATCCCTTCGTGGTCCTGCGTGCCCACAACGACACCAGGGAGCGCATCGACGCCATCTGCCGGCGGGCGGGCATCCAGCCCAACTACATCCTGAAGCTGAACCAGGTCATGACCACCTACCGCCTCACCCAGTTCGGGATGGGGATCTCCATCGTCAGCGACACGCTGGTCCGGCACCTGCACGCGGACCCATCCGTGATCTACTACAAGATCGACGCTCCGGAAGCCCAGAGAGACGTGTACCTGTATCACAAAAAGAACGCCTATCTTACCCGTGCCATGCAGGAATTCATCCGGATTGCGGTGCCGGAGGCTTGAGGGGTGCCGGCAAACGCCTCTCAGGCAGTCACAGCCCATACTTCTTGATCTTTCTGTAGAGGGTGGCCGGGCCGATCCCCAGGGCGTGGGCGGTCTCCTCCCGGGTAGAGCCGTTTCTCTCATATATCTCCAAAGCCCGTCTTATGTATTCCCGCTCCATCTCCTCCAGGGTCATTCCGACGGACGTCTGGCTGTCCATCACCGGCCGGATCTGCTCCGGCAGAAGCCCCGCCTGAATGGTGTCCGAATCCATCAGCATGTTCACCACGTACTCCATCGTATTTTTCAGTTCCTGAATATTCCCCGGCCAGTCGTAGGTCTCCACGATGCGCCAGAATTCATCGTCAATTTTCCGGATCGTCTTGTCAAGCCTTCTGGCGCACTCTCTAATGTAGGTGATCGCCATGGAGCGGATATCCTCCCTGCGGCTGCGCAGGGAAGGGACTTCGATGGGAATGACGCTGATCAGATAATACAGGCTGCTGTTAAAGGCTCCCTCCGCCGACATTTTTCGAAGGTCCCTCCTGGTCGTGGCAATGATGCGCAGGTTCACGGACCGCGTCTTTCTTGAACCGACACGGGAGAGCTTCTTGGTCTCGATCATCTGCACGAACAGCTCCTGTATCTCCAGGGGCAGGCCCTCGATGTTGTGCAGCACCAGGGTTCCGCCGCCGGCCGCCTCGATGCGCCCCGCCTTCCCGGAAGGGGAGGCGACGCCAAACAGGTACTTCTCCGCATTGGTCCTGGGGAGGGTGGGACAGTCGATGATGACCAGCGGCTTTTCGTTCCGGTCGCTCTCGTCGTGGATCGCACAGGCATACAGCTTTTTGTTTAACCCGTCCTCCGCATGGATCAGAACGCAGGAGGGGGATTTTGCCGCGATCTCGATTTTCGTGCGCAGGCTCTGCATTGCCTTTGAATTCCCGACAATGGACTGGAACGAAGAAACCTTATTCTGGGAAGCCCGGAGCTTTTTAATGTCCGAGAAGAAGAGCACGGTACCGTATTCCCCCAGGTTCAGCTTGTGGGCGCTGCCGGCCACCAGGAGCTTTTCCTCCCCCTGCGTCAGTTCAAACTCCTCAAACTGATTGATGGAGACACCCGTGGAGCGGATCTCGATGGGAAATTGCTCAAAGTCATAGAACTGCTCCCTCAAAATACTCTTTCCCATCTTGTTGATCTGGGAAATCCGGTTATCCTGGTTCAGGATCATGACGCCGGATTCGTACTGCTCAAATACGGATTCCATGAGCATGATCAGCGCCTTGTCCCGCTGGTTCTCCATCAGCTGCATCGCTTCGTAGCCGATCAGGTCCGCGATCTTCTCCAAAAACTCCAGATAGATCTGCGGGTCCGCCAGGATCTTTTCCTCCGAATCCGCCTTCTCCGCCACGAAGCCGAGGGTTCCCAATATCTCATAGTTGGCGATGATCGGCGTCCACATCTCCACGCTCTCCTTACACCGGCTTCGATAGGTGCAGTTTTGACAGCCGGGATGGCCGGCCGGCTCCAGCATGATCTGCGACTGCCCCGTTTCCAGCGCAGAATGAGCGATGTGCCCCACCTCCGCACAATTCTCCCCCACGTCGTCCCTCCAGTCTCCCCCCACGTAGAGGACCCGGATCATCTCATTGTCGATGATGGATACGGCGGAATCCGTTATATTTGAGATAATTTCCGAGTAACGAACAAGAGAGGGCTTCATTTCCGATAGTATATTGTTCATAACAGCTCCTTTTCCACAATCCGGTCGATCAAGGCAGCGGCACATATTAAAACAGTGTAACATGAAAGCATCGGAAATTCAAATATAAAAATTCGTGAATATGCACAGTTTCAGCCGCAAAATTCCGTTTTGTTTTATTCAACTCTCATTTTGATACCTCCCTCTCAAAATGAGAGTCCGGGAAAATACAAGAGAACTGCACAAATCCGGGAAAAATCGACGGCCCCCACTCTCAAAATGAGAGAGAACGGCCAAAAAACGGGAGCTTTCCATGACATTGTACGATTTACCCAAAAAATGTAAAATAGACCTGCGTTTAGAGGATATATCCCACAAAGCTACTCTGTAACGAAAAAAAGTCAGGAGGATTTAACATGCAGAAAAAGACACCCGGTTTGCTTCAGGCCGTCATTGTATTGGGCGGATTTTTGATCATGGCATTTCTGTGCAACAAATTCGGGATCGAGATCCATCTCGCAATTCTGGCAGCCTGGTTTTTGGCCATGGCCGTGGGAAAGATCAACGGCCATTCCTACGGGGAAATGGAACACGCCCTCTGCAAGGGCATTTATGACGGAATGAGCGCCGTTCTGATCATGCTGGTCATCGGCGCACTGGTCGGGACCTGGATCTCCGGCGGCATCGTCCCCAGCCTGATCTACTATGGACTAAAGATCATCCACCCGTCCATCTTCTTATTGGCGACCCTCATCCTGTGCAGCATCACCTCCCTCGCCACCGGCACCTCCTGGGGCACGGCGGGCACGGCCGGGATCGCCATGATGGGAATCGGCGCGGGCCTTGGCATCCCGGCCCCCATCACCGCCGGCGCAGTGCTCTCCGGCGCATACTTCGGCGATAAGCTGTCTCCCATCTCCGACAGCTGCGTCCTGTCCTCCGCCATGGCCGACATCGACGTGGTGGAACACGTGAAAGGGATCATGCCCACCACCTTCATCGGGTACGCCGTTGCGGCGATCGCCTTCACCATCGCCGGCTTCGTGCTGGGCGGCGGTGTCGCGGACATGTCCCAGGTGGAGGGCGTCATGGTTTCCCTGCAGGAGAATTTCAACATCAGCCTCCTGTCCTTCATTCCCATGATCGTCGTCATCGGCCTGCTGATCCTGAAAATGCCCTCCCTCCCGGTCATCACCCTGGGTGCGGGCCTCGGCATCGTGTGGGGGATCGTCTTTCAGGGCCTGGAGCCGATCAAGGCCATCTCCACGGCATGGACACAGTTGGAGATGAACACAGGCGTGGAATTTATTGATTCCCTGTTAAGCCGCGGCGGCATCAACAGCATGCTCTGGTCCATCGCCATCATCATCATGGGACTCGGATTCGGCGGCCTTCTGGACGAGGTGGGCATCATCAAGGCCATCGCCCAGAGAGTCTACCCGCTGATCAAAAACGGCGGAACCCTCACCATCTTCACGATCATCGTCGGATTTTTGGGATGCCTGCTGGGCAGCGCCATGTACGTGTCCCTCGTCCTGACTCCGAAGATCATGGCCGACAAGTACGACGAGATGAAATACAGCCGCAGGATCCTGTCACGAAATGCGGAGATCGGCGGGACCCTCACCGCAGGCATGGTGCCCTGGAGCGACAACGGGATCTACATGGCCACGATCCTGGGCGTGGCGACGATCGAGTACATCCCCTACATGTGGTTTAACTTTGCCTGCATCGTGATCGCGGTCATCTTTGGCTTTACCGGCTTCTGCATGTGGGACAACAAAAACGACGATAAGATCCGAAACAGCCTGAAAAACCAAAAACTGGAAGAAGCGGAGGGATGAGATCAATGAAAAAAATACTTTTGATCGCTACCGGGGGCACGATCGCCTCCTCAGAATCCGAAGACGGACTGACGCCGTCCATCGACGTGAAGCAGCTTTTATCCTACATTCCGGAAATCGAGTCGATCTGCCATCTGGAGGGCGTGTCCATCATGAGCGTGGACAGCACCAACATGAACCCCTCCCTGATGGTAAAGATCGCACAGGCGATCTACGACCATTATGAGGATTACGACGGCTTCGTGGTCAGCCACGGCACGGACACCATGGCCTACACCGCGGCCGCCCTCACCTACATGCTTGGCAATCTGGAGAAGCCCGTCGTGGTCACGGGCTCCCAGATCCCCATTGAAGCGCTGTATACGGACGCCAAGAAAAATCTCTCCGATGCGATCCGTTTCGCCTGCGAGGACATCGTGGGCATTTACATCGCCTTCGACGGCTCCATCATCAGCGGCACCCACGCCATGAAAGTGAAGACCAGAAGCGCAGACGCCTTCAAGAGCATCAACTTCCCCATCATTGCGGAGATCAAGCTGGGACGGATCACCTACAACCAGGCGCTGTCCTACGGCGACCACTGGGAGAAGCTAAAACCTCAGGTCACGGGAAAAATCACCGTCAAAACGAACCTGTGCCCGGACATCTTCGTCCTGAAGATCTTCCCGGGCATCGGAACCGAGATTTTCGACTTCATCAAAACCCACTATAAGGGCGTCATCATCGAGAGCTTCGGCATCGGCGGGATCCCCAACGTGGACCACGACATCGTGTCCAAGGTCCACGAGCTGGTGGAAGCCGGTCTTGCCGTCGTGATCACCACCCAGTGCGTCTACGAGGGGATCGACCTCGACATCTACGAGGTCGGCCAGAAGCTCGCCAGGCAGAATGCCATCGTGGCCGGCGACATGACCACCGAGTCCCTCGTGATGAAGCTCATGTGGGCCCTGGGCAACTTCGGGCAGGTCAGCGACGTGAAAAAATACATGGAAACGCCCGTCTTTGCAGACAGAAGCTATTGATTGCTCTTAAGGGGCATGTAAACCAACGGATGTTGAAACCTCCAGACTGACGTGAGACAGAATCCCTCAGTTTGGAGGTTTTTCCCCGGGTCCTGTGTTTTTCCTGTATCTCCCACTATGCCCTGTTTTTCTCCACATTCGGAAGAAATCTCTCCCACTTATCCTCATAATCCGCAAAACATTTGGGACAGGCTTTCCCCGTCACGTCATAGTGGCAGATGATGTCCTTATCGCACCGCCATATACCGGTTGGCCCGATACTCCGCTTCGTCGGAAAGGGGGGGGAGTCTTACTCCGGCCCCATATTTTTGTTTCAGCGCCTGCCCGATCAGGCGATCGCCAAGCTCCGGATTCTTGGAAAGCAGCGGCCCGTGGAGGTAAGTGCCGATCACATTTTTATAGAGCACCCCCTCGTAGCCGGAATCCCCCGTGTTGCCAAAGCCCTTGATCACCCTCCCGAAGGGCCTCGCTCCTTTGATGAACGTCCGGCCGCCGTGATTTTCAAAGCCCACCACCGGCGAGGAGGCAAGAGGACTTTTCAGGATCACGTTTCCCGTCAATCGTTTCGGCCTCCATTCGGTATGGATATCCAGGAGCCTCAGCCCTTCCAGTGTCCCTTTTTCCGTCCTGTAATCATTCCCCAGAAGCTGATATCCGCCGCAGACGGCCAGGAGAACCCCGTTTTCCTCCACGTACCGGACGATGGCTTTTCGATTTTCCAAAAGATACCTGCCGGCAATGGCCTGCTCTCTGTCGGATCCTCCGCCAAGAAGCAGAATGTCCACCCCGGACAAGTCCAGGCATTCCCCCGCATAAAAGGAGACCGTCTCTGCCTCCATGCCTCTCCACAAAAGCCGCTTTTCCAGACATCTCACATTTCCCCTGTCCCCGTAAAGATTCAGTAACTCCGGATATAAGCATCCGATGGTCAGCTTCCACTTCAATTCCTCCACTCTCCTTTCTCCGTCCTCCTAAGCTTCCTCAAAAGCCTGCCCGTCCGGTACAGGCCGGAATAATTGACGATCACATAGAGATTTCCCGTCCCGGTCCGCAGAAGCTCCCGGATGGGTTTTAACAATTCCTTCGAGACCAGGCAGGGAATGTTTTCATATTTCAGTCTCACCTCCATGTCATAGCGCCGGCTCCCGGTAACCACCACCATTTTCACTTCTGTCCCCAAGAGCCGCTCAAACTCCACGTCCCAGAGCCAGGAGACATCCCGTCCGTCCGGAACCTCGTCGTTGATCTGGAATACCAGATCCTTCGGCTCCGGATCCTGGGCCAGAAGAGCCAGCTTCTGCTGAAACCCCACCGGATTTTTTGCCAGGTGAAGCTGCACCCTGGAATCCCCGATCAAAAACACCGGCTCCCTGCGGTTTCCATAATCAAAACCAGCCACGCCTTCCCTGAAATGCCCCATGGGCGCCTGCGACTCCCGGAGGGCACTGTAGGCGGCAAGGGTATTATACACCTCATAAGGAGAGCAGGTCCTTGCCAAAACCGGCCGGCCATTGAGCGCAAAGGAGTACCAGTTTTCCAACCGCCTGATATCCGAGGCCGTGTATCTGGGTTCCGGCCGGCCAAAGCCACAGCCGGGACAGCGGTAGTCCCCAAGCTGTCCGTACTGGATCCTCCTGTATTCCAGCCTGCTCCCACAAAACCAGCAAAAGCTTCCCTCTCTGTTTCCGGATTGAAACGCTTCCCCGCAAAAAGTTTCCTCAATTCCATAAGCCGCCTGCGGATTTTCGCATCGGATGGCAATCCGCCTTAGAAGACAGTCGTCCCCGTTGTAAATGACCTTTGCATTTTTCACGAGACGAAGCGCCCCCTCCAGCCTCTCCAAAGTCCGGTCCACTTCACCGGAACGGTCCAGTTGATCCCGAAAAATATTGGTGAGAATCACCACGTCCGGCTTCATCTGCCCAAGGATCTCCTCCGCCGCCAGCTCGTCCACCTCCAGGCAGGCGTAGTCTGCGGTAAGCCTTCCGGTAAACCCGGCCGCCTCCACAAAAGCGGAAAGCACCCCTGCCGGCAGATTCGCTCCGGTCCGATTGCAGACCACCTGCTCTCCTTCCCGCTCCAGGCATTCACAGATCATACGGTTGACCGTCGTCTTCCCATTGGTCCCCGTCACCACGAACACGTCCTTCTCCACCATACCGGAAAGCAGGGACAGAAGGTCCGGCATCAAAAATCCCGCCACGGTCCCCGGAAGCACAGCCCCCTTCCCCCGCCCGAAAAGCCGGCTCATGGAACCTGCCAGCTTTCCAAGCATGATCGCCAGGTAAAATCTCAGCCTTCTCATGCCGCGTTTCTCCTTTCTAATATAATTCTTATATCTTAGGGAAGTTTACGACAAGCAGAGCGTCTCCGCAACAAATCTGCCCCAACAACAGCTTTCGTGCCTGAATACAACAAATATGAATAAAACGGGCAAACCCTATGCAGCCGAGCTGAACCGACTGTTAAACCGTCTGGAACAAGAATACGGGTACTCCGAACTGGATGCGTTCCTCGTCCTCAAAGACATCCTGGCCCTCGTCTGGAAAAGCCGGAAAAGCAGGTAGAATCCCGGCCGAATCACCTCACAAGCGGCTGTGGCTCTTCCGTCTTTCCCCGACATCCTTCCTCACCGCGAGAGCCTGCACAAACTCTCCCTCTGTGAAATAGGAATTCAAAATCATCCGCTCGTTTCCGGCGAGGAGCCGCTCTGCGATCAAGAGTCCGCTCCCCCTCCCCGGCCCCTTCTCGCTCCGGCCGGGCCGGACGCCCTGTTCCCTCACCTTGGGCCGGACCGGATTGGCAATCCGAAAGAGAACCTCGGAACCATTCCCGGCAATTTTGATCCGCACCTCTCCTTCCAGAGGGCCTGCCGCCTCCGCCGCATTGTCTATGAAGATCCCGAGGAGACGCACCAGGTCCCCGAAATCCCCCTCCACCGAGACCGGCTCCGGGATCTCCAGGGAGACCCTGATTCCCCCCTCCAGCTTTTCTGCGATCTTATAATACAAAAAGGCCTTCAGAGGAGCCTCCGTCAAATGCTTAAGCTTCTCCTGAAGGTCGCTTTTTATGAGGGTATCCTCCATAAAGGGAACAATCTGCTCCCGGTAAAAGGCTTTCATCTGCGCATCCTGGCTCTGTTCCACAAAGCCGCCCATACTGAGAAACAGATTTTTCGTGTCGTGGCGGATCTCCCTCAGGCTGTCCATGTTCTGTTCCAGAACCCTGCTGTAGGAGACGGCCAGATCCCGGTCCCGCCTCGCCGCCGCCATTTTCTCCTTGATGGAGACCGCCTTTGCCAGAAGCCCCAGATAGACTGCGTCCATGAACAGGAAAAAAAGCTGGAACCAGAACATCCGCCAGGACATGTGGCCATATGCGCCGCTCATGACATACATGCTCTCCACGAGAATCATCAGAAAAATGGCGAACACCACCACCAGGAACACATAAAGCTCCAGCCCGGAAAACCGCTCCGAAAGCCGTCTCGAAGGCCAATCCCTCTTCCGGATCAATTTTCCGAAAAGCCACAGGAGTTCCCAGAACAGCAGCAGGTAACAAATCCCAAATCCAAGGATCAGGCTGATCCTGGAGAGCGTTCCAAGTCCCATTTTTCCGGAAAAATCAAAATAAAAAGGAAGCAGCTTCTCCGCCAGGAACTCATAGCCGGAGAGAAGAAAAATACTGGCAGAGACCGTCACGGACAGACCCGCAAAGTAATCCTTGAGGTTCCGCTTCTTCCAGTAAATGAGAAGGCAGCAGTCCGCCAGAAAAAACATTGCCAGGAAAGGAGAATGGGCGAGAGGCCCGTAGAACAGGAGCATTTCCAGAAACAGCGCCGGGAGCAGAAAAAAACAGGAAGAAACCGGGAGAGGGATCCGGCCGAGAAGCTTCGCAAACAGGACCAGAAGGATCACCTGAGTCAGATAGATCCCGTCCCAGGCATGGTGGGGCCCCTTGAGTGCCAGGACAACCGCCGTCAGGTACCACAAAGCCAGCCCGGCCAAAAGCTTCCCGACCAGAAAAAGCCACCGCCGCTCCCT
The DNA here is from genome assembly GCA_022800815.1 of Lachnospiraceae bacterium. Lineage (GTDB taxonomy): Bacteria > Bacillota > Clostridia > Lachnospirales > Lachnospiraceae > Lientehia. The sequence goes on along the minus strand of JAAWRC010000010.1, from coordinate 34,096 downwards.
CAGTTTCCCGCTGCCCATCGTCTCACCTCACTGCGCATTTTCAGAGAACAGGGGATCTCTCTCCGGTCCGACAGCGTGAGATATCCGCTGCGAACCGCCACGATCTGACCTTTCGCTGCCAGGTAAGACCGATGGACCCGAAGAAATCCGTCTCCCAGGCGCCTGCCCTCCTTCTCCAAAGTACCAAGGACCGTGAGAGAAGAGCCGTTCAGCGTATGGTAGGTGATTCCGTGGGAGATGTGCTTTTCCGCCTCCACATAGAGGATCTCCGAGAGGGGGACCTCCACCGTCTCCCCTGCACCGAGATTTAAGAGGATCCGCTCTTCCGTTTCTTCCTCAGGTTTCCCCCGCCTGAGGGCCATCCGCATATAACGGCAAAGCCCGGCCTTCAGGTGAGGCAGATCCGTCCCCTTTTCCAAAAAGCCGAAAGGCTCCGTCCCGCTCCTGAGAATGTCCATGGCCTTCTCCTGATGGTTCGTCGTGTAGACGATCTGCATCCCCTTTCCTCTCCTCCTGAGGGCCGCCGAGAGATCCAGACCGTTGGGCTTCCCCGGTCCGAAATCAAGATCCAGGAACACGAGATATCGGCCCGGATGCCTTTCCAGAAAAGCCGCCGCTTCCCCGGCAGAGCGCAGGGAGGCTCCGACCCGGACCGGGAGGTCGTCCTTTCGGATCACCTCCTCCGCCGCCTTCCGCTCCAGTTCCAGAAAAAACGGATCGTCATCGCAAAAAAGAATGTTCAGCAAAAAGTGCGCCTCCTTTCCCTTCATTCCCCACTACTGCCGATTTTTCTCCACATCTCGAAGAAATCGCTCCCACTTATCCTCGTAATCCACGAAATATTTGGGACAGGATTTTCCCGTCACGTCATAGTGACGAATGATGTCCTTCGTCTTAATCATATAGGTGTCCGAGAGCCAGGCCGTGAGTCTCACCAGCGAGGCGTAGGTCTCCTTCGAAAATTTCCCGCTCTCGTCCTCATGACAGCATTCGATGGAAATAGTGTCACGGTTCCGTTCATTGGAGGCGTAGGCCACCTCGCTCATGGGAACACACTGGAGGATGGTCCCGTCGATCCCGATGATAAAATGGCTGCTCGCATAGGTTTCTGTCTCGCCGCCCGCAAGCCCGGCAAAATAATTCCGGTTCTGCTCGGCGCTGGTCCCCGGATTGGCCGTATAATGGATCACGATCCCGGCCACGTCGTCCACAAAAGTCCCCGGCCTGGAAAACTCATTGACCGGCAGCAGATCCTTGGTCACCCAGTCGGGAACTTGGACCTTCTCCCACTGGATCACCCGCTTCCCGTCCCCGTCCAGATGGACCGGTCTGGCCGGGTCGTGGGCGTCCGGCCAAAGCTCCTCACCTGCGCCCCCGCTTCCGCCGGAAAAGACTTTCGTGCGGATGAAAAACACCAGAAAAACGGCTACCAGGGCCGTTCCCACCACGAGTAAAATATTTCTGGTCCTGTTTTCCCGCCCCCTTCTCCCGGGCCGCCCTCCGGTTCCATGCCCTCCGCTTCCATATCCTCCAGTCCCATACGTTCCGTTTCCATATCCTCTGGTCTGTTCCTGATACACCCTTCCCCAACCTCTCTTTCGTGGACAGGCCCCCTCCGAGGCCCTTCTGTTATCAGTATAGCATCTCCGGGGAAAGTTTTTTTGAAAAAACCCTTAAGAATTCAGAACGATCTGCAGAAAAATTCCGGAGAAAATGGCGGCAAAAAGCAACATTCCCGTGACACGCAGGTTCTCTCTCCTGTCCCGGTTGATCCGAAACAAGACCGCCAGCCCCACGCCGGCCCCGGAGAGAAGACCCGCCACCGCCGAGCCAAAGCTTAAGGCCCCGCTCAGATAAAGCTCCGTCAGCACCACCGAAGCCGCACAGTTGGGGATCAGGCCGATCACCGCCGCCAGCACCGGCTGGAAAAAAGAATCCTTGAGAAGAACCCCCGACAGCCACTCGATCCCCACCGCCCCCAGCAGGATGTTGAGGAGCACGTTGACACTGAATAAATAGATAAAAATTTCCAGCGTGTGGTAGAGGGCCGCCCGCAGGATCGTATGACGCCCGTGATGTTCCGAGGCATCCTCCCCCTCCGGATCGTACCCCTTCCCAAGTACATCGAAGGGCATCTCCATCCCTTCCTCCTTACAGCCGCACTCGTCACAGATGGCCCCCAGCCTTTTCCTCTTCATGGCGCTCTTTGCCAGCAGAAGGTCCGCCCCGTAGCCCCAGAAAACTCCCAGGAGGACCTTCACAGCCAGAAGCCTGAACACGGTCCCCGCCTGGCCCGGATGGCCCATGAGTAAAAGGACGGCCTCGTCCGAGGTGGAGAGGAACACCGCCAGGAGCGTTCCCACCGTGATGACGCCGCCGGCATAGAGGTTGGCCGCCGCCACGGAAAACCCACACTGGGGCACACAGCCAAAGAGCGCCCCCGCCGCCGGCCCCGCCGCCCCGATCTTCGAGAGAAAACCGTCCCGCCTTCCCCCCGACCGGTGTTCCAGAAACTCAAGAAACAGAAACGCCGCCAGAAGAAAAGGCAGCATCTTCAAAGTGTCCAGGCCCCCGTCCAGAAGTGCATCAACCAAAAGCTCCAATATTCCCGTCCTCCTTTTCCGTCCTCAGAGCCGTTTCCCTTTCTCATTCCGAAAAGACTCCAACCCAGCCTCATTCCTGCGGGCGGCCTTGAGCTCCCGGACAAACCGGCTGGGCGCCGCCTCCATCCCGCACCGCTCCTTCACCCAGTACACGTGCAGCTTCTCCTTCGCCCTGGTCATGGCCACATAGAAGAGCCGCCGCTCCTCCTCCACGTCCACGGAAAGCCCCGCTTTCCCGTGGGGAATCACCTGCTCATTGACATTGGGCAGAAAAACCGCCTCATACTCCAGGCCCTTGGCCCCGTGCATGGTGGAAAAGACCACCCCAGCCGGCTCCCGCCCGTCCCTCTGCTTTTCCATCTCCTTCCGGAAACGGTCCATGTGGGCGAACCATTCTGGAAAGGACGGATATTCCCCGGCATCGGCAAGAAGCTCCTCCGCCACCGCAAGAAGCTCCCCTGCCTCCAGGTTCCGCTCCTTCGCATAAGTCCTCAGATAATCGTCATAACCCACCGCTTTCCGGATGTGGACGACGGCCTGGTACGGCGGCCTGCGGCCGATGGTCCGAAGGTCCTCCGAAAGCTCCCGGATCCGCCTCGCCATCCAGGGCTTCTCCTCATACATGGCCTCGATCTCCGAGAGAGACACATTCCCGCCGGAAAACACCGACCGGGAGACGTAACGGCAGGGTTTATTCAAAATACGCAGAAGAGTTCCCCGGCTCTCATCCCCCATGGCCGCCCGGACATAGGCCAGAATGTCACCGCAGATCCAGTGGGTATAAAGACTTGGGATCAAATCCCTCGTCTGAAAAGGAATGTTATATTCCATCAGAAGACCCGCAAGCCCCCGTCCCCCCGCATTGGTCCGGGAGAGGATTGCCATCTCCTCATAAGCCATTCCTTCCTTATGATATGCCTGAATGTGAGAAAGAATCCGCCGGTTTTCCTCCGACTCCGTGGGAAATCCCCCCAAAACCACGGGAGTCCCCGCCCGGTCCGTGCCGGAAATCTTCTTCCCAAACCGAACCAGATTGTGAGAAATCAGATTTCCCGCCGCCCCGATGATCTTGTCCTGAGACCGGTAATTGACCGCCAGAAGATACCGCTTCGCCTCCGGGTACTCCCGCTCGAAATTTAACATCAGCTCCGGCCTGGCCCCCCGGAACCGGTAAATGGCCTGATCGTCGTCCCCCACCGCAAAGAGATTGTTCTCCGGCAGGGCCAGAAGCTTTAAAATCTCATACTGGAGCCTGTTGATATCCTGAAACTCGTCGCAGAGGATGTACCGGTACTTCCTCTGCCAGGCCCCGAGAATGTCCTCCCTCGCCCGAAAAAGCTCATAGCAGAGACTCAGCATGTCGTCAAAATCGATGACGTTCTCCCTCCGGAGCCGATTCTCATAAGCACGAAAAAGCCGCCGGAACAACTCCTCCGGACAGCTTTTGGAGTAATAGTTTTCCAAATCCAGCAGGTCATTCTTCACACTGCTGATCTCACACAAGACCTCCTGCAAAAACTCCAGCGGTTCCTCCGCCATGGAAGGCTCCGCCTCCGTAAGCTCCTCCGAAAGAAGCCGGAGCCTCCTCTCCTCCCCGATGATCTGGGAGGCGTCATAATGATAGGCGTGCTTCAAGACACGGAAATACACCGAATGAAAAGTGCCGAAGGTCACGGGAAGCTTCCTTCCGTCCATGAGTTCCTCGAAACGGGCCTGCATCTCCCTCGCCGCCGCCCGGGTAAAAGTGATCACCAGGATTTCACCGGGCGGCACCTGATACTCCTCGACCAACTGCTTCACCCTCCTGGTGACCACGGTGGTCTTGCCGGAGCCAGGCCCCGCCAGCACGAGGGCGGGGCCGTCCTTATGGCACACCGCCCGTTCCTGGAACTCATTCAGCTTACCCACGGGCCAGCTTCTCAATGCCCGTCTTGATACGGGCAACGGCCTCCTCTTTCCCGAGAAGCTCCATGATCTCCGTGGCCCCCGCCGGCGTCATCTGCTTCCCGGAGACCGCCGTGCGCACCGGCCAGAGCACAAAGCCGTTCTTATAGCCCTTCTCCTTCGCATAGCCCTGCAAAAGCCCGTAGAGGGAATCGTTGTCCCAGGCATCCGTCCCCTCCAGCAGGGGAAGCAGGTCCTTAAGGACCATGAGAGAGCTCTCCTCGCTGGTCTTCATCTTCTTGTGGGCATACATGGCCGTGTCATACTCCGGGAGCTCCTCCAGAAAATCCACCAGCCCGGCGATATCCGGAAACACCTCGATCCTGGTCTGCACCATGGCCGCAATCTTCCTTAAGTCAAAGGGCTTACGGAGCACTTCCTTTAAATAGGGCTCCGCCATCCCATAGAACGCCTCCGGTTCCATGGCCTTCAGATACTCCCCGTTCATCCACTTGAGTTTCTGGATGTCGAACACCGCCGGCGACTTGCTCATATGGCGGTAATCAAAAGCCTCCACAAGCTCCTTAAGGGAGAAGATCTCCCGATTGTCCTCCGGGCACCAGCCAAGGAGCGCCACGTAGTTGACCACCGCCTCCGTCACGAAGCCCTGGTCGATCAGGTCCTCAAAAGAAGAATGGCCGCTCCGCTTGCTGAGCTTCTTGTGGGTCTCGTCGGTGATTAACGGACAGTGGACGTAGACCGGCTCCTCCCAGCCAAAGGCCTGGTACAGCCTGGTGTACTTGGGCGACGAGGACAGGTACTCATTTCCCCGGACCACGTGGGTGATCCCCATGAGATGGTCGTCCACCACGTTGGCAAAGTTGTAGGTGGGATAGCCGTCCGACTTGATGAGGATCATGTCGTCCAGCTCTGCATTGTCCACCGTGATGTCCCCGTAGATCTCGTCGGAAAAAGTGGTGGTCCCTTCCGTCGGGTTGTTCTGGCGGATCACGTAGGGAAGCCCCGCCGCAAGCTTCTCCTCCACCTCCTCCTTTGTGAGGTGCAGGCAGTGCTTGTCGTAGACCACGATCTCCTTGCCCGCCACCTCCTGTTTCAAAGAATCCAGCCGCTCCTTGTCACAGAAGCAATAATAGGCCTCCCCCTTATCCACCAGCTTCTTCGCATAGTCCAGATAAATCCCGGCCGCCTGTCTCTCACTCTGCACATAGGGCCCCACGCCCCCGTCCTGGTCCGGCCCCTCGTCGTGATGGAGCCCGGTCTTCGCCAGGGTCCGGTAGATGATCTCCAGGGCCCCCTCCACGAACCGTTCCTGGTCCGTGTCCTCGATGCGGAGCAGAAAATCCCCACCCGCATGCTTTGCGATCAGATAGGCGTACAGCGCCGTCCTCAGATTCCCCACGTGCATCCGACCCGTAGGGCTGGGTGCAAACCTCGTTCTTACATTTCCCATGATGATCAATTCCTTGCCTTTCCGTCCATACTCAGTCGATCGCCTGAGGAAGCACCTCAGAAGCCTTTCCATAAATCAGCACGTCCGCCTCCTGGTCCGTGGGATGCTGCTCGTCGGCAATCAGCACCAGCTTGCTCCCATGGTAATAGTGGCGGAACCGCTTCGTCAGATAAGAATCCAGATGGGTTCCCACCACCAAAAGCATATCCGCCTGCTCCGTCTCATTTGCCACCCAGGTGATCATGCCGTTGTCCAACGCCTCTCCGGCCAGAAGGATCCCCGGCCGGATCGCCCCGTGGCAGATGTTGCATTGGGGGATCCCCGGAGACTCCAGAATGTAATCCATGGAAAACTCCTTGCCGCACCTGGTACACCGGTTGTGGGACATGTCCCCGTGGAGCTCGATGACGTTCTTCGCTCCCGCCTTCCGGTGCAGACCGCTTAAGGTCCTGGTGGCAATGATCACCTTTCCCCCCTGGGACTCCTTTTTCTGCTCCAGCCTTACCAGGGCATAGTGGGCCTCGTTGGGGATGCGGCCGCTCCTGTCCTTAAGCATCTCTTCCTTATAAAATTTGTAAAAAGCTCCCGGCCTAGTGCTGTAATAGGCCGCACTCAAAAACTCCTCCGGCGAAACGCCATACTTCGTTTCAATCTCATAGGCATAAGGTTCATCTTTGAAATAGGGAATCCCCGACTCCCGGATCATCCCCATGCCGCTGAACACCATGATCCGCCTGCTCTCCTCCAGCATCTGCCGCAATGTCTCATATGCCATACTCCTCCACCGCCTTTCTTTCGTCTTCCAAAACTTGACTTTCCCCTCGATTTCTTTCCCCTTAAATGTCTCATCATTCCGTCTTACAGCCATTATACACAATTCTCACACAATTAGGAAGTGGTTTTTGGATTTTACATAAAAACTCCATGTTACGCAGATACTACCCACAATTGAAAATACATGCGAAAGGGAGACAGCTATGAGCGAGACAAACAGGGAAAAGGCCGTGATTTCCACCAGCGTGGCGGAAAATATGGAGCTGTTCCATAAAATCTTACGAGTGGATCAGAATTTTGACGTGGTATACCGAACCATGAAGATCGGCGGCAGGCAGGCCTGCTTCTACTTCGTAGATGGTTTTGTGAAGGACGAGGTGCTCCAGCGGATTATCCAGTTTATGTGTGGGATCAGTGAGAAGGACTTCCCCAAGGAGGCCCATGAGTTTTCCAAGAAATACCTGCCCTACGGGGAGATCGGCATCCTGAGGGACGTGGATGAGATCACCACCCAGCTTTTGATGGGTATCACCTGCTTTTTCGTGGACGGCTACGATGCCGCCCTCACCATCGACTGCCGAACCTACCCGGCCAGAAGCGTGTCGGAACCGGGAAAGGAAAAGGTGCTCCGGGGCTCCAGGGACGGCTTCGTGGAAACCCTGATCTTCAACACGGCCATGATCCGACGCCGCATCCGGGATCCCAGACTCACCGTGGAGATCACCCAGGCCGGAAAAAGCTCCAGAACGGACATCGCCATCTGCTACATGGACGGACGGGTGGACACGGAGCTTTTAGACCGGATCAAAAAGCGGCTCGAAAACCTCAGGGTGGATGCCCTCACCATGAACCAGGAGAGCCTGGCCGAGTGTATCTTCCCCTATAAATGGTACAACCCCTTCCCCAAATTCAAATATTCGGAGCGGCCCGACACGGCGGCAGCCCAGCTTTTGGAGGGAAACATCATCATCCTGGTGGACACTTCCCCGGCGGCCATGATCCTGCCCTCCTCCGTCTTTGACATCATCGAGGAGGCGGACGACTTTTATTTCCCGCCCTTGACCGGCACCTACCTGCGGCTCTCCCGGATGATCATTTCCCTCCTGGGTGTCATCCTGACCCCCATCTGGCTTCTCCTCATGCAGAATCCGGAATGGATCCCGGAGAGCTTCCAGTTCCTGGCCATCAAGGACGCCGTCAACATTCCGCTCATCTGGCAGCTTTTGATCCTGGAGTTTTCCATCGACGGACTGCGGCTTGCGGCCTTAAACACGCCCAGCATGCTGACCACACCCTTAAGCGTCATTGCCGCCCTGGTGGTGGGAGAATTTGCCGCCAACTCCGGCTGGTTCAACTCGGAGACCATGCTGTACATGGCCTTTGTGGCCCTGTCCAACTACACCCAGTCCAGCTTCGAGCTGGGCTACGCCCTCAAATTTATGCGGCTCCAGCTCCTAATTCTGACCTCCGTCTTCAACCTGTGGGGCTTTATTGCAGGCATGGTGATCTTCGTGCTCTCCATCCTCACCAACAAGACCATCGCCGGAAAGAGCTATATCTATCCCATCCTGCCCTTCAGCCTGCGAGAACTGAAACGCCGTTTCTTCCGGGCAAGGCTCACGCCCGAGGAGCGGTAGACAGCCGCCCCCTGGCATCCCCGGCAAAACCTTCCTATCGTCTGCCGGGAACGCCAGGGGGCACCTCAAATATCTAACACTTACTCAGCTTGTCATCCAGAAGTTCCCGGATCAGGGCCGTGTCCGCAGTATTCTTTAACGCCCTCATGCAGGCGCCAAACAATGCCTGTTTCGCTTTCACCTTCCCGTTTTTGTAATCTTCGACCGCTTTCCCGTTTTCGCTAAATACGACATCCATCACTCTCTCGATCTCCGATGTGTCAACCTTGGCATCCAGCCCATGTTCTTTGCAGTAAGCAACGGGATCCACACCCGTTTCGATCACGGCCGAGAGGATCTTTCTGCCGCTCATTCGGTTGACCTTTCCCTCGTCGACCATCTTCATGATTGCGGCCAACTCCTCCGCACCGATCTCCAAGTCGCCCAGAAGTTTTCCGTTCTTGCGGAGAATCCCCGCACAGTCCGTGAGAATCCAGCCGGCCGCATTTTTCGCATCGCAACCGAAGGCTGCCACCCCGTCCAGCAGCTCGCTTGCGTTGTGATTGTGGATCAGCATGTCGATCTCTTTCTCGGAAATGCCCGCCTCCCTGTAGGCATCCGCCTTCTCGTCGATGGCCGCCGGCATCTCGGCCCTGATCTTCTCCAGCCATTCGTCGTCAATGACGATCGGCATAAGATTCGCATCGGGAAAATAGCGGTAGTCCGCCGCAGTCTCCTTGTCACGCATGGCAAAGGTCTTTCCGCTTGCGTCGTCAAAACGCCTGGTCTCCTGCACCAGCTCCTCTGTCTCAAATTCGATGGCATCGATGTGGCGCTGGACCTCGTAGCGGATGGCCCGCTCAATGGACTCGAAGGAAGCCATGTTCTTGATCTCCGTGCGGACGCCGAGCTCTGCGCTTCCCTCCGGGCGGACGGAAATATTGACGTCGCAACGCATGGCCCCCTCCTCGCATTCCGAGATTCCGCCGGAACGGAACATGGACTTGAGCTTATTCAGGTACACCAGGACCTCCTCCGCACTGCGGAAATCCGGCTGCGTGACGATCTCGATCAGCGGGACGCTGGTGCGGTTAAAATCAATGTAGGAAGCCTTCCCCACATGGACCAGCTTGCCCGCATCCTCCTCCATATGAATCTGTTTGATATGAATCCCCCGTTCCCCGGAAGGTGTCTTGAGGGTGACGCACCCGTTCGTGCAGATCGGATGATTGAGCTGCGTGATCTGATAGGAGCAGGGAAGATCCGGATAATAATAATTCTTTTTGTCAAATGTGGTATATCTGCTGATTTCACAGTTCAGCATGAGACCCGCCGTGACCGCAAGCTCCACCACCCGCTTGTTCACCACCGGCAGCATCCCCGGCATGCCACAGCAGGCGGGGCACACGCAGTCATTGGGCTCCCTGGCCGCCGAATGGCCGCCGCAGGAGCAGAAAATCTTCGATTTGGTATTCAGTTCCACATGGGTTTCAAGGCCAACGACCATCTCATATCTCATAGCGATTCACCTGCCCTTTCCACACTTCCCGCAAGGCTCAACAGGACGCTCTCGTCAAGCTGCTTCCCCATGAGCTGGACACTTCCGCTCACGAGTGCGGGGACTCCGATCAGATTCGGGACGGAAGTAAACACCGACTCTTTAAAGACCTTCTCAAATGCCTCCCTGATCTCATAGGCTTTATATGCCGTCTTGCCGCATACCGGCGTGAGGACCGCATCATACTCCTTCATCAGTTCCCCGAATCTATCCGCCACGATGCGGCGGACTTTGAGGGACTTTCCATAGCACTCTTCGTAACGGTTTTTCGACAGCACGTCCGAGCCATAGAGGATCACGGCCTTCGTGAGGAAATTGAAGCCCTCTGTCCTCGTATTGACGTACAGTTCATCAATATTCTTATACTCCGCCGCACGATGGCCAAACTTCACGCCGTCATAGCGGGAAACGTTGTTGCAGGTTTCCGCATCCATGAGGATCTGCCATGCGGTATTGGCAATATCAAAGAAATCACAGGAAACCTCCTCCACGGCCACGCCGTTTTTGCGGAGCTTCTGCGCATAGGCCTCCACACGCTTTTGGACTTGCTCATCCGCCCGGTCAAAAAGTTCTTTCACGATACAGGCCTTTTTCCCTTCCACCGCCAGGTCCGTCCGGTAATTGTAACTTTCCTCCCTCAGGCTGGTGCCGTCCTTCTCGTCATGTCCCGCAATCACGCCCATGATCTCCCCGACGCTTTCCACGTTCTCGGCATAGACGCCGATCTGCTCGCCGGAGGCGGCACAGGAAATCACCCCGTAGCGGGAGACCGTGCCATAAGTTGGCTTCAAAAAATCGACGCCGGAGAGAGCCGCAGCCCGTCTCGGTGCCCCGTTCAGGTCCACTCCGAGAGCCGCCTTCACCGCCCCCTGAGCTACCAGATGTGCGGCGGCCCCCTGAAGCTCCTCCTCCTTGTCCGCATAGTAGGAAAACTCACCCACCAGGTCAAGTCCAAACTCGCCCACATGGGTTTTTCCTGAAATCACATACCCGTTCTTCTCCAGACGGGTCACTGCTTCCGCACTGAATACCGGTTTAAAACCTTCTAAGATCCGTGAGCCGGCGCCGGCCTGCACCCCTTTCACGAGGATCATGTCATCCACGGCCACGGTTCCCCGGTCAGATAACCGTACGGTATAATCACTCATTTTACACACCTCACTTTACCAGTCTCGGCACCTGCCAGCTGTTATCATTCCGCTCCGGGGCACCCTCCAGCAGACTTTCCCTCGTAAACGGCTGCTTCCTCTCATCCTCGCGGAGGACGTTCTGCATGGGCATTACGTAGATCATCTCCTCCACGCCTTCCGTATCCACGTCCCCAAGGACTTTCTCATAATCCCTCATCAGCTTGAAAATATCCTGCATGTCCTCCTCTTCCGTCTCCGTCAAAGACAACTGGTTGAGCTGGTTGGCGTTGGAGAAGGTGGCGCGTTTTTCACCGTGCCTCCTGCCGCCTCCCATGGGAGCCGTGCGGGTGGCGAGCGCACTGGTGCTGCCGAGAAGATGGACGTCCTCCAGCTGCTGGTTGGAAACCTCGCCGGGAGCGCCCAGCAAAAGATCCTGCGCATTGCCGTTTAAGGGGAATGCGATCACTTCCAGGATCTTCTCCTCTCCGGTGAGGAGCATGACCATGCGGTCAATCCCCGGCGCCATGCCCGCATGGGGCGGAGCGCCGTACTGGAATGCGGTGTAGAGGGCGTTGAACCTGACCTTTAACTCTTCTTCCGTATATCCGGCAATCTCAAAGGCTTTCTTCATGATGTCGACATCATGGTTTCTGACGGCCCCGGAAGCCAGCTCGATCCCATTGCACACCAGGTCATACTGCCAGGCGAGAACCTCCGTCGGATCATCCCCGAGAAGCGCCTCCATCCCGCCCTGGGGCATAGAGAAGGGATTGTGCGTGAATATGGTGTCCCCCGTCTCCTCCTCGATCTCATACATCGGGAAATCCACGATGAAGCAGAATTCAAAGGCGTCGTCACGAATCAGGTCGAGCTGCGGCCTTGCCGCCAGCCAGGAGCGGACGTGCCCCGCCTTCTTTTCCGTGTCCTCCTTCTTGTCATCACAGATGAAGAACAAGGTTTCGCCCTCCTTCACGCCGGTCAATTCTACGATCTCCACCTTCTTGGCATCCGACAAAAACTTTGCGATGGGGCCGGCGAACCCCCCTTTCTTCAGGGTAATGTAGCCGAGACCTCCGAGGCCCACCTCCGGCGAAGTGGCGAATTTCAGGGAATCCTCAAAAAACTTCTTGGACTTGCCCTCACAGTCCGCCACGATGCCCCGGACCGGCTTCCCCCTGAATGCCGGAAAATCCACGTCCGCAAAAAACTCCGTCAGGTCGCAGATCACGAGGGGATTGCGAAGGTCCGGCTTGTCGGTGCCGTATTTCATCATGGACTCCGCATAGGTGATGCGGCGGAAGGGCTTCTCCGTGATCTTCTTATCCGAGAATTCCCGGAACGTGTCATAGATCACGTCCTCGCAGACCGCAAGCACTTCCTCCTGGGTCGCAAAAGCCATCTCGAAGTCCAGCTGGTAAAACTCCCCCGGCGAACGGTCTGCCCTGGCGTCCTCGTCCCGGAAACAGGGCGCAATCTGGAAATACCGGTCAAAACCGGACACCATGAGAAGCTGCTTGAACTGCTGCGGAGCCTGCGGCAGAGCATAAAATTTCCCCGGATGTTTGCGGCTCGGCACCAGGAAATCCCGTGCTCCTTCCGGGGAGGACGCCGTCAGGATCGGCGTCTGGATTTCCAGAAAATCCCTCTCTTCCATCTTATTTCGCAGGTAACGGATGATCTTCGACCTTTTTACAATGTTGTCGTGGTTCCTGGGATTTCTCAGGTCCAGATAACGGTATTTCAGGCGGAGCTCGTCTTTACTCAGGTGAGAGGAGCGAGGGTCGAAGGGCAGCATGTTGCGGCTTTTGCCGAGAACCTGGAGAGAGTCCGCCGCCAGTTCCACGTAGCCGGTGTCAATCTTCTCATTGACCGTCTCCGGTGCGCGTTTTTCAACGATGCCGCTGACAGAAATCACCGTCTCACGGTTCACGTTCTTGAGCAACTCCTCATTGTGGACTACCACCTGGGTGACGCCGGTATAATCACGCAGGTCGATGAAAATAACCCCGCCATGGTCCCGCACGACGTCGACCCAGCCGGCGAGCCGGACCCTGCTGCCGATATGCCTGTCACAAATATCATTACAGAATTGCGTCCTATACATTCCAAAACCTCCTCATAAAGAACTGTCCGGTCCGGCCTATTTCTGCCCGTAATACGCATTGGCCCCGTGCTTTCTGAAATAATGCTTATCCTGCACATACTGGACGGCCGGCGTAATCTTCGGGTTCAGCATCTCGGTGCGGGTCGCCATCTTGGCCACTTCCTCCAGCACCACCGCATTGTGGACGGCCTCGGCCGCATCTTTCCCCCAGGTGAAGGGGCCGTGGCTGGTACAGAGGACGCCGGGAGCCGCCATGGGATCCCGTCCCTCGAAGGCCTCGATGATGACCTTGCCGGTGTTCTTCTCGTAAGCGCTCTCCACCTCCTCCGGCGTCAGCACCCTGGCGCAGGGGATCTCCCCGTAAAAGTAGTCGGCATGGGTGGTCCCGTAGCAGGGAATCCCCCGTCCGGCCTGCGCCCAGGAGGTCGCCCAGGAGGAATGGGTGTGGACGATGCCGCCCACGCCGGAAAATGCTTTATAGAGCTCCAGATGGGTCGGCGTGTCGGACGACGGGCGAAGCTTTCCCTCCACCACCTTTCCCGCAAGGTCCACCACCACCATGTCCTCCGGCTTCATTGTCGCATAGTCCACGCCGCTGGGCTTGATGACCACCAGGCCGCTCTCCCTGTCAATGGCGCTGACATTGCCCCAGGTATAGACCACCAGGCCAAATTCCGGTAATTCCATATTGGCATGATATACTTTTTCTTTTAATGCTTCCAACATAATCCGCATCTCCTTTCACACTGCATCGCGGTCATTCTGAATTTCTTGGTGTCCATATGCAAAAACGCCGCCGGTTCTCCTGCCCGGCGACGTCCTCTGTCATTTTATATATGAAACGTCATACTTCATAATCACAGCAGGTCCGGTCCGTCATATAGGGCTTTACGCAGGCCGCCCCCGCCGCCACGTGGTCCGGATGGACCTGATAGGCCGCCAAGGCCTCCACAGACACAAAGGTACTGTCAAGGACCACGTCCACCGTGCTGGTGGAGAGGGGCGGCGCAACCACCTTCACCTCAAGGACGCCCTCGGCCGCTTCCTTCACAGCCCGCAGCCGCTCCTCGAATTCCGCCGCCACCTGCACCCGCTCCTCGGCGGACACCTCCGGCTTAAACTTCCAGCTCACGATGTGCTTTACCATGAAAATGCTCCTCCCGGATGGATTATTTTGACAGAAACTCATGGATCCCCTTAGCGCCTGCCCTCCCGGCTTCCATGGCCAGGATCACGGTCGCCGCCCCGGTCACCGCATCGCCTCCGGCGTACACGCCGTCCTTGCTGGTCCTTCCGTTTTCCGCCTCCGCCACGATACACTTCTTGCGGTTGGTCTCAAGTCCCGCCGTGGTGGAGGAGATCAGCGGATTCGGGGAGGTGCCCAGGGACATGATGACCGCATCGGCCTCAATCTCAAACTCGGAACCCTCCACGGGGACCGGCCTCCTTCTCCCGGAGGCATCCGGCTCGCCGAGCTCCATCTTGATGCAGCGAATCCCCTTCACCCAGCCGTTTTCATCGGTCAAAATCTCGGTAGGATTGGTCAGGAGATTGAAGATCACGCCCTCCTCCTTCGCATGGTGGACTTCCTCCGCCCTGGCGGGCAGCTCCGCCTCGCTTCTCCTGTATACGATATGGCTCTCGGCACCCAGACGAAGAGCCGTCCTGGCCGCATCCATGGCCACGTTTCCGCCGCCGACGATGACCGCCTTCTTGCTGACCGGCATGGGCGTGGCATAGTCCTCCAGTCTCGCCTTCATCAGGTTGCTCCTGGTCAGGTACTCATTGGCGGAGAACACGCCGTTGGCATTCTCCCCGGGGATTCCCATGAACATGGGAAGTCCCGCGCCGGAACCGACGAACACGGCGTCAAAGCCCTCTTCCTCCAAAAGCTCGTCGATGGTCACGGATTTTCCGATGATCACGTCCGTCTCGATCTTGACGCCCAGGGACTTCACGTTCTCCACTTCCGGCTTGACCACCGCATCCTTGGGAAGACGGAACTCCGGGATACCGTATGTAAGCACGCCGCCGGCTTCGTGAAGCGCCTCGAAGATCGTCACCTCGTAGCCCAGTTTTGCCAGGTCTCCCGCACAGGAAAGCCCGGCGGGGCCGGAACCGATGACGGCCACTTTCTTGCCGTTTGCATGGTCCGCTTTCTTCGGTTTGATGCCGTTTTCCCGGGCCCAGTCGGCCACGAAACGCTCCAGCTTGCCGATGGAGACCGGGTCGCCCTTCTTGCCGCGGACGCACTTGCCCTCGCACTGGGTCTCCTGGGGACATACCCGCCCGCAGACCGCCGGCAGGGACGAGGAAGCCGTCAAGACCTCGTAGGCCCCCGCAAAATCCTCCTCCACGATCTTCGCGATAAATCCGGGAATATCGATGGAGACGGGACAGCCCTGGGAACACATGGGTTTTTTGCACTGCAGGCAGCGCTTCGCCTCCTCCACCGCTTCTTCTTTATTATAACCAAGACATACTTCCTCAAAGTTCGCCGCCCTCACCTTCGGCGCCTGCTCCCTGACCGGTACTCTCTTCAATCCTTCCATTATTTGTCACCTCCGCAATGTCCGCATCCGCCATGATGGGTGTCGCCCTCCTGGAATGCAAGAAGCTTCCTTCCCTCTTCCGTCCGGTACATGGCCTGACGCTTCATGGCCTCGTCAAAATTGATCAGATGTCCGTCAAACTCCGGCCCGTCCACGCAGGCAAACTTCACCGTATCACCCACGCTCAGGCGGCAGGCCCCGCACATGCCGGTTCCGTCCACCATGATCGGGTTCATGCTGACGACGGTGTGGATCCCCAGTTTCTTGGTGGTCAGACAGCAGAACTTCATCATGATCATAGGGCCGATGGCGACACAGTGGTCATACTCCTTGCCCTCCGCAACCAGGTCCTCGATGGCCTTCGTCACCATGCCGCTTCTGCCGTAGCTCCCGTCGTCGGTGGTCACGTAGACATTCCCGGCCACTTCCTTCATCATCTCCTCCATAATCACCAGGCTCTTGGTCTTGGAGCCGATGATCACGTCTGCGGCGATGCCGTGCTCATGAAGCCACTTCACCTGGGGATACACCGGTGCCGTGCCGACGCCGCCCGCCACGAAAAGGATCTTCTTTTTCTTCGTCTCTTCCAGGTCGCCCGTAATCAGATCGGAGGGCTGCCCCAGAGGCCCCACGAAATCCAGCAGGGCATCCCCCGCCCTGAGGTTCGCAAGCTGATGGGTCGAAACGCCGATGGGCTGGAACACGATGGTCACCGTTCCCTTCTCCCTGTCATAATCTGCGATGGTCAGAGGAATCCTCTCGCCCTTCTCGTCTATTCTGACAATGATAAACTGGCCGGGCAGACAGGACTTCGCCACCCGCTTTGCTTCCACATCCATCAGAATGATATTTTCCGCAAGATGCTCCGCTCTCAGAATCTTGAACATGTTCTTTCCTCCTTACCTTTCCTGGGCATGCCGTTCCCTCCGCACATGCCGCCTGTTTCATTTTAACACTGTATTTTCGTCATTTCAACATAAAATTCGAGGAAAATCCGGGATATCCGCAAAATCTTTCCAGTCCGCCCTCCGCTTTCCACGGCAAAGAACCGTCAGATCCTTTACAAATCTGACGGCTCCGTTCCAAACCATCTGTCCTCTACATGAGCCTGCGCATCATGCTCGTCATATTGCCCCCGATAATCTTTATATAAAGCCAGGCGATGATGTAGGTGGCAATGGCGCTGACAAGAAACGTCAAGAATAACTGCCATGTCTTCTTGTTTCTGTCATCCGCCTCGAAGCTCCCCATGGCTGCCGGAATAAAGAAATATGCCAGCAGATTTCCCGCAGCGTAAATAAACAGGGTAATCAATACCATGGTGGTGCTCCCACTCTCCGACACGACGATCAAAACCATCAGGGCCGTGAGGGCCGTAAAGGGCATCTGGGCCAGGGCCTTTGCCGCAGCAACGCCGAGCCCCTGCATGTAAGTCATGTTTTTCTTGGCGATCCCTTTCGTGAACACCATGACAAACACTCCATAAACAGCCAAAACCCCCGCCCCTGCGAGCAGGGCCATCAGGAACATCAAAGGCGTATCCATTGCCTTTCCGCCAGCCAGGCTATTGATCCTGAGTGCGAAAAACAAGAAGATCAGACTGAACAGGACCACCTGGATTCCCAAAATTCCCATGACGACCGGAACCTTGGCTGCGGCCGCCATGCCGGAAAGGGTATCCGCAGGCTTTTTCCAGGCCTCCGTGATCGTGCCCCACAGCCCCTTCATATAAACGCCCGCAGCTCCCGGCTGCCTCGGAACCTGGGGCCCGCCGTAAGGCTGACCGTATCCCTGAGGTCCTCCCTGACCATATCCGTAAGGTCCTCCCTGAGGCGGCACCTGACCGTATCCGGGTCCTCCCTGAGGCGGCACCTGGCCGTATCCGGGTCCTCCCTGAGGCGGCACCTGGCCGTATCCGGGTCCTCCCTGGGGCGGCACCTGGCCGTATCCGGGTCCTCCCTGGGGCGGCACCTGGCCGTACGTCTGGGATCCTCCCTGAGGCGGCACCTGGCCCGAACCCGCCGGTCCTCCCTGAGGCGCCTCCCCCTGGAACGCAACTGTTTTCTGGGGGCCTCCCGCCTGCTGTCCGCAGGTGCAGACCTCGCCATCCTGCAGGGGTTTTCCGCATTGACTACAAAACTTTGCCATAGTTTTCCTCCTTTATGCACGCTCCGTCCCCGGGCGTGCGGCATCTGGTATAAAATTTAATGCTGTCCGGAACCTTTTAGAACAACTCATCCATCTCCTGATTGTCAATTTTCCAGACAGGAATGAACAGGAATTTTGTTCCTGATTTCACCACCACCAAGTCCATCTCCTGGCTCTCGTTCATTCCCATGAACTCCATGCTCATCTCGACGGTAATCTTCTTCCTGGCCTCTCCATCCTCGCCGTCCGCATAAGGCTCCTCGGAAATCTTTTTCAGTTTCAAGGAATCAAGGATGCCCGACATGTAGGAAATTTCTCCCATACTGCTTTTTGCTTCCCGGACGAACTCTTCCTTGGACATCCAGCCGGAAGAACCCTCCTCTCCCCAGTAAATGCTGTTATAGACCTTGTCCCAGTCGCCGTCCTTGATTCCGTCAAAAAAGTGTTCCACCGGCGCCATGGGATTGCTCTCCCTGATATACAGGAATGCTCCTCCGCCAAGAAGTGCCGCCAGCAAAACGACAACCACCGCAATGACAACGCCTTTTTTGCCCTTCTTTTTCTGCTTTCTTCCCTCCATCGCCCCATAAGGCTGCTGATAGCCGTAAGCGTCCTGCCCGTAGCCGGGCTGTCCATAGGAGGGCTGGTTTCCATAAGGCTGCCCGTTCCCGTAGCCTCCCCCGTAGGAGGACGGATTGCCGTAAGGCTGCCGGTCCCCATAAGGCTGATTTCCGTAGGGCTGACCGCCATAAGGCTGCTGATTTCCGTAAGGCTGGCCGCCATAGGGCTGCTGGTTCCCATAGGACGATTGATTTCCATAGGGCTGCGGCTCTGCGTACCCTCCGTTTCCGTAAGACTGACCCTGAGGCCGTCCCTCATGGGTCGAATTCCCGTAAGGCTGTTCCGCATAAGGCTGGCCGTCATAGATCTGCTCCTGGTCGGAAGACCGCTCCTCAAAACCGTCTGCCCCGTTTCCGGAAACGTCCTCCAAAGGTATCGTCTCCTCCCCCGCATCCACGGGCGGCAGGCTTTCCTCTGTCAAACTTTTTCCGCAGCTTCGGCAGAATTTCGCCGTGTCGCTGTTCGATGCCCCGCAGTGCATACAATACATACTCGTTTCCCCCTTCATCTTTTTTCATACCAGACAATTGCGAAATTCAGAATCTTCACCATGTTTTTCAGTTTCGCAAGCCTGTTTATCGTATCATGAACTGGAAGGGCTCGTCCGCCAGGACAAAACCGTCCCCGTGGCAGAGCCGGTATTCCTCCCCAGGCTCCAGCCGCATTCCGTTCAGATAAGTAGAATTGGTCGATTCATGGTCCACCAGATAATACTCCCCGTCCTCCATGATAATGCTGGCATGATGGCGGCTGACCGCCCGATTGTCCCCGATGCGGAAGTCCGCATCCCTGCTCTTTCCCATCAGGGTTTCGTCCAGGACGACCGCCATCTCGTCCCCCGTGCGAATCCGGATAATGTAGGCAACTTCCCTGGCCTTTGTAAAAGCGTCGGGAATCATGATGTTGAGCCCGTCGCCGTTCTCCTTCCAGGAATCCACATAGCTCGTCGCTCCCGTATCCTCCCCCCTGCGGGGTTCCTCATATGCGGAAAAACCTCCGTCATCCGCCTGATAGCCATAGGCCTCCGCCTCCTCGGAAGCCGCCGCCTCCGCAGAAGCCGCCGCAATATCCTGCAGGAGAAGCGTGTCCGCCATGGTCTTGCATTGATTCAAATTTTCTCCGTTCACGCTCTTCACGTAATTGAGCAGCGTATGCATGTTCTCCTGGTTCTGCTCCGGGTCGCCCTCCATGATCGTCACCAGCTCCGCCATCAAAAGACGAAGCTTCTCAATGGGACTCCTGGAGTCCTTCTGCAGACCGCAGATCCAGCGAATCTCCCCCGTCTCGTCCTGCACGTAGACGTCGGAGAGGCTCATCAGAAGCTCGCTTCTCGGAATCATGTACTCGTCCAGGTTCACCCAAACACTGAGCAGGCTCTTAAGCACCTGCACCGCCGTCTTCTTGGACATCCCAGCCGAGAAAATCCGGCTTAACGGAGTGAACCCCGCCGTGTTGTAATTGGCCCCTCCGGACTCCTCCCCCATGGGCTCCAGCCGAAACACCCCGTCGATCTCGTTGCAGAAAAGCATGTTATAAGTGACATGGTCAAAGGCGCTCTCCATGGACGCCTGTCGCTCAATCCTGTCCATCTCGCATCCACTCCCTTTCCCTCACCGCAGAACCTCCCGAAGGGCCTCGTGCCCCATCATCTGTTCCACCATCTGAGTCGGTCCCGCAGGAGTCAGCACTCCGATGGTCCCCGCCACGGGAAGCTCCGGATTCTCATAAAGCCGTCCGTACTTCTCATGGAATTTGTTATATAGCAGCACGGACTTGGGACAAAGGCCGTTTCCCAGCATTTTAAAGAGACTCCAAATCTTATGCAGCCTCTGATTCGAGGTATAGACTCCGTCGTCCACGAAGATCACCCGGGTTGCCATGCCGCAGGCCTCGAGCAGTCCGTAATTTACCGAAAAACTGCTGTCAATGACGATATAGCGGAATTCCCCCGAATCAATCAGTCTCCGCAGAAAAATCTCCATGCGCGCTCTCGTAATGTTCATGAGCGAGAGCGGGGCCGAGAGGTTGTCATAGTAATAAACGCCCCCACCGTCCCTGTTCAAAACGGCCGCCATGGCCGCATCCAAGTCTCCACCCGTCTCCAGCTCCTTCAGAAGATACTGAAAATCCCTGGGGTTCCCCCCCTGGAAAATCGTCCCCGCATCGCCCAGGCTGCTCATGTTGAAATAGAGAACCCGCTTCTCCTCCTGGGCCAGCTTCTGTGCGCAGGCGGCCGCCACGGTGGAGCAGCCGCCCCCCGCACTGGCCCCGACGAACACGAAGAGCTTTACCGAAAGGTCTTCATTTTCCAAAAGCCGGCCTAAAACCTCCAGAATCTCCCTCCGGCTCTGGTAACGGAAGATTTCCCCCTCCTCCTCCATGGGCTCGCCCGTCAGATACCCCACGTGGATATCGCCGATAAACAGAGGATATTCCTCCCTGAGAGCATCCGAGACCAGAACCCCCTCCACCTCCCTTGCGGAGATCAGACGGTCCAACTGCTCCCGGTCGTTCATCGGCCGGAAAACATACTCATGCCCCGAAGCTTCATTCATATACTGGCAAAACCGCTCCGTGTACGCACTGTCCGGGTCATACACTGCAATCGCTATCTGTCCCATACTATGTAATCATTCCCTCCAAAATTACAGGTTCAATATCCCATCTTTTTCTCGTAATCCGCAATGAGCTTCCGATTGGCCGTCTCGTAGTCGTTGAACACGTTCTCATTGAAATGGTCTGGTTCGATGAGAGGCACGTACCAGGATTTGCTCAGAAAATATTCGTTGAGGGAGGCATCCTTGAACTTTCTTCCGTGTCGGGCGTAAATTTCATTTCTCGCAAGCCTCAACTGCTCCTTCGTGAGGGGAATCAGGTCCATCTCCGTCAAATAGGCCGAATTGCTGGTCGGAAGAATATACTCCGACACCGCCTCCGTGGTAGGCGGCACCGTCGTCTCCGGCACCGTGGGGGCCGTGGGGGCCGCCTCCGTCGTCTCAGTAACTGCCTCCTCCGTCATCTCCTCCGCTTCTGCGGAAGTCTCCTCCTGCGTCTCCTCCCTCTCGCTGACTACGGCCGGGCTTTCGCCGCCCCCGTCCTTCTTTCCGCCAAAGGTCCGGATTCCCAGGAAAATCAACACGCCGATCAGGGCGACCGCCACGACGCCCAGCACCACGATCAGCACCGTCTGAAGACTGCCCTTTTTCTTGTCCTCGCTTTCGGGCCGCCCCTCATAGAATCGCCCGTAACCGGTATCTCCCCCGTAGGATTGTCCGTAGTCAGCGTCTCCCCCATAGGGCTGCCCATGGCCCCGCCCCCCGTGAGGCCGTCCGTAACCGACATCTCCCCCGTAAGGCTGTCCGTAGCCGGTATTTCCGTAGGATTGTCCATGATTTTGTCCCCTGCGGGGTTCCTGAACCATCCCGGTCCTCCCCGCATCCAATCCGGAAGTCTGCGGTTCTCCATAAAAAGCTTCTGCCTGATAAGAAGACTGTTCTACCGGGGCCTCCGCCGTCTCCACGGATTTTACCGGGGCCCCGCAGCCATCACAAAATTTAGAATTATCTGGAATTTGTTTCCCGCACTCTTCGCAAAACATGGTTTTCCCCCATTTTCCTTTTCATTTTCAAAATCTAATGCTATTTTAGCACATCTTTTCCATTACTGCATTAAATTTTTTCACCATTTTTTCAGTCGTTCGGTTTTTTTTCTTCTTTTTCCGTTTCTTCCCCGCCCGGCCTTCCCGTCCCGTTACCCGCCTCGGCAAGGGAAATCAGCCCCTTCTGGCGGAGTCTGTAGTCTACGATTCTGCTGATAATCCGATATATCACGGCAAAAAGCGGGACTCCGACGAGCATGCCCACGATGCCGAAAAGACCGCCGAAAAACAGGATGGAGAAGACCACCCAGAAGGCGGAAAGCCCCGTGGACTCCCCAAGAATTTTGGGACCGATGATATTTCCGTCCACCTGCTGCAAAATCAGAATGAAAAGGATAAAGACGAGACCCTTGGCCGGATTGGCCAGAAGGATCAGAATGGCGCTGGGAATCGCCCCCAGATATGGACCGAAAAAGGGAATGATGTTAGTCACACCCACGATCACGCTGACCAGGACCACGTACGGCATCCGCAGGATGTAGAGCACGATGAAGCAGAGGATCCCGATGATCAGGGAATCCACCAGCTTGCCCGCGATAAATCCGCCGAAGACCTGGTTGCTCTCCTTCAGGGTGTCGATCAGGATCTTCGCATGCTTTTCAGAGAAGGCCGCATAGATCATCTGCTTCGCCTGCCGCTTGAAGGTCTTCCGCCCGTTTAGCACGTAGATCGCCACGATGATTCCGATGATGATGTTAAAGGTGGTGCTGAAAAAGCTGATCACCCCTGTCGTCAGGTGGCCGAACAATACGTTCATGTCCTTGAAGAAATCTGTCTGCACCCAGTTGTTAAAGAAGGTCAGGGCCTTGTCCGTCAGCTCCTTCACAATATCGGAATCCATCCCCTCCCGCTGCATAAACTCCATGATTTCCGTCGAGGTGTGGCGGATCTGTCCGGGCAGGGCTGCGATCATGCTGCTAATGTTGGTGTAAAGCTCCGGGATGACCATGACGGCCAGCACGGCGATGAGGGCAATCCAGAAAAGCAAGGCAAAGAGGATGCCGAATCCCTTGCCGAGGCTGACGGCCTTCTTCTCGTTTTTGATCACCCGTTTCAAAAGCCTGGTCAGATATTTTTCAAAAAACTTGACCACCGGAAGCATCAGGTAGGCGATGATGAATCCGAACACAATGGGCTCCAAAATCCCAAGGACAGTCCTTATCGCCTTGATTACGGTTTCATATTTGTAAAGAAACAGAAAGAACAGAATGCTGGCAGCGATGACGCAGAACGCCGTCAGCCCCATGGACGCATATTTCCGCATCCCCGCCCTGGCCGATTCCCGTTTTTCCTCCTCCTGTCTCATGAATCATTCCCCCTTTCCGTGGATGATGCCGCCGGTTTCCCGGCGGCATGTCCGCAAACGGCTCTTCCTCCGGCAGCCGGCCCTAAAGAGTCGCCATATCTTCTGCATATTTGTAAAACTCCGCAAGACTTCCCGACAGACATCCGTCCGGGACCCTTCCCCCTCGGTTGATCAGACAGTCCGTGAGAAGATAGCCGGACATCCCCATGGAAAGAACACACATGTCCTCGTCCACGTCGTTCCCTACCATCAGGCATTGGTCCGGCTCCTTACCGAACCGTTCCAGGATGTGCCGGTAATAGGCAAGGTTCGGTTTACAGTACCGCTCCCTCTCATAGGTGGTCACCAGGTCAAAATCCTCCGGGGAAAGCCCGGCCCAGCGCATCCGCCTGTAGGTGGCCACGGTCGGGAACACCGGGTTGGTCGCCAAAACCACCGTGTAGCCCTTTTCCCTGAGCAGCCGGACGGCCTTTGCGGAAAGCTCCGAATATCCGGTGGCCGCCTTCGCCTCCCCGAACTGGTTCTCGTAAAAACTCACGAACCGCAGCTCCTGTTCTTCCATGTCCTGCCCCATGGTCTCGGAAAACACCTGCCAGAACCGCTCCCGGTTGCTCATGGAGCCGTCGTTTTTTATCATGGCCTCCACGCCCCTCCAAACGGAGCCGGTCAGCTTCCCCGGCTCGAACCCGTCCGGTGCGAAGGTTCTCCCCAGGGCTTCCATGTAAAGCCGGACGAACTCGTCTTGCGCCATGGGAAGAAGGCTTCCGTCCAGGTCAAAAAGCACCGTGTCGATATTCTTCATAATCAGTCCTGCCACTTGATATCTTTTAAGACGTCACAAAAATCAAAGGTTGCAAAATAGTCATGGGCCGTCTCGCCCCTGCGGATCATCTGCACGCTCCCGTCCTCCCTGAGAAGAAGCTCAGCCGAACGGAGCTTTCCGTTATAATTATAACCCATGGAATAGCCGTGGGCACCCGTGTCGTGGATCACCAGAAAATCCCCCACGTCCACCTTGGGAAGCATCCGGTCGATGGCGAACTTGTCGCTGTTTTCACACAGGGATCCGGTCACGTCGTACTTGTGGTCGCAGACGTCGTTCTCCTTCCCCATGACCGTGATATGATGGTAGGCTCCGTAAATGGCCGGCCGCATCAGGTTGGCAGCACAGGCGTCACAGCCGATATATTCCTTATAAATGTGTTTCTGGTGAATGGCCTTTGTCACCAGACAGCCGTAGGACCCCATCATAAACCGTCCCATCTCCGTGTAGAGCGCCACGTCGTCCATGCCGGCAGACACAAGGACCTCCTCATAGACCTTCCGCACGCCCTCGCCGATGGCCAGGATGTCATTGGGCTCCTGCTCCGGCCGGTAGGGAATTCCCACGCCGCCGGAGAGGTTAATAAATTTCACCGAGACACCCGTCTTCTCCCTGAGCTCCACCGCCAGCTCGAAGAGCACCTTCGCAAGCATCGGGTAATACTCGTTGGTGACGGTGTTGCTGGCCAAAAACGCATGGAGACCGAAGGTTTTCACGCCCTTTTCCTTTAAGATTTTAAATCCCTCGATGATCTGCTCGTGGGTGAAACCGTACTTGGCATCCCCGGGATTGTCCATGATCCCGTTGCTCATCTTGAAGATTCCGCCGGGATTGTAACGGCAGCTGATGGTCTCCGGAATGCCCGCACATTTCTCCAGGTACTCGATATGGGTAAAATCGTCCAGGTTGATGGTTGCGTTCAGCTTCCTTGCAAACTGGTATTCCTCCGCAGGTGTCGCATTGGAGGAAAACATGATTTCCTCCCCCGAACAGCCGATGGCGTCCGCCAGCATCAGCTCCGTCATGGAAGAACAGTCGCAGCCGCAGCCGTACTCCCGCAAAATATTGATCAGAAAAGGATTGGGGGTGGCCTTCACCGCAAAATACTCCCGAAAGCCCGCATTCCAGGAAAACGCCTCCTTCACCCGTCTCGCATTCTCCCGGATCCCCCTCTCGTCGTAGAGGTGATAGGGGGTCGGATAAGTCTTCTCAATCTCCTTAAGCTGCTTAAGTGTCACAAAAGGTTCCTTCTTCATGTCCGTGCGCTGCTCCTTTTCGTCTGCTTTATTCTTCCACACTGTAATTGGGCGCTTCCTTCGTAATGTGAATATCGTGGGGATGGCTCTCTTTCAGCGAAGCCGCCGAAATCTTCACGAACTCCGCCTTCTCCTGCAGGGTCGGGATATCCGGTGCGCCGCAATAGCCCATGCCGGAGCGAATGCCTCCGATGAGCTGAAACACCGTGTCCTCCACGTTTCCCTTGTAGGCCACCCGGCCCTCCACGCCCTCCGGCACCAGCTTCCTGGCCCCGGTCTGGAAATAGCGGTCCCTGCTGCCGTTCTCCATGGCGGCAATGGAGCCCATGCCCCGGTACACCTTGTATTTCCTGCCCTGGAACAGCTCGAAGGTTCCGGGGCTCTCGTCACAGCCCGCAAAAATGCTGCCCATCATGCAGACGCTCCCGCCCGCTGCGATGGCCTTGGTCATGTCGCCGGAATACTTGATGCCGCCGTCGGCAATGATCGGAATCCCGTACCCCTTCGCCACGGCGTAGCAGTCCATGATGGCCGTAATCTGGGGAACGCCGATGCCGGCCACCACCCTGGTGGTACAGATGGAGCCGGGGCCGATGCCCACCTTCACGGCGTCCACGCCCGCCTCGATAAGCGCCTTCGTGGCAGCTCCCGTGGCCACGTTTCCGGCGATGACCTGGAGCTCGGGATAATTGGCCTTGATGTCCCGCACCGCATTCAGGATGTTGGCCGAGTGGCCGTGGGCGGAATCCACCACCACGCAGTCCACCTTGGCTGCGACAAGGGCCTCCACCCGCTCCAAAAGGTTGGCCGTGATTCCCACCGCCGCACCGCACAGGAGCCGTCCCTGCGCATCCTTCGCCGAATCCGGATATTTGATCTGCTTCTCAATATCTTTAATGGTGATGAGCCCTTTCAGGTTGAAATCCGCATCCACCAGAGGAAGCTTCTCCTTTCTGGCCTTTGCCAGGATCTTCTTGGCCTCGTCCAGGGTGATGCCCTCCGGCGCCGTAATCAGTCCCTCCGAAGTCATGGATTCCTTGATCTTCTTGGAAAAATCCGTCTCAAATTTCAAATCCCGGTTGGTGATGATGCCGACCAGCTTCCGGCCCTCCGTGATGGGTACGCCGGAAATGCGGAACTTGCCCATCAGCTCGTTGGCATCCGCCAGTGTATGTTCAGGAGACAAATAAAAAGGGTCGGTGATGACGCCGTTTTCCGAGCGTTTGACCTTGTCCACTTCCTCGGCCTGGGCCTCCACGGACATATTCTTGTGAATGATGCCGATTCCTCCCTGTCTCGCCATGGCAATGGCCATCCTGTGCTCCGTAACCGTGTCCATCCCGGCGCTCATCATCGGAATGTTCAGTTTGATCGTCTTCGTCAGATGGGTCGATAAATCCACCATGTTCGGCGTCACCTCAGAATACGCAGGCACCAGCAGCACATCGTCAAAGGTGATCCCTTCACCGATAATTCTACCCATTTTCCGTTCTCCTTTCTTCCTCTTCCAGTCCAAAATTTTTCGCTATTTAATATATTATCCTACCCAAAATGTCTCCCTGTGTCAAGCACTTTCCAAGGTACTTTCCGCATCCCCTTAAAGGTATAAAAAATCCTGCCAGCACACCATTCTGACAGGATTTTGATAGGTTATTTATGCAACGCCGTTTACGGCCTTGGTCAAACGGGCAACCTTCCTGGAAGCGGTGTTCTTGTGGTAGACACCCTTGGAAGCAGCCTTGTCAATCTCGCTGATGGCCACCACTAAGCTGGCCTGTGCAGCAGCCTTGTCACCGGCAGCAATAGCGGTCTCGACCTTCTTGATCATGGTCTTCACCCTGGAACGGATCGCCTTGTTCCTAGCGGTCTTGGTCTGGGTCACCAACACTCTTTTCTTTGCGGATTTGATATTTGCCAATTGGTACACCTCCAAATCAAATAAAATATTTTTTTATCTGGTTTGCATTAAAGCCGGACACGGACAGTCTAATGTAAACATACCGCTTTAGTCTAACCTAAAAACAGCCGGCTGTCAATAGATAAATTCACTTTCTTCTATAAATAATTTCCAAAGTGAAGGGAAAAGTTTATTTCTCGAAAATAATTTTTACGCCGCTCTCTTCTATCGTAATCTTGCCGTCTTCGCACTCGGCGCTCAGGTCCTCGCCTTCCGCAGTCAGGGTCAGGGTTGAGCCGTTGTACCTCCAGCTTCCTTCCACCTGCTGTCCCATCAAATCCATGCCAAATCTTCCATCCTCCGTGAGCGACATCTCCATCTTCATGTCGCCCATGCCCATCTGCTCCAGGTAATCCGATACATTCACGGTCACCCCCATGGCCTCAATCTCTGTCGCCCTCCAGGTTCCAGGCAAGGCGTTCTGCCCTTCTGCGCTTGCAATCTCTTCCGATACCCTCCGAACATAGGAATCGTCCCAAAATTCTTCGATGGCCTCCAAATGCTCTGCCACCGCAGAATATTCCATAAAGTCAGAATCATAGCCCTCCTTTAAGGAATCCACCGCTTCCCGTAGGATTTCGTCCGCCTTCTCCTCCCTCTTTTCATTCCCATCAATCTTTTCTTCATATACTTCCTCGGCTTTTGCCCAGTTTCTCTCCTCCACATGCTTCTTAAATCCCCTCTCCCAATTAAAAACAAACAGGACGAGGACTGCCGCCGTCGCTGCCAGCACCACAGCCACGCTAACCAGCGTGACAATAAGAGCTGTCTTTTTCTTTTTCCCGAAATTGCCTCCATCCACAGACTTGTCGGTCGAAGCCTGATGATTCAAATATGGCTGATTCGAATAAGATTGGTCTTGATACGATTGATTCTGATACGATTGGTTTTGAGCGGGTTGCATTCCAGTCAAGGCCATACGAGAAAAGGCCCCTGACAGGCCAACAACGACCCGACAGGAGCTCTCTGCATCTCTTATTCATTCAATACACGCAAACCATGAATCTTATTTCTCAAAAATCACCTTTACGCCGCTCTCGTCCACGGTGATCTTGCCATCTTTATACTCGGCATCCAAATCGGAACCCTCCGCCGTCAGGGTAAGGGTTGAACCGCTGAACTTCCAGGTGCCTTCCACCTGCTGACCGGCCATGTCCATGCTGAACTTGCCGTCATCCGTGATGGACATCTCCATCTTCATGTCGCCCATGCCCATCTGCTCCAGGTATTCGTCCACCTTTACATTGACGCCCATGGCTTCGACTTCGGTCGCCTTCCAGGTACCGACTACGGGAGAAGCATCCTTCTTTCCGCCACATCCGGCCAAAGCCAGAACGACCATGACCGCCGCAAGCATAAGTACCGCTATACGCTTCTTCATTTTCTCACCTCTGTCTATTTGTTGTTATTTCTTCTCGAAGATCATGGACACGCCACTCATCTCCAGAACGATCGTGCTATCTTTGTACTCGGCTGTCACGGTGTCGCTTCCGTCGTCCAGAGTCAGGGTCGGCTCCTCGTACTTCCACGTCCCGGTTCCGGACTCTCCGACTATGTCCATGCTGAACTTGCCGTTGTCCTTGATGGACATCTCCATCTTCACGTCACCCATGCCGGCCGCCGACAGATATTCATCCACACCCATGCTGACGCCCATGGCCTCAATCTTGGTAATCTTCCAATCTCCGACCACGGGAGCAGAAGACTTCTTTCCGCCACATCCGGCCAGAGCCAGAACGGTCATGACCACCGCCAGCATAAATACCGCTACACGCTTCTTCATTTCACATCCTCCATTTGACTAAAATATTTGGGTATGAAACCCACAAAGACTAATTTAGCACTTTTCCCACGGAAATGCAAGAGGAATCTTGAAAAATATCCATGTAATATGCCCGATTTTATCGTTTTTTATTCCTTCCTGTCCTTCCTTTTTCCGGACAGAAGCTCATGCAATGGTTTCCGCACCTTTTTTCTCGTCAACTCCACCAAATTCAGCCTGGTAAAGCCCAGAAGGTTCACCTTCACCGGGTCGTTCTCCAGGGCGGCGGCGAAGACTCTCAGGAGCTGTTCCTTGTGGTCCCTTTCCTCCATGTCAATGAAGTCCACGATGATGATTCCCGACAGGTTCCGGAGCCTTAGCTGGACGGCGATCTCCGCCGCCGCCTCCAGGTTGATCTTGAAAAAGGTCTCCTCCAGCCGCTTTTTCCCGTCAAATTTCCCGGTGTTGACGTCGATGGACACCAGCGCCTCCGTGGGCTGGATGATGAGCGACCCGCCGGACTTTAACCAGACCTTTTCCGAGAGGGCTTTGGAGAGTGCCGTCTCCAGGCTGTACAGCTTGGAGAGGGGATACGAGTCCCCGTAAAGCCGCAGGGCGGGAAGCGGGCAGGCTTCGTCCTGCGCTCGAAGGGTCTTAAGCTTTTCTTCCACAAGCCGGTACACCGTCTGGTCGTCGGTGACCACCTCGCCGAAACTCCCGGTTCGGTTATTGAAAATTTCCGCAAGAAAGGCCGGCTCCGGCTCATAGAGAAGGGTTCCCGCCGTCCGTGTCTCCCACAGGGAGAAAATTCGGGAGGCCGTTTTTAAAAGCGTCTCAAGCTCTGAGAGAATCGCCCCATACGGCGCCGTTTTTCCGTTGGTCCGCACAATGAGTCCGAAGGGAAAGGAAGTCTCTGCGGAATCTGCCGCTTCCGTAAGGAACTCTTTTAGGGCCTGCTTTCTCGCCCCATCCCGAATCTTGGAAGAAAAGCAGATTCCCCTCTTCCCGGCCGCAAGCACCAGATACTGCCCCGCAAAGATGATGCAGGTGGTCGCCATGGGGGCTTTCGTCTTGACGGCGTCCTTCTCGATCTGAATAAGAAGGCTGTCCCCCTCCTTCAGGGTCTTCCCCTCCATTCCCGGAAGGGGATGCTTCTCCCATTCCTCCAGAGGATAAAAGCACATCTCGTCCCGCCCGAATTCCAGAAATGCGGCCCGGATATTTTTGACGATGCTTTTCACCCGGCCCACGTAGATCCGGCCCACCAGGGATTCCGTCCCTTCGGGTTCCAGAAAAAGCCCCGTGATTCTCCCATCTTCCTCCTCGGCCGCAAGCAGGGAGCCGGAAAGCCTCGTGACGACCGTCCTCCTCATAAGATCTCCTCCCCGAAATCAGAGAGGGGAATCAGGCGGCCCTCCGCTTCCCCGCCCTCTCTGGCGTAAAGCTCCATGCGGCAGACAGAACAAGAGCAGGGATCATATTCTCTCCCCATATACCGGAAAAAAGCCTCCAAAATAAGCTCCGGCTTTAAATTGTCGGTACTTCCCGACGCCAGCTTCACGAAAATCCCCCCGTCCAAAAGTCTCCAGTCATAAATGAGCGGGCGGATGTCCACTTCCTTCTCGCTCTTCTTCGTCTTCTTCCGGACAGGAATGGCGCTCTGTGCGAAAAACGTTTCCGCCGTCCCCCGAATTTCCCCCCAGAGTTCCTGCTCCGGCGTGAGGACATAGTCGGCGGCGGCTACCACGGCCATGGCCGGTTTTGCGCCCTCAGGAAGCTGCCAGACGCCAACGATCTCCATCCCCTCGGCCATGACTGCGTTCATCCGCTCTGCCATGGACCTGGAGGATTCACAGGAATGCACCTCCATGTCCAGGTACTCCCCCTCGCTGGTGAGCCCCAGGCCTAAGGGGGACGCAAAGGACATGAGCTGGTGGGGGCTGAAGCCTGCGGAATAGGCGATGTCCACGCCGGCCCTCCGGTTGACCTTCTGGAAATACCGCATCACGTCCAGATGGCCGATATACCTCATGATCCCCGTCTTTTTGAATTTAATCCTGATCTTCAAAGCACACGCCCCCTCCGAATTTTTTCACGCCGCAGCCCTGGCAGGCGGCCCGGCAGTTGGGCGTCACCGTTCCTTCCATGGCCCGCTTCCACTCCCGCTTTAAGAACTCCTTCGTGACCCCCGTGTCGATGAAGTCCCAGGGAAAAACCTCGTCCAGGGACCGTTCCCTGAGATTGTAAAAGGCCACGTCCACGCCGGCCGCCTCGAAGGCCGCCATCCACTTGTCGTTGTCAAAGCATTCCGACCAGGAATCAAAGAGACACCCTCTCCGGTAGGCCTCCAGGATCCCCCGGCCCACCCGGCGGTCCCCCCTGGCGAGGACTCCCTCCAGCACGGAGACGTCCGCCTCGTGCCAATTGTAGCGAAGGCTCTTGTGGTTCAGTTGCCGCTTCATGGCCTCGTTCACGGTTCGTGCCTTGTCCAGATACTCTTCCTTCGTGAACATGGCGGCCCACTGGAGGGGCGTGAAGGGCTTGGGGATGAAGAAGGACGTGCTGGAATTCACCTGCACCCGGCCCTGCCTTTTCTCCTTGGGCACCGTCTCATAGTAGACCCTCGCCACCTCGTTGGCCAGGGCTGCGATCCCCTCGATGTCTTCCCTCGTCTCCGTGGGGAGCCCCAGCATGAAATAGAGCTTCACCTTGTTCCAGCCGCCCCGAAAAGCCTCCGCCGCCCCGGAGAGGATCACCTCCTCGGTGAGCCCCTTGTTGATCACGTCCCGCATACGCTGGCTCCCCGCCTCCGGCGCAAAGGTCAGGCTGCTCTTCTTCACGTCCTGCACCCGGCTCATCACGTCCAGGGAAAAGGCGTCGATCCGCAGGGATGGGAGGGAAATGTTCACGTCCCGCTCCCCGAACCGCTCGATCAGGAAATAGACCAGCTCCTTCAAACGGGTGTAATCGCTGGAACTCAAGGAGCTTAAGGAAATCTCGTCGTGGCCGGTACTCTCCAAAAGCTTCACGGCGTAATCCTTCAAGTCCTCCACGTCCCGCTCTCTCACCGGCCGGTAGACCATTCCCGCCTGGCAGAACCGGCAGCCCCGGATGCATCCCCGCTGAATCTCCAATACCACCCGGTCCTGGGTGGCCTTGAGGTATGGCACCAGCGGCTTTTCCGGGTAAGGGATCTTCGTCATGTCCACCACCATCTGCTTGACCACCTGCTCCGGCGCATGGGGACGGTTGGGCCGCATGGCTTTAATGGTCCCGTCCTCCCCATACTCCACGTCATAAAAAGCCGGCACGTAGATTCCCGGAATCTGCGCCGCCTGCTCCAGAAAAGCCCGCCGGCCCTCCCCCGAATCCCGTACCTTCTTATATAAATCAATCAGGTCGTCATAGACCGTCTCCCCCTCGCCGATGTAGAACAAGTCGAAAAACTCCGCAATGGGCTCCGGATTGTAGGCGCAGGGGCCTCCGCCGATGACGATGGGACAGTCCTCCCCCCGCTCCCCGGAGGCAAGCGGAATCCCGGACAAATCCAAAATCTGCAAAATATTGGTATAGCACATCTCGTACTGGAGCGTGATCCCCAGAAAATCCATCTCCTTCACCGGAGACTGGCTCTCCAGGGTAAACAGTGGGATCCCCTCCCCCCTGAGAACCCGGTCCATGTCCAGCCAGGGAGAATAGACCCGCTCGCACCAGACGTCCTCCCTCCGGTTGAACATGTCATAAAGAATCTGGATCCCCAAGTGGGACATCCCGATCTCGTACACGTCCGGAAAGCACATGGCGAAGCGGACCTCCACTTCATCCGGGTCTTTCATGACCGCATTTACCTCGCCGCCGATGTACCGTGCAGGCTTCTCCACACTCATTAGAATTTTGTGGTTTAATGCTAATTTTCTTTCTTTTTTATCGGGATTATCGTGCGAATTGCACGATAATCCCGACGTTTTTTTGTCTTGTAAATCCACGATATTCTCCTCTCTAGCGCTGGTTTTTTCATGATTTCATCACGACTTTATAAACAGGAAAAGCTCTGTTTTTTCTCGTTACACGACTAACGGCCACAATTTGTGTTTTTCCGACTATGATAGCTTGCCTAATACATAATCACGTCAAGCAAAACTACTTAACACGAAAATCATGTTGACAATAGCTCAGAAACTATGGAATCGATAGCAAGAGTTTCTGTGACGTCGGAGGGAAGTACTTCCTCCAAAAACGGTTGTATGGCAGAGAGTCCATCAGTAATGATCTGCTGAGGGTTCGTATAGGTGTCAGCGGTAAAAATTTCTTTGCTGTGCCCCATAGCAGATGCGATAGCTTTTAAACTCAAATTGTTTTCTGAAAGAATTGTAGCATATGTATGACGTAAATCATACCAATGCATATCCGGAAATCCGCATTCTGCCAACAATCGTTTAAATGTTTTTTTATAACTCCCCCTATTAAAAGGGCTTCCGTTCTCCTTGCACCAAATGTATCCATAGTCCTGAAAATCAATCACTTTCCCTTTTCGCAGCTCATACTTCTCACGCTCCAGAATAATCTCGTCTATAACAAACTGTGGAACGGGCGTTATGCGGTCCCCTGAATACGTTTTTGGCGCAAGTTCCTGCTTAATCAACATCCCTTCTTGTACAGAAGAGACATCCTCATCGACCTTTCTTCCTAGCTGTCTAGTATAATAATGGTGTAGTCAAGAACGACTACTATCAATAGTTACAGAATCCTGTCTAATAAATCTATATTAGTAACCAAAGGAGTGATTTCCCCCTCCGTCAGAGGTTATAAAGAACTATCTTTATCATGTCTGAGGTTTCCTTGATGCACCGGACAAAATATATGAGGTATAATC
>JAAWRC010000047.1 GCA_022800815.1 Lachnospiraceae bacterium | reverse complement strand
AAGAGAACAATATGAAAGGGATCGTATGGAAGGAGATTCAGAGAAGTAACAGAGAGCCGCTTTTAAGCGGCTACCAGTAACAAGATAACGGTTTGCCGGACCGCCTGAAGATACGGCACCGGATTGAAGAAAAGAATGGGGAATTAAAGGAAGCCCACGGATTAGGCAGAGCAGATTCAGTGGGATTATTTGCTATGAAATTGCAAATGTATTTTACGGCATTTGTGGCAAATATTAAGAGAATAACGAAGTTGATTGTACTGCCTGGATGATAAAACAGCCTCTATTTTTAGTGAATCATAATCTTTAACATTATTTTATAGAAAAAAGAAAAACTCCCACAAAAAAACGGGAGTTTTTCAGTGCCCTCCATATATATGGGATGGAGCGAGATGGTGATGAAGTCCCCACTCCGTCCCTCAATCTCTCCAAGGAGAATACGGATGGTAATGTGGTGATGCCTGTTACAATTCACCCTGACTTATACCGGGCAAAACGTGACAATGAACGTATTAAAACAAACATTACGCTTCCAGCGTGGCTCAAGCGAATTGCCGGAGAACAAAAAGTCAATTATTCCCGTCTTTTGGAGGCCGCCCTTATTGATTATTTGCAGCTTCCACAGCGGAGTAGGAGATAAATCCACCTTGATGTCAGTGGGGGGACAAATGACACCGGAGGGAATTTTACAGTTTGACAGTCTCCTTAGCAAAGTGGTAAAATAGAAGCAATGTGTGAACGATGGTTCACGAATGAACGACAGGAGGGTGTGCCATGGCGTATGACGGATTTGCGATCGACCGGTATCTGGATGCGGATGCGGTGACGAAGGAGCTGGACGAGCTGATCAAAAAGCCGGTCTATTCTATCAAGAGGGACAGGCTGGACAGCTATGTGGAGGATTATTTTAACAAGCGGTGCGTGAAGTCGAAGGAATTGATCGAGGAGGCAAAGACGGTGATCCCGGGAGGGGTGCAGCACAATCTGGCCTTCAATTATCCCTTCCCCATCGTGATCGAGCGGGCGGAGGGTGCAAAGCTCTATGACATCGACGGAAACTGGTATTATGATCTTTTACAGGCCGGAGGGCCGACGATTCTGGGGAGCAACGTGCCGGCGGTGCGGGAGCGGGTCATCGAGCTTTTGAATTCCTGCGGGCCTTCCACGGGGCTGTTCCATGAGTTTGAATATAAGCTGGCGAAGAAGATCTCGGAGATGGTCCCCTCGGTGGAGAAGTTCCGGATGCTGGGTTCCGGCACGGAGGCCTGCATGTGCGCCGCCCGGATCGCCAGGCTGAAGACGGGGAAGAAGAACATCCTGAAGATGGGCGGGGCCTATCACGGCTGGTCGGACCAGCTCGCTTACGGCATGCGGGTGCCCGGCACCAAGGGGCTCATGTCCAAGGGAGTGCCCGGCTTTGTGTTCAAGCATACGGACGAGTTTTTCCCGAACGACCTGGAGGACCTGGAGCGGAAGCTGCAGCGGAACCGGCTCACGGGCGGTACGGCGGCCGTCTATCTGGAGCCGGTGGGCCCGGAGAGCGGCACGAGGCCCGTGTCGAAGAAGTTTATCCAGGGAGCCGTGTGGCTGGCCCACAAGTACGGCGCACTGGTGATCTTCGACGAGGTGGTGACAGGCTTCCGCATCGGGTCGGGGGGCGCCCAGAGCTATTTCGGCGTGGACCCGGATTTGACGGTGTTCGGAAAGATCGTGGCCGGAGGATACCCGGGAGCCGGCGGCGTGGGCGGACATGCGGACTGCATGGCCCACTTGGGCGCGGGGCTGGATTCCTCCGGGAAGAAGGTGAAGAAGGCCATGTGCGGCGGGACCATGGCGGCGACGCCCATCTCCTGCGTGGCGGGTTATTACACTCTCTGCGAGATCGAGCGGACCAATGCCTGTGAGACGGCGGGACGCATGGGGGACCGGCTGACGGAGGGCCTTAAGAGACTGATCCAAAAATACGAGCTGCCCTTCGTGGCCTTCAATCAGGGCTCCATCTGCCATCTGGACAGCGTGGGGACTATGCACTTTGCCGTGGACTGGGGAAAGCTCTGGACGGTCCCCAAGGTGTTAAAGGAGACCGGCATCCGCCAGAAAGAGATGGAGCACATGGGAGCCGCCTACATGGCAGAGGGGATCGTGACTCTGGCCGGCTCCAGGCTCTATACCAGCGCTGCCTACACGGAGGAAATGATCGACGACGTGCTGGCCCGGTTTGAGAGGGTGTTCGCAGGCTGCGGGAAAATCGACAAGAAAGATCTGAAATAACGGGAGCGGGGAATCGGCGCTTGCGGAAGCGTACGGCAGAAACCGCCCATGCACTCCTTCGCAGACACGTCGGTTTGGCGGATTTTACTGCGCCGCTTATCTGCAGGCAATTTTACTGCTAACAAATCGGGCAGCGAAAATTGCCTGCGCTATGCAAGGCACTAAAGCTCGAAAACACCTCGCTAAGTGCCTTGCATGTATCGCACGTAAGCGCTCAAAAGACGAGCGCTAAGTGCTCATAACGGTGCTCATAAAATCCACTAAACCTTCCGATCGTCTTGCGAAGGAGTGCATGGGCGGTTTCCGGGACGGATGTATTATAAGCGCCGATTTTCTTGTTCCTTCAGAATTGGTAGAAGCCCCGCTCTTGGCTGGTGTTGTAAAGCCCGTAGCAGGAGAGCAGTCCCGTCTCCTGGTAGAGATTCCAGAGTTCTGCCCTTCCGGACGTGAGCACGTCCTCCGGGAGCTCCTCCACGGGTGCGTCCGGGGTGTAGAGGAAGAAGGAATCCCCGGCATCCATCCCCAGAGCCTGAGGCTCGGAGATCATATAGCGGACTCCGTCCTCGACCCATGAGCGTCCCATCTCGTCCTGGACGGAGATATAGTTTACGGTCATGGAATAGGTGTGATCGTTGACCTTGTGGATGTCCCGGAATTTTCCCTCAAAGGAACAGGTGTAGATGGTCGTCTGGTAGCCGTCGCCGCTCTCCATGGCCGTGCTCGAGTATTGTCCGCCGGGAGAAAGGCTTCGGCGGCAGGGATCTCCGGTTCTGTGGCGCTTGCTGTCTCCGGCACGCTTTCCGGCTGGGAAGCCTCGTCCGCCTGCTCCAGCGTGTCAAGCAGGCTGCGGATGGCCGGGATATCTGTCTGCGATACCTCCTCCAGGACGTAGGGCGGGATGTCGGAGAAGGGGAAGCTTCCGGTGTGGATGGAGCTTTCTCCGTCTTTGTCGTAGACCATGTCGGCGGTCTCGCCGGCGGAAATGGTCTCGGAAGCCAGTGTGCGTCCGGCCAGGTCGAAAACGGAGCAGACGACGGAGCCCTCCAGGAGGGAGAACTGCATGTGGTTTTGATCCGTTACCTGGATCCAGCCGCAGGTGCCCCGGATCCCTGCCATCATATTTTGGCAGGCGGAAAGCATCTGGAGGGGCAGAGAGACTGCCAGAAGAAATGTAACGATATAACGGAAGCTTTTTTGTATCTGTTTCATGGTTTTTCTTCCTGGAAAGCGGTCATGGCCGGCGGGGAGTGCGGGGCCGGGGCAGATGCTTTGTTTCACGGGATTATTGTACAATGCGAGGCACGGGATTGCAAGAAAAATACCGAAACTTGAGGGAAAGGACAAAGCTGTGACGGGAGGGAGATCATAATGGCTTATTTGGAAAAGGAAGCGAGGAATTTGGTCGTGGAGGCGGGACGGCGCTTAAAGCGGGAGGGGTTAATCGCCAGGACCTGGGGGAATCTGAGCGCCCGGATATCGGACGAACAGTTCGTGGTCACGCCCAGCGGGCTGGACTATGACGTCATGGGGCCGGAGGATCTGGTGACGGTTCAGATCTCGGATTGTTCCTATGAGGGGGAGCGGAAGCCTTCCAGTGAGAAGGGGATCCACGCCGACGCATACAGGCTTAGGCCGGAGGTGAATTTTGTGATCCATACCCATCAGGATCAGGCTTCTGTCTATGGGATTTTGGGGGAGCTTTTGGAGACGGGCGGGGGATTTCCGGCC
The DNA here is from genome assembly GCA_022800815.1 of Lachnospiraceae bacterium. Classification (GTDB taxonomy): domain Bacteria; phylum Bacillota; class Clostridia; order Lachnospirales; family Lachnospiraceae; genus Lientehia. Next base: position 21,819 of record JAAWRC010000047.1, on the reverse strand, counting down.
CTGGGAAGCCTGGTCCCCTGTGCAGAGTACGGGCTTCCCTCCACGAAAAAGCTCAGACAGGCCGTGGCGGACCAGTTGGAGTGGTATCCGGAGACTTCGGCGGTGCTCCTGAAAAACCACGGGGCCCTCTGCATGGGGAAGGACTATGGAGAAGCCTTTCTGGTGGCGAGAGAATTGGAGCGGGCCTGCGGAGGAAAGCTTTTTAAGCTTCTGGAGGAACAGGGGCTGGACGAGGGCCGAATGGCGGGGCTCGGGAAGAGCCAGAGAAAAGGGAACCGGTTCTGTCTCCTTTTAGGCGGGGAGAGGAGGATCTACGATCTTGGCGCCAGGCCGGAGGAGCTTCCGCTGGAGGCGGCCATCCACGGAGAAATCTACAGAAACAGCGCCGTCCGCTATATTGCGGAGGAAACGGCGCCTGCGGTCACGGCCTTTTGCAGTCTGGGAGACACCCTGCTTCCCTATCTGGATGATCTGGCGCAGATCGCCGGAACGAGCGTGCGGTTTTCGGGGGCGTCCCCGGAGGGAGTCCGGAAGGCGTTAAAATGGAGAAATGCGGTTCTGGTCCGGGGGCGGGGCGCTCTCTGTACCGGAAAGACGGCCGACGACGTGGCGGCCGTGCGGATGATTTTAAAAAAGGGCTGTGAGGCCGGGCTTCTTGCCAGAGCATGGAGGGAAGAGCGAGGTCCTTTGGATGCCCTGTGTCTGGGAGAGACCGACGCCCGTCTGCAGAGATTGATTTATCAGAAGAAGTATTCGAAAAAGAAGAACAGGGGATAGGGCGATTCCCATGGGGGAAAATACTCGGAGGGGGACATAGGCATGCTGAAAAAGCTGACGGAAGAAAAACTGACGGAGGTCCTTGGGGCCGGTATTTCTGAGTTTGCGGAGCATGGATTCCATCATGCCAGCATGAGCGCCATCGCCGGACGGGCAGGGATCAGCGTGGGGGCCTTATATAAGTATTATGCGGACAAGGAAGCCTTTTTCTTGGCCTGCCTGAAAAAATGCATGAAGGATTTGGATCGGGTACTCATGGAAGTTGTGGAACCAAGGGATCATCTGCTGGTCTATGCGGAGAGACTCATTGAAGCCTTGCAGAAGCATGCCAGGGAGCAGAGGGATTGCATCCGTCTGTATAATCGGCTGGCGGCCGGCGGGATCCCGGGCGTGGAACGGCTGGTGGAGGAGATCGAAGGACTGACGGCAAAACTGTACACCGGGTTTATGGAAACGGCGAAGCGGGACGGAACGGCAAGGCCGGACATGGATGCCGGACTGTTCGCATTTTTTTTCGACAATCTGCTGATGATGATGCAGTTTTCCTACACCTGCGATTATTACAGGGAGCGGTTTCGGCTCTACTGCGGGGAGGATGTGCTGGGGCAGGACGCCTATGTCCGGGAAGAACTGCTCAAATTTTTCCGATCGGCTTTTACCGTCAGCACGGTTAATGGTTAAGGCTTCATGAGAGCGGGACAGGTTTCGTGAGAGCGAGACAAGGTCCTCGAGAGAGGGAGGGGGAGAGAAATTTATGAGAGGAAATGCCGTGGCGTATGTACTTGCCTATGACATCGGGACGACGGGGGTGAAGACCTGCCTGTTTGCCATCGGGGATCGGATCCGGCTGGTGGCGGGGGTGAGCCGGGGCTACGGCCTTTACATCCTGGAAAACGGCGGGGCGGAGCAGGACGTGCAGGAGTGGTGGGAGGCCATGTGCGCAACCACCGGGGAGCTGTTTGCAAAGACGGACGTGAGACTGGAGGAGGTGGCCGGGATCTCCTTCTGTTCCCAGATGCAGGGACTGGTATTGGCGGACCGGGAGGGCGTTCCGGTCCACCGGCCCATGAGTTATATGGATCAGCGGGCGGGGGAGGAGATGAAGAAGGGCATTGCCCACGGGCTGAAGGTGGCCGGGGCCAACGTGGGGAAGCTGTTAAAGAGCCTTCGGATCACGGGGGCCGTCTCCACCAGTGTCAAGGATCCCATGTGGAAATATCTGTGGTTAAAAGCCCACGAGCCGGAGAATTTCGCCAGGGCCTACAAATGGCTGGACGTGAAGGAGTACCTGATCTGCCGCCTGACGGGGGAGTTTGTCATGACGGAGGATTCGGCCTATGCGACTCTTCTCTATGATACCAGGAAGGGGCGGGAGGGATGGAGCAGGGAGCTTTGCCGGATGTTCGGCGTCGACCCGTCCCACCTGCCGAGGATCATAAAGTCCCAGGATCAGGCGGGAAAGCTCCTTCCGGGGCCGGCGGCCGAGCTGGGGCTTCCGGCGGGGATCCCGGTGTTCGGCGGGGGCGGGGACGCTTCCCTGATCGGCGTGGGCGCCGGCTGTGTCCGGACGGGGGACACCCATATTTACTGTGGGACCTCCGGCTGGGTGATTACGGTCACGGAGAAGCAGATGGTGGACGTGTCGGCCATGATCGCCGCCATCGTGGGGGCCCAGAGCGGGAAGTACAATTATTTTGCGGAGATGGAGACGGCGGGGAAGTGCCTGGAGTGGGTGAAGGACCACCTGGCCCTGGACGAGATCGGCGTCTATCTGGAGAAAAAGCAGGTGACGGAGGGGACGGAGGCGGCCTACCGGAGTCTCTATGATTACCTGACGGAGACGGTGGCGAGGGTCCCGGCGGGCTCGGACGGCGTGATTTTCACGCCCTGGCTCCACGGGAACCGCTGTCCCTTCGAGGATCCGGCGGCGGCCGGGATGTTTTTCGGGGTCCGCCTGGAGACGGGAAAGAGCGAGCTGATCCGGGCGGTGCTGGAGGGGGTCTGCTATCACCTTCGGTGGATGCTAGAATGCCAGGACCGGAAGTTAAAAACGTCCGAGGTGATCCGGTTCGTGGGGGGCGGGGCCCTGTCCCCGGTGACGGCCCAGATGCTTTCCGACATGACCGGGAGGGTCGTGGAGGTGGTGGAGAGCCCCCAGAACGTGGGAGCCGTGGGAGCGGCCGCCGTCATCGGCGTGGGCCTGGGGCTGATCCCGGATCTGGAGGCGGTCGGCGCTTTCATTCCCGTGAAGGAGCGGTTTTCGCCCCAGAAGGGGGAACGGGCCGTCTATGACCGGTATTACCCGGTGTTTAAACAACTGTATGCCGCCAACAAGAAGAATTACCGCCTGCTTGAGAAGGCCAGGCGGGGGAGGGAGTCCGTATGAAAAACGGCAGAAAGAAGGAATTGCTGCGCTCGTTAAAGTTTTTGGCCTTTTCCGTCTCGGCGGGAGTGATTGAGATCGGGGCCTTCACCCTGCTCAACGAGTTTTCCGGCTGGAGCTACTGGCCCTGCTACCTGATCGCCCTGATCTTGTCGGTGCTGTGGAATTTTACCCTGAACAGGCATTATACCTTCCAGTCGGCAGGCAACATCCCGGTGGCGATGCTCAAGGTGGCGGCCTTCTACTGCGTGTTCACGCCTGTCTCAACGCTGCTTGGGAATTATCTGGCGGAGGGGCTTTCGTGGAACGAATATCTGGTGACAATTCTCAACATGGTCGCCAATTTCGTGCTGGAATTCCTCTATGACCGGTTCTTCGTGTTCCGGGATTCTCTGGATACCAACAGCGTGGCAAGGAGTAGGGGAAAAGGATGATTTATTTTGCGGATGTAGGAGGGAAAGAGAATATGAGCATGGTGGATATTGCGATCGTGGGGAGCGGCCCGGCGGGGATCTCGGCGGCGCTCAATGCGAAGATCAGGAATAAGAGTTTTTATCTTTTTGGAACGGCGGCCCTCAGTGACAAGGTGCGCCGTTCCGAGTGCATTTCCAATTATCCGGGAGTTGCCAACGTGGGCGGCATGGACCTCCACAAAATGTTTGCAGATCAGCTTTCCGGGGCGGGAATTGAGATCACGGAAAAACGGATCACCGGGATTTACAATATGGGCAAGTATTTTTCCCTGCTGGCGGACCAGGAGGAGTTTCAGGCGAAGACGGTGATCCTTGCCACGGGCGTGGAGACGGTGCGGCCCATTCCGGGAGAGCGGGAGCTTCTCGGACGGGGCGTGAGCTACTGCGCCACCTGCGACGGAAATCTCTACAAGGGAAAGACGATCGCCGTCATCTGTGACAATATAGAGATGGAGGAGGAGGTCTCCTATCTGGCGGAGCTGGCCGCAAAGGTCCACTACCGTCCCCTGTTTAAGGGCAGTGGCTTTGCGGCCGAGGGCGTGGAACGGCTTTCCGGCCCGGTGACAAAGATCTGCGGTGAAGAGCGGGTGAGCGGCATCTGTTTAAAAGACGGGACGGAGATCCCCGTGGACGGCGTGTTTTTCTTAAAGGAATCTGTCTCTCCGGCCGTCCTGCTTTGGGGGCTTTCGGTGGAAGAGGGACACGTGGTGGTGAATCGCAAAATGGAAACCAACGTGAAGGGCTGCTATGCCGCCGGGGACTGTACCGGCACTCCCTACCAGATCGCAAAGGCCGTGGGCGAGGGAAACGTCGCCGTCCACTCCGCAATCAAATACCTGGCGGAGCAGATGGCCCAAAAGCAGTAAAATTACCTGCTGACAGGCGGCGCAGGGAAATTCGCAAAACCGACGTGCCCGCCGTGGGAAGCCTCCCCGGTCCGCCCGCGGCCAGGGAGCAGACCGGTCGCTTTCACGGGAAAAGCTTAAGGAGCCGGACAGGGGATGTTCCCGCAGGCAGACGATAGGAAGGTTTTGCGGATTTCACGAGCATAGCTGCAGGTAATTTTCGCTGCCCGGTTCTATAGCAGCAAAATTACCTGCTGACAGGCGGCGCAGGGAAATTCGCAAAACCGACGTGTCTGCCGTGGGAACATCCCCTGTCCGGCGGTCGGAATCCCCACGGAAAGCATCCGGTTTGCTCCCGTGACTTCCCTCCACTTTAGATGTTCAGAAAGAAAGGAATCCATATGGAAAGATTACCAGAAGGCACAAAACTGTACGGCTTTACCGTTACCAGGGTTCGTGAGGTGAAAGAGCTGGAAGCCCTTTTTACGGAGATGACCCACGACAAAACGGGAGCAAAACTCTGCTTCCTGGATAGCGGGGCAAAGAACAAGCTGTTCACGGTGGGATTCAAGACGCTGCCCGGGGACAGCACGGGAGTGTTTCATATTTTGGAGCACTCCGTGCTCTGCGGCTCGGAAAAGTATCCGGTGAAGGAGCCCTTCGTGGACCTGCTAAAGAGCTCCATGAACACTTTTTTGAATGCCATGACTTATCCGGACAAGACGGTGTATCCGGTTTCCAGCTGCAATGAGAAGGATTTCCTGAATCTGGTTTCCGTCTATCTGGACGCAGTCTTTGCGCCCCGCCTTCTGACGGACCGGAATATTTTTTATCAGGAAGGGATCCACATGGACACGGAGGACGGGGAGCCTTATTACAAGGGTGTGGTGTTCAACGAGATGAAGGGCGCCATGTCTGCGATGGACGACCGGATCGAGCAGGGGATCTGCCGCCTGGTGTTCCCGGACAACTGCTACCGCTTCAACTCCGGCGGGGATCCGGCCAGGATTCCGGATCTTACATATGAAGCATACGTGGAGGCCTATCGGCGGTTCTACCATCCTTCCAACGCAAGGTTTTTCCTGGACGGCTCCGTCCCCCTGGGGAGGACCCTGGAGCTCATCGACTCCTATCTGATCCGGTATGAGCGTCTGGAGGAGGAGTTTGAGATTCCGGACCAGCTTCCCGTGGCGGGGGAGGCGACGGAGTATTACGAGATCACGGAGGAGGAGGCCGATGGCAATAGGGCCGCCCTGGCTTTGGGGAAGATCATCGGGAGCTGGAAAGAGCGGGACAAGCTGTTTGCGGCCCAGATTCTCTGCGATGTGCTGGCGGATTCCAATGAGGCTCCCTTAAAACGGGCGATTCTCTCCTCCGGCCTCGCCGAGGATGTGGAGATGGCGGTGATGGACAGCGTGAAGCAGCCTTATCTCCTGCTGGTGCTCCGGGGAATGAGGGACGAGGACAGCGGGGCCCTCAAAGCCCTGGTCCGGGACACGGTTCACGGACTCGTGGCGGAGGGATTAAAGAAGGAAGCGCTGCGGGCTTCCATCAACCGGTTTGCCTTCCGGTGCAGGCAGATGGGGGAGCCCCAGGGGCTCTACCGGTCCCTTTCTTCCTTTAACAGTTGGCTGTACGGGGGCGATCCCCTGGAGAGCCTGCTCTACGACGAGACCATTGCCGCCCTCAGGGAGATGGTGGAAGGGGACGGCTTTGAAAGGCTTCTGGGCGAGCTCCTTGACCGGGAGGAAGGGCTTTCCGTTCTCCACATGCTCCCCTCCACGACACTGGGAAGGGAGGAGGCGGCGCAGGAGGACGTGCGGGTCCGGGCGGAATACGCCGCTCTCACGGAGGAACAGAAGGAAGCCCTTGCGGCGGAGAATGAGGTGCTTCTTGGATGGCAGACGGAGCCGGATTCCCCGGAGGCAGCCGCATCCATTCCGACTCTCTCTCTGAGTGAGGCGGGGGAGGGGCCGGAATACACGAAGACCATGGAGAAGAAGGAGCAGGGAGTCACGGTGCTTTATCATCCCCTGCCCACCCATGGGATCGTGTATCTCTCCCTGTATTTTCCGCTCACGAATTTTGCACTTTCGGAGCTTACGAAGCTGTCCCTGTTTCCGGCCCTGTTCGGGGAGCTCCCCACGGAGAACTACAGCGTCTCCGAGCTGCAGCAGGCCGTCAAGACCCATATCGGAAGCCTGAATTTTGGGATTTTTGCCTATGGGAAGAAGGAAGAGAGGGAAACCTGCACGCCTCATTTGTGCGTCCACGCCGGTATCCTGGAGGGAAGTCTTCCGGAGGCGGAGAAGCTTCTGGTGGAGCTTTTGACGAGGACGAAGTTTGATCAGAAGGACAGGATAAAGGAGATCGTCCTCCAGGCGGAGGAATCCGCAAAGCAGGGGGCCATCGGAAACGGGCATGGTCTGGGAATGACGGCCGTCCAGTCCCATTACACGGCCAAGGGGGCCGTCGCCGAGGCCGTGGGAGGCTATACCTCCCTGCAGTTTTTGCACCGTTTTGCGAAGGATTTTGACGGCGAGATCGAGGGCTTCCTGTCGCTGGCAGACAGGGTCCGGAGGGAATCCGTCTGCAAAAAGAGCATGACGGTGGGCGTCACCGCCTCCGGGGAGCCCTCCCTTCTCGGACTTCTTGAGGGGATTCCGGAGGGGACGGCGCTTCCGAAGTCTGCCGCTTATGGGATCGAGCTGCCGAAACGATTCGGCATCCGCATTCCCGCCCCCATCGCCTATGCGGTCCAGGGGAGCCATCTTGCTTCCTTCGGGGAGGAATTTTCCGGGAGCCTGCGGATCGCCGCCCACATCCTCTCTTTGGGCTACTTCTGGAGCGAGATCCGGGTTCAGGGGGGCGCTTACGGAACGGGGCTTTCCGTCAATCAGACGGGCGGCATGACCTGCTATTCCTACCGGGATCCTTCTCCGGGGCGGAGTCTGTCCGTTTATCGGGAAATGGCGGCTTTTGTGGAAGATTTCTGCGAGGGGGACGAGGTACTGGACAAGTTCATCCTCGCCGCCGTGGCGGCCCTCGAGCTTCTCCGGACTCCCGGGGAGGAAGGCATGGTGGCCGACAGCCTGTGGTTTTCCGGCATCACGGAGGAGGACATGAAAAAGCAGCGGAAAGAAATGCTGGAAACGGACCGCCCTGCGCTCCTTAGGTGGTGCGGTGTCCTGAGAAGGCTGGCCGGGGAAGGGGCGGTGTGCGTCGTCGGAAACGAGGAGGCCCTGGCAGCCTGCGGGGACCTGGAAGTCCGTGACCTGTAAATGTAATTTTGTCAACTGTGCGGCTGAATGTTTCATATGCCCCAGATGCCTATTGTCTGCTACAAATGGCTGCTCCCCGACGGAGACAGCCCCAGGGCCATTCCGTCACTCCTACTTTATACTTTATAATGGAAGAAACTCCGGCTTCCTCTCTCTAAACACGGTATAGTACCGGAAGCCGCAGCCCTTCAGGAGTTCCCCGGTCTGGTCAAAATGATAGGCCACGTATTCCGGGACGTGGGCGTCGGAGCCGAGGGTCAGGATCTCGCCGCCCAGCTCCCGGTATCGCTTTAAGATCGCTTCTGTGGGGTGAGGGTGTCCCAGGCCGGCCTTGAAGCCGGCCGTGTTGCACTCGATCCCCTTTCCCTTCTCAACGAGTACTCTTAAGATTTCGTCGAACACGTCCCTGTATTTTTCATAGCTGTAGCAGGCATTCTTGTTGGGACCATATCGGACGACAAAATCCAGATGGCCGGCCACGTCAAAGCAGTCATGTGCGATGATATTTTTCAGCTCTTCTTCAAAATAGGAGCGATAGGCATCCTCCTCCGGGCGGCCCTCGTAAAAAATGGGATAGTAGGGATCCATGCCGTCACAGAAATGGGTGGACCCGATGATCAGGTCAAAGGAATTGCCGGCGGCGTATGCGGCCAGGTCGGTGGGAATGTCTGTCTGGAGCCCCAGCTCGACACCGATCCGCAGGTCGATCCGGTCCTGATATTTTTCCTTCAATGAAAGAAGGACGCTCCAGTAGGCGTCCGTGTCAAAGGTGAAATCCATGACGTCTGGAGGCCCGTCAAAATCCTGATGGTCGGTGATGCAGAGGGCCGGCATCCCCAGGGCGATGGCCCGCTCAATTTGAAACGATGGCGGCGTGTCGGAGTCGGCGGAGAAGCTGGTGTGGAGATGGGAGTCGATGTACGCGGACATGGTCGTGTTCCTTCTTTCCTGTAAGGGGACAATGGTTTTTCCCGTAAGGGGACAATGTCTGTTCTGTTTTGTGTCTGCAGACAGAATAGAACAAAACGGGGGGAATGTCAATGGGGGAGGACTTGAGTTTCCGTATTTTGTATTGTCGTGAGAAATGCGGAAACTCAAGGGGAGGATCCTGTTTCGGTGGAACGGCGGCCGATGGGAAGAGAAAACTCTTTTCTTGAAAAAGGGCCCAAAATGTAATATAGTATGTATTACATGAGTCGGCATCGGGCAATAAAAACAGAGGAGAGGCATTATGACGAGAGAAGAGTTTCGGGAATTGACAAAACAGGAGATCGTGCTTTTGGACGGGGCCACCGGCTCCAACCTGATGGCGGCGGGGATGCCGAGGGGCGTCTGCACCGAGGAGTGGATCTGCGAACATCCCCAGGTGATCAAAGATTTACAGCGGGCATACAAGGAGGCCGGCTCCAGGATCGTGCTGGCGCCGACTTTTTCCGCCAACCGGATGAATCTGGAGGACCGGGGGCTGGGAGACCGTTTGGAGGAGATCAACCGGAAGCTGGTAGGGTTCACGAGGGAAGCGGTGGGGGAGGATTTCCTGGTGGGAGGGGATCTGACCACCACGGGAAAGACGGCGGAAGATTACGGGATGCTGATGGAGATCTATAAAGAACAGATCGGGATCCTTGCGGAGGCGGGAGTTGACCTTCTGATGGTGGAGACCATGCTGGGGCTCGACGAGACCATGGCGGCGCTGGAAGCGGCCAGGGCGGTCTGTGACCTGCCGGTTCTGTGCTCCCTGACCATTGAGTCGGACGGGAGCCTGTTCTTCGGCGGCAATGTCTTTGATGCGGCGGCGGCGCTCTCGGAGATGGGGGCCGATGCGGTGGGGATCAACTGCTCCGTGGGGCCGGACCGCCTGGAGGCCGTGGTGCGGAACATCAAAAAGGCGGTGAAGGTTCCCGTGCTGGCGAAGCCCAATGCGGGCATGCCCACCATCACGGATACGGGGGATGCCGTTTATTCCATGGGGGCCGATGAATTTGCCTTCCATATGGAAAAGCTCGTACAGGCGGGGGCCGACATCATCGGGGGCTGCTGCGGGACCACGCCGGAGTATATTCGAAAGACGGCGGAAAAATGCCGAAGAAATTATTACGAAAATGTTGACACGGTATTGTGAAATTGATATAATTTATGTCGTGTGACGGGTTTTGTGCTCCTTACACAAATGTGACAAAAATATTACAAAAAAGAAGAGAAACTTGGAAGCCCCGGCTGTTTTGCCAGGATGTGGATGAATTTTTAAGAGAAAACCGGTTGACAGCGGTCAGATAAGGGGCTATAATGGTTACAGACGTAACAAATTTGTAACAAATGGCAGGAGTACTGGAGGTTGAGTTTGTGAATAGAAACAGAATTTTAGTCACAGTAGGTTGTGTATGTGCATCTGTAATGATAGCGGGAACGGCTCCCGCAAAAGCGGCAAACAAGGTTGAGATTGATTCGGCGGTGGCGGGGCTTTCCGTGGCGATGAACAATTTTTATGCCGGGACGGAGAATCCGGAGGACGAGTTGAAGGATTATCTGCAGAGCGGTCCGGCACCGGCCCCTGTGCAGGAAGAGCCCGAGCAGCAGGCGGAGCCTGAAAAGGAGGCTTCTCCTTATGAGAATATCGCAGTGTCCCAGGTTGGCGACGACGAGGGATATGTAAATATCCGGATGGATGCGAACACCGACGCAGAGGTGGTAGGAAAGATTTACAATAACTGTGCGGCGACTATCATGGATACGATTTCTGCGGAGGACGGTGACTGGTACAAGATCAAATCTGGTTCCGTGGAGGGATACATGAAGGCCGATTACTTCGTGACCGGCGACGAGGCGGAGCAGGTTGCCATGGAGATCGGCAAGAGCTATGCGGAGGTATCCGAGGGCGGTCTGAGACTGAGAGAGGAGCCCACCACCGAGAGCGGCGTGATCGACACCCTTTGGCAGGGCGATATCTACACCGTGACGGAGCAGCAGGACGATTTCGTGAAGCTCTCCCTTGGACAGGATGACGACGGAAATGACGTGGCAGGCTATGTTGCGAAAGAGTACGTGAATACATATGTAAAATTTGACGAGGCCGTTTCCCTTGAGGAAGAGCAGGCCATGCTGGAGGAGAAGGCCAGACTGGAGGCGGAAGCCAGAGAGGCAGAGGAAGAGCTTGAGAGAGCCAGAGAGCAGGAGAGCCGCAGGGAAGAAACTTCTGAAAGAAACGAGGATTCCGGACGGCAGGAGACGACGGCTCCTGAGACCCAGGCACCCGAAACTCAGGCACCGGCTCCGGAGCCGCCCGCTGAGGACGTGTCCAATGCCAGCAGGGATGCGGTTGTGGCTTATGCGAAGCAGTTTGTGGGATGCCCCTATGTATATGGCGGAAGCAGCCTGTCCGGTGGAACGGATTGTTCTGGTTTTACCAGAGGTGTGTATGCCCATTTCGGGATCAGCCTTCCGAGGACCTCGCGTGCACAGGCGGGGGCGGGTAGAACGATTTCTACCGGAGAGCTGCAGCCGGGAGATCTGATCTTCTATGCAAATGGTGGAAGCATTTATCATGTGGCAATGTATATTGGCGGCGGCCAGATCATTCATGCAATCGACGAGTCTCAGGGGATTGGCATTACCGGCCTGAATACGGGCAGAGTGTATACGGCGGTTTCTCTTTTCTAAATATGGAATAGACAGGTACAAAGCGGTACGGCGGAAAGGCCGTGCCGCTTTTATGGTGTACGGGGCGGAAAGGAAGTTGCCGTTATCTTCCCCTGCTTGATTGAGATGGCGGCCCCGTCGAAGGATTTGATTTTGTGGCAGGGTTGACAAGCTTTTCCGTGCCTGTTATAATAAATCACATAGCTGTAACAAAATTGTAATAAATGACGGAACGACGAAGCAGCGATTTGGAGGAAAATATGAGAAGAACAAGGAAATTGGTTGCGGCGGGATGCATCTGTGCAGCGATGGCGACTGGTATGACGGCTTTCGCCATGCCCGGAGCGACAAGCCTGGTGACGGTGACGCCGAGGACGGCATCGTCGGCCTCTTCCGATGATACAAATCAGGCGCAGAGGGAGACGGCGCAAGAGCCGGAAACTCAGGCCGTGCAGATGCCGGAAACCACGGGAGCGCCCGCAGTGCCGGAAAACGAGGATACGAATCAGGAAAATGCGGTGGGGACGCCGAGTAAGGTGACGGTGGGAGCGGCGTCTTTGACGGCGGCTTCCAATGTGTCGGTTGCGGCTTCCGGGCCGGAGGGAGTGGTCAGCCAGGCGGCCGTGCAGATGGCGGCGGCATCTCCTGCGGAAGTGCCTTCTCCTTACAAGGATGTGGCGGTTTCCCAGGTGAACGGCGACGACGATTATGTGAATATCCGTGACGAGGCCAGCACGGAGGGAGAGATTTTAGGAAAGATCTACAACAACTGTGCGGCTACCATTGAGGAGACGGTGGAGAAGGAGGACGGCACCTGGTACAAGATCCATTCCGGTTCCGTGGACGGATACATTAAGGCGGAGTATTTCGTCACCGGAGACGAAGCCGAGGCGCTTGCGCTGAAGATTGGCAAAATGTTTGGCTACGTGGAGGAAGGCGGACTCAGGGTGCGTACCGAGCCTACCACGGAGAGTGACATCATCACGACCCTCTGGGCAGGTGAGAAATATACGGTCGTGGAGCAGGCGGACGGATTCGTGAAGCTTTCCCTGGGCGACGACGACGACGGAAATCCGGTGACCGGATATGTGGCGGAGCAGTACGTGCAGGTTTATGTGAAATTTGACAAGGCCATTTCTCTGGAGGAAGAGCAGGAGATGATCGCAGAAGCCAAGAGACGTGAGGAAGAGGCGGAAGCGGCGAAGAAGAGCTCAAAGAGAGATGCGGTCGTGGCCTATGCGAAGCAGTTTATCGGGAATCCCTATGTGTGGGGCGGCGGCAGCCTGACCAACGGTACGGACTGCTCCGGGTTTACGAGAGGGGTTTTGGGACATTTCGGTTACGGTTTGTCGAGAACCTCCGGCGCTCAGGCAGGGGACGGTCGGCAGGTGCCCCTGAACAGCGTGGAGCCGGGAGATCTGATTTTCTATGCCAGCGGCGGCCGGATCTATCACGTGGCATTGTATATCGGCGGCGGCCGGGTCATTCACGCCATCGACGAGGCCCACGGCATCGGAATCTCGTCCATGTACTGGACAACTCCTTATTGTGCGGTGGACGTGATCGGATAAAACAGAGAAGGGTAAAAAAGACTGTTGCACGGGAAAGTGCTTCAGTCTTTTTTCACATTTGGGGTATTTTGAAGCCTTCGCAGGGTCTCGACGAAGGTTTTAGCCGGGGGTGACAGAACGGCGTTTTTGTTTTGGATCAGAGAGATCGTGGAGGTAAGGGTTTCCTGCTCAATGGGATGCCAGACGGTATCCTTGTGGCGGAGCAGGGGAATGGCCGATTCCGGCAGGATGCCGACTCCGGCGCCGGCGTCGGCGAGGAAGGCGGTGGTCCGGGCATCGTCGTTTTTGCAAAAGGGTTCGAAGGGCAGATTTTTTTTGTGGAAAGCGGCTGACAGGACGGCTTCCCATCTCCGGTAGAGGATCAGAGGCATGCGGGAGAGGATTTTCAGAGAGACCGTTCGGACAGAATCTTCCTCCGGAGCGGAGGAAAGCTGTGTGGGAAAGTAGCGGGCATGCCCGGCGGCAACGATCGCTTCCTTTTTCAGAGGAAAGGAGAGAAAGTCCCCGGAGGGAAAGGGGGTGCGCACGATGGCGAGCTCGATCAGGCCGTCCCGCAAATTTTCCAGGAGTTGGTAGGTGTCCGCCTCAGAGAGTTCAAAGCGGATATCGGAGTGTGACTGGTGGAAATCTTTGAACCAGCGGCAGAACAGCGTGCCGCTCACGGAGGAGACGACACCCAGACGCAGGGTGCCCCGACCGCCTCGCCGATACTCCTGAAGTTCCTCCTGCAACAGGGCGGACATCTGGAGCAGGGTAACGGCCCGCTCGTACATGATTTTCCCGGCATCCGTTAGACGGACGGAGCGGGGCCCCCGCTCGAAAAGCTGGCAGCCGGCTTCGTCCTCCAGAAGCTTTAACTGGGTGCTTAAGGGCGGCTGGGTCATGTGGAGTTTTCTGGCCGCCGCCGAGATGGTGCCTTCGCCCGCAACGGTGACGAAGTAGGTGAGTTGTTTCAAATCCATCAAATTGACTCCTTTCGAGAAAGCATATGAAAAAGATATGGATACTATATAAATATAATATTTTTCATATATCTATGTTTATGATAGTATAAAAGGCGGAAAAAAGCAACAATAACATAAGGTTCCAAATTTCAGTTGAGGTGAAGACATGAGACGACTTCTTATTTATCTGAAGGATTACCGGAAGGAGAGTGTCCTGGGGCCGCTGTTCAAGCTTCTGGAGGCTTCCTTTGAACTCCTGGTGCCCCTGGTGATGGCGTCGGTCATCGACAGGGGGATTGCGAACCGGGATGCGGGGTACGTGATCCGCATGTGCCTGGTGATGGTGGCGCTGGGGCTCGTCGGGCTGGTCTGTTCAGTGACGGCCCAGTATTTTGCAGCCAGGGCAGCGGTGGGGTTTGCCACGGGCGTGCGGGGGGCCCTGTTTTCCCACATTCAAAAGTTGTCCTATACGGAGATCGACACACTGGGGACTTCGACCATGATCACCAGGATGACCAGCGACGTGAACCAGGCCCAGTCCGGTGTCAACATGACTCTGCGGCTGTTCCTCCGGTCGCCCTTTATCGTGTTCGGCGCCATGTGCATGGCCTTTACCATCAACGTGCGGGCGGCCATGATCTTCGTGGTGACGATCCCCGCCCTGTCGGTGGTGGTGTTCGGGATCATGATGATCACCATGCCCCTCTATAAAAGGGTGCAAGCGGGGCTTGACAAGGTCCTCGGGATTACCAGGGAGAACCTGACCGGGGTCCGGGTCCTGCGGGCTTTTAATAAGGAAGAGGAGGAGCGGGAGCGGTTTTCGGAGCGGAACGAGGGACTGACGGACATGCAGGTGTCCGCCGGACGGATCTCGGCCCTCATGAACCCGCTCACTTACGTGATCATCAACGGGGCCGTGGTGGTGCTCATCTGGACGGGGGCCCTTCAGGTGGACGGCGGCATCATCAGCCAGGGGCAGGTGGTGGCCCTGGTCAACTACATGTCCCAGATCCTGGTGGAGCTGATCAAGCTGGCGAACCTGATCGTGACCATCACCAAGGCCCTGGCCTGCGCCGGGCGGATCGCCTCGGTGCTGGAGACGGAGTCCAGCATGACGGCGCCCAAGGTGTGGGAGCGGGAAGCACCAAAGGAAGTGGGATGCGTGGAGTTTTCCGACACCTGCCTTCATTATAAGAATGCGGGAGCGGAGTCTCTGAGCCACGTGAGCTTTCAGGCCGGGCGGGGCGAGACCATCGGGGTCATCGGCGGCACCGGTTCCGGGAAGTCCTCCTTGGTCAACCTGATCCCCCGGTTTTATGACGTGAGCGGCGGGGAGGTGCTGGTGGACGGAATTAACGTGAAGGAATACCCGACGGGGAAGCTGCGGGAAAAGATCGGCGTGGTGCCCCAGAGGTCGGTGCTGTTCAAGGGGACCATCCGGGACAATCTGAAGTGGGGCAAGGCGGACGCCACGGAGGAGGAGCTCTGGGAGGCGCTGGAGATTTCCCAGGCGAGGGAGTTCGTGGAGAAAAAGGAGCAGGGATTGGACACGCCCATTGCTCAGGGGGGGAAGAACCTTTCCGGCGGACAGAGGCAGAGGCTTGCCATTGCCAGGGCGCTGGTGAAGAAGCCGGAGATCCTGATCCTGGACGACAGTGCGTCGGCCCTGGATTTTGCCACGGACGCAAGCCTTCGGATGGCCATCCGGGACATGAAGGAACGGCTGACGGTGTTCGTGGTGTCTCAGCGGGCTTCCTCCGTCCGCTATGCGGACCAGATCATTGTGCTGGAGGACGGCGAGGTGGCCGGGATCGGAACCCACGACGAGCTGCTCCGCGGGTGCGGCGTGTATCAGGAAATTTATTACTCCCAGTTCCCGAAGGAGGTGCAGGCAAATGGCTGAACAGAAAAAGAGAGCGGAGCGGGGCACCATGAGGAAGGTGCTCCGGTATATTAAGAAATACTGGTTTTTTGTACTGATGTCTCTGGTCTTTGCGGCGGCCACGGTTGCCCTCACCCTGTACGTGCCCATTTTGACGGGCCGTGCCATCGACTTTATCATAGGCCCGGGGAAGGTGGGCTTCGGGGAGATCCGGAAGGTTTTGGAGACGATCGTGGTTGTGATCGTTCTGACGGCCCTTTTCCAGTGGCTCATGAACCTGTGCAACAACCGCATCACCTACCGGGTGATCCGGGATATCAGACGGGACGCCTTTGCCAAGATCGAGATCCTTCCATTAAAATATATCGACGGCCATTCCTACGGTGAGGTGGTGAGCCGGGTCATCGCCGACGTGGACCAGTTTGCCGACGGCCTGCTCATGGGTTTCACCCAGCTTTTCACTGGGGTCATGACCATTGTGGGAACCCTGGGCTTCATGCTCTCCGTGGACGTGAAGATCACGCTGGTGGTGGTGGTGATCACGCCCGTCTCCCTGTTTGTGGCCAGCTTCATCGCAAAGAAGACTTACTCCATGTTCAAGATCCAGTCGGAGACCAGGGGGGAGCAGACGGCCCTCATCGAGGAGGCCATCGGGAATCAGAAGGTGGTTCAGGCCTTCGGACATGAGGAAGAGACGAAGGCCCAGTTTGACGAGATCAACGGGAGGCTTCAGAGTTGTTCCCTGCGGGCGATCTTCTTCTCGTCCCTGGTGAATCCCTGTACCAGGTTCGTCAATAGCCTGGTCTACACGGGCGTGGGCATTGCCGGGGCTTTCTCGGCCATTGCCGGCGGGATCAGCGTGGGCCAGCTCTCCTGCTTCCTGACCTACGCAAATCAGTATACCAAGCCCTTCAATGAGATTTCCGGCGTGGTGACGGAGCTGCAGAACGCCCTGGCCTGCGCCGCCAGGATCTTCGAGCTGATCGAGGAGGAGCCGCAGGTTCCTGACCGGGCGGATGCGGGGACGCTCGGGAAGGCGGAGGGGAATGTTGCCGTCTCGCACGTGTCTTTCTCCTACAATCCTTCCCAGAAGCTGATCGAGGATTTCAACCTGCAGGTGAAGCCGGGACAGAGGGTGGCCATCGTGGGCCCCACCGGTTGCGGAAAGACCACCATGATCAATCTTTTGATGCGGTTTTATGACGTGGACGCCGGCGGGATCCAGGTGGACGGGAAGGAGATCCGGGAGATCACCAGGAGGAGCCTGCGGGAAAACTACGGCATGGTGCTCCAGGACACCTGGCTCAGGAACGGCACCATCCGGGAGAACATCGCCATGGGGCGGCCGGAGGCCTCTGAGGAGGAGATCATTCAGGCGGCGAAGGCTTCCCACGCCCACAGCTTCATCAAGCGTCTGCCGAAGGGCTATGACACGGTGATCACCGAGGACGGGGACAATCTTTCCCAGGGGCAGAAGCAGCTTCTTTGCATCGCCCGGGTCATGCTCTGCCTGCCGCCCATGCTGATCCTGGACGAGGCCACTTCCTCCATTGACACCAGGACGGAGATCCGCATCCAGGAGGCCTTTGCGAAGATGATGGAGGGCCGCACCAGCTTCATCGTGGCCCACCGCCTGTCCACTATCAAGGAGGCGGACGTGATCCTGGTCATGAAGGACGGGAGCGTCATCGAGCAGGGAAGCCACGGGGAGCTTCTGGAGCGGGGAGGCTTCTATGCGAAGCTTTATAACAGCCAGTTTGCGGTGTAGAAGGACAGTCCCCGTTTGTTGCACAAAACTCGGAGGTGATCGTTCAGGTTGCTGCGGCATGCAGGTAATACGGCGTGAAACCTACTAACCGTTATCAAACTGAGGCAGGCGTTTACCAACGGGATCATTGAGGATGATCAGTGGATGCAGATGCTGCGGGCCAGAAATCAACTGGCCCATGATCATGACGGAAGCTTTGCTGCGGAAAAGTTTTTGGATATCATCAAAATCTATTATCCGTTGTTTGAAAAGCTGAAAGAGAAGGCGAAAGGGTATTATCGACCGGAAACGCTTCTGTGATCTGGCAGGGATTCGCCGGGCTCCGGGGTGCTGGAGAAGCTTCTGGGACATCTGCCTCTGGAGGAAACACATATCGACTTATCCAGGTTTCTGTGATATGATAAGGAAAGCTTGTCATGGAAGCGGAAAGGGGTATTTCCCATGGGAGACACGTCTCAAAAGAAACCGGCGGGAGGGCCGGTCTGCGTGGGGCTTCTGGCCCATGTGGATGCCGGCAAGACGACGCTGGCGGAGAGCATTTTATATCTTAGCGGGAGTATCCGGAAGCCGGGGCGGGTGGACCACGGGGATGCGTTCCTGGATACCTACGCCATGGAACGGGCCCGGGGCATCACGATCTTCTCCAAGCAGGCCCAGGTGGTCCTCGGCGGAAGGCCGGTGACGCTTCTGGACACGCCGGGGCACGTGGATTTTGCGGCGGAGATGGAGCGGACGCTCCCGGTGCTCGACTATGCGGTGCTGGTGGTGAGCGGGAGCGACGGCGTGCAGGGTCACACGGAGACGCTGTGGCGGCTTCTCTCCCGGTACGAGGTTCCGGTGTTTCTTTTTGTCAACAAGATGGATTTGGCGGGCTGCGACAGGGAGCGGCTCCTCTCGGAGCTTTCGGGGCGGCTCTCGGAACGGTGCCTGGATTTCGGAAGGGATTTTTACGACCCGGACTTTCAGGAGAGCCTTGCCATGTGCGATGAGGGGGCGCTGGACCGGTATCTGGAGACGGGTGCCCTGGGGCGGGAGGACGTGACTTCGCTGATCCGGGAGCGGAAGGTGTTCCCCTGCTATTTCGGCTCGGCCCTGAAGATGCAGGGGGTGGAGGAGCTTCTTGCGGGGATCGCAGCTTACGGCGTCCCGCCAAAGTATCCGGAGGAATTCGGCGCAAGGGTCTATAAAATTTCCAGGGATGCCCAGGGGGTGCGGCTCACCCACATGAAGATCACCGGCGGGAGCCTCAGGGTGAAGGGGTTTGTGGGAGAGGAGAAGGCCGACCAGATCCGCATCTATTCGGGGGCCTCCTTCCAGGCGGTGCAGGAGGCCCCGGCGGGAACGGTCTGTGCGGTCACGGGGCTGGAACAGACGCTGTGCGGCCAGGGGATCGGGATTTCCGAGGGGGCGTCCCTCCCCCTCCTGGAGCCGGTGCTCGGCTACAGGATCCTGCTCCCTGAGGGGCTGGACGTCCATCAGGCGTTTTTGAAGCTTAAGGAGCTGGAGGAGGAGGAGCCGCTTCTGCGCATGACCTGGGAGGAGGAATCGGGCGAGATCCGTGCCCAGATCATGGGGGAGGTCCAGACGGAGATCTTAAGGGGGCTGATCCGGGAGCGGTTCGGCATCGAGGCGGATTTTGGAACGGGCAGCATTATCTATAAGGAGACGATCCGAAATACGGTGGAGGGGGTCGGACATTTCGAGCCGCTCCGCCATTATGCGGAGGTCCACCTGATCCTGGAACCGGGGGAGAGGGGGAGCGGCCTGCAGTTCGGAAGCTGCTGCAGCGAGGACGACCTGGACCGGAACTGGCAGCGGCTGATCCTGACCCACCTGGAGGAGAAGCGGCACCGGGGCGTCCTTCTGGGGGCGGAGCTCACGGACGTGAAGGTCACTTTGGCAGCGGGGCGGGCCCATGTGAAGCACACCGAGGGCGGCGATTTCAGGCAGGCCACCTATCGGGCCGTGCGGCAGGGGCTCATGGGTGCGGAGTCGGTGCTCCTGGAGCCGGTCTATGAGTACCGGCTGGAGGTGCCTGCGGAGTCGGTGGGACGGGCCTTAAGCGACCTGCAGCGGATGCACGGGAGCTTTTCGGCGCCGGAGCAGTCGGGAGATACGGCCGTGCTTTCGGGGAAGGCACCGGTGGCCTCCATGCGGGGCTATCAGTCGGAGGTTCTCTCCTACACGAAGGGACGTGGGCATCTTCTTTGCAGCCTTTCGGGCTATGAACCCTGCCACAATGCGGAGGAGGTCCTTTCGGCATCCGCCTATGACCCGGAGGCGGATGTGGAGAATCCGACGGGCTCCGTGTTCTGTGCCCACGGGGCGGGCTTCGTGGTTCCCTGGAACGAGGTGCCGGAGTACATGCATCTGGAGACGGCCTTAAAGAAAGCGGCGGGGGAGGCCTCCGGTCCCGGCTCCGGCCGGCCGCAGCCGGAGGACTCTGCCGAAGCGGGGGAGACGAGGAGACCCGGCGGGACCGGCTTTCCGGAGGATTTTCGATCTATGGAGGCCAACGAGAAGGAGCTGGAGGCGATCTTCACCCGCACTTATGGGAAGCGGGACGGGAAGAAGGAGGGAAAAAAGGACGGGAAGCGGGAGGAACGGAGAATGAGCGGTTTCGGCGGAACGGTCCATGTGTCCCGCTCGGAGACTCCTGTCCGCCAAAACCGGAAAGCCATGGATTCCGGCCGCCGGGGCCAGGCGGAGGCGTCTTCCGGGCGTCCGTCCGGGAAGGAGTATCTTCTGGTGGACGGCTACAACATCATCTTTGCCTGGGAAGAGCTCACGGAGCTGGCAGAGCGGAACGTGGGAGCCGCCAGGGACCGGCTGATGGATATCCTGTCCAACTATCAGGGCTATAAGGGCTGTACGGTGATCCTGGTCTTTGACGCCTACAAGGTGGAGGGGAATACGGGGGAAATCTTCAAGTACCACAACATCCACGTGGTATACACGAAGGAGGCGGAGACGGCGGACCAGTACATCGAGAAGACGGTCCACGAGATCGGCAGGAGATACCGGGTGACCGTCGCCACCTCCGACGCCCTGGAGCAGGTGATCATCATGGGCCAGGGAGCCGGGCGGATGTCGGCCCAGGGTCTGAAAAAGGAGATCGAGGCGGCAAATATCGAGATCCGGGAGATCTGTGCGGACCGGCCGGCGGGGGGGAAGAATTACCTTTTTGACCAGCTTCCGGAGGACATGGCGGGTTACATGGAGGCGGTGCGGCTGGGAAAGCAAAAGCCCGGTGCGGGCGCAGGGGGCGGCGGGCAGGCCCCGCCCGGAGGCGGCCATGGAACGAAGGCTTGATTACCGGGCGAGGGAGGGGGATGCAGGGCTCCGGATCGAGCAGTTTTTGAGGCGGCGGGGATATTCGCGGGGGTGTCTCGCCCACTTGAAGGGAAGGCCGGACGGAGTGGCGGTGAACGGCCGGCCCCGGTATCTTAACGAGCGGCTTTGTCCGGGGGATGTGCTCATGGTCCATATCTGTGAGACGGAGAGCTCGGAGAAGATCCTTCCGGTGAAGCTCCCGTTAAACATCGTCTATGAGGACGAGGACCTTCTGGTGGTCAACAAGGCCGCCGGGATGCCCATTCACCCGTCCATGAAGAATTATGACAATTCCCTGGCCAACGCCCTGGCCTGGTATTTTAAGGAGCGGGAAAAGCCTTTCATTTTCCGCTGCACCAACCGGCTGGACCGGGACACCTCGGGCCTCACGGTGGTGGCCAAGCACATGTTTAGCTCCTGTGTGCTGTCGGGGATGGCGGTGCGAAAGGAGGTGGAACGGGAGTACCGGGCCATTGTGCGGGGATGCCCGAAGCCTCCCTGCGGGACCATCTCGGCGCCCCTCGGGAGAAAGCCCGGGTCGGTCATCGAGCGGCAGGTGGATCCCTTGGCCGGGGAACAGGCGGTGACCCATTACCGGGTGCTTGAGGAGGGGAACGGCCACAGCCTGGTGGCGCTTCGGCTGGAGACGGGGCGGACCCACCAGATCCGGATCCACATGAAGCATTTGGGATATCCGCTGGTCGGGGATTATCTCTATAATCCGGACATGGAGTGGATCGGGCGGCAGGCCCTCCATTCTTGCCGGCTCGCCTTCTGCCATCCGGTGACGGGGGAGCCCATGGAGTTTACGGCGCCCCTGCCGGAGGACATGGAGCGGGTGCTGAGTGGAAGGACTGGGGACCGGTGATAGAAGCAGGTAATTGCGAAACTGCAAAACCTAAGAAGGATTCTGACAATTGTCAGAA
>JAAWRC010000046.1 GCA_022800815.1 Lachnospiraceae bacterium | reverse complement strand
GCCAGCTTGGCCAGTCTCTCCTGCAGCTTCTCTCTGTCAAAGTCAGAGGTGGTCTCCTCGATCTGAGCCTTGATCTGGCCGATCCTGGCCTGAATCTCCTCGCTGGAGCCTTCGCCGTCCACGATGATGGTGTTTTCTTTCTGAACCTTTACGGACTTCGCACGTCCAAGCTGATCCATGGTCGCTTCCTTGAGGTCAAGACCAACCTCGTCGGAGATCACGGTGCCGCCGGTGAGGATCGCGATATCCTTGAGCATCTCTTTCCTTCTGTCGCCGTAGCCGGGAGCCTTGACGCCGACCACGCTGAAGGTGCCCCGCAGCTTGTTGACGATCAGGGTCGTCAGAGCCTCGCCCTCGATGTCCTCGGCGATGATCAGGAGCTTCGCACCGCTCTGTACGATCTGCTCCAGAAGGGGAAGGATCTCCTGAATGTTGCTGATCTTCTTGTCGGTGATCAACACGTAAGGGTTGTCAAGCTCTGCGCACATCTTCTCCATGTCGGTGCACATATAAGCGGAAATGTAGCCTCTGTCAAACTGCATGCCCTCCACCAGGTCAAGCTCCGTCTTCATGGTCTTGGACTCTTCGATGGTGATCACGCCGTCCTTGGAAACCTTCTCCATGGCATCCGCAACCATCTCGCCGACCTCGTCGTCGCTGGAGGAGATCGCCGCAACTCTGGCAATCTGATCCTTGCCGCTGATGGGCTCGCTCATCTCGGCGATGGCATCCACGGCCGCATCGGTGGCTTTCTTCATACCTTTTCGAAGGATGATGGGATTTGCGCCTGCTGCCAGGTTCTTGACACCCTCATGTACCATGGCCTGAGCCAGAACCGTCGCTGTGGTGGTTCCGTCGCCGGCCACGTCGTTGGTCTTGGAAGCCACTTCCTTGATGAGCTGTGCGCCCATGTTCTCAAAGGCATCCTCCAGCTCGATCTCCTTCGCAATGGTCACACCGTCGTTGGTGATCAGGGGAGTTCCGAAGGACTTATCCAGAACCACGTTTCTTCCCTTCGGTCCAAGGGTCACTCTTACCGTATCCGCCAGTTTGTTTACGCCGGCCTCCAGTGCCGCTCTCGCATCAGCGCCAAACTTAATTTCCTTCGCCATAGCTT
Source organism: Lachnospiraceae bacterium (assembly GCA_022800815.1). Classification (GTDB taxonomy): domain Bacteria; phylum Bacillota; class Clostridia; order Lachnospirales; family Lachnospiraceae; genus Lientehia. Next base: position 26,110 of record JAAWRC010000046.1, on the reverse strand, counting down.
TTCAATCTCCTTTATTCTGTAATATTATTTTACGATTGCCAGGATGTCGCCCTGCTTCACCACGATGAATTCCTCGTCGTCCAGCTTCACTTCCGTGCCTGCGTACTTGGAGTAGATCACCGCATCGCCTACCGCTACTTCCATCTTCACCTCATCGGTACCGGGGCCTACCGCTACCACTTCCGCCTGTTGGGGCTTCTCTTTGGCCGTGCCGGGAAGAACAATTCCGGACTTGGTGGTCTCTTCTGCTTCAACCTGTTTTAATACGACTCTGTCGCCTAAAGGTACTAACTTCATTTCTATTCCTCCTGTTTAAATTATTAGCACTCACTCTAAACGAGTGCTAACTGACTGTTGTTATATTACATAATTTAAATTCAAAATGCAACGTCGTCTTATCCTCTCTTTTACCCTATTATACCTTTATATCTCTTATTTTCCCCGTTTTTCTCATTATTATTTGTTTTTTCTATATTTTTTCAAATTTGTTGAATTATCCCTTTTCATATTTCCCAAAAAGGATTACAATAACAATATGCAATTTTTCAGTAGAGAAAGGAGTTTTCAATATGTGTAAGGGTAAAGGACTTTTTAAGAAGCTTTTGGCCGTGACCGCCGTCGCAGGAGCCGCCGCTCTCCTGATCACCAAGTTTAAGAAAAACGGCTGCAAGGAATGTGAGGAGGACGGCTCCGACGACAACGAGGACTGTTTTGATGGAGAAACCGACACCTCCGCCAGAAATTACGTCCCCCTCTCCCACGGCGAGGAGGAGGTCGCCTCAGAGGAGGAAACCGTCCCGGAGGAACCCATCTCGGAAGAGGAAGTCGTTTCAAAAGAAGCGGCACCTTCTGCCGAGGAGATTGCGGCCAAGCTGGAACAGGCCGTAGCGGACACGGAGGCCAGATACGAGGACGCCGCAAAAGACGCGGAGATTTCCGGGGACAAATAGATTTCCCCTGAATTTCATAAGCAGGTCAACATGAGGACAGGGCGGCCGAGAGAATCTTGGCCCCCTGTTCGATTTCTTCTCCGGAAAGACTGGCATATCCGAGCAGCACCGTGCCCGTCCCCTCCTTCTGCCCCAAGCCCCCGATATCAAATTCAGAAAGCCCGTAGATGCGCACGCCGGCCTCCATGGCCGCCCGGACCAGCTCCTGCTCCGTGCGCCCTTTTTTGCTGTGCAGAAGGATGTGGATCCCCGCATGCTCCCCGCTCACGTCAAATTCGTCTGCCAGGGGGGACAGGGCCGCCAGCAGCGCATCGTGCTTTGCCCGGTAGATTCCCCGCATCCGGTTCAGATGCCGCTCATAATGGCCTTCGCCCAGGAAACGGGCCAGAATCCTCTGGTCAATCCGTGACACCGTGGAAGCGTAAAAGCTGCAATTCTTCTCGTAGAGGGCCCAAAGCGGCTCCGGAAGCATCATGTAGCTGACCCGGATGGCAGGAGCCACCGCTCTGGAAAAACTGCCCAGATAGATCACCCGCCCCTTGGCATCCGCACTCTGGAGCGAAGGGATCGGCTTTCCCCGGTAACGGAATTCGCTGTCGTAATCATCCTCGATAAGATACCTTCCTTCCTCCTCCGCCGCCCAGGAAAGAAGCTCCATGCGCCGCCTGATAGGCATGACGATCCCCGTGGGAAACTGGTGGGACGGCATCACATAGGCGATCTTCGCACCGGAGGCGGACAACTCCTCCCTCTTCATGCCGCTCCCGTCCATCGGCACCGGAACCACCCTGTGCCCCAGGCGCTCGAAGGTCAGAAACGCCTGCAGGTAGGTGGGCGTCTCCATGGCGATCACCTGATGGCCGAGAATCTGGTGCAGAAGCATCAGGAGGTATTCGTTCCCGGCCCCCACGACGAGCTGTTCCGGTCTGCAGCGAACTCCTCTCGCACCGTAAAGATAATCACAGACGGCCTGTCTGAGAACTACGTCCCCCTTGCTTTCCCCCGCCGAAAAAAGTTCCCGGTTCCCATCGCTTAAGCTCTCCCTGGAAAGCCTCCTCCAAAGGGCATAGGGAAAATGCTCCAGATCGATCCCCCGGGGGGAAAAATCCACCAGAAACGAGGGGGCTTCCTCCTTTTTCTGTTTCCGCTCCCGCAAAGGCCCCGGTTCCGGGTGGTGCAGTGTTTCCAACTTTGCCGCAAAGTATCCCCGACAGGGCTCCGCCTCCAGATATCCCTCCGCCACAAGCTGGTCATAGGCAAGCTGCGTAGTGCTTCTGCTGACCCCCAGGTGCTCCGCCAGCTTTCTGGTGGAGGGAAGCTTCGTTCCGGCCTGAATCCGTTCCCCCCGGATCTGCTCTCTGATATATTGATAAATTTGTTCGTATAAGGGGCCCGTCTCATTGAACGGGATCGTCAGTTCATACATGTCTCTCACTGGCAGGTTGAATTTCTATTTGGTTTCGATCTTAAAGGAACTCTTCAGGGACACGATCCGGTTGAACACCAGACTTCCCGGCCTGGAATCCTTGCTGTCCACGCAAAAGTATCCGTTCCTCACAAACTGAAAGCTCTCCGGTGCGGACGCCCCCGCCAGGTTCGGCTCCAGATAACAGTCTTTTAACACCGTCAGAGAATTGGGATTTAAATTCAGACTTCCGTCCTCCTCGTTATAGACGCCTTTCTCCTCATCCACGATGTTCTCATACAACCGGACTTCGGCTTTCACCCCGTGGCGGGCCGACACCCAGTGGATGGTCCCCTTGACCTTTCTTCCGGTAAATCCGCTTCCGCTCCTGGTCTCCGGGTCATAGGTACAGTGCACCTCCGTCACGTTCCCCTCCGCATCCTTCACCACGCCCGTGCAGGTGACGAAATATCCGTTCATCAGACGGACCTCGTTGCCGGGATACAGGCGGAAATACTTCTTCACAGGCACCTCCATGAAATCCTCCCGCTCAATATAGAGCTCCCTGCTAAAGGGCACCGTGCGGACGCCAAGCTCCGGATTCTCCTGGTTGTTTGCCACCTCCATATATTCCACCTGGTCCTCCGGGTAATTGTCGATGACAAGCTTCAGTGGATGGAGCACCGCCATCATTCTGGGCCGCTTTAATTTGAGATCCTCCCGGATGCAGTATTCCAGCATGGGCATCTCGCAGGTGCTGTTGCTCTTGGAGACACCGGCCAGTTCCACGAATTTCCGGATGGATTCCGGCGTGTAACCCCGCCGCCTTAAACCACTGATGGACACCAGCCTGGGGTCGTCCCAGCCGTCCACGGTGCCGTCCTCCACCAGCTTTTTGATATATCGCTTTCCGGTCACCACGTTTTTCAGGTACAGCTTCGCAAACTCGATCTGCTTGGGCGGATGGTCAAACTCACACTCCTGCACCACCCAGTTGTAGAGTGGCCTGTGGTCCTCAAATTCCAGGGTGCAGATGGAGTGGGTCACGTGCTCCACGGCATCCTCGATGGGATGGGCGAAATCATACATGGGGTAAATGCACCAGGTGTCTCCCGTGTTGTGATGGCCCATGTGGGCCACCCGGTAGATGACCGGGTCCCTCATGTTGATGTTGGGGGAAGCCATGTCGATCCTGGCCCGGAGCACCTTCTCCCCGTCCTTATAAAGGCCGTTTTTCATGTTCTCGAAAAGCTCCAGGTTCTCCGCCACGCTCCGATCCCGGTAGGGGCTGTCCTTGCCCGGCTCCGTGAGAGTCCCTCGGTACTCTCTAATCTCCTCCGCCGTCAGATCACAGACGAAGGCCTTTCCCTTCTTGATCAGAAAGACCGCACACTCATACATGGTCTCAAAATAGTCCGAGGCAAAAAACAGCCGGTCCTCCCAGTCCGCCCCCAGCCAGGCCACGTCCTCCTTGATGGACTCCACGAATTCCGTCTTTTCCTTGGTGGGGTTCGTGTCGTCAAAGCGCAGATTGAACTGCCCCTGATATTTTTTCGCCAGCCCGTAATTAAGGAGAATGGACTTGGCATGTCCGATATGGAGATACCCGTTGGGCTCCGGCGGAAACCTGGTCTGCACGTGGTCGCAAACCCCTTCCGCCAGATCCCTGTCAATGATCTGCTCAATAAAATTCTTCGTCTCGTTTTCCATAAAAGCCTCCTGCACCGATATTTTTCTATCATACCATCAGAAATTCGATTTGTAAAATACTTTGTTGTCCGGGTCTCTGTATTTTGGTTGTCGAACTATACGGAAGAAAACGGCCCCCTTTCATCACAAAACACGCTCCCGCTCACGAAAGGGAGCTGCTTTCTTCCTGTTCCTCCAAAAAATACAGAGACTCAGGTTTTTCCGCCCGCATCGGGAAGGTAAAAGACCGCCGTGGCGAGGGCCGCCGGCTCCCCGTCGGATTCCCGCCTGGCCTCCGCCCTGAGGTTCGCCACGTGGCCGCCCAGACGCACCAGCTTCGCCGTCACAAGAAGTCTGTCCCCGCCGGACACGGGCCGCAGATAGTCCACGTTCAGGGAGACCGTCGAGGCCAGAAGGTTCTCGCTCATATAGCGGGTCACCATCCCGCAGGCCGTGTCGATGGCCGTCCCGATGAGCCCGCCGTGCATCACGCCGTTGGGGTTTAACTCCCACTCTTCCACCTCGTAGGCCAGGGTTACCTCCGCCGTCTCCTCGCTGCAGGAGACCAGCGTCTTTTTCATCATGTCGTGGATGCGGACGCCGTGCTCCCCGACGCTTGCGACCACCAGCTCAAGGCCCCGCCTCATGACCGCCTCCCTCTCCTCAGAAGAAGATTCCTCCGAGAGCTTCCGTTTTTCCTCCAAAAATTTCTGATAATCCATCGCCGTATCCTCAGTCTTCCGCTTTTCGATCAGATTTATTATTTCTCGCAAACACGAACAATTTGCTGAGAAGGTAATTCCCCGCCATGACGAGCACCTGGCTTACAAGTTTCCCGACCTTGTCACTGCCGTCCAGCAGGGTCACGAACACGTACATGACCGCCATGTCCAGAAACAGGGTGGTCACCCTGGAACCCACGAACCGGACCGCCTCCGCCAGCCGGTTCTCGTTTTTGCTCTTAAACACGAAGCTCCGGTTAATTCCATAGGCAAAGGCCACGGCGAGAACCCAGGAGATCACGTTGGCCGCCTGCAGCTCAAAAGGGTTTCCCGGATCCAAAAACGTCAGCACGCAGGCATAATAGACGGCGAGGCAGACCACAGTCGTCAGCACGCCCGCAATGAAATAGTTGACGATCTCTTCATACTTTCTGTAAAGCTTCACCAAATTCTTCCACATGTCATCCACGTCCTCTTCCGCTCTGTCTCTTCTTATATCTATTTCTTCTTATAAAAACCTTTCGTCCGGGCATAGCAGTCCCGGATCTGGGCTCCGTTGTTCAGGCGGAGCACGTTTCCCGTCCGTCTGGCGACAAAATCCTCCAGCTTCCCCATGTATTCTTCCCCGGTGATGGTTCCCTCGGCCACGTAGGTGAGCCCCTTCTCCCAGCTCGCCGTGAGCTCCGGATTCAAAAGCGGCCGGATGGACAGGTACACGGTGTCATGAATCATCTCCCCGAGGAGGGTCGGCGTGATAACCTGCGTCTTTTTATTCAAAGCCAGGTACTCGTTGCCCACCAGTTTTTTTAAAATCTCCGCCCTGGTGGCGCTGGTACCGATGCCGCTTCCCTTGATCTGGGCCCTGAGCTCCTCGTCCTCGATGAGCTGTCCTGCGTTTTCCATGGCCAGGATCATGGTTCCGGAGGTGTAGCGCTTCGGCGGGGAGGTTTCCCCCTCTTTGACCGAGAAGCCTTCCACCGGAAGTTTCCGCCCCCTCGCAAGCCTTTTCACGGCCTCCAGAAATTCCGGGTCCCTGATATCCGCCTCTTCACTTTCCGTTTTCTTCTCATCGGGCCCATTCTCCCTTCCCGATTCTCCCCCCTCCGCCGTTTTTCCGTACCCCGCCTTCTTTCCGCCTCCGGCGTATCCGGTCACGGCCAGATATCCTTCCTCCAAGAGCACCCGGAAGCTGGCAAAAAACTTCTCTCCCCGGACCGAAAGCTCCAGACCGAATTTCTGGTAGACGGCCGGCGGATAAAAAATACTGAGGAACCGCCGCACGATGGCCTCATAGACCCTCACCGACACCGGTGAAAGCCCTTTCAGGACTCCGATCCCCTGTCCCGTGGGGATGATGGCGTAATGGTCCGTGATCTGCTTGTCATTGACGTATCTGGTCTTTGCGATTCCCTGATGACTCCCGGTCTCCAAAATATGGGAAACAAAGCCCGCCACGCCCGGAATGGCAGAAAGTCCCCGGATGTTTTTCTGGATCTCCTTCGCCACCGCCGTGGAAAGGACCCTGGCATCGGTCCTCGGATAGGTCACCAGCTTTTTCTCGTAGAGCTCCTGCACCACCCTGAGGGTCTCGTCCGGGCTCAACTTGAACCTCCTGGAACAGATATTTTGAAGCTCCGCCAAATTAAAAAGCAGAGGCGGATTTTTCTTTTCCTTCTTCTTCTCAAGGGCCGTAAGCTCCGCCGTCACCGGGCGCTCCTCCTCAAGAAAGGCGATCAGCTCCTCCGCCTTCTCTCTCGTCCGAAACCCGTTTTCCTTATAGAGACAGGGCATCCCGAAATAACGGCTCCCGGATACGGCCCGCCACTCCGCATCAAAGGTCTTCCCCTCGCAGGAGACGGAGGCCAGGACCCGGTAAAAAGGCGTTTTCACGAACTCCCGGATCTCCCGCTCCCGCCGGACCGCCATGCCCAGCACGCAGGTCATGACCCGCCCCACGCTGACCACGATCCGTTTGGAATTCATACAGCCGGAGATCACGTTCCCGTACTTCAAAGTTAAAAGCCTGGAAAAATTGATTCCCATCAGGTAATCTTCCTTGGCCCTGAGGTAAGCGGACTCGGCCAGGTTGTCATAGGCGCTCAAGTCCTTCGCCTCCCGAATGCCCTTCCGGATCTCCTCCTCCGTCTGGGAATCGATCCACACCCTGAGCCTCCGCTTTCCCTTCACCCCGGCCATCTGTTCCACCAGCCGGTAGATATATTCGCCCTCCCGCCCGGAGTCGGTGCAGACGTAGATCGTGTCCACGTCCTTCCTGGTGAGAAGACCCCTGACGGTCTGAAACTGCTTTTTCACATTTTCTATCACTTCGTATTTGAACTTTTTCGGGAGAAACGGCAGGGTCTCCAGACTCCACCGCTTGTATTTGACATCATAAGCCTCCGGATAGCTCATGGTCACCAGATGCCCCACGCACCAGGTCACGATGGCATCCTCCGATTCCACATAGCCGTCACCCCGTCTGCCGCCCACCTTCAGGGCCTTGGCAAACTCCTGGGCAACGCTCGGCTTTTCCGCAATGTAAAGTGCTTTTCCCATAAACCAACTTCCTCCAACGGACTCTATCATATCACAGGAGGCCTCAAGTTTCCACATTTTTTATGGGAAATCGGAACCATCATCCGAAAAAACAGTCCGTGCGGACCAGTGAAATTCACTGTGCGCACGGACTGTCGTTATCCGCAATTTATCTCTTTTTCTGACCAAATTCCCTTTCCGTAAGTCCTCTCCACTGCCCCATGAACTCCGGATAGAATTTCCTTCTGCGCCATCCGAGAACTCCCAGGACCGTCATCAGGCCGAAGGAGGTACAAAGTGCGGACATCCACATGGCCGTGGGCGTGTCGTCTCCGGTGTATGCGCCTTCTTTTCCGTCGGACACCGTCCCGTTCCCGCCGGAATTCGTTCCGGAGGTCGTGTTGTTGCCTCCCGAGGTGGTCCCGTTGTTTCCGGAATTCGTCCCGTTGTTCGTCCCCGTGGAACCGGTATAGGTCCATTTTGCGGCGACGGTCACGTCCTTGTCCGGCATGGTGAAGGTGGTCGTCGCACTGCTCGCATTTTCGAAGGTGACTCCGTCCTCCGTGGTCCAGCCGTCAAACCGGTAGTTCTGCCTGGTCCCCGCCTGCACGGTGACCGTAGCCCCCGCCTGATAGGTCCCCGCTCCCGACGTCTGCGCATAGCTGCTGTTCACCGTCACCGTGTGGGAGACCGGATCCGCCTCGAAAACGGCCACCAGATTCTTGTTCGCCACAAGCCCGAAGGTGTAGCTTGCGCTGGTACTGACCTCGTTGCCGTTCTCCGTCCAACGCACAAAATGGTAACCCTCGTTTGCAGTGGCAGTGACCATGACGCTGGTGCCGTCCTCATAGGTCCCGCTGGCATTGTCGCTGCCCGAGATTGCCGCCTTGCCTCCCGTCTCCGGGCTGGCGCTCACCGTCAGGGTGCGCATGGTCGGCAACGGCCCGTCATCAATGGCCTTGAAGGTAACATGAATGGCATGATCCGCCTGAATATTGGTGAATGTGTATTCGTTTCGTTCAGAGAGATTCGATTTTGCGATTTCCGCCCCGTCCACCGTGACCGTGTCAATCTCATAGCCGGTCCTGGGGGTGATCGTGACCGTCAAATCCGCACCCGGGTCCACCTCGCTTCTTCTGGGGGTGATCGTGCCGCCCTCCCCGGCGGAGGCGGTGATCACATGTTTCCCGGGCGTCCTGGCCGTCACCTCGAAATTCAGCGTGACCTCCTTCGTCGCCGTATGGGAGCCGTTGCTGCCGGAAACCGTGATTTTTTCCGAATAAATTCCCGGATCAAGATCATTCTTCGGCGAAACGATAAATTCCGCCTCCTCGTTCTCTATAAGAGTCGTTTTGGAAAGTGTTCCAATCACGTAATTGGAATTTGCCGGGACAACCGGCTGCGTCAGGGTAATTGGCTGATTTCCCGTATTTTTAATCGTCACCTTCTTACCCGCAAGAGGACCGTACCCTTCCGTTGCCTGGAAGTCCAGAGTGACCGGACTCACGGAAATGTCATAGGTTGGGGTGACCCCCGCCGGGATCTCAATTGTCAAGGGGGGATTCTTACTCGGATTTCCTGCCAGATCCTTCATGACAATGTACACGACATAATCCTGCCCTTCGGTCAGCCCGTCAAGCTTCAGCGTCTGCGTCAATGCATCCGCAGGAATGGGATTCCCCGTTCCCGTCGCATTAATGGTGGGAGGCGCATCGCCCTTTTTCACCACCTCATAATAGTAGGCTCCCGCCTCGCTGGCGGTGAAGGTCACCGTGGCTTCCGTTCCACTGGTGCGCTCTCCCTCTTTGTCCGTTGTCAGCTCCGGCGGGGTCGTGTCTGTCACAGTAATATCTATATTCGAAAAATTACTCGCATAGCCGGTCTGCTTCGCACCGTTATACTGTTCATTGAACACCTTGAGCTTATAAGAACCACTCGCCAAATCTGTCGGAACCGTAATCGGCACAGTGCCATTGTCTGAATCAGCCGCTGAACAGTCTTTGACCTGTCCATAATACAAAAGGTTCCCCGCATCGTCCTCCAGAATGGCAGAAACATACTCATTGGCCCCGGTCTTTGCGTTATCATATTGAAGCGTCACCGTACCGCCCGTGTCGACCGGAACCGGATCTCCGGTATTTCCGCCATCAGGTTTCGCCGTAAAGCCACTGCCGGAAGCATTCCTGCCATCGTCCTTAAGAACCAGTCTCCACTCGGAGACCTCCGCCGCCGAAACCTTATTTAACCCGCCAGCCGCCCTGGTCGTCGTTCCGGCGGCCGGTGCGGTAAAAAGGACCTTGCTCATGTCCAGGTTGAAGGCGGGACGGGCCTGGAGCTCGGAATCTGTCTTCTCTGAGACAAGAGCCCCATTCTCGTCAATCGCCTTTGCTTCATCACCGCCCGTACCGGCAGTCCGAAGCCACCATGCCATGGCGACATCCCCGTCCTTTGCCACACGGGACGCATTCGTGTCAAGGCCATAATCCTTTTTTTTCGCCTCCTCCTCGGACAGGAAGAACACTTTCTCATTCGTCGAGCCGTCATGGGTCACTCCCAAAAACGCCGCTCGTTCCTCCGGAGCAAAGGGGCTGGTGGTGCCGCTCTCTCCTGCAAACTCCTTGCACCAATCCTGTGCGGTACTTCCCTGCCATGCGTTCCCGCTTCCGGAATTGAAAGCCTTTTTTCCAAACAGGCCCTCCGACAATAAAAATATACCACCGGAGGTCCCACCGCTGGTCTGCGCATCCAGCACCCGCCATTTCAGCGGGGCACCGTCTTTACTGCCAAAATAAATATAGTGATACCCCTTTGACGGCTCATCCTTCTTGGTATCGTCATACCCCTGAATCCCGCCGGAAGGGTTTTTCGTCGCATCCACAATCCAAGACGCCGTTCCCGTACTGCGGGTCGAAGCCGTCCGGGCCGTCCTCCCGGTCCCCGGTACCGCAAGGGCCGTGGTCGGCAAAAGCCCCGCCGCAAGGCAGATGGCAAGCGCAATACTAAGGAGTCTCCCTCTTCGTTTCATCCTGATTCCTCCATGGAGCCTTCCCATATTTTTTAGGAAGCGCATATATTAGAATTATATTCCCATTTTACAGGATTCCGTGAGAAAAAGCAAGCCTTTCCGCCTGCGGTTCCAGCGCTTTCCATGACATTTTTCCTGCAATTGCCTTTTTCGGAAAGAGTGGAAGTCCATCGTTGTTGTATTTCATGCACTTATCCAATCAACACCCCGCTCCCCCCGGAAGGCAAACCCATCGTCCTCTTTTACATTGGCAAAGGACAGGCCGCTCACCGGAAACGTTCCCTGCAGTTTGCACTGGCCCGTGCATAAAAAACCGACGGTCCCGACCCAATCGGTCCGTCCCATCGGTTTTCCCAGTCAAATCGACACATAAAGGGCAGCGCCCCCTGATTCCGGACCCGACACGTATTACAGGTCCAGCACGTAAGCCAGAAGCAGGTTCACGGTGTTGGCGAGCCCGTCAATGTGGGTCCGCTCCATGCCGTGGCTGCAGTAGACGGCCATGCCGAAGGCCCCCGCCTTTAAGTTGTTGCCGGATTTCAGCGAGGCGTTGGCGTCCGTGCCGTAGCGGTAGAAAATATCCACGGCATAATCAAGTTCCGCTTTCTTTGCCTGCTCGATCAGGCGGTTCGTCAGCTCGTAGTCATAGGGGGTGGAATTGTCCTTGGCGCAGATGCTGACGGAAAACTCGTCTCCGTCGTAATCCGGTCCGATCAGGCCGATGTCGATGGCGACGAACTCGGAAACCTCCGCCGGCACGTAGGCGCCGCCGTGGCCGATCTCCTCATAGTGGGGAAATGCCAGGATGGTGCGGTACTTCGGCTTCATCTGGTTCTCCGTCAGATACTTGAGGGCTCCGAAACAGCAGGCCACCGCCGCCTTGTCGTCAATGAAACGGGACTTTAAAAAGCCGCTCTTCGTAAACTGAAAGCCCGGGTCGATGGAGATGATGTCGCCGTTCTGGATTCCCAGGGCTTTCACGTCCTCCTTGCTCTTCACCCTCTCGTCCAGGATGATCATCATGTTGGTCTCTTCCCGGCTCAAGGTCCTGGCGTCGTCAAAGACATGGACCGAGTGGGACTGGCAGGTCAGAAGCCCCGTGTACTCTTTCCCATCCCTGGTGTGCACCGTCACCGTGGTTCCCTCGGCGCTGCAAAAATTCATGCCGCCCAGCTGGCGGACGCGAATCATGCCGTCGTCGTCAATCCGGCGGACGATCATGCCGATGGTGTCCAGATGGGCGCCCACCATGACCGTCCTGGAATTGTCCTCGCCCTCCAGGGTGATGTAAGCGGTATGCTTGTTGTCGTAAGTGACCTCATACCCGAACATCTCTGCATAACGCTCCACCACCGGGTTGACCTTCACATAATAGCTGACCGGACTCGGCGCATTCACGAGCGCCTCAAAGCAGTCTACCACGAACTGCCCGTCAATCTGATATTTCATAACTGGCCTCCAAAAGTTACCATAGTATTGAAAAAATTAAAACACATTGCTGAAATGGCACGCCACATGGTGGCCCTGCACCGTCTCCTTCAGTTCCGGAGACTGTTCAAAACAGCACTCCTTCGCATACTCGCACCGGGGTGCGAAACGGCAGCCCGGCTTCGGGTTGATGGGGGAGGTGATCTCTCCCTTTAAAAGAATCCGCTCCTTCTTTGCCCCCAGGCTCGGCACCGGGATCGCCGACAATAACGCCTTGGTGTAGGGGTGGGTCGGATGGGCGAACAGAGCCTCGGACTCCGCATGCTCCACCACCTGTCCCAGGTACATGACCACGATCTCGTCGGAAAAATAGTTGACGACCGAGAGGTCATGGGTGATGAACATGTAGGTCAGGCCCAGTTCCTTCTGCAGGTCCTTGAGCAGGTTTAGGATCTGCGCCTGGATGGAAACGTCCAGGGCGGAAACCGGCTCGTCGCAGACAATGAATTTGGGATTCATGGCCAGGGCGCGGGCGATCCCGATCCTCTGGCGGCGTCCGCCGTCCAACTCGTGAGGGTAGGTGTTGACCAGGCGCTCCGAAAGGCCGACCAGCTCCATCAGCTCCAGCACCCTCCTGTTTTTCTCCGCCTTGGTCTTATACACCTTGTGCAGGCGGAAAGGCTCGCCGATGATCTCGCTGACGGATTTCCTCGGATTCAGGGACGCAAAGGGATCCTGGAAAATGATCTGCATCTCGGAGCGGAGTTTCTGCATCTCCTTGGCGGAAATCTTGGTGATGTCCCGCCCCTCGAAGATAACCTCGCCGCTGGTGGGCTCATGGAGCCTCAAGATGGCACGGCCCGTCGTGGATTTTCCGCAGCCGGACTCTCCCACGACTCCCAGGGTCTTTCCCCGCTCCAGCTTGAAGGAAAGTCCGTCCACGGCATGCAGCGTCCCGGCAGGGGTCTGAAAATATTTCTTTAAATCCCGGACTTCCAATAAGATATCGCTCATGCTTTTTCACCTCCCAGGGATACTCCGGTCCCCTCCTCGTAGGCGAGGCAGGCAACCGTGTGGGTCTCACTCAAGGCCGTCCGGACAGGCATCCGCTCCTTGCAGATCTCTTTACAATACTGGCAGCGGGGGTGGAAAGGACATCCGGACGGAAGATTGGTCGGGTCCGGCATCAGCCCGGGAATCGGTTTCAGGGCCTCCGCGCGCTTCTCGATGTTGGGAAGGGAGCCAAACAGCCCCTCCGTGTAGGGATGGCCGGTATGGTTGAAGATGTCCTCCAGGGTTCCGTGCTCCACGATCTGCCCGGCATACATGATGCTGACCTCGTCGCACACCTCCGCCACGATCCCCAGGTCATGGGTGATCATCAGCATGGAGGTGCCGTACTTTTCTTTTAGCTTCTGCATCAGGTCCAGCACCTGGGCCTGAATGGTCACGTCCAGGGCCGTCGTCGGTTCGTCGGCGATCAAGAGACGGGGATTGCAGACCAGGGCCATGGCAATGATCACCCGCTGCTTCATGCCGCCGGAAAACTGATGGGGGTATTCGTTTGCGCGGGCGCCGGGAATGCCCACCATCTCCAGCATCTCCTTGGCCTTCTCCATGGAAGCCTTCTTGTCAATCTTCTCATGAAGTTCGATGACCTCGGCGATCTGGTCCCCCACGGTCATGACCGGATTTAAGGAGGTCATGGGATCCTGAAAGATCATGGATACCTGGCTGCCCCGGATGGACTCCATCTCCTTTTCCGTGTAATCGAAAATGTTCTTTCCCTCCAGCATAATGGTACCGTTCGTGATCTTTCCCGGCGGATCCGGGATCAGGCGGAGGATGGAGAGGGCCGTCGTCGTCTTCCCTGCGCCGGTCTCGCCCACCAGTCCCAGGGTCTTTCCTTTTTCGATCTTAAGGTCCGCACCGTTGATGGCGTGCACCACGCCGTCGCTGGTGGCAAAGACCACCGAAAGATCCTTAATGTCAACACAATATTGTCTGTCTTCCATACGTTACCTCCTACTGTTTTAACCTTGGATCCAGGGCGTCCCTGAGGCCGTCACCCAGAAGGTTGAGGGCAAGGATTGTGATCACGATCGCCAGTCCGGGGAACAGCGTCAGATGCATGGCGTCACGCAGGAAGTTTCTTCCGCTGGAGAGCATCGCCCCCCACTCCGGGCTCGGCGGCTGCACGCCCAGGCCGATGAAGCTTAAGGAGGCGGTGGAGAGGATCGCACCCGCCACGGAGAGCGTCGCCTGTACGATGATCGGTGCCATACAGTTGGGGATCACCTCCCGGAAAATAATGGTGGCGTTGCTTGCGCCGATGGCCCTGGCGGACTCCACGAATTCCTGATCCTTCACCCCCATGACCGCCGCACGGACGATGCGGGCGAAAGTCGGAATGTAAGAGATTCCGATGGCTATCATCACGTTGATCAGATTGGTGCCCAGGGCCGCCACGATGGTGATGGCCAGCAGGATGCTGGGGATGGCGAGGAAGATATCCATGATGCGCATGATGATATTGTCCACCTTTCCGCCGTAAAAGCCCGCAAAGGCGCCAAGGCATCCGCCCACGACCAGGGATACTGATATGGAAACCAGACCGACCACCAGGGAGACTCGGCCCCCGTGGATGATACGGGCGAAAATGTCGCGGCCGAATTCATCCGTCCCGAACCAGTGCTCCGCACTGGGGCCCTGCAGGCGCTCCACCACGTTCTGGGCGACCACCTTGGAATCATAATCGGCGATCACGTCCGCAAAAATTGCGGAGATCACCAGAAGGAACAGGATCACGAGGCCGACCACGGCCATTTTATTGCGGAGCAGGCGACGCCAGATATCGCCGGCCATGCTGCGTTTCTTTACTTTCTCTGTTTTCATGAATGACGTCACCTCCTACTTGTATTTGGACTTGATGCGCGGGTCGATAAACGCATACAAAATGTCCACGACCAGATTGACTATGCTAAAACAAATAGAGAAAATAATGACGCAGCCAAGTACGGAAGGCGTATCCTTGGCCTTGATGCTGTTCACGAGGAAGGTGCCAAGGCCCGGCCACGCAAACACGGCCTCCGTCAAAACGGCGCCGCCGAGAAGCTGGCCGAACTGCAGGCCGATGACCGTGACCACCGGGATCAGGGCATTCTTGAGGGCATGCTTATTGATCACCTTCCTGTGGCTCACGCCCTTCGCCTTTGCCGTACGTATGTAATCCTGGCGGACCACCTCCAGCATGGAGGAACGGGTGGTCCTGGTGATATTCGCCATGCAGCCGGTGCCAAGGGTGATGACCGGAAGCACCAGGGAGCGCCAGCCCTCCGCACCTCCCGACGGGAACCAGCCCAGGTGCAGGGAAAACCCGATGATCAGCATCAGCCCCAGCCAGAAGTTCGGGGTTGCGACCCCCAGGAGGGCGAACACCATGCTGACACTGTCCAGGGCGGAATATTGCTTTGTCGCAGAGAGGATGCCGATGGGGATCGAGAGTGCGACGGCAAACACCATTCCCCAGAAGGCCAGCTTCAGCGTGGCCGGGAACCGGGCCATGATCTCACCGAACACGGGACGCCCGGATTTATAAGAGGTGCCAAGGTCTCCGCGGAGCAGATCCAGCATGTAATTGGCATAACGGACCGGGAGAGGGTCGTTCAGTCCCAGTTCCTCCCGCAGGGCCTCTACGGCCTCGATGGGGGCGTCTTCACCGAGAATGGTCCTGGCCGTGTCGCCGGGAGCCAGGGACATGATGAAAAACACCAGGAAGGAAACGCCAATAATGACAGGAATCAGCATCAGAAGACGTTTGATTACGTATTTATGCATACTCAGACTCCTTTTTGCGTTATGTCTTGAAATGCCGCCGCAAGGTAACTCCCCGGCGGCATCCGGGTGACAGATTTTTAGAAAACCGACTGTAATTTTCGATATATTTCATCATATGGGAAATCCGCAGGACTTTCCATATGGTGAAATATGCCCTGCTCCCCGGACGGGAACAGGGCATACGAGAATCAACAATGCCGTCCGAAATCAATAGTGCACTCCGTAGAAATCATGCATGTTGATCGGGGAGGGGGTGAAGCCCTGCAGATCCTTATTGCGGGCCACCATCATGTTCTTCGTGTAAATGGGCACCCAGATCGCATCCTCGGACACGGTCGCAAGAATGGTCTCGTAATCCTTCTGGACGGCCGCAGCGTCCCGGTTGGTCGCCGCATCATCCACCAGCCTGTCGACTTCCTCATTGACATAGAAGGCGCGGTTTCCGCCGGAGCCCACGTTGGCGCTGGTGAACAGGGGGCGGTAGGTGTTGTCCGGCTCCGCATTGGCGACCCAGCCGGTCAGGCAGGCGTCATGGTCGCCGTTTCCGGTCTTCTCAAAGAAGGTGGCGGATTCCATCTGCTCAATCTCCATCGTGATGCCGAGATCCGCCAGATTTGCCTGGATGATCGTCGCAATCCTGGAACGGGGTTCCGTGGCCAGGTAGCAGGTGAAGGTAAAGCCGTCCGCATATCCGGCGGCGGCTAAAAGCTCTTTCGCCTTCTCCGGATTGTACTCATATTTCACGGAAGTGTCATAGTAGCCGATGGCCGCCTTTCCGATGTAATTGTCAAAAGGCTCGCCCTCGCCGTCAACGGCGGCGATGATGACATCGTCCTTTTTGATGGCGTAATTCATGGCCTGGCGGACTTCCTTCTTGTCAAAGGGCGCTTTCTGCGTATTCATGCAGAAATACTCGACCAGGGTGGACTCGCACTCATCCAGTTCCAGATTCGCATTGTCGCGGATCCTGGCCGCGTCGGTGGTGTTGGGGTCTATGCTCATGTCCAGCTCGCCGTTCTCCAGGGCGATGGTCCTTGCGGACTCCTCGGAGATCACCTTGAACAACAGGCCGTCATTCTGTGCGGAGGTTGCCGGATCAAAGTAGTCGTCAAATTTCTCAAGCTCGAAGGACGCGCCGGGATTCCATTCCTTGAACTTGTAGGGGCCGCTGCCCATGGGCGCACTGTCCAGGGTCTCCCCCTTCGCCTCCAGCTCCTCCATGTAGGATTTGCAGAGGATCCCCGCCCCGGAATGGTTCATGGAGGAAATCAGGGCGTTGGAGGGCTCGCTCATGTGGACGATGAAATGCGTGTCATCCACGACCTCCACCGTGTCGATCATGGCCGCAAGCTGAGGCACCTTGGGGGACGTCTTTAACCGCTCCAGAGTGTACTTGACGTCCTCGGCGGTCAGCGTCTCGCCGTTGTGGAACTTCACGCCCGCCTTCAGGGTGAACTCCACCGTCGTGTCGTCCTTGTAGTCCCAGCTCTCCGCCAGATTCCCCTCAAAGGTATTGTCCGGGGTCAGCCTCACCAGGTTGCTGTAAATATGCCGGGTGGCATAGGCGGAAATGGTGTCGTTATGGTTCTGGGGGTCAAAGGACGTGATGTCGGACTTGATGCCAAGCCTGATCACGGATCCCCCTGCGGGAGCCTGCGAGGAATCGTCTCCTCCGGCCGCCTGTGTCTGCGTTCCGCTTCCGGAATCGGACTTGCCGGAATCAGAACTGCCGCCGCACGCCGCCAGAAGGCTCACGCACATGGCGCCAACAAGTAATGCACTGATCAATTTTTTCACGTTTCTCTCTCCTTTTTCCTGTTTCTTTTTCGGCCGTATCCGGGAGCCGAAACGCAAGTACCCCCGATGGATTCCGCGAAGGAGATACGTCCCGCCGCCGATTCCAGTCATCGGCAGACAGGCGCACATATGTACGCGGCCAACGGACAGAGCACGACCGAAAGACCGTCCTTCCGCCCATCACTACACAGCCTGTCTTTTATTATATAATAAAGACTCGTAAAAATCTACATTTTTTTGCACATTGCATAAAAATGAGAATTGAACCTCGAAAAAATGGCTCTTTTGATGAACTCCACCGGAGATTTCATCAAAAAAGCCAGCTTCTTAAATCATGTCAATTATCATCCGGGAGGAAGACGTCCCCGGGGGCGGACGAAAGCGAAAGCCGGGTCCCGCCCCCTAAGAGCTTAAGTAATTCCGCATGCTGCGCAGGGCGTTTTTCTCCAGACGGCTCACCTGGGCCTGGGAGATCGCAATCTCCTTCGCCACCTCCATCTGGGTCTTTCCCTCGTAAAACCGCAGTTTGATGATATGCCGCTCCCGTTCCGGAAGCCTTTTCAGAGCTTCGTTTAGGGAGATTTCCTCCACCCACCGCTCCTCTTTGTTTTTCTTGTCGCTGATCTGGTCCATCACGTACAGCGTGTCCCCGCCATCGGTATAGATGGGCTCATAGAGGCTCACCGGGCTCTGGATCGCGTCCAGGGCGTAGACGACCTCCTCCCTGGTCATGCCCACCTCCTCGGCGATCTCCATGATGGTCGGTTCCCTGGAGTTTCGCTTCATCAGGGATTCCTTGGCATAGATGGCCTTGTAGGCCGTGTCGCGGAGGGAACGGCTGACCCGGATCGGGCTCCCGGAATCCCTCAGATAGCGGCGGACCTCGCCGACGATCATCGGCACGGCATAGGTGGAAAACTTCACCATCATGTCCGGGTTGAAGTTGTCAACGGCTTTCATAAGGCCGATACAGCCGATCTGGAACAGATCGTCGTTGTTCTCGTTATTGCCGGAAAACCGCTGGATCACGCTCAAGACCAGACGGAGGTTTCCCTTGATGTAACGCTCCCTGGCCTCCTTGTCCCCGGCCTTGATCTTCTCCCACAAGGTCTCCTTTTCCTCTGCGGAAAGAAGCGGGAGCCTGGACGTGTTCACCCCGCAGATTTCCACCTTGTATACAGCCATACTCTTACCTCCGCATCATCATTTCCTCTGCATGGCAGGTCTTGCACCTGCCATAAAGGTAGATATGAAAGCTTGCTTTCATACTTCTATATAAAATGATGCACGGATTTAAATGGATTTATACGGGGAGTTTACCGTAAAAAAAAGGAAAAAGACGGCCCCTAACGGGCAATGTTCACCACCTTGTCGTCGAGGGCCTCCATCTGCTCGTCGCTGATTAAGTAAATGTTGTTCTCCTTGTCGTAATCCAAAACCACCTTCACCGTGATCTTCTCCTGATAGACCATCTCCTTCACTCCGCCCTCCAGGGCCGCCACCACGGCCTGCCCGTAGGCTTCCTCGTATTCCTGGTCCGTATATTCGTCAAAATCTCCGTTTTTCGCCTGTTCGTTAAAGACGTCCACCGCCGTCTGGAAAGGCTCCCGGACCGTCTCCCGGAAATCGACGGGCTCCACCTCGAGGGAAACCGTATACGTGTCCCCCTCTCTCACCACGTCCACCGCCCGGTACTTCACCTGGCCGTAAATGTTCCCGGCCACGGTTATGAACCGCTCCGTCACGCCCTTGCTGACCACCTCCGTCTTCACGGAGAGGGCCTCCTCCATCTTCAGGGCAAACGCCTGGACATTGGCCTGGTAGATCCGCTCCGCCTCCACCTGGGCGGAACCGGTGATCTCCATATATTTCTCATACTGCCCCAGATAGTTGGCGTCCATGATGCCAACCACGTACTCCTGATACGCCTCCGTCCCCCCGGAGCCCTCATCCCCGGAACCACAACCTGTCAAGGCCAGAACCATTACCATGCAGGATACCGCCGCCAGTGCCGCCGTCGTCCGTTTATATATGCCGGATCTCTTCATAATAAACTGCTTCCTCCTGGTTTTTTTCCCACACAGTATACCACATTTATTCAAATCGTACAATTTCTTTTTTTAGCTGATGAATGATCTTCTTTTCCAGCCTGGAAATGTAGGACTGGGAGATCCCGAGAAGGTCCGCCACCTCCTTCTGGGTCATCTCGTTTCCGTCCTCCCGGTCCAGGCCGAACCGGAGACAGACGATCTTCCTCTCCCGCTCGGAAAGCTTTTCGATGGCCAGCTTTAACAGAGATTTTTCCACCTCGTCCTCGATCTCCCTCGAGATCACGTCCTCCTCCGTCCCCAGGATGTCGGAGAGCAGAAGCTCGTTTCCGTCCCAGTCCACGTTTAATGGCTCGTCGATGGATATCTCCAGCCTGGTCTTGCTGTTCCTCCTCAGATACATGAGAATTTCATTTTCGATGCACCTGGACGCATAGGTGGCCAGCTTGATGTTTTTTCCGCTGTTAAAAGTGTTGATGGCCTTGATTAACCCGATGGTTCCGATGGAGATCAGATCCTCCACCCCGACTCCGGTGTTGTCAAACTTCTTTGCTATGTAAACGACCAGCCGCAGGTTGTGCTCGATCAGGGCCGCCTTCGCCTCTTTTTCCTCCTCCGTCCCCAGCCTTCCGATCATCACCGCCTCCGTCTCCGGCGAGAGCGGCGCCGGGAGCACGTCGCTCCCCCCGATGTAATGGACTTCGTTCTTTTTTGAGAACAGGAGCCCCCGCATGCTGGAGATGATCTTTAACTGAAACCTGCTGGGAACTGCTACTCTGATGACCATGGTGTTTCCTCCTCTTCCTTAAAGACGCCGTGTATTCGGCGAAGTCGCCGTGCAGAATCAGCTGATAACTTCCATCCCCGGAAAGCTTCCCCTCTTTCAGGGCCACCAGAAAGGGGCCGCCCGGAAAGGGGACCTCCTCCCCATCCTCCAGGAGGGCGGCCATTTCCGGGAGACGCCTTCCCTTCAGAAATCCTTCCCCGCCGATGGAACGATAGGGAATCAGGAGAAAACCTTCCAACTCCTCCTCCCCCTCCGGGAACAACGGCCGCAGGGCTTCCCCCTCTCCGATGGAAACCGGCTTTCTCGTGGCCGGCTCGTAAAGGCGGTTTCCCGTGTCCAGAAAGGCCGTCACGACGATTCGCCTCCCCCCTTTTGCGAGAACCACCGGAAAAAGAAGCTCCCTGTTTCTTTTCGCAGACCCCAAAAGGAAGATGACCTCCTTTCCCACAAAAAAAGAAGCCTCCGCCAGCAAAAGGAGCACCGGCAGTCCTCCGCCTCCCGCACTTCTTCCCGTCAGCAATTCCCGCATGACGTATCCCGCCCCGGTATGGAAGTAAACCTGGCTTAAAAATCCCCCGGCGAACATAGTTACAACCGCCAGGGAAAGAGTCTCCCGAAAAAGGGCCTTCCCTCCCCGTCTGCCGAAGGCGATCCGGCACATGAGGGGACCTGCAAACAGGTAGGCGCCAAGAAGCTCGGCCCACCTCGGAAATACAGGAAACGCCGCCAAAAGGCAGGAAACGCCCCCGCCCGCCGCCGCTCCGAGAAACAAGGAGAAGGTCCGTCCCCTGTACTTTAGCCAGAGTCCGGTGAGGGCCAGAAGCCCCATGTTCATCCAGGTGTTGACTGCAAACAGCACGTCTATGTATAAATTCATTTTCACAAAGCCTATTATAGAGGATTCTTCCCGCAGAATCTGTCAAAAGGACAGAGGGAAACTTCAGATTTTATCGACTTTTTTTGCGCCGGGGCAGACATGGTTCAGAGGTGATTCCCCGAAGGGCCGTGGGAAAGAGAACATATTTTTATCAGAAAGGGAGGGTCCCCCTCACGGGACCCTCCCGAACGATCCTTATGTAAGCCCTACCGTCTCTTCTGCTGCAAGAAAGACGGGATCTCAATGTTCCCCTTGTTTTCCGGTGTGCGGTGGACCGTCTGGCCGCCTGTCTGCCCCGCAGTTCCCGCATTCCCGAAATTCGGCATCACCGCACGGGGCGGCACCGGTCTCGCAACCGACTGGGCCGATACTCCGGCCTGCTTTCCCGTCTGCGCCTGGGACAGGTAGGAGGGCACCGTCTTCGGTGCCGGCTTGTAAGCGCCAAAAGCAGAAGAAGCCGACGACGCCCCCAGGGAAGCGGCGCTCCCGCTCTCAAAGGGCTCCAGCCCCGTGGCGATCACGGTGATGCTGGCCTCGTCCTGCACCGTGTCGTCATACATGGCGCCGAATATGATATTGGCATTGTCCCCGGCCAGATCCTGAACATAGCTGGCGGCCTCGTTGGCCTCCATCAGTCCGATGTCACCGGAAATATTGATAATCACGTGGGAAGCGCCCTCGATGCTGGTTTCTAAAAGAGGGCTCGCAACCGCTTCCTTCACTGCGTCGATGGCCTTGTCATCTCCTCTGCCGTGGCCGATCCCGATATGGGCGATCCCCTTGTCGATCATGACGGTCTGAATATCTGCGAAATCCAGATTGATGAGGGCCGGCACGTTGATCAGGTCCGTGATTCCCTGAACCGCCTGCTGAAGCACCTCGTCGGCCCGTCTGAGCGCCTCCGGCATGGTGGTTCTCCGATCCACGATCTCGAGAAGCCGGTCATTGGGAATGACGATCAGCGTGTCCACGCTGGCTTTCAGGTTTTCAATTCCGTTCAGGGCGTTGGTCATGCGGGCCTTTCCCTCGAACTTGAAGGGTTTTGTCACGACGCCCACGGTCAGGATCCCCATCTCCTTGGCCAGCCTGGCCACCACGGGAGCCGCACCCGTCCCGGTTCCGCCGCCCATACCGCAGGTAACGAAGACCATGTCCGCCCCCTTGATGGCGGCGGCAATGTCCTCGGAGCTCTCCTCCGCCGCCTTCTGCCCCACCTCCGGCCTGGCTCCCGCTCCCAGTCCCTTGGTCAGCTTCTCCCCAATCTGAATGGTATCCGGAGCCTTGCAAAGCTGAAGAGCCTGCCTGTCCGTATTCACGCCGATAAACTCCACGCCGCCAATATTCTCATCAATCATTCGATTCACAGCGTTATTGCCGGCGCCGCCCACGCCAATCACAATAATCTTCGCTGAGCTCTCAGACTCATTCATCCTGATTTCTAACAAAACATTATCCTCCCTCAAGCTGTCATTCCGAAAATAGAAAAACAGACACCTTCAAACTTATATTTCCACTTTATATAGCATACGGCATTTTTTCAAATTAATCAACTGTTAGTTTCACAAAAATCCACTATTTTTTATGGGACGCTCTCCCCGTCCGGCACAAAGGGGTAGGACGGATTTTTTGCATCCGGCCGGTATTCATTCAGATACACGGTGCCGGAACGGCCGGAGAGCTCCGGATACATGTCCGAAAGCTCCGCCACTTTTTCCGCCAGATAAGCGTCGTTCCCGAACGCTACCCGGATCTGCCCCATGTACAGGGTCACGTTTCTGTCGCCGTCAAAAGCCATCCGTTCCGGAAACAGCTCGTACTGGGCGAGGAGCTGGGACAGGTTCAGGATCTCCGCAAAAATCTCTTCCTCCTCCACCTCCAGTTTTTCATACATGACGATGTTCTGAAAGCGGATTCCCGTCACCAGGGGAATCTTTTCCTCCAACTGCCTGGAGCTCTCCACGACCATCCCCTCCCGGTCAAAATATAGGTAGGAACCCATGTACTCAATGCAGCCCGCCACGCTTTTTTCGTAAACGGTGATCTTCGCCGAATGGAGTCCCGTCACCTCCATGCGGTATTTTTCCACAAAGGGAATGTCTGCGGGCTCCCCGAACTGATTCCGGTACAGGGCGTAGAAAGTATTGTAATCTCTCTCCTCCGCAAAGATCATGGAGAGAAGCTCGTCCTCCTCATAGCGGGTGTTTCCCACCACCGTCACATCCGTCAGTCTGGTATTAAACCCAAACAAAAAGAGGATCAGGAAAAAAAGGGCCGTAATCCCGAAAATTCTCCGGCGTTTCCGGCGCCTTCTAGCCTCCCTCTCCGCTTTTTCTTCCATATAACGATGTAAATGTCTGTTCTCTCTCTCTCCAGGCTCGCCCCTCATTCTCTGCGCTCCCATCACCGTTCAAACTTGATGCGCGCGGACACGCTTAAGGCCGCTCCCATCTCCATCATCAAAAACACCACCGAAGTGCCCCCGTAGCTGATAAAGGGCAGGGTGATCCCCGTATTGGGAATGGTGTTGGTCACGACCGCTATGTTCAGGATCACCTGCAGGGCGATGTGAGCCATGACCCCCACCACCAGCATGGCCCCGAACAGATCCGGCGCATTGTTGGCGATCACCACGAACCGCCAGATCATGAACAAAAACAGAAGGATCACGCAGACGGCGCCGAAGAGTCCCAACTCCTCGCAGATAATGGAAAACACCATGTCGTTCTGAGCCTCCGGCACGAACCCCAGCTTCTGCATGCTCTCGCCGAGCCCCTTGCCGAAAAGTCCGCCGGAACCGATGGCGTAAAGTCCCTGGAGCACCTGGTGCCCTCCCTCCAGGGAGTATTTGGTCGGATCCTTCCACACCAGAATCCGCTCCATCTGGTACTCTTTCAGGATATTGAACTCGATGATGCGATCGGCGAAGACCGTCACCAGGGCCGCCGCACCCACCACAAGGGCCACCGCCATGAAAAACCGCAGCTTCTTCCTGCTGGCCACGAAAATCATCAGGAATACGATTCCGAGAAGGATGATGCCGCTGCTCAAGTTGTTGTCCGTGACCAGGAAAATCAGGGGTGCCTGAATGACCACCAGGAGGAGCTGGAGCCTCCAGAGGTCGATTTTCTTCGAAAATCGGTTCACCAGACTTGCCATGGAAAGGATCAGGGCCACCTTGACCGGCTCCGCCGCCTGGAACAGGGAGGTCGTGCCGAAACCGAACCACCGTTTCTTTCCGTTGTACTCGATTCCCAGGGGGGTGTAGTTGACGAGAATCATCAGGATGAGCGCCAGCACGTAGCCGAGAATCGCCACCTTGGCATACTTGTGGTAATCAATCTTGGAAACCACGATCATGACGGCAATGCCGATTAACAGGGCCACGCCCTGCTTTTTCAGGTAAAACAGGGAATCTCCGTTCTTCAGCTGGGCCGCATAGGAGCTGGAACTGTAAACCATGACCAGTCCGAAGCAGCACAAAAAGAGAATCACGACCAACAGGCTGTAATCAAAATATTTTATCTGCCGCCTCGTTCTTTTCTGATCTTCCATGCTCCGCTCACTCCGATTTTTGTCTCCACTCCCTGATCCCGTCACTTTCTGACCAGCTCCTTGAATATCCTTCCGCGTTCCTCGTAATTTTTGAACATCCCCCAGCTGGCGCAGGCCGGGGAGAGGAGCACGGCGTCACCGGGGTTTGCCGCCGCCCTTGCGAGCGTCACCGCCTCCTCCATGGAGGCGGCGAAACGGATCCCCGCAAATCCAAGCCGCTCCGCCTCCCGGGCGATCTTTTCCGCCGTGGCCCCCAAAAGGATCAGCTCCTTCACCCGGCCCTTGCAGGAAAGGAGCCATTCCCGATAATCGGAACCCTTGTCGTAGCCCCCCGCAATCAGCACCGTGGGCCGGGACATGGCCCGGATCCCCTGGATGGCCGCATCCGGGTTGGTCCCCTTGGAATCGTTGTAATAGGCCACCCCGTCCTTTTCCGTCACGAATTCGATGCGGTGCTCCACGGCCCTAAATTCCCGCAGGGTCTTTTGGATCACCTCCAGGGGAACGCCCATGGCAAAGGAGATTGCTACGGCCGCCATGGCGTTTTCATAATTGTGGACGCCCAGGATCTGCAAGTCTCCCGTCCTGACCACTGGCTTTCGCTCGCCGGACAGCTCGCTCATGATCGAATCCCCTTCCAGATAGATTCCGCCGGGTATCCGCCTCCTGCTGCTGAACCAGAGGACCCGGACCGGAAGGGTTTCGCCGAAGGACCTAAGGACCTCGTCCTCATAGTTCAGGACGCAGGTATCCCGCTCCGTCTGATTCTTCGTCACCAGCTCCTTCACCCGGATATATTCCTCCATGGTCCCGTGCCGGTCCAGATGATCCGGCGTCAGGTTCAGGATGGCGCTAACCTGGGGATGAAAGGTATCGATGGTCTCCAGCTGAAAGCTGGAAATCTCCGCCGCCGTGACGGACTCCTCCGTCATCCTGAGGGCCTCCTCCGTATAAGCCGTCCCGATATTCCCCACCACGAAGCTGCTCTCGTAATAATTTTTAAAAATCTGGCCCGTCAGAGTCGTGGTGGTAGTCTTTCCGTTGGTGCCGGTGATGGCCGCCAGCCGTCCCTTTCCATGGCGGAAGGCCGCCTCGACCTCGCTCCAGACGGGGACGCCGGCCGCTTCAAGCTGTTTTACAAAGGGAGTCCCTAGCGGGATCCCCGGGCTGATCACGCAGGCCGATACCCGCCGAACCACCGCATCCGGGAGTTCTCCCACCACGATCTCGATCTCTTTTCCGGGAAACCTCGCCCGCAGGGCCTCCCGGTCCAGATTTTCATTGCCGTCATACAGAATCACGGAGGCACCCGTGTCCAAAAGCATCCCGGCGGCCCCGATTCCGCTTACGCCGCCTCCCGCCACAAGTATGGTTCTCTCCATCGTCTCTCCTTTCCCATATCAACAGGCAATTGCGAAACTCAAAGTTGTCGAGTGGATTCTGACAATTAATTGTCAG
>JAAWRC010000009.1 GCA_022800815.1 Lachnospiraceae bacterium | reverse complement strand
CATTTTTCACGTCTTTTAGTGATTTCGTCATTTTTCAAGTCGTCAAGTGGATGTTTATCATTTTCCATGATTTTCAGTTTTCTTGCCATATTCCAAGTAATATCTTGGAGACGGCATGATCGAACAGGTAATTTGCGGCGGCGAAAATTATGACGGCGCAAGGCCGTGTAACTTTGATTGGATAAAGTCTTTACGGGCGGGGTGCGTTGCTCATAATACTACATTCTGCTTCATTGAAACCGGGACTATTTGCAAGGAGAAGTAGATCAAATGCGTGACGTAAAAACCTTTTTTCAGTATGTGATACCTTCTATGCTGTCCTTTGCCTTGTCGGGTGTTTATGCGATCGTGGACGGTTTCTTTGTCGGAAACAGTATCGGTGACCTGGGGCTTTCGGCCGTGAATATCGCCTATCCGATCGTGGCGGTGATCCAGGCGCTGGGAACCGGGATCGGCATGGGCGGGGCTATCTATTATTCCATCAATAAGGCGGAAAAGAACGAGGCCGGGGCAAAAGAATTTACGGCGGGAGCCTTGTGGCTTTTGCTTATTTCGAGCGTTGCCCTGACATTCGCCGTCTTCTTTTTGAACAGCTCTCTTTTGGGCCTGTTGGGGGCGGAGGGGCAGCTTCTCTCTCTGGGAGAGGAGTACATCACCGTGATCGCTTTGGGGGCGGCCCTGCAGGTGATCGGCACGGGGCTGGTCCCCTTTATCCGCAATCACGGCGGCTCCTTCTATGCGATGCTCTCCATGATCGCAGGATTTGTCACCAATATCATTCTGGATTATATGTTCGTGTGGGTGCTGGGGCAGGGCGTTGCCGGTGCGGCGTGGGCCACCATCATCGGACAGGGTGTCACCATGCTGATGGCGCTTGCCTATTTACTGAGGAAAGGGCAATTCACGCTGCGGATCCCTTCCGCAAAGCTGGGTCAGGTGTCGGCCTCCGTGATCAAAATCGGGATTGCACCCTTTGGACTTGCCATGTCCCCCAACATTTCGCTGATCATCATCAACCGTTTTTCTGTTTCCTATGGCGGGGAGGCGGCGATCGCCACTTATGCGTGTATTGCATATGTGATCTGTATCATTTATCTGATCCTGCAGGGAATCGGGGACGGGAGCCAGCCGCTGATCAGCCGGTGTCACGGAGAAAAAAACTGGGCCGACTTAAAATTTGTGCGGAAATTGGCCTACGGGTTTGCTTTTGCTTTATCTGTCGTTGGCTGTATCGTTCTGTATCTGACAAGGGGAAGCCTCGGGGTCTTGTTCGGGGCGTCGGGCGAGGTAAACAGGGCAGTTGCCAAAATCATCCCCATTTTTCTGGTCTCCGTACCTTTTGTTGCGGTTCTCCGCATTACGACGGCAAGCTTTTATGCGACGGAAAAGAGCGTTTTTTCTTATATCCTGACTTTTATAGAACCGCTGTTCATGTTAGTCCTGATGTTTATCTTGCCGCCTCTGTTCGGCGGGCAGATCATGATCTGGTGGAGCACGGTGCTCGCAAGGGTTCTATCCGCCCTTCTGGCCCTGCTCCTGAAGCGGCGTGTGGACAGGCGGGAAATGGTTTTGTGAACGAAAATAATATTTGTCTCATATAGGAGGAAATGGGTAAACCGTGGATTTTTGTATGGTCCGGCCATTCCTATGTATGGCTTTGGGGCGGTCATGTTTGGGTGGGGGCTGCTTTCAGTGGCGCAGATAAAAATGTTACATCCCCTCCTTGAAAGTGCCATATTGGGAATCCCGGCCGCCGTCTCCGCTTTTATGGGCACAATTCTTGTCGCCGTATGCGCTGCGGATACAGCGCTGTCTGTCCGGTCCAGTATGCCGGCACATTCCTCTCGGGTCAAATGACGTTTCAGCGCACCGATTGCCCAAAGGAGGAATTTTGAAAGTAATTCGATCCTTTTCCCAATTCCAGTCTGTTTTGTGCTATAATTTATTTGAGTTTTTGCGGCATGTGGAAACTCAAGCGGGATTTATGGATTTAGGAATGCAACGGGGAGGGAGGATATATTCTATGAGACAGTGGGCAGGATCGATCATCAAGGCCCTGGAGAGGGGAGAGGCGCTGATATGGGTCAGCATTCTGGCAAGCTCCGGTTCCACGCCGAGGGGGGCCGGGGCCAGGATGCTGGTCTTTGCGGACGGGCATTCGGAGGGGACCATCGGCGGCGGGGCGGTGGAGTATGCGGCCCAGAAGTATGCCGGGAAGCTTTTGCGGGAGAAGGTCTCCGACACGGTGGGCTACAACCTGAATAAGGACGACGTGGCCGGACTGGGGATGGTCTGCGGCGGGGACGTGAAGGTGTATTTCCAATACCTGGAAGGGGAGGGGGACCTGCCCCTGTTTTACCGTCTGCGGGAGGCCTGCCTCAAGAATGAGGACTCCTGGCTGGTGCGCCGGTTTGAGGGAAACCAGGTGACGGCCATGGCGTTTTTTGACGGGGAGGGGCTTCATTTCGGGGAGGGGATTTCAGAACATGATCTTTCCGGGCTTATGAAAGCGGGGGCTGTTTACCGGGTCGGAGAGCCCTCCTGGTATGTGGAGCCGGTGGGCCGGGCCGGCCGGGTCTACGTGTTCGGCGGCGGTCATGTGTCGCAAGAGCTGGTTCCGGTGCTGGCGCATATCGGATTCTCGGTGGCAGTGTTCGAGGACCGGCCGGAATTTGCGAGGCCGGAGCTCTTCGGCGGGGGAGCGTCGGAGATCTTCCTGGGGGATTTTAAGAAAATAGGGGAAACGGTCACCCTGACCAAGCAGGATTACGTGGTCATCATGACCAGGGGCCATCAGGCGGATTTTGAGGTGCTTTCTCAGGTGTTAAAACTTCCGCTTTCCTATATCGGCTGTATCGGGAGCCGGAGGAAGATCGAAGCGACAAAGGAGAGGCTCACGGCGATCGGGTATCCGGCGGATGCTTATGACCGGGTCCATTCCCCCATCGGCCTTGCCATCGGGGCGGAAACTCCGGCGGAGATCGCCATCAGCATTGCGGGTGAGCTGATCCGGCACCGGGCGGAGTCCGGGGGCGTTCTATGAGAACAGGCGCACTGATCCTGGCTTCTTTCAACTATGAAACCATACTTCGGGACAGGGGGGAGGTCCCGGCCTTCCTTCCCATGCATGTCCTGGACGGCCTTACGGTGATCAAGAGGGAGGTTGCCGCCCTCAGGAGGGCGGCGGTCTCCCCCATCCTGGTGCTCACGGGACATGAGGCGGAGACTCTCAGGAGCCATCTGGTCCACAATCAGGTGATCTGTATTGAGGATGGGGGCTGGCGGGAACATGACAGGACGGCGTCCCTTAGGGCCGGCCTTCTGGAGGCAGGGAAGCACATGGAGCGGGTTGTCGTGCTCCCGGCGGAGTATCCGGCCTTCTCCCAGGAGCTCTTTGAAAAGCTTCTGGCCTGCGAGGGGCCGGCCGTGCCTGTGCACGAGGGGAAGGAGGGCTGGCCCAGACTCTATGTGCCGGGAGAAAAAAGCGGGGAGGTGACGAGGCTTCCCGTGAAGGATGCGGGCTGCGTCCTCTCCCTTCTGGCGGAAAACGGCCTGAAACGGGCGGAAGAGTATATCAGGGAGCAGAGGGAGAGGAAGAAGCTTGCGTTCCGCTTCCGGCTGATCTTGGAGAAGGAAGAGGAATTTTTCGGGCCCGGAGTCTATGAGTTTTTGCGGCGGGTGGACGAGACCGGCTCCATCCAGGCGGCCGCCGCCCAGATGAACATGTCCTACTCCAAGGGCTGGAAAATGGTGAATCAGGCGGAAAAGGAGATGGGTTTTCTGTTCTTGGAGCGGAACAAGGGCGGGAAGAACGGGGGGAGTTCCCTGATCACGGAGGAAGGGCGGCTCTTCCTGGAGCGGTATCACGAGATGGAGGGGGAGCTTAAAGCCGCCGGGAGGAGGCTGTTCGAGCAATATTTTCGGGAGTATCTGTGATCTTCTGGACAACTTTACGTCTCGCGATTGCCTGTTTTTGTAAACAGGCATGGAAGCCGGTCGATACATTTTTGTAAAAGGAGGGTACCTATGAAACGGTGCGTTGTGACAGCAATTCTTTTCTGCCTTTTGACGGCCTGCGCGGCTCCCGAGAAGGATCATTTGGACAGGGCTTCGGAATCGGACGGCGCTTCGGAGGCATCTGTCAAAGAGGACGGCCAGGACCCTGCGCCGGAGACGGAACGCGCAGCTGGCGGACCGGAGGGATGGGAGCGCATCGGCGAAGCCGCGGTCGTGATCACGGAGGAAAATTATCCGAGGGTCGATGGCTCTACCTCCACGCTCAACATTGTCCGCTCCATTTATACGAACCTTGTCGGGCCGGACGGGGCGCACGTCCCGGACCGTGCGTCGAAAACCGTTCCCTCTTATCGAAAGCTGATCGCTAAAGAAGCGGACCTGATCATCGTGCCCTATGCGTCCGCCGAACTGCTGGCAGAGGCAGAGACGGCCGGCGTCACATTGGAGTTCTATCCCATAGCCGCCGAAGCCCTGGTCTTTATCACGCCCGTTGACAATGAGACGGAGAACATTACCAGGGAGCAGGTTCGAAACATTTACTTAGACTACGGGATCGAAAGCTGGAAGGAATTGGGCGGGCCGGACAAAAGCCTCATCCCGATCTGCCGGAATGCCGACAGCGGAAGCCAGTCCCAGATGGACAACCTGGTCCTGGACAACCAGGAAATGGACGGCCGGATCAAAGACAACTATGTGGAGCTTACCATGGAAGGGATGCTCGAACAGGTGGCGTTTTATCACAACGGCGGCCTTTCGGGGACTCCGACGGACGGCTATGCCCTGGGGTACACCCTCTATACCTATTTAGAAGAGATGGACAGCGTGACCGGCATCGGCGAACATCTGAAGATCCTTGCCTTTGACGGCGTAAAACCGACAATGGAAACGATCGGGGACGGATCCTATCCTCTGGCCGACGCCTACTACGCGGTTGTCAGAAGCGATCTGCCGAAGGAGCATGCCGCATGGGCGGTGCTCTCTTGGTTAAAATCCGAGGCCGGGATCAGGGAGATCGAAAAGATGGGGTACGTTTCCTGTGTAAAATGACCCTCTGTACGGAAAAAACGGGATTTTGGAGGATTGAAATGCAGATCAGAACCTATCGGTCGTCAGACTGTGAGGAGACGGCGGAACTTTTTTATGATACGGTCCACACGGTCAATGCGAGGGATTATTCGAAAGAACAGTTGGACGTATGGGCGGCGGGGAACATGGATCTGGACAGATGGGATCAGTCATTTTCGGAGCATGAGAGCGTGGTTGCCGTCGACGGCGGGAGGATCGTGGGATTTGGGGATATAGACGCTGCCGGTTATCTTGACCGATTGTACGTCCATAGGGACCATCAGGGAAAGGGGATCGCCACGGCCATCTGCAATGAACTGGAGCGGGCCGTGGGTGTGGATGAGATCGTTACGCACGCTTCGATCACGGCAAGAGGCTTCTTTGAGAAGAGAGGTTATAAGCTGGTAAAGGAACAGCAGGTAGAGCGTCGGGGAATCTTCCTTACAAATTTTGTCATGACAAAGGAAGTTTGACTTGAATTCTTGATCGGAACTCTTAACCGGAATTTTTAATCTGAATTTTGGGAGGCGATGGGGGATGTGGTTTGTGTTTGCGCTCTTGTCGGCGGTATTTGCGGCGCTCACCTCGATACTGGCAAAAGCCGGCATTGAGGGAGTGAACTCAAATCTTGCGACGGCGGTCAGGACCGTGGTCGTGGTGTTCCTGGCGTGGGGAATGGTTTTCCTGACTCACAAGCAGGGTGGGATCGCCGACATCAGTAAGAAGAGCTGGCTTTTTGGAAAACTTACATTCGGAGGAATCTATTAGTATGATCGATCTGCAGGATAAGAATTATGGTCCCGCCATGGAGGAACTGGAGGAATATGTCGGCAATCCGGTTTTCCTGCAATTTTGTTCGGAAATCAAGGCCGCATATCAGTGTAAGGAAAAAATAGAGTACAGTTCATGCAGTTGGGAAAAGGGCTGGAACGTCAAATTCAAAAAGGCCGGGAAATCCTTGTGCACCATATATCCAAGGGAAGGCTATTTTACGGTCCTGGTCGTCGTCGGCACAAAGGAGAAACCGTTTGTCGAGGAGTTGCTTCCCGACTGCGCGGCTGAATTGCGAAGTATCTATCGTGAGACCCGGGAAGGGAATGGGCAGAGGTGGCTGATGGTCGACCTGGAGGAGAGGGGACGGCTGTATGACGACGTCCTGCGTTTCATTCGAATCCGCAGAAACAGTTAAAGATCCAACAGGAGGGCTTTGGTGAGAGACAGATGCAGTGAGGGATTCGATTATCTAAAAAAGTATCCGAAACTGAAAAAGTGGATGAATACATGCGTCTGCTGCGGCAGCACAGGTTATGACCCGGACATGCCGGAGGAGTTGACAAGAAATTTCGGGCAGGGTGAATTCATTACCATGGCTGCGCAAAATATAAGGAAATACTTTGCGCCTTTGAGGGTCAATGAGGTTGGGATATGCGAAACATGTCAAAGATTTTATCGTCTTTAATCTTTGAGAGCAGGAGGCATTTGCATGTTTCATAAAATGAAAGTGGCTTATTTTGAATAACTGAAATGTCTGCCTGGTCCGGGGGCTCCCGGTCCTGGGCAGACATTTTTATCGTTCAGTTTCCCTGCCCGATGGTCCCGTCATAGAGGGCCGCAAGCTGTTCCTCGGTCAGCTCCACGTGGTAGAACAGGCGGAAAAATTCGCAGACCTCCTCTTCCACGTCAAAATCCAGGGCGTCCGGATAGATCAGGCCGGAGAGCCAGCGGATGCCGATCAGGCGATTGGGCCCCGGCGGACGGTCCACCCAGCTGAAGGGGGCGTTTGGCGTTCCGTAGACCTGCCCGTTCTGTACGGCCTTTAAGGAAGCAAAATTGGGATCGCCAAGGATCTTTTCCGCCGTCTGTCTGCCGCTTATGTTCGCCTTGGGTTCGCCGTTGACCACGATCACGTCCGGATCCCAGGCCAGGAGCTGTTCCAAAGAGATCTGGAGCCGGGTGCCGTCGCCCAGTTCCAGATCGGCTGCGTTCACAGC
This sequence comes from Lachnospiraceae bacterium, assembly GCA_022800815.1. Taxonomy (GTDB): domain Bacteria; phylum Bacillota; class Clostridia; order Lachnospirales; family Lachnospiraceae; genus Lientehia. Next base: position 89,561 of record JAAWRC010000009.1, on the reverse strand, counting down.
GCCTGTCATGTCGATGATCTGGGCATGGTCTGACCCTGTCGGGGCAGTTTCCAGGGCGTCCTCGCCGTTGCCGTAATACATGCGCACCTTTTTGCCCCCCTGGATCTCCATGGCGGCGATGTCCGCAAAGGTGCGCTCTGCGTAGGAAGCCAGCGCTTCGGCCTCCCCCTGCACGCCGAAGAGTTCCCCCATAAACCGGTAAGCGTCAGGGGAGGCTTTCAGACTGTTGTCCACCACGACGGCCGGGATTCCCAGTTGATCAGCCAGCTTGTCCGCCTGATCGGTGAGATTGTCATTCAGTGCGCCGACGACAAAGATCAGGTCAGGGCCGGCGGAAATCACGGCCTCATAGTTGATGGCGTCCCCCATGCCGAAGTTGGGCAGATCGTGGTATTTTTCCAAAATAATGCTCTTTTCCGTGTCATTGAGCTCGTAATTCCATCCCAGAAGCCGGTCCGGCACCAGCGTGTAGAGAAAAATGCCGGCGGTGGGATCGGTAGGAAATACCTTCTCGATGGTATCCGGAACAATCACCATTCTGCCGGCCATATCGGTGATCTCCCGTCCTTCCCCGGAAGTGTCCGGCTCGCCAGTCTCCGTTTCTTTCCCGTTTTCCTTCCCCTGTTCTCCGACCTTTTGAATTTCCTGCTTGGCGGCAGTTTCCGTGGGAGAGGAAGAGGCCACGGCCGCCGCCTCTTCTTTCTTGTCCTCGGCCTTCCCGCAGCCCCACAGCGTGGAGAGCATGGCCAGAATGAGGACCAGGTACAACAAGTTCTTTTTCATAAGCACCTCCGGTGTCATGATGGATTTTGGGGTTTTCGCATCTGACATCATTGATATGATTGACATGATATTGGAACTATGATATGTTTAAAATGTATATTCACAAACGATTATTTTTTAAAAATATATCGAATCCTTACAAAAACATAGCATGTTTTCCCGGTGTTGTCAAGGGAAAACCTTGCATAGGGATATCGGCAGAGGAGGATGAAACCATTGGGCTTATCGGGACAGAGGGAAAAGACAAAAAGAGAAAAGCGGTACGGCCTCGTTCTGGCCGTCCTGCTGGCGCTGCTTCTGGGTTCCATTCTGATCTCATTCTGGATCGGCTATTATCCTCTTGCACCGGGCGAGGTGGTGAAGGCCTTTTTGTCCCGTTTCGGCTATGAGGGGGATGTCTCCTCCCAGGCGGTCACCATATTTTGGAATATTCGGCTTCCCAGAATTCTCTCCGCCGTATTGATCGGTGCCTCGCTATCCGTCGCCGGCTCCGTCTATCAGGGGATGTTTCGAAACCCTCTGGTGTCCCCGGATATCCTGGGGGTTTCCTCCGGCGCAAGCCTTGGGGCGGCCTTCGCCATCTTAAACGGTGCCTCCGGCTGGCTGGTCCAGATTTCCGCCTTTGCCGGAGGGATTCTGGCCGTGGCCTGTTCCTATCTGATCAGCCGCAGGTCGGCCCATTCCCAGACCTTAAGCCTGGTGCTCACCGGCTCCATGATCATGGCCCTCTGCAATTCCGGCGTCACCATGATCAAATATGTCTCCGACCCCAACGATGTCCTCCAGCAGATTACCTTCTGGCTCATGGGGAGCCTGACGAAGACCGATATGGAATCCGTCCTCGTTGCCATGGGGCCCATGATCCTGGGGCTGGCGGCGGTCTTCCTTTTCCGGTGGCGGTTAAATCTCCTGACCCTGGAGGACGAGGAGGCCCAGAGCCTGGGGATCCATGTGCGGCGTTACCGGTTGCTTTTCATTTTGGCTTCCACCCTGCTCAGCGCAGCGGCCGTCTGTCTGGGCGGGCTGATCGGCTGGGTGGGACTGATGATTCCCCACATGGCGAGAGCTCTTGTAGGTGCCGATCATGGGCGGTTGATCCCGGCCTGTGGAATGCTGGGGGCAGCCTATCTCCTTTTGATGGACGACTTGGCCCGCTCCCTTTTGTCCCTGGAACTTCCTCTTGGCGTGGTGACCAGCATCATGGGGGCTCCCTTTTTTGTCTACCTCATTATCAAGAGAAAGGAGCGGTGACCATGCTTCTGGAAATCAAAAATCTGGCGGGCGGATACGGCCGGGGCGATGTTGTGAAGGGGATCACCTGTCAGGCGGATTCGGGGGAAATCTTATGTGTTCTGGGGCCCAACGGCTGCGGTAAGACCACTTTATTCCGCTTGTTGTTCGGCATGCTTCCCCCGACGGCCGGGGAGGTCTATATGGACGGTGCAGCGGGAAGGGAGTTGTCTCCCAGGAAGAGGGCCAGGCTGGCCGCCTACATTCCCCAGAACCACATCACCGTTTTTTCCTACACGGTTCTGGAACTGGTGGTCATGGGGCGGGCCTCCCATTTTTCCGCCATGGAGGCCCCAGGCAGAAAAGACCGGGAGCAGGCGCTTTTAGCCCTTGAAAAGCTGGGGGCGGCCCATCTGGCCGGAAAGTCCTATTCTTCCCTGAGCGGCGGACAGCGGCAGCTTGTCCTAATCGCCAGGGCCATCTGCCAGTCGGCAAAGATCCTGATCATGGATGAGCCCGCCGCAAATCTGGACTATGCCAACCGCCAGCTCCTCATGGACGTGGTCTCGGAACTGGCCGGAAAGGGATACTGTATCGTGATGTCGACCCACAGCCCTGAAAATCCCTTCTCCGTCGGGCACAAGGTTCTGATGATGAAGGAGGGGCGGCTGGCGGCCTTCGGCGTGCCGGGAAAGGTGATCACCCCCGAATCTTTGGAGGAGGTTTACGGGATCCCCATGGATGTGGTGTCCGTGAGGGACCGCTGCGGAAAGGAGCGGACCATCTGCCTTCCCGTAAAGGCGGATGGGGCCGACATGGAAAGGGGAAGCTCATGAGTGGACAGGAAGAAAGCTTTGAGGCGGCAGGGGCAATGGCCGGGCAGCGGGAGTTGGAATATTTTGCCGCCCTTTACGAGGCGGAGAGAATGGAGACAGAGGAGTCCCGAGAGCGAACTTTGAAAAAGTGGGATAAGCGGGCCGAGGCCTGGGAGGCAGAGCGGCGGGAGGGCAGGAGAGAGCCGAGGGATGAGCGGCTGATCTCCACGGTGGAGTATTTAAAGAGCCGCAGTCTCCTCACATCGAAGCAGACGGTCGCCGACATCGGCTGCGGTCCGGGGCGGTTTGCGACGGAATTCGGAAAGACGGCGGGCCATGTCACGGGCTTTGACCTCTCGGAAAAAATGATCGGTTACGGGAAGGAATACGTCCGGCGGGCGGGGCTTGCGAACGTGTCCCTCCGTTGTCTGGATTTTGGGGCCCTCGACGTGAAAAAGGAAGGGCTGTCTCGTTCCTTCGACCTGGTCGTCGCCTCCCTGACCCCTGCCCTTGGAAAGGTGAGGGAGCTTGAGAAAATGATGGAGATGAGCCGGGCCTTCTGTTTCAGCGTTTCCTATATTTCTTCGACAAGGCCCCTGGAGGAGGCGCTCATGGGAGAGCTTTTCGGGAGGATGGCAAAGAGCCGGGGGAACGGACGGCAGTTTTACGCCCTCTTTAACTTTCTGTTTTTAAAGGGCTATCTTCCTGAGGCGACCTATTACAACCGCAGGGAGGAGCGCCGGATCTTTCCGGACGATGACTATATTGAGGGTTTTATGGAGGACGCTCTCTACGGGGAGGAGCGCACGGAGGAGAACAGAGAGAAGGTTAAGGCATGGCTTAGAAACCGCACGGAGGCGGACGGCGCCATTAGGACCATCAACACCTCCTGCTACGGGCGGCTTCTGTGGGATGTGAGGCAGAAGAGGGAGGGAGCAGGATGGTAAGACATTTGTTCCTCACGGGAGAGCGGGGCGTCGGGAAATCCACTTTGATCAAGAAACTCATGGAGCAGGCGGAGGGACCCGTAGGCGGCTTTTTCACGGTGAAGTCGGAGAAGGTATTTCCCGGAAAGTCGTCTCTCCACCTGCTTTCCCTGGAGGCTCCCCTCATCCCCTCTGCCTCTAATTTTCTGGCCTTCTGCGGAGAGCCGGATAAACAGACTGCAAAACGCTTTGACAGACAGGGGCCCGCCGCCCTCTTGGCAGTCAAAAATCCCGGCCTTCTGGTGATGGACGAGTTGGGTCCCCATGAGTCGGAGGCCAGGCTCTTTTGGGATGCCGTTTTCCGCACCCTTGACGGGTCGGTCCCGGTCCTTGGTGTTTTGCAGAAATCCGAATCTTCGTTTCTTGAAAGAGTCCGTTCCCACCCGCAGGTGGAGGTTTTGGAGGTCACGAGGGAAAACCGGGACGGTTTGGCTGGCTGCGGGAAATTGGTTTTGGCGGTTCCGGATGGTTCATTGTAAAATAAGATGCGACAAGGGAAATATACTCTAAAGCATCTTATTTTTATATAAAAAACCGCAGGAGCCCCTTGGTTCTTTGCGGTTTTTTTATTTGTGGCATCGACAATAAAGCAAAAATGGTTTATAATGCTATCATCAGAATAGTTTAGTTAAACGGAGACCTGTTACATGGACAGAAAAACGAGGCTTCTCGGGAAAAGGCGGGTGGTGGTGAAGATCGGCTCCTCCTCCCTGACCCACAAATATACGGGATTTTTGAATCTGAACAAGGTGGAACGGCTGGCGAGGGTGCTCTGCGACCTGAGGAACCAGGGCATGGAGGTGGTGCTGGTGAGTTCCGGCGCCGGCGCCGTGGGGCGGAAGACCATGGGCTACATGGAGCGGCCGGACGCTCTTCCGGTGAAGCAGGCCTTGGCGGCGGTGGGGCAGGCGAAACTTATGATGACCTACCAGAAGCTTTTTTCGGAGTACAACCAGGTGGTGGCCCAGATTTTGATGACGAAGACCACCATGCTCAATGAGGAGTCCAGGCGGAACGCGAGGAATACCTTCGACGAGCTGCTTGCCATGGGGGTGATCCCCATCGTCAACGAAAACGACACAGTGGCCACCCACGAGATCGAGTTCGGGGACAATGACCGGCTCTCCGCCATCGTGGCGGCGGTGATCGGCGCCGATCTTCTGATCCTTCTCTCCGATATCGACGGCCTCTACGAGGATGATCCCAGGGCGAATCCGGGTGCCGCCTTCATCGATGAGGTGACAGAGATCACGGACGACCTTGAGGAAATGGGAAAAGATACCACCGGAAGCAGTGTGGGCACCGGGGGCATGTCGGCCAAGATCGTGGCGGCCAGGATGGCCACCGATGCGGGGATCGACATGGTCATCACCAACGGGGACGACATGGAAAATATCTATCGGATTCTCGACGGGGAGCCGGTGGGAACCCTGTTTTTGGCCCATAAAAATAAAAATTTTGATTTGATGGAATATTTGACGGCCTATTGAGATTTGCATAAGGAGTATAAATTTATGATAAAAGCGGGACTTGTTTTGGAGGGCGGCGCAACCCGGGGGATTTTCACCTCCGGCGTTCTTGATTTTCTGATGGAGAGGGACTTGTATCTGCCCTATGTGATCGGGGTGTCGGCCGGGGCGTGCAACGGGATTGACTATGTTTCTAGGCAGATTGGCCGGACGAGGAACTGTATCATTCCCCCGGACAGGGACAGCCGGTATATTGATGTTAAGAAGGCATTGAAGACGGGGAGTCTCTTTGATATGGACCTGATCTTTGACAAATATCCGAAGGAGACCTTTCCCTTTGATTTTGAGACCTACCGCCGGTCGAAGATCCGCTGCGAGCTGGCAGTGACCAACTGCGTTACGGGGAAGGCGGAATATCTGGACGACAGGGAAGACGCGCTCCGGCTCCTCTCCATCTGCCGGGCCTCCTGCAGCATGCCCATCGCTTCAAGGATGGTGGAGATCGACGGGATCCCTTATATGGACGGAGGGCTTTCCGATTCGGTCCCGGTGGCTAGGATGCTGCGGAATGGTTATAAAAAATGCGTGGTGGTTCTGACCAGGAACGCCGGTTATCGGAAGCGGCTCTCCAAACAGGCGGCCCTTATTTATCAGGCCGCTTATAAGGATTACCCGGAGCTTGTGAAGGCTTCCTGCAGAAGGCCGCTCGTCTATAACCGCACCATGGACCTCATCGACCGGCTGGAGGCGAAGGGGCATATTTTCGTTCTCCGGCCCGAGATGCCCGTGGTTTCCCGGACGGAGCAGCGGCCGGAGGTGCTGGACGCTTTTTACCGCCACGGCTATGATTTGATGAAGGAACGCTATGAATCGCTGCTGCGTTATCTGGGAAACGGGGCTGCTTTAAGGTAAGAACAGAAGGAGTGGACATGACGGAGAAGGATATTGACCGGATCAATGAGTTGTACCATAAATCCAAGGCGGAGGGCCTTACGGAGGAAGAAAAGGCAGAACAGGCGAAGCTTAGGCAGGAGTACATTCTGGCCATCCGGAAGAATTTGAGAGGGACGCTTGACAGGGTGAGCATCCTGGAGGCGGACGGCTCGGTGACGGAGCTCAAGAAGGTGGCAGAGCGAAAGGACAAGAAAAGGAAGGGATCATGATGGGACACGGCTTGACGAAGAAGGAAATCCGGCGGACGGTGCGGGAGCGGAGAAAGGCTCTTGGAGAAGAGGCGGAGAGAACCGGAAGTGAGAGGATTTGTTCGCTGGTATGCGGGCTTCCTGAGTACCAGGAGGCGGAGGTGGTCTACTGCTATGTGGACTACAACCACGAGGTGAGGACCTGGCCCATTATGGAGCAGGCCATGAGGGACGGGAAGCTGGTGGCGGTCCCCAGGGTGGACGGTGAAACCATGGAGTTTTTCCGAATTGAGGGACGGGAGGATTTGGAATCCGGCTATTCCGGCATTCTGGAGCCGAAGCAGGGCCTTTCTGTCGTTTCGGACCAGGTGGATGGCGACGGAGAAACAGCGGGCAAGGTTTATGGCGTGGGAAAGCGGGCACTGTTCCTGATGCCGGGGGTGGCTTTTGACCGGGACCACCACCGGGTCGGCTACGGCGGCGGCTTTTATGACCGGTATCTGGAAGCCCACCCGAATCTCGTGACGGCGGCTCTGGCCTATGAGTGTCAGGTGTTTGACACGGTCCCTTTCGAGACCTTTGACATTCTGCCGCAGATTCTTGTGACGGAGGACGGAGTGAGCCGTCTTGGGGCTGGACTTAAGGAGACCCTTTCCCAGATGGGAGAGCGGGCGAGGGCGGCGGCGGCGGTCCTTGGGACCCTCGGTGTCTCGGAGAAGAACCGGGGCCTTCTGGCGGCGGCGGATGCTCTCGTGACAAATGTGGAGCGAATCCTTAGGGCCAACGAGGCGGACATGGAGGCAGGACGGGAGAGGGGCATGCATGCGGGGCTCCTGGACCGTCTCTCCCTCACGAAGGAGAGAGTCGGGGCCATGGCGGACGGCCTTAAGCAGGTGGCTTCCCTGGACGACCCGGTGGGCGAGGTCCTTTCCATGAAGAAACGGCCCAACGGCCTTGTAATCGGGGAGAAGCGGGTGCCACTCGGGGTCATCGGGATCATTTATGAGTCCCGGCCCAATGTGACGGCGGACGCTTTCGGTCTCTGCTTCAAGGCGGGAAATGCGGTGATCTTAAAGGGCGGGAGTGACGCCATAAAGTCCAATCTGGCCATCGCCTCCGTGATCCGGGAGGCCCTTATTTCCTGCGGTCTTCCGGAGGATTCCCTGCAGCTTGTCACCAGCACGGACCGGGAAGCGGCGAAGCTCCTCATGCGGATGAACGGCTTTCTCGACGTGCTGATCCCCAGAGGCGGGGCGGGGCTCATCCGCACGGTGGTGGAGAACAGCACGGTGCCCGTCATCGAGACGGGGACGGGAAACTGCCACATCTTCGTGGACGAGAGCGCCGACCTTTCCATGGCCGTGGACATTATCTTCAATGCGAAGACTCAGCGGATCGGCGTCTGCAACGCCTGTGAATCCCTGCTGATTCATAAAAATATTTCGGAAAAGCTGTGGGCCGTGCTGGCAGGGCGGCTTGCGGAAAAACAGGTGGAGATTCGGGGGGACGAGACGGTCTGCGCCCTGGTGCCTGAAGCGAAAAGGGCCTCCGAGGAGGATTGGGGACGGGAATACCTGGATTACATTCTCTCGGCAAAGACGGTGGGCTCCGTGGAGGAGGCCATCGCCCACATCAACCGCTATAATACCAAGCATTCGGAGGCCATCATCACGGAAAGCTACGCCAATGCCCAGAAATTTTTAGACGAGGTGGATGCGGCGGCGGTCTATGTCAATGCGTCGACCCGCTTCACCGACGGCTTTGAGTTCGGCTTCGGGGCGGAGATCGGCATCAGCACCCAGAAGCTCCACGCCAGGGGCCCCATGGGACTCATTGCCCTCACGACGACGAAATATATCATTTACGGAAACGGGCAGGTGCGTCCGTGAGTTGTGTTTATATAGCATGAGAAAAATTGAGTAGGGGAGTGTTTTTCCCCACTTGTTATGCCCTGCCAGCTTCTCTGGCACTTTCCCTTTGGGGGCTGCGTGCAGCCATAAGAGTGGGACGGGAAGACAGAGCGATGAACGGAACGATACCACACGAGACAATTAATTGGGAATAGAAAGCATAAAAGGAAAAAAATATGTACACGAAAATAAATCTGGATAAAACAGACATAAACTCCGAGCCTCCCACCGGGGAGCCGGCCCGCCAGCAGTACTTTATGGAGCGGCTTAAGAGGGTTGTGGAGGAAAAAAGTCAGGAATACGGCCGCCCCCTGACAGCCTGCGTCCAGACCTTCGGCTGCCAGATGAACGCCAAGGACTCGGAAAAGCTCCTCGGGATTCTGCTTCAGGCCGGGTTTACGGCCTCGGAGGATGAGGCCTCGGATTTTGTCCTCTACAATACCTGTACGGTCCGGGACAACGCCAATCAGAGGGTGTACGGGCGGCTGGGGTATTTAAACAGCCTGAAACAGAAAAATCCCAGGATGACCATCGCCCTCTGCGGCTGCATGATGCAGGAGCCCTCGGTGGTGGAAAAAATCAGGAAAAGCTACCGGTTTGTGGATCTTGTCTTCGGCACCCACAATATTTTTCGGCTGGCGGAGCTTTTGTACCGCTGTTATACGGAAAAAGGCATGGTGGTCGATATCTGGGAAAAGACCGACCAGATCGTGGAGGAACTTCCAGCCAGAAGAAAGTATCCCTTCAAGTCCGGCGTAAACATTATGTACGGCTGCAACAATTTCTGCAGCTACTGTATCGTGCCCTATGTGCGAGGACGGGAGCGGAGCCGGGAGCCGGAGGAGATTTTGACGGAAATCCGCACGCTGGTGGCAGACGGAGTGGTGGAGGTCATGCTTTTGGGCCAAAACGTCAATTCCTATGGGAAAACGTTGGCAGAGCCCATGACCTTTGCCGAGCTGTTAAGGCAGGTGGCGAAAATCGACGGCCTGGAGCGGATTCGTTTCATGACCTCCCATCCGAAGGATCTCTCGGACGAGCTCATCGAGGTTATGAGGGACTGCCCGAAGATCTGCCGTCATCTGCACCTGCCCCTCCAGTCGGGGAGCTCCAGAATCTTAAAGAAGATGAACCGGGTCTATGACAAAGAGCAGTATCTGGCCCTCGCAGGGAAAATCCAGAGAGAGATTCCGGATATGTCCCTGACGACGGATATCATCGTCGGGTTTCCCGGCGAGACGGAGGAAGATTTTGAGGAGACCCTGGACGTGGTCCGGCAGGTGCGCTATGACAGCGCCTTCACCTTCATTTATTCCAAGCGGACCGGCACGCCTGCTGCCGCCATGGAAGACCAGGTGCCGGAGGAGGTGGTGAAGCCCCGTTTCGACCGGCTTTTAAAGGAGGTCCAGCGGATCTCTTCTGAGGTCTGTGGGAAAGACGTGGGGAAGACCATGACGGCCCTCGTCGAGGGCGTGGATACCCACGACGGGCGGCTGGTGACGGGACGTTTAAGCAACAACATCATGGTTCATTTCCCGGGGGACGTCTCCGACATCGGAAGGCTGATCCCGGTTTTGCTCATGGAGTCGAAAGGGTTTTATTACATGGGGAGAAAGCTTCCATAAACGGGAGGACTTATGGACATAAGAGGATTTCTGGCAGATGAAAAGAAACGCAGGACGGCGGTGATGGCCTCTTTGATGGTCGTCTTTTTCACGTGTATTTTGCTCCTGGTGTGGCTTTTTTCTGCGGAAGTCCTAAAGCCCGCCGGTTTTGGGACAGTCTCTGCCAGGGTATCGGAGAATCCGTGGCGGTTAAGGCTTTCTGCCAGGCTTCCCGGAGTTTACAGGGGGGCTCCTGCGGATGAGAACGGAAAATTTTCTTACCGGCGGTTTTCCGAAGGCGATACCATGTACTGTGCTTATTTTGGTCTTTTGAATATCCGTGAGGAGCCGGATGCAGAAGCTGCCGTGGCGGCAAGAATCTCCTACGGAGATGCCATTCAGGTCTTCTGGAAGGAGAACACGGGCTATGTGCGGGTCCGTTATACAAAACCCCACACCTCGAAGATCGTGGAGGGTTACTGTGTCATCGAAGAGCTTTCGGAGGCTCCACCCTCGGACGGGCGGGTGTTTCTGGATGTCCCCGGCTACAAACAGTACGATCCCCGGTGGGGCGCTCTTCCTCTGGGGGACAGCTATGAGACCATCGCCTCCGCCGGCTGCGCCACTTCCTGTCTCGCCATGTCCTATTCCTATCTGGAGGGTGCGCCGACCACGCCGGACGGCATGGCAGAGCGGCTGTACTATGACGAGCACGGAAGACTGGGCTTTCCGAAGGTCTATGAGAAGGACTGGGACGGGGATTATCTGGAGCATGCGCTCACACAGCTTCAAAAAGGCATCCCTGTATTAATTGGCGGCTTCACCGAGGACGATCATCCCCACTGGGTCCTGATCACCGGCTATACCGGAGACGGCACAGAATTAAAGGCTTCCGATTTCCTGATCAGCGATCCGGCCTCCGAGGAACGGCCCACACTGGCGGAGTATATTCGGGATTATCCGGTTCACGATAAGATTGTCTACTACAAAGGAGAGGTTTGAACGTGGCAACGCAGCAGCTATCACCGATGATGCAGCAGTATATGGAGACCAAGAAGCAGTACCCCGGCTGCATCCTTTTCTATCGTCTGGGAGACTTTTATGAGATGTTCTTCGAGGACGCAAAGACGGTCTCCAGAGAGCTGGAGCTTACCCTGACGGGAAAGGAATGCGGTCTTTCCGAGCGGGCGCCCATGTGCGGCGTCCCTTATCATGCGCTGGACACGTATTTAAGCCGCCTGGTCCAGAAGGGCTACAAGGTGGCCATCGCCGAGCAGATGGAGGATCCCAGGCAGGCAAAGGGATTGGTCAGGCGGGAGGTGATCCGGGTCGTGACGCCGGGCACCCTCCTTGACAGCCAGGCCCTGGATGAGTCGAAGAACAATTATCTCATGTGCATTGTCTACATGGCCAAGTCTTTCGGCGTGGCGGTGACGGATATCACCACCGGGGAATTTTTGGTGACGGAACTTTCTTCCATTCGGGCTCTTTTGGACGAAATCTATAAATACACGCCCTCGGAGATCATCTGCAACGAGGCCTTTTACATGTCCGGCGTGGATTTGGAGGCCCTTAAGGGGCGGGTGAATTTTCTTGCCACGGCCCTGGACAGCCGCTATTTTGATGAGGAGCTCTGTGCAAATACCTTAAAGGAACATTTCCATGTGGACCGGCTGGAGGGCCTGGGCCTTGCGGATTACAAGATCGGCCTTGCGGCTTCCGGGGCGGCCCTTTTATATCTCCTGGAAACCCAGAAAAATTCCCTGAGCCACATCACGAAGCTGACTCCCTACCGTTCCGGGAAATATATGCTTATCGACACCTCCACCAGAAGGAACCTGGAGCTTGTGGAAACCCTCCGGGAAAAGCAGAAGCGGGGCTCCCTCCTGTGGGTCCTGGATAAGACCAGGACGGCCATGGGGGCCAGGCTTCTTCGGAGTTTTATCGAACAGCCGCTTCTTGACCAGGAGGAGATCGGGCGCAGGCAGGATGCGGTGGAGGAGTTAAACGGCGCCTACATTACCAGGGAAGAGCTGATCGAATATCTGAATCCCATTTATGACCTGGAACGGCTGATCGGCCGGATCTCTTATCAGACGGCCAACGCCAGAGATCTGATCGCCTTCAAGAATTCCTTAAAGATGCTGCCCCACATCCGGCTTCTGTTAAAGGAGCTTCATGCGCCTCTTCTCGGGGAGCTTTTCGAGGAGCTTGACCCCCTGGAAGATTTGACGGATCTGATCGAGCGGTCCATCGTGGACGACCCGCCGCTCACGCTCCGGGACGGGGGCCTGATCAAGGAGGGATTCCATGAGGAGGCGGACAAGCTTAAAAAAGCCAAGACGGAGGGAAAGACCTGGCTGGCCGAGCTGGAGGCGAAGGAGCGGGAGCAGACGGGTATCAAGAATCTCAGGATCAAGTACAACAAGGTCTTCGGGTATTACCTGGAGGTGACCAATTCGTTTCTCTCCATGGTGCCGGACCATTATGTGCGCAAGCAGACGCTGACCGGTTCGGAACGGTTTACCACGGAAGAGCTCAAGAAGCTGGAAGAGATCATCCTGGGGGCGGAGGACAAGCTCTTTCTCCTGGAATATGACTTGTTCTGCCGTGTCCGAAACGACATCGCCGGTCAGGTAGAGCGGATCCAACGGACGGCCCATTGCGTCGCCTGGGTGGACGTGCTCACCTCTCTGTCTGTCGCCGCCACGAAATACAATTATGTCCGGCCCTCCATCAACGGGAAGGGGGTCATTGACATCAGGGGAGGCCGCCACCCGGTGGTGGAGCGGATGATGCGGGACAACCTGTTTATCGCCAACGACACTTATCTGGACAACGGGGACCACCGGCTGTCTGTCATTACCGGTCCAAACATGGCCGGAAAGTCCACCTACATGCGCCAGACGGCCCTGATCTGCCTGATGGCCCAGATGGGAAGCTTCGTGCCGGCAGGGTCGGCCAATATCGGCATCTGTGACCGGATTTTTACCCGGGTGGGGGCTTCCGACGATTTGGCCAGCGGCCAGAGCACGTTTATGGTGGAGATGACAGAGGTGGCAAATATTTTGCGCAACGCCACCAGGAACAGCCTCCTGATTTTGGACGAGATCGGGCGGGGCACCAGCACCTTCGACGGCCTGTCCATCGCCTGGGCGGTCATTGAATATATCTCCAACACGAAAATTTTGGGAGCCAAAACGCTCTTTGCCACCCATTACCACGAGCTGACGGAGCTGGAGGGGAGTCTCAAGGGGGTCAACAATTACTGCATCGCCGTCAAGGAGATGGGGGACGACATCGTGTTCCTGCGAAAGATCGTAAAAGGGGGTGCCGACAAGAGTTATGGCATCCAGGTAGCCCGCCTGGCCGGAGTGCCGGAGCCGGTCCTCGTCCGGGCGAAGGAGCTGGCGGCGGAACTTTCCGACGCGGACATTTCCGCCCGCTCCCGGGAGATCGCCGGGGCGGAGAAACCGCCGAAGAGCCATGTGCCGAAGCTGGACGAGGTGGACTTAAAGCAGATGAGCCTCTTTGACACCATGAAGGACGACGAAGTCTTAAAGGAACTGGAGAACATGGAGCTTTCCGCCATGACGCCCATCGATGCACTGAATACACTGTACCGGATGCAGAATAGTTTGAAAAATCGGTGGAAATAGGGGGATGGGGAGGAAACACGGAAGAAAATCGGTTCTTTTCACGCCGAAACACGCTCCCGCTCTCGAAAGCTCGTAGCGGTACTAAGAGCCTTCCTTCGCTTATGCTCGGAACCCTCTAAGTACCGACGGCTTTCGAATGGTTTCGGCTTAGAAAAAACCGATTTTCTTCCTGGTTGTACGCAGAATGGGAGAGGGTCCCAAATGGGGGCCTGAACCGAGAAGGTTAAGAGTGAGGGCGTGGAAAGAGAGGAAACATCATGCCAGAGATCAGGGTGTTAAGTCAGGAGACCATCAATCAGATTGCGGCGGGGGAGGTCATCGACCGGCCTTCTTCGGTGGTCAAGGAGCTGGTGGAGAATGCCGTCGATGCGGGGGCCACGGCGGTGACCGTGGAGGTGAAGGACGGTGGCATTTCCCTGGTCCGGGTGACGGACAACGGCTGCGGGATCGAAAAGAGTCAGATTCCGACGGCCTTCCTCCGCCATGCCACCAGCAAGATCCAGGGGGCGTTGGATCTTTTGACGGTTTCCTCTCTGGGATTTCGGGGTGAGGCGCTCTCCAGCATTGCGGCCATCGCCCAGGTGGAGCTTATCACCAAGACGGCGGGGGAGCTTACGGGGGCCCGCTACCAGATTCACGGCGGGGAGGAGATTTCCATGGAGGAGATCGGCGCCCCGGAGGGGACCACTTTTCTGGTGCGCAACCTGTTTTACAACACGCCGGCCAGAAAGAAGTTTTTGAAATCCCCTCAGACGGAGGGTTCCTACATCAGCAGCCTGGTGGAGCGGATGGCCCTTTCAAGACCGGATGTCTCCGTCCGCTTGATCCAGAACGGCCAGAACCGGCTCCACACGGCGGGGAACCACAATTTAAAGGATCTGATCTACATGATCTACGGCCGGGATATCGCCGGAAACCTGCTGCCCGTCGAAACGGAAAAGGGGGCGGTAAAAATTTCCGGTTTTCTCGGAAAGCCCGTCATTTCCAGGGGGAACCGAAACTATGAGAATTATTTTATCAACGGGCGCTACATCAAGAGCAATCTGATCAACAAGGCCATCGAGGACGGGTATCATTCTTACATGATGCAGCACAAATATCCTTTCGTGGTGCTCCACCTGACCCTGGACCCGGAGCTTCTGGACGTCAATGTCCATCCGGCCAAGATGGAGCTTCGGTTCAGCAATCAGGAGGAGATCTATGAATTGGTCCGGGGGGCAGTGAGAGAGGCCCTTGCGGGAAGGGAGCTCATCCGGAAGGTGAGTCTTTCGGAGCCGGGGGAGGCTTCCCGGGGCCGGACCTTCCCGGACAAAAAACCTTCCGGGCGGGCGGAGCGGGGGCCGGAACCCTTTGAGGTGAAACGGAGCCTCTCCCAGACCATTCCCCCGGTGGAGCCGCCAAAGTTTTTGCGGGAGTCTGCGGCCTCTTATCAGGTGAAAAAAAGGCCGGAGACCGTGACGGTTCCTTTGCATGAAAAGCCTCCGGTTCCGGAGATTTCGGAGGCGGAATTGATTCCGGAGAGGGAAGCTTTCTTATTAAAAAGGACGCCGGTGGGGGAGGAAAACATCCCCGCAAGTCCGATGCCGCAAAAAGAATCCGTCCGTCCGGAGGAAGGGGGCACGGCGGACGGAAGGCAGCTGGAGCTTTTCGAGGAAAAACTGCTCTCCTCAAAAGCCAGGGCCCAGTACCGGTTCATCGGCCAGCTCTTTGAGACCTACTGGCTGATCCAATATAAGGAAGAATTTCTGATCATCGACCAGCATGCGGCCCATGAAAAGGTCCTCTACGAGCGAATGGTGAGGGAGCTTTCGGAGAAAAAGATTTACGGGCAGATGGTGAGCCCGCCCATTCTCCTGACCCTGAGTATGAGGGAGGAGGAGGTTCTTCACCGGTATCGGGAGAAATTCTCCCGGATGGGCTTTGCGATCGAGCCCTTCGGCGGGAAGGAATATGCGGTGAGCGCCGTTCCGGCCAACCTTTATGGCATTGCCCAGAGAGAGCTTCTTTTGGAGCTTCTCGACAGCCTGACCGGCGAGCTCTCCAGGGAATCTGACGAGTTGATCTTGGAGAAGTTAGCTTCCATGAGCTGCAAAGCCGCCGTCAAGGGGGGAGACCGTCTCTCCCTTGCGGAGGCGGAGGCACTCATCGACGAGCTCCTCACCCTGAAAAATCCTTACGCCTGTCCCCACGGCAGGCCCACCATCATTTCCATGAGCAAGCGGGAGCTGGAAAAAAAGTTTAAGCGAATTGTCTGAACACAAATGAAGCCAGGAGGTCACAAGGTGAAGCTGTTTGAGCTGTTTAAAAAACCGGGAGAAAAAGAGGCTGTCCGGGAGGTCGGGGAAAAGAGCGACATGCGGGAACTGGAGATCTACTCCGGTATGCGGGTGGTGGTGGAAACCCCTGACGGACGGCTGCTCTTTATTGCCAGGCTGCATGAGCCGGGGAGGAGCCGGGCGGGGCTTTTCCAGTATTCGGACGGAGAGATCTTCCGGGATACCGACGCAGGGGATTTACAGGGAAAGGATGCCTTCCATGTAATGATTCGTGGCTATAACGATCGGAGGAGAAAGGCCGTTTTGATGGAGGGGGACATTGCTCCGAAAGAGAGACATACCTGGCAGGTGGAACACCTTTCTATCACCAAAATAGAAAATGAACGCTCGTTCTCACGTCTGAGCACGGATCTGGAAGGGACGGTCATGGCAGAAGATGAGACGGAGGAGAGGCCCTGCTGCTTTTTTGACATCAGCGCAGGCGGGGCCAGTATCGGCTCCAGATACCGTTATCATAAGGGGGACCATCTTTTTTTAAAGACAAAACTGTCCGAGAGCGGTTCCCCCTTTGTGGTGTACTGTGAGGTGCTGCGGGTGGTGGAGCGGGAAGCGGAGCAGTTTGAGTATGGATGCCACTTTCTGGAACTGACGAATGCGGACCAGGAATTTCTCGTGAGGAGCATTGCCCGTCTGGGGGAAAAGAACTGACGGCCGCTTTCTTTCCCGCCGTCGGTTCGATCATATCCTGAAAGGAGGAGAGGGAAAACGTGAGCGAGGAGCGAGTCGCATATCTGTTTGATTATTTCATGCACAATGGGAATCTCTATTCTGTCTTGCTTTTTTTGCCGATCCCCATCTTGGCTTTTCTCCTTATGCGGAGCAGCTGCAAAGAAAAAAAGGTGCTGCTGCAGATGCTGTTTCTGACTGCCGCAGTGTCACTGGGGCAAATGCTGGGGCTCGTCGGACGCATGGCCCGCGCAGGGGGATATGCGTATCAGGAAATCATTCCCGCAATGATCGCCTATCGGGTCGTGGTGCAAAGTATCCTTATCCTGATTGTCTGGCTCAGGCTCAGGAAGCGGGCGGCGGCGCTGATTCTTTTTCTCGTGCTCTTTCTTCCGGGGATTTTTGCGGGAATCTGGCCAACCTTTGCCGTAACGGTTGGAATTTATTACCTGTGTGTCAGGAGTCTTATAAAAAACAAATACTCGGATTCGGGGAAACTTTTGCTTCTGATCATTTTAACTGTTTTTGTGATGGCTGTCGCCGTGGAGAGAGAATACAGGCAGAATTTTAAAATCAATGAAAATTTGGGCTACGCCTGCCTTGCGATCGCCCGGGAGCATTTTTCAGAAGAGCTTTATGCCGATGCCATTCCTTATTTTGCGGAGGCTCTCGAGAGGTGCCCGCAGTGGTTGGAGGACATGTATCTGGCAGAGTATGCCATTGCGCTGGCGGAGACGGGAGATTCCGTCCATGCGGAGGAAATTATGGAAAAGGCACTCGAGAAAGGACTGAGCGAACATGAGGAATATGTTTTTCTGCTGCAGGGATACGTGGCCTTTGCAAATGGAGAGTACCAGACAGCTTCAGAAAACATAGAAGATCTGGTGCGCATATACGAAGGGTATCTCACTGTGGATTCTGATCCGTTTTTGGAGGACTATGCGTTTCTTCTTTATGGACAGGCAAAGCAACGGCTGGGAGAGTGTACCGAGGAGGAAGCACAGGAGACGCTGCGGGAACTTTTTGATTTAGAAATGTACCGTCGGAACAATCAGTGAAAGGCCCGGCAACGAGGCAGAAACCATGGAGGGAGACGAATGTTCAATGGGAACCTTGATACGGAAATAAGGCCAGATGACGAGGAACTGCTCCGGTTAAAGCAATTTCCGTTTTTGGTCCCTCTGCCGGAAGAGATATCGGATATTCTGAGGAAGGGACCGGAAACGGCGTCTGAGGTTTTGCCGGGGGAGAAGGGGCAACCGGAAGACGACGGGACACCGGCGGAGAATGCGGGCGGCCGTGGGGGAATCATTTATGGGATACTGGCCGTTTTGGTGTGGTTCATAGGAATGCTTTCCTGTCTGAATCCGTTTTGACTGGCTATAGACTTTTGATGCGAGGGTTGTCTGACATGAAAAAGCCTTTATTGATTTTAACCGGCCCGACGGCCGTGGGGAAAACGTCCCTCTCCGTGAAGGCTGCCAAACGATTTCACGGGGAGATCATCAGCGCCGATTCCATGCAGGTGTACCGTGGGATGGACATCGGCTCCGCCAAGGTAACAAGGGAGGAGATGGACGGCGTCCCCCACCATCTGATCGACGTGCTGGACCCGAGGGAAGCCTTCCACGTGGTCCGGTTCAAGGGGATGGCCCAGGCCGCCATGAATGGAATCCATGAGCGGGGGCATCTGCCCATCCTCACCGGCGGCACCGGATTTTACATCCAGGCCCTTTTATACGACATCGATTTCACGGAGAACGATGCGGACCCTTCTTACCGGGAACGGCTGGAATCCCTTGCGAGAGAGCGGGGGGCCTCTTATCTCCACGGCCTTTTGCGGGAACGAGACCAAAAGGCGGCGGCGGAGATCCACGAAAATAACGTGAAGCGGGTGATCCGGGCCCTGGAATTTTATGAAAAGACCGGCAAACCCATTTCCGAGCACAATCAGACGGAGAGGGAGAAGGAATCCCCCTATCGGTTCGCCTACATGATTTTGAACAGAGACCGGGCGGAGCTCTACCGGCGGATCGACCTGCGGGTGGATGCGATGCTTGAAAACGGGCTTCTCGACGAGGTGAAAAGGCTTAAGGCCATGGGTCTCACGAAGGACATGGTCTCCATGCAGGGCCTTGGCTATAAGGAACTGCTTTCTTATCTGGACGGGGAGATGGATTACGACGAAGCTGTGCGAATCTTAAAACGGGATACCAGACATTTCGCCAAACGGCAGCTCACCTGGTTTAAGCGGGAGCGGCAGACCGACTGGCTTTCCCTGGACGGGAAGACAGAAGAAGATGCCTTAACGGAGCTGGAAGCGATCCTATTCAGAAGAGGACTTTTATCATAATGGAATAAATATAAGGGGGAGAACGAGTTGTCGGAGCATTCTCTTTGGGAATCATTAAAGACGATCGCATTTCTGGCGGAATATGACGCACTGCCCGGATACGGGGAGGAAAAACGGCCCGCCCATGCCTGCGGACACAACTGGGTCGCCGCAGCCTCCGTGGTCGCCGCTCTGCTTTTAAGTCGGGTCGAAGGATGGCAGGGGACCGTTGTTGTGCTCGGCACTCCGGCGGAGGAAACTGTCGGCGGAAAAGTGATCCTGGCAAAGAACGGGGCCTTTCTGGGAAGCGACGCCGCATTTGAGATGCACCTGAACAAGTGCAACAGTCTGCGCCCCCACGCCATCGCCATTGATTCCTGGGAGTTTTCCTTCCGGGGAAAGGCGAGCCATGCGGCGGCGGCTCCGGAGCGGGGGATCAATGCCCTGGACGCGGTGAATCTGACCTTTGCCGGGATCAGCGCCCTCCGCCAGCAGCTAAAGCCGGACGTCCGCATTCACGGGATCGTTACGGATGGCGGCGCTGCGGTGAACGTCATCCCGGAGTCGGCCGCCTGCCGCTTTTACGTCCGAAGCGAGAAGCGGGAGTATCTGGACGAGGTTTCCAGGCGGGTCATAGGCTGCGCCCGGGGGCGGCCCTGATGACGGGGGCGGAGCTTGTCGTCCGGCAGTTTGAAAACAGCTACGACGACCTGGAGCCAAACGAGGTCCTCATGGAGCGCATAGCGGTCCATCTGGAGCGGGCCGGATTTGGGGATGTGGAGACTGCAAAGCAGGAGCCGGGCTCCACCGACCTGGGAACAGATTAGAGGAAGGATTCCGGCTAATCAGGGCCGCAGCACCGTGCCGATTTCCGACGTGTCTGCGGGCGCAGGAGCTTCGCAGACCTGCGTAAAGCTTGCGAAATTTTAAAGAAACGAGGACCATTCCCATGATCACCACAAACAACCAATCCCTAAACAACCTATACCGCTCTTTCGGCTACGACGAACGCCTCCTCCGTTTGGGGGCAGAGATCGAGTCTTCTTTAAAGGAGCGTTTTGAATCCATAGACCGGATCGCAGAATACAATCAGATGAAGGTGCTTCACGCCATGCAGAAAAACCGGGTGTCGGAGGCACATTTTTCCGGCTCCACCGGCTACGGCTACAATGACCTTGGCCGGGAGACCTTAGAGCAGATCTATGCGGACGTGTTCCACGCCGAATCGGCCCTGGTGCGGCCCCAGATCACCTGCGGCACCCATGCGCTGGCCGTAGCCCTCTCAGCGAATCTAAGGCCTGGGGATGAGCTGCTTTCCCCGGTGGGACGGCCCTATGATACACTGGAGGAGGTCATTGGCATCCGCCCCTCCAAGGGCTCTCTGAAAGAATACGGCGTCACCTATGCCCAGGCGGACCTAAAAGAAGACGGCTCTTTTGATTATGAGGCTATCGGAGGGGCCATAAACGAGCGGACAAAGCTGGCCACCATCCAGCGGTCCAAGGGCTACGCCACGAGGCCCACCCTGTCTGTCTCCGCCATCGGGGAATTGGTCTCATTTTTAAAATCAAGGAAGCCGGACATCATCTGCATGGTGGATAACTGCTATGGAGAGTTTACGGAAGTCACCGAACCAACCGATGTGGGGGCGGACCTCTGTGTCGGCTCCCTGATCAAGAATCCCGGCGGCGGGCTGGCCCCCTGCGGCGGCTACATTGTCGGAAAGGAAGAATATGTGGAGCAGGCCGCCTTTCGCCTGAGCGCTCCCGGCCTGGGGAAGGAGGTGGGAGCCAGCCTGGGCCTCTCCCAGACCCTGTATCAGGGCTTTTTCCTCTCGCCGACGGTGACGGCCGGGGCGGTGAAGGGGGCCGTCTTTGCGGCCGCCCTATACGAGAAGCTGGGCTTTCCCGTGTTTCCCTCCTCGGATACCGTGCGCCACGACATCATCCAGGCCGTGGACCTCGGCTCGCCGGAGGCATTAAAAGCCTTCTGCCTGGGAATCCAGGCGGCGGCCCCTGTGGATTCCTTTGTAACTCCGGAGCCCTGGGCCATGCCCGGCTACGACAGCGACGTCATCATGGCAGCAGGCGCTTTTGTTCAGGGCTCCTCCATTGAGCTCTCCGCAGACGGCCCCCTAAAGCCGCCCTACACCGTGTTTTTCCAGGGCGGGCTGACCTGGTATCACGCAAAGGCCGGGATACTTTCCTCCGCCCAGAAGCTTTTGGAGGCGAATCTGGTCACATTATGAGAAATTCCTTAAATTTCCTTAAGATTTTGTTTTTCGGTGTACAGAAGCTTAAAATTGTGATAAACTGATAGCTAGTAGTTTTTTGTTTTGGGAAAGTTTTTCAGAGAAACAGGAGAAGATTACCATATGAAGACGGCGAAAAGCAAATGGTCCCTGCTGATTCTGATTCTGTCAGGGATCGTGCTGGGTGGTTTTCTTGGACAGCTCCTCGGCGGCCTGTCCGCTTTCGGATGGCTGAATTTCGGACAGACCTTCGGTCTCGCAAGCCCCGTGGTTTTGGATCTTGGGATCTTGACCATCACCTTTGCACTGACCATCCGGATCACCATTGCGGGGATCCTGGGGATGGTGGTCGCCATCCTGATCTACCGGTTGCTTTAGTGTGGAGAGAGATGAGAGACTTTTGACATGATAAAATTGATTTGGGACCTGACTTCACAGAGTAAGGAGGCAGGCGGCATATGATGCGAAACACCATCAACGAACTTCCGGTTTCCGAACGTCCTTATGAGAAATGCCAAGCCTTCGGACCGGAGGGACTCACCGACGCAGAGCTTCTTGCGGTGATCCTGCGGACGGGAACAAGAGGGCAGGGTGCCTTGGAGATGGCCAGACAGGTCTTGGAACTCTGCACCCCTTACGGAGGGCTTCCGGGCCTTTCCCATTTGACCAGCGGCGAGTTTCGGAAGATTCCCGGTATCGGAACCGTAAAATCCATTCAGCTTTCCTGCATCGGTGAGTTTGCCAAGAGGATCAGCCGGAGCAGGATGCGCGGGGAGCAGATTTTTCAGACTCCGGAAAGGGTGGCCGCCTATTTCATGGAGGAGATGCGTCACAAGGAGAGGGAAGAGCTTCGGGCCGTGTTTCTGGACACGAGGGGGCACCTGTTAAAAGAAACGGTGCTCTCCGTCGGAACCGTCAACGAAGCACACATTTCTCCCAGGGAGATCTTTTTGGACGCCCTTAGATATCAGGCTGTGAACGTGATCCTGCTCCACAACCATCCAAGCGGAGATCCGGAACCCTCCGCAGAGGACGTCCTGGTGACGAAACGGGTCGCCGAAGCCGGGGAGCTTCTTGGAATTTCCCTCCTTGACCACATCGTCATCGGGGACAATTGTTATATCAGTTTAAAAGAACGAGGAATCATATAGAATGAAAGACAAGAAGAAATTTTCTCTTCCGGCCAGGTACGTATTGTTTTTTTTGATGCTGTTTTGCGCAGTGCTTCTGGCCGTGGGATATTTCCGGCCCGGATTTCTGAGTCCGGTCACAGGCGTGGTGAACTCCATTCTGACTCCCATGCAGAAGGGGCTCAACCACCTGGGCAGCAGCTTTGCCGACACGGCTTTCGACTATCAAAGTCTGGAGGAGGCCAGGGCTGAAAACAAGCAGCTGAAGGAAGAACTGGCGGCCCTCAAAGAGGACATCGGCAATTACCAGCAGGGGCAGGTGGAGCTTAAGGAGCTCCGGGAGCTTTTCGAGCTCAAGGGCCAGTACAGCGACTATGAGACCACCGGGGCCAGGATCATCCAGAAGGATGCCGGGAACTGGTATCATTCCTTCGTCATCGACAAGGGAAGGGAGGACGGCATTGCGGTGGACATGAACGTGATTGCCGATGGCGGACTGGTGGGCATTGTCACCGAAGTGGGAGACAATTATGCAAAGGTCCGCTCCATCATTGACGACGACAGCAACGTCAGCGCCATGTCCATGAATTCCGGCGATGCCTGCATCGTGTCAGGGGATCTGCAGCTTTACGCAGAAGGCAGCCTTCGGATCAGTTACATTGATAAAAACGACAACATCTGGGATGACGACAAGATCGTCACTTCCAATATCAGCGATAAATACCTCCCCAACATTCTGATTGGGTATGCAAAGGACATTCAGATTGACAGCAACAACGTGACCAAGTCCGGCTATCTGATCCCGGAAGTGGATTTCGGACATCTTCAGACGGTTCTGGTGATTAAGACATTAAAAGTGACAGGCGAGGAGAATCAGTCTTGAAACGAGTAAAGCGGATTTTTGTAACGGCGCTTATCATATTTGCAGGATTCCTGCTTCAGTTTGGATTGTTTGCCAACAGTCCCATTATTGACACCGTTCCCAACATCCTTCTGATCATTACCGTGGCCTTCGGCTTTATGAACGGGAAGACTCAGGGGATGGCGGTGGGCTTTGCGTGCGGCCTTCTGATGGACGTTGCCTCCATGAATGCCGTGGGTTTTCACATGGTCATTTTTATCCTGATCGGCTATGTGAACGGCGCCCTCCATCATTGGCTGTATTCGGACTACGTCCTGTTTCCACTGCTGGTTACCGCATTCTGCAGTTTTCTTTATGGTGGATATCTCTACGTGTTCCAGTTCTTGATTCGAAACCGTCTGGATTTTGTTTATTATCTGCTTCACGTTATTTTGCCGGAGGTGATCTACACGACGGTGCTGACCAGCGTGGTGTATCAGATCATATCCTCTGTCAATTACAGGCTGGAAGAAGCAGAACGAAGGAGTGCGGCTAAGTTTGTTTAGTGAATTATTGGAATTTATCGGAAGCATACTGAAGAGGATCGTGAAATCCAGGTTGTTCGTAGTGAGCATCCTGTTTCTTGGCATGTTCGGCATGCTGGTGATGCGGCTGTTTAAGCTTCAGATCGTGAGCGGGGCCGGTTATCAGGCCAACTACGTGCAGAAGACCCTGAACAAGGTAAGCACCTCCGGTACCAGGGGAAACATTTACGACAGGAACGGAAATCTTCTGGCTTATAGCAAGCTGGCCTACGCAGTCTCCATCGGAGATTCCGGCTATTATAAAAATGGATATGAGCGGAACGAGATGCTGCTGCGACTGATTCCCATTCTGGAGAAGCACGGGGAGACCCTTGTCACCTCTCTCTCCCTGAACTTGGATGGAAACGGGAGCGTGCAGTATACCACCAGGAGCGAGGAAGAACGGCTCCGCTTCCTGCGGGACGTCTACGGGCTCAAGTCCGTGGATGACTTGGATGACGAAGAGGGTGAATACCCTTCCGACATATCCGCAATGGATCTGTTCAAAATGCTCAAGGAGCGCTACGGTATCGGTGAGAATGCGGACAAGACCACCTACGAGGTGGACGACGAGACAGCCCTTAAGATGCTGCACATCCGTTATGCCATGACGTTGAACGCATTCCGCCGCTATGACGCTGTCACGGTGGCCTCGGACATCAGGCTGGAGACGGTGGCCGACATCAAGGAGAACGCAGAGGTCTTAAAAGACGTCAACGTGGAGGAAAAAACTGTCCGGCTCTACAACGACAGCTTTGAATTCGCCCACATTTTAGGATACACGGGCCAGGCCGACGCAGATGAGCTGGACGAGCTTTCCTCCACCGACGACAGTTACGAGTTGGGGGACGTTATTGGAAAATCCGGAATTGAATCCGCCATGGAACTGGAGCTCTCCGGGGTCAAGGGCAGCCAGACCATGTATCTGGACAGCGAAGGACGAATTCTGGAGATCACCGACACGGTGGAGCCGGAGACTGGGAACGACGTGTACCTGAGCATTGACCGGGATCTGCAGGTGGGGGTCTATCACCTGCTGGAGCAGAATCTGGCCGGTATCTTGGTGCGACGGCTGAACAATGATCCAGCCTACGTGGTCACGGAGGATACGGACGCCTCCAAGATCGAGATTCCGGTGCGGGACGCCTATTTCCAGTTTATCAACAATCACATACTGGCTATGGAAAAATTTGCGGAGGGCTCGACCTTGGAGAAAAGCATTCATGACCGCTATGCCTCCAGAATGGCTTCGGTGATCCCGTCCGTCTCCTCCCAGCTTTTGAGCGAGGGAGCGCCCTCCTATGACCGGTGCAGCGCCGACATGCAGGATTATCAGGACTACATTTATGATTACATGAGGGAGAATTCCTTTTTCCTCGAGGGCTCCTTTACCACTGCCGATGAGATTTACATGGGATGGTCCAACGAGATGGGCGTCAGCTTCCATCAGTTTCTGTACCATGCGGTGGAGGAAGGATGGATCGATCCGGAAAAGCTGGATTCCGAGGAAAAATACACCAGCACGGACGACACCTTCCAGATCCTGATTCAGACCCTCATGACGGCCATGGAAAACAATACCGGCTTTCAGAAGCTGGTCTACAAATATCTGATTTATGACAATGTGGTAACCGGAAGGGAGCTGTGTCTCTGCCTTTTTGAGCAGGGAGTGTTGGAGCGGGACGAAGCGGCCATTTCAAGGCTGACGTCCGGAAATGAGGAGACTGCCTTTGAGTTCCTCAAAGAGAAGATCTACAACATCGAGCTGACCCCGGCGCAGCTTGCCCTGGATCCCTGTTCGGCCTCCTGCGTGCTGACGGATCCCAATTCGGGGGAAGTGCTCGCCCTGGTGACTTATCCGGGCTACGACATCAATCGGTTTTCCGGCTCCATTGACGCAGACTATTACTGGAGCCTGTACAACGATTTAAGCCAGCCATTCTTGAACAGGGCGACCCAGGTTGAGACGGCTCCCGGCTCCATTTTCAAGGTGCTGACCTCTGTGATCGGCCTGGAGGAGGGGGTTATTTCCCCGGCCACGATCATTGACGATACGGGGACTTTTGAGCGGCAGGGCCTTCATCTGCGCTGCTGGAACATTGTCGGTCACGGGCCGTTAGAGGTCGTTACCGCCATCGCCCAGTCCTGCAACTATTATTTTTGCGAGGTCGGGTGGATGATCTCTCAGGAAAACGGAGAATACAGCGGCAACCAGGGCGTGGCGACCATCCAGAAATATGCGTCCATGTTCGGCCTGGGGGAAAAGTCCGGGGTGGAGATTGCGGAGAACGCACCCCACATCACGGATCAGAACCCGATCCCCTCCTGTATCGGACAGGGAACCCATACCTACGCCGCCATCCATCTTTCCAGGTATATCACGACCCTGGCCAGCAAAGGGAACCTTTACAAATACAGTCTGATCTCCAAAATACAAAAGAGTGACGGCCAGGTGGTAAGGAATTACGAGCCCGATATCGAGCAGCACGTAGAGCTCTCACCGTCCACCTGGAACATTATCCAGCAGGGAATGCAGGAGGTTGTGGGTCCCAGAGGGACCTTTGCCCAAAACTTTAAAGACTCAAAAGTGTTAAACGAGATTGGCTTTGCCGCCAAGTCCGGTACGGCGGAGCAGTCCAAGGGGCGGGCGAACCACGCAACCTTTATCGCATATGCGCCGGCCGAGCAGCCAACGGTCGCCCTTTCCGTGGCGATTCCAAACGGCTACGGCTCCAGCTATTCCGGCGCCTTATCGGAGCAGATTTTAAGTTACTATTTTGGCTACGTCACCCTGGATTCCATTTTGGAAAACAACCATGCGACGGACGCCGACCTCCATCATGTATCCGATTAACCTTAAGAGGTGAGAACACATGCGGCAGACAGTCATTATCAAAGGGAACAATTACGGCCTTTCCGTATTCCTGGATCCGGACATTCCCATGGAGAAGCTGCTTTTGGACATCCGGGAAAAATTTCAGGAATCCTCCCGGTTTTTCCGAGGCGTGAAAATGGCCCTTTCCTTTGAGGGACGGAAACTTACAGTGGAGGAAATCAATGCGATCATAAATACCATTTGCGAAAATTCCGAGATCGAGATCTCCTGTGTCATCGACACGGACAAAGCACGGGAAGCCTTCTTCAAAAAAGCGTTGGAGGAAAAGGCGGAGGAGGAAGCAGGCGGACGGCCTTCCGGGGACGGGCAGTTCTATAAAGGAACGCTCCGTTCCGGACAGGTGCTGGAGGCCGAGGGGAGCATCGTCATGCTCGGCGACGTGAACCCCGGCGCCCGGATTGTCGCCAAGGGAAATATTATTGTGCTCGGCGCCCTGCGCGGTACGGCCATCGCCGGACTGGGCGGGAGGAAGCGCGCCATTGTCGTGGCCCTGGAGATGGATCCCATTCAAATCCGGATCGGAGAGGTGACCGCCCGCATGAGCGGCAGGAAAAAGCCCTCCGACGATGCGCAGATTGCGTATCTGGACATGGGGATGATCCATGTCGAGTCTCTTTGCGGAGAGGCCATCGACGGGGTGAGCTTCCCCTGAGCGGGAATTTGAATTGTGGAGGAATGAAAAATGAGTGAAGTGATCGTTATTACGTCCGGAAAAGGAGGAGTCGGGAAAACCACGACTTCCGCCAATCTGGGAACCGGCCTCGCCATGTTGAACAAAAAGGTCGTGCTGATCGATACGGACATCGGCCTCAGGAATTTGGACGTGGTCATGGGGTTGGAAAACCGCATTGTTTACAACCTGGTGGACGTGATCGAGGGAAGCTGCCGCCTGAGCCAGGCGCTCATCAAGGACAAGCGTTATCCCAGCCTTCAGCTTCTGCCCTCGGCCCAGACCAGGGACAAGTCGAGCGTCTCGCCGGAACAGATGAAAAAGCTGATCGATTCCCTGAAAGGGGATTTTGACTACATACTCCTGGACTGCCCGGCAGGGATTGAACAGGGGTTTAAAAACGCCATCGCCGGAGCGGACAGGGCAATCGTCGTCACGACGCCGGAGGTTTCCGCCATCCGTGACGCCGACCGGATCATTGGTCTTTTGGAGGCCAACGGAATTCGCCAGATCGACCTGATCATCAACCGGATCCGCATGGACATGGTGAAGAGGGGGGACATGATGTCCATTGAGGACGTCATCGACATCCTGGCCGTCCGCCTGATCGGAGCCGTCCCGGATGACGAGAGCATCGTGATTTCCAGCAACCAGGGAGAACCTTTGACGGGCTCGGACTGTCTGTCCGGACAAGCATATATGAATATTTCCAGACGGATCACCGGGGAGGACGTGCCGATGCTGGATCTGAACGTGAAGGGCGGCTTTTTTTCCCGGCTTGCGGGAGCTTTTAAAAAGAAATGAGGAGGAGCGTCATGGGACTGTTTGACTTTTTTTCGAAGAACAAGTCGGGGAACGTGGCGAAGGACCGGTTAAAGCTTCTTTTGGTTTCTGACCGAGCCAACTGTTCTCCTGAGATTATGGAAGCGATTAAGAACGACATTATCAAAGTGATTTCCAAATATATGGATGTGGACACGGAGGCGCTGGACATCCAGATCACCCAGACCCCGTCGGAGGAGGGGGGCGGCTTTGTTCCGGCGCTTTTTGCAAATATTCCAATTAGAGACATGAAAAGTGGGAATCCTGACAAATAAAGG
Source organism: Lachnospiraceae bacterium (assembly GCA_022800815.1). Lineage (GTDB taxonomy): Bacteria > Bacillota > Clostridia > Lachnospirales > Lachnospiraceae > Lientehia. Next base: position 61,157 of record JAAWRC010000009.1, on the reverse strand, counting down.
ATAGTTATGTTTAAATTCAAAGAGTATCATTTTCGATATTACAACATCAGACTGATCCTGTTCGTGCTGGCGCTCTCTGCGGTGGGGATCGTTTTTGTGAAGAGCGCCACGATCGCAACGGGAACGGGCAGTTATTACAAACAGATTTTCGGCGTGGCTGTGGGGCTTTTCTGTATGTTTTTCGTGTCCCTCGTCGATTATCACTGGATTCTGCTGCTCTACTGGCCCATTTACGCCGTCAACATCGCCATGCTTCTGGCCACGAAGTTCATGGGGGATTCGAGCGGTGTCGGGGCCCAGCGATGGCTGGTCCTGCCGGTGGTCGGGCAGATTCAGCCCTCCGAGTTTTCCAAGATCATGCTGATCTGTTTCTTTGCCATGTTTTTTTACAGGCACCGGGAAAATATCAGCAAGCTGCGAGTCATCTTGAGCGCCTTGGTGCTCTTTGCCGTTCCCGCCTACCTGATTTTTGACCAGCCGAACCTGTCCACGACCCTGGTGGTGGTATTTATTTTCCTGGTGATGCTCTACGTGGCAAAAATCAGCTATAAATGGATCGGGGGGGCCCTGGCCCTCATCATTCCCTTCGGGGCGTGGTTTATCTTCGCCATCCAGCAGGAGGGGCAGAAGCTTTTGGAGCCCTATCAGGTTAACCGGATCATGTCCTGGATCGATCCGGCCAAATATTCGGTGGACAACACCCAGCAGCAGATGAATTCCATCATGGCCATCGGCTCCGGGCAGCTTCACGGGAAGGGGATCGCCAATACCACGCTGGCCTCCGTAAAGAACGGAAACTTTCTCTCGGAGGAGGACTGTGATTTTATCTTTGCCGTGATCGGGGAAGAGCTGGGGTTCGTCGGCAGCGTGATCATCATTGCGCTTCTTCTGATCCTCGTGGCGGAATGCATTTACATGGCCATCCGGGCCAGAGACCTGTCGGGACGGCTGATCTGCAGCGGCATGGCCGCACTGATCGCCTTCCAGTCTTTCGTAAACATCGGTGTCGCAACCGGACTTTTGCCCAACACGGGACTCCCGCTGCCCTTTATCAGTGCGGGGCTGAGTTCGCTTCTCAGTATCTTTATTGGAATGGGGTTGGTATTGAATGTGGGGCTTCAACGAAACTATGAAAATAACAGAGGAGGGTTCTAAACTATGAATGTGGGATTTATCGCCCATGACGCCAAGAAAAAACTGATGCAGAATTTTACCATTGCCTATCGTGGGATTTTATGCCGTCATGAACTTTTTGCCACGGGGACCACGGGGCGTCTCATCGAGGAGGTGACCAATCTGACCGTGCACAAGTTCCTGGCGGGGCACCTGGGGGGAGAACAGCAGCTTGCCGCACAGATCGAGAGCAACCAGATCGACTTGATGATTTTCCTCAGGGATCCGCTCCACCCGAAGTCGCACGAGCCGAACGTGTTCAACATCGGGTGTCTCTGTGACATGCACAACATTCCCCTGGCCACGAACCTGGCCTCTGCGGAGCTTCTGGTGAAAGCCCTGGAGCGGGGGGACATGGAGTGGAGGGAGGCGTTCAAATAAAAGCGCCGCTTCCGACAGAGATTGTGGCAGAATGCGCTTAAGCGCAGTGCTCAAATAAAAATATACAACAGGAGTTTAAAGTGATGTCCAGAAAGAAAACGGCCAGAAGGGTGCGGAGACAGAGAATGTTCCTCCGGGCGTTTTTTGTGACACTTGTGATTGCCGCTCTCGGCACGGGGGGGGGCCTGTTTGCCTCCGGTTTTTTCGGAGCCGGAGGAGGAAACGAAGACACGACCCTGCAGGCCCCTTATGAGAGCCGGTCCGCCCTGCGGACCCTGGAGACCGTGGAAGAACGGCCGGCTCTGTTCGGGGAGGGGCTCTGCGTGGCGGAGGAGTCGGAGCCGGACGGGGCCGTCACCGCCTCCGCCGGGATCATATTCAACCGTACCACGGGCGAGGTCTTATACAGCCACAACGCCTATCAGAGGCTTTATCCGGCCAGCGTAACCAAGTGCATGACGTTTCTCGTGGCCTTGAAGCACGGGGACCTCTCCGCAAAGATCACGGTGACGGAGGAGATGCTTGGAAATCTTGACCCGGAATCCTCCGTGGCGGGGCTTAAGGCCGGAGACACCCTGAGCCTCGAGCAGCTTTTATACGGGCTGATGCTGCCTTCCGGAAACGACGCCGCCAACGCCATCGCCTGGCTGGTGGCCGGGGGCGAGGAAGAGTTTGCCGCACTCATGAACCAGGAGGCAAGGGCGATTGGCGCCACCGGAAGCCATTTTGTCAACGCACACGGCCTTACGGACCCGGAGCATTATACCACGGCCTATGACATCTATCTGATCTACAACGAGCTTTTGGATTATGACACCTTCCTGGAGGTTATCGGCGTTCCCGGCTATACGGCCGAGTATGAGAACGGCGGAAATCCGGTCACCGTCTCCTGGGGACGGGGTATCTGGTATTTCACCGGTCAGGCCGAAGCGCCGGAGGGCGTGACCCCCATCGGGGGGAAGACGGGGACCACCCCGGAGGCCGGAAATTGTCTCTCTTTGGCTTCTTCTGACGCTCAGGGGAACCAATATGTTTCTGTTGTTTTAAAAGCGAACGGCAGAAACGACCTCTATGGAAATATGACGGCTTTACTTTCAAAAATTCAGAAATAAGGATTGTACTTTCCGGTAATTTATACTATAATTAGAATACGGCTTACAAAATTATAACCAGTGACTAAAGGAGGAGTGCATTATGGTGCAGATCATAGCAGGGAAAATGGGGAAGGGAAAGACAAAGTTTCTGCTTGAAAAAGCCAATCTGGCAGTGAAAGAGTGCAAGGGGTCTATCGTATACCTGGATAAAAATACAAAGCATATGCATGCGCTTGACAATAAGATCCGCCTGATCAACGTTTACGATTATCCGATCCGTTCTTATAACGCCTTTATTGGATTTTTGTGTGGGATCATTTCACAGGATTACGATTTGGAATACGTGTTTTTGGACAGCTTCCTGAAGCTGGCCCATCTGGAGGGAAAAGACATTTCCTCCGAATTGATTGAACTGGAACAGCTTGGACAGCAGTACGGAGTCACTTTGATTTTGAGTATTTCCCTGGATGCTCAGGATCTGCCGGAGCATGCACAGTCGAAGGTAATTGTATCCTTATAACCGTCTTTTACATAATGATGAAAAAATGGGTTCGGGACGTGAAACCACGTCCCGTACTTTTTTCAATGATCGATTTTATTCGGTTTCCCGACCGGTTCCAACACGTCCGAACATGCTTAAGAGATACAGGCCGCAGATCCCCACGATGCCGTAGACGATCCGGGAGAGCAGCGTCATGTCTCCCAAAAGGAATGTAACCAGATTGAACCGGAAAAACCCGATCAGGGCCCAGTTGACGGCACCGATGATTACCAAGGCGAGCGCCGTATAATCCAATGGCTTTGAGTTCATAGTTGTTGTCCCTCCTTCTTATCTTTAGTGTATTCTGATTTTTCCATATTATTATGGGAAAATTTTCCGTGTTAAGGAGCTGGTTTCTTGACAAAAAAAAGAAAAAAAATCATTCGATACAAAAAGACGAGAACCATCAATATCGGCATTGCCGTTTTTGCCGTTATTTTCCTGTACCTGGTGATTATGACGGGGCGTTACCTGTTCACTCCGAAGATCAAAATGTACGAGGTTCTTGACGGGGATATCGCAAGTACCTCGTACTATACCGGGATCGCCCTGCGGAGTGAGACGATCGTCACCTCCGAGTTTGCCGGTTATGTCAATTATTATCTTCGGGAAAGGCAGAAGGCGGCCGTTGGAAACCTGGTCTACACGGTGGATGAAAGCGGCTCCATGACGGAATATTTGAACAATACCGCCGGCGAGGGAAGCCGGCTGTCCGAGGAAAACCTGAAGGAGTTAAAGGCGCAGCTTTCCTCTTTCAGCGCTTCCTATTCGGACGACCGTTTTTCCGAAGTGTACGACGTGAATGCGGCGCTGTCCTCCATGCTGATGGAGTATATGAACGTCAATACCCTGAAGGAGCTTTCCGACGGGGCGGGTTCTGGCGTTTCCGTCTCTTTTCAAAAGTGTCCCGCAAAGCAGAGCGGAATCGTTTTTTATTCTGTGGACGGCATGGAGGGGCTCACCCCGGAGCAGCTTTCCGCAGACGCTTTTTCCAAAGAAAATTACGGAAGAACTTCCTATACTGGGGGGATGCTGGTAAAGAGCGGAGACCCCGTTTACCGGCTGGTCACGGAGGATACCTGGTCGGTTGCGATCCCTCTCACGGAGGAGGACCTGGTCCGCTACGGGCAGGAAACCTCCCTGACCGTTCATTTTACGGAAAAGCGTCTGGATGCCCGGGCGGCTTTTTCCGTGGTCCGTGGGGCGGACGGCGCTTCTTATGGAATCCTGACCTTGGACAAGTACATGGTCCAGTTCGCAGGGGAACGATTTATCGAGCTGGAGGTGAAAACTTCTCAGGCGGAAGGGCTTAAGATTCCAAAAACCGCCCTGGTTTCCCAGGACGCCTATGTGATTCCGGCAGAATATTTAACGACCGGGGGCGACAGCCTGGCGGAGGGATTTTATAAGGAGGTCTACGGGGAGGACGGCTCCATTTCCACGGAATTCGTGACGGCCGACATCCTGCGGGTCACCGGCGAGGAGGAAAAAGAAGCCGCAAAGGATGCGGGAGAGACGGTTCCGGATTACTGTTATGTTTCCACGTCGAACTTTTCCCAGGGTGATATGCTGATCCTTCCGGACTCCAACGAACGGTTCCGGGTGGCGGAGAAGCAGAGTCTGACCGGCGTTTATAATGTGAACCGGGGTTACGCCTCCTTCCGCTATATCGAGGTGATAGACGAAAATCAGGAATACTGCATTGCCAAAAAGCATGTGTATTACAGTGTCCGCACTTATGATTATATTGCGCTGCACGGGTCAGGGGTTACGGAGGGAGAGATTCTGAGGTGATTTTTTAAAAAAATTCGATTATTGGTTGACATCATTCCCAAAAACATTGATAATGGTAAAAGAGTATAAACAGGAAAGGCGGTTTACTCCATGAGCATTATTGACTCAATTTTAAACACCATGAACTTAAACGACGACGACGATTACGATTACGATGAAGACGATATGTACGATGAGGATGAAGATACAGATCAGCCGAGAAAACGCATTTTCGGAAGGAACAAGAAGTCTGCGGCTCCGGAGGAGCCGGATTTCGCATCGAAGGGAAGAACTCGTCAGGCGGACAATGTCGTGCAGTTTCGGACCTCCACCAGAGGGGGGATGGAAGTCTGCATGGTGAAGCCCGGAAACATCGGTGACGCCAGGGAGATCGCAGACATCCTGTTGGACGGCAGGGCGGTGGTGATCAACATGGAGGGAATTCCAACGGAGATTGCCCAGAAGATCATCGACTTTACTTCCGGAGCCTGTTACGCCAAGAACGGAAACCTGCAGAAGATTTCGAATTTTATTTTCATTGCCACGCCTCCATCCATCGGACTCTCCGGTGATTTTGAAGATCTGATGGAAAATGGCTCTTCTTCCGGTTATTAAACGGAGTTTTGTATATGGACAGAGAAGAACAATTACTTTTTCGCCATCTGCAGGATCTGGCCGATACTTGCTACAGCCGGAATGTTCCGGTCTATACGGATTTTTTGAATTTAAACGAGCAAACAGTTTTTTTGTCGAAAATGTCAGAATTTTCTCATGTCCGCACAGTCCTGGACGGCGGATATGAGGGGGCAGAGCGAAAAATTGTTTGCTTTCTTCCTGCTTATGAGGAGGGTGAGCCCTTCCGGCCCTTCCTTCCCATAAGGATTCGCTCCTCGGCGGGGAAATTCACGGTTCCCTGCACGCACAGGGACTACCTGGGAGCCATTTTGAATCTGGGGATCGAGCGGGGGAAGATTGGGGACATTCTGGTGGGAGACGGACAGGCCCACGTGTTATGCATGAGGGCGATGGCGGATTATGTGATAGAACAGCTGACAAGCGTAAAACGGAATCCGGTTCTTGTCGGTTCGGCAGAATTTTCCGATCTGGAAAAGCAGCTCGTCTTCACGGAGATGACGGGCACCCTGGCCTCCCTGCGGATGGATTCCCTGCTGGCTTTTTTTATGAAGAGCTCCCGCACCGCCTCCGCCGCCGTTTTGGATGGGGAGAGGGTGTTCGTGAACGGGAGGCTCTGCACTTCCCACTCGGCGGAGCCGAGAGCGGGAGAGACGGTCTCCGTGCGGGGGGTCGGAAAGTTTGTTTTTGACGGCGTCGTATCTTCCACGAAAAAGGGACGCCTGTTCATAAAGATCAGAAAATACAGTTAGGAGTGGCATACCATGACGATAGAGAAGATCACGGTACACAGGGACGGCATATCCGCCTATCCCATCTGGCTTACGAATTCCTTCGAGGCTCTTTACGAGGCCGTTTTGCCCCTGGCCCTCTCGGAGCGAAAAATCTGCGTCGTCACCGACGGCAATGTTGCGGGACTTTATCTGGAACAAGTCGAAGAGGCTTTCAGGAAAATTTCAAAAAGCACGGTTTCTTTCGTGTTCCCGGCGGGAGAGGCGCATAAAACGTTGGACACCGTGAGGGAGCTCTACGGGTTTCTGGTCCGGAATTCCTTTGACCGCAGGGACGTCCTCGTGGCCCTTGGCGGCGGCGTGGCGGGCGACCTGACCGGTTTTGCGGCCTCCACCTATCTTCGGGGGATCCGTTTTATTCAAATTCCGACGACCCTGTTATCCCAGGTGGATTCCAGCATTGGCGGAAAGACGGGGGTGGATTTCGACGCATATAAAAACATGGTGGGCGCTTTTTACATGCCGAAGCTGGTGTATGTCAATGTCTCCGTCCTGAAAAGCCTCTCCGACGAACAATTTTCTTCCGGCATGGGGGAGGTCATCAAACATGGCTGCATCCGTTCCGCAGAGTATTACCGTTGGATTTCCGACCACCGGGAGGCCGTCAGGAAACGGGAGGAGGGTGCCCTTCTGGAGACCGTGAAGGGAAGCTGCCTCATCAAGCGGTCGGTGGTAGAAGAAGACCCCGAAGAGCGGGGGATTAGGGCCGTCCTGAATTTTGGGCATACGCTGGGTCATGCCATCGAAAAGGAACAGAACTTTGCCATGAGCCATGGCGCCTGTGTGGGAGCCGGTTGCATGGCCGCCGCATGGCTGTCCGCAAAGAGGGGAAACCTCTTGGAAAAGGATCTGGAAGAGCTTGAGAACCTGCTCGTCTTTTTCGGGCTGCCCGTCCGGATTTCCGGCCTGTCCCAGGATGCCGTTCTCAATGCGGCGTCCCATGACAAAAAGATGGATTCCGGGGTAATTCGCTTTATCCTTCTGGAACGGATCGGGAAAGCGTATATCGACCGTTCCGTGACGGGGCAGGAGATGCGGGAAGCTCTTCTTTATTTGGAAGAGGGTTGATGGGAGAAGCTGAAACGGGGAGAGCATTTTATGGAAAATAACGTTTGGAAAAAAAGAAAATTGATCGTATCTTTCGGTTATTTTGCCGCATTTGTCCTTCTGGTGGTTCTCGACCAGTGGAGCAAGTGGATGGCCGTGGCGGGGTTGAAGGGACAGGCGGACGTTCCCCTGATCCGGGGGATTTTTGAACTTTCCTATCTGGAAAATTCCGGTATGGCCTGGGGCCTTTTTGCCGGAGGGCGCTGGGTGTTTCTGGTGGGAACGGTCCTGATCCTTGCCCTGATTTTCTATGTCTTTCTGAAAGCGCCTCTGACAGGGCGGTATCGGCCCCTGCGCATGGTGCTGACGGTTTTGGCCGCCGGAGCCACCGGGAATCTGATCGACCGTCTTTTCCACGGATACGTGGTGGATTTTTTTTCTTTCTGCCTGATCAATTTTCCGATTTTTAACGTGGCCGACTGTTACGTGGTGATTTCCGGAATCCTTTTCGTCCTGCTGTTTCTCTTTTATTACAAGGACGAGGATCTGGCCGTATTCGTTCCCTCCTTCCTGAAGAAAAAAAGGAAAGAAGAGGATTCCTGACATGGCTCTTTTTTCCTACCGGGCCTCAGAGAGTGAGGCCGGTCTCAGACTGGATAAATTTCTTTCGGAAAAGCCGGAATTGCCTTCCAGAAGCTATCTGCAGCGTCTGATCGAAGAAGGTTGGGTCCTTGTGGAAAAGGAGCCTGCAAAGAGCAATTACAGACTCCGGAGGGGGGAGGAGATCACCGTATCCGTGCCGGAGCCGAAGGAGCTCTCCGTGGAGGCGGAACAGATGGATCTGGACATCCTGTATGAGGACGAGGACGTCCTGGTCGTCAACAAACCGAAGGGCATGGTGGTCCATCCGGCTGCGGGACACGAAAGCCACACCCTTGTCAACGGCCTTCTCTATCACTGCCGGGGGAAGCTTTCCGGCATCAACGGGGTTCTGCGCCCCGGCATCGTCCATCGGATTGACCGGGATACCACGGGCCTGCTTCTCATCTGCAAAAACGACGTCTCCCACGTGTCGATTGCCGCCCAGTTAAGCTCCCATTCCATTACCAGACGATATCACGCCATCGTCCACGGCGTGCTGTCCACGGACGGAGTCATTGACGCCCCGATTGGAAGAAACCCTGCGGACCGTATGAAAATGGCGGTTAACCACAAAAACGGCAAGTGTGCGGTCACCCATTACCATGTTCTGGAGCCTTTAAAAAAATTCACCTACGTGGAATGTCGTCTGGAGACCGGGCGTACCCATCAGATTCGAGTTCACATGGCCTCCGTCCATCATCCCCTCTTGGGGGATGCGGTATATGGTCCGGCAAGGTCTCCCTTTCCACTGGAAGGGCAGACGCTCCATGCGAAGGTGTTGGGGTTTATCCATCCCCGAACAGGAGAATATCTGGAATTTGAGGCACCCCTCCCGGAATATTTTCAGGGACTGCTGACAAAGCTCCGCCCGTGATTTTCGGAGGGTGTACTTTTTTCCGTAAATATAGTATAATATAGTTATCTTTCTGAAATCATGAGAAAGGGAACAAGGAGAGGAGCTGATCTTTTATGAACGGAAACCTGGTTATCACGATAGGAAGAGAGTGCGGGAGCGGCGGAAGATTCATCGGCCAGAAGCTGGCGAAACGGCTTGGCATCAAGTGTTATGACAAAGAACTGCTTACCCTGTCCGCACAGAACAGCGGGCTTTGCAAGGAGATCTTTGAACATCACGACGAAAAACCGACCAACAGTTTTTTGTATTCCCTGGTGATGGATACCTATTCCATGAGTTACAATCCGTCTGGATTTTTGGATATGCCCCTGAACCAGAAAGTTTTTCTTGCTCAGTTTGATACCATTAAAAAGCTGGCGGAGCAGGAGTCCTGCGTGATCGTGGGGCGCTGTGCGGACTATGCGCTGGCCGATTATCCCAACATGCTTTCTGTCTTTACCACGGCCGCCTACGACGACAAGGTGGAGTATCTGAAGGAGCATTACCACATCGAGCCCTCCAAGATCAAAGATTTTATCACGAAGACCGACAAAAAGCGGGCTTCCTATTATAATTATTACGCCAACAAGAAATGGGGGAGTGCGAAGAGTTATGATCTGTGCGTCAACCGGAGCGCTGTCGGTTTTGACGGAGCCGTGGACGTGATCTTAAATTTCGCAGAGACAAAGAAAGCTGCCATGGAGAAAAAATAACCGTTTTGGCCGGAATGCTTTGAAAGAATACAGGCCGGAGTTCGCCGAAAGACCTAAATGGTCCGGGACTCCGGCCTGCATTTGTTGTGCGTTGGCTGTATGGCTTTATTCCACCGTTACGGATTTTGCCAGGTTCCTGGGCTTATCCACGTTGAGTCCCTTCATGTCGGAGGTGTAGTAGGCCAGAAGCTGCAGGATGACCGCCACAGGAAATACGGTGAACTGATCCGTAAGTACCGGAACCGCAAAGTGGATGTCGCAGATGTCCTCCGGTATTTCGGCGCCCGTTTTGGTGATCAGTATGACAAAGGCGCCCCTTGCCCGAACTTCCCGAATATTGGAGAGAGTCTTTCCATAAATATGATCCTGGGTCGCCAGGGCGATCACCGGGGTATCCTCCTCGATCAGGGCGATGGTCCCGTGTTTCAGCTCTCCGGCGGCGTAGGCCTCCGCATGAATGTAGGAGATCTCCTTCAGTTTCAAAGATCCTTCCAGCGAAAAGGCGTAGTCCAGCCCCCGACCCACGAAAAAGGCGTCCTTTGCTTTTGCGACCACGTGGGCGGCCGCCTTGATGCGTTTCTTATTGTCCAGGATTTTCTGAACGGCGGAAATGGAATCGGTCAACTTGGAAATAAAGGCCCTTGCCTGAGATTCCGTAAACTTTTGACGGGCCATGGACATCCGGCAGCCAATGAGATAGAGGCTTGCCAGTTGGACCATGTAAGCCTTCGTGCTGGCCACGGCGATTTCCGGGCCGGCATGGGTGTAAAAAACATAATCGCTTTCCCTGGCAATGGTGGACCCCTTCACGTTGACAATGGAGAGCACCTTTGCGCCGCATTCCCTGGAAAGTCGGAGCGCCGCCAGGGTGTCGATGGTTTCTCCGGACTGGGAGATGACGAGGACAAGGGTCTTTTCATCCACCAGCGGGCTTTCATAACGAAATTCGGAGGCAATGTTGACAGATACCGGAATCTTGATAATCGGCTCGATCAGCGCTTTCCCGACCATGCCTGCATACATGGCCGTCCCGCAGGCCACGATGGCAATTTTGTCACAGCCGGACAGGATTTCATCCGGGATCCCGTCTTCGGTAAAGTCCGGAAGGCCGTTTGCCAGCCTGGGAGTGATCGTGTTTCGGAGGGCCTCCGGCTGTTCATGGATCTCTTTGAGCATAAAGTGGGGAAATCCGTTTTTCTGCGCCGCCTCCACGTTCCAGTTGACTTCCAGCATCTCCGGAGTGACGGGATTGCCTTTCAGGTCCTGGACAAAAACATCGTCTTTTGCCAGAGTGACGATCTGATATTCGGGGATTACGAAATAACGGTTGGTATAGGGAATCACCGCAGTCACGTCAGAAGCAACGAAGGAACCGTCCTCCATATGGGCCGCAACCATGGGACTTACGTTTCGGACGCAGAATATCTTGTCGTGAACGTCCTCGAACATGATGCAGAATGCATAGGAACCCGTGATTTCCCGGATGGTTTTTCGGATCGCCTCGTAGGGATCGCCCTGGTAGAAGTAATCCAAAAGTCTGGCGGCAACCTCTGTGTCCGTTTCCGATACCATAAGATCCCGGAAGCCGAATTTCTCAATCAGGTTATGGTAATTCTCAATGATGCCGTTATGGATCAGAGTCACCTTTCCCGCAATATGGGGATGGGCATTGGTATCATTTACCCCCCCGTGGGTCGCCCACCTGGTATGGCCGATCCCGCAGTGGGAATTCACGTCCAAGGTCTCGCAGGCATCCTTCAGAGTGGCGACAGGTCCGGCCTTTTTCACCAGTAGCCGGTCATCGCCTTCTCCGGAAAGAAGGGCGATTCCGGCGCTGTCATAACCCCTGTATTCCAGCTGTTCCAGCCCGCGAAGCAAAACCTGCAGGGCATCCAAAGGCCCCGTATATCCAATAATTCCGCACATAAAAATTTCTCCTTCTGTATTTCCATAATATGTAAAATCTAAAAACTGGTTCTTCGATCAGATAGAATCTGAATTCCACATAACTATATCATTTTCTGTTATTCCAGTCAAGATTTCCGCTTGCCTAAAACGGGGGCAAACCTTATAATAGTAGGCGGAAAGCGAAAAAGAAAGAAAACAGAGAGAAAAGGAGCAGGGCTTTTCTTGGCGCAACTATTCGCAAAAGAACACTTTAACGAATAGTTGTGGCCGAGAGGCCCCTATCAAAAGATATGAATCTTCAAAAACTGTTAAGCTATACCAGACGTGCGGTCGATGATTATCAGATGATTGCGCCAAATGACCGGATTGCCGTCGGGGTCTCCGGCGGCAAGGACAGTCTTGCGCTGCTATACGCCCTACACGGGCTCAAACGTTTTTATCCCAATCCCTTTTTCATGGAGGCCATCACCGTGGCCGTTTTTCCGGAAATGGATGTAAGTCCCATACGGGAGGTCTGCCGGGAATTAGACGTTCCCTATACCGTTGTTCCCACGGAAATCGGAGAAATTGTTTTTCAGGAACGAAAGGAGGAAAATCCCTGTTCGCTCTGCGCAAAGATGAGGAAGGGTGCCTTCAACGAGCAGGCCAGGGCGCTTGGATGCAACAAAGTGGCTTATGCCCATCACAAGGACGACATCGTGGAAACCATGTTGATGTCCCTGATTTTTGAGGGCCGGTTCCATTCCTTTTCCCCCTATACGTATCTGGACAGAATGGACCTGACCGTGATCCGGCCGCTCCTGTATGTGCCGGAAGCCGACCTGCTTGGTTTTAAAAATCAGTATCACCTGCCGGTCTGCAAAAATCCCTGTCCGGCCGACGGGCAGACAAAACGGGAATATGCGAAAAATCTGGTACGACAGCTGAACCATGAAAATCCCGGAGCCAAGGAACGAATGTTCACGGCAATTCTAAACGGTGGATTTTCAGGATGGCCGGAACGTTCGTCCAGGCATTGAAAGGAAGGGGTGTTTGATGGAACAGAAACCTTATTTTAAACAGGTCGATATTCAAAATACGGTAAAGCTGAGAGAACTCCTTGCCCCTCTCCCGCCCTTCTGCGCCGCTTTTTTCCGCGGGATTGAGCCGACCACGGCTTCGCGGACGAGGATCGCATATGCCTATGACCTGAAAGTTTTTTTCGAGTTCCTTGTGAAGGAGAATCCCCTCTACAGGGGAAAAGAGATCAGGGACATCACGCTTTCCGACCTGGACATGATCAAACCGCTTGATCTGGAAGAATATATGGAATATTTAAAATACTATTCCAACAGCGAGGAACTGGAACACATCAATCAGGAACGCGGCATTATCAGGAAGCTCTCCTGTCTGAAAACCTTTTATAATTATTTTTACAAAAAAGAAATTTTTCAGAACAATCCGGCGGCCCTGGTTACGCTCCCAAAGCTTCATTCCAAGGACATCATTCGTCTGGACCCCGACGAGGTCGCAATGCTCCTCGATCATGTGGAGAACGGTGACGGCCTGACGGAACGGCAAAAGTCGTTTCATAAGAAAACCAAAATCCGGGACGTGGCGCTTTTGACGCTTCTCCTGGGCACGGGGATCCGCGTCTCGGAATGTGTGGGTCTGGATTTAAAGGATGTCGATTTCAAAAATGACGGTATCCGCATTCATCGAAAAGGAGGCAAGGAGGTGGTCGTCTATTTTGGCGAAGAAGTCCGGGAGGCGCTACTCGACTATCTGGAAGAGAGAAAACTGCTGATTCCGGCCGAGGGGCACGAACAGGCGGTTTTCCTTTCCCTTCAATTAAAGCGGATCAGTGTCCGAACGGTGGAAAACCTTGTGAAAAAATACGCCACAATCACTACCCCATTAAAGAAGATCACTCCGCATAAGCTCCGCAGTACCTATGGCACCAATCTGTATAGGGAAACGGGAGACATTTATCTGGTTGCGGACGTCCTGGGACACTCCGACGTCAATACCACCAAAAAGCATTATGCCGCCCTTGAGGATGAACGGCGCCGAAGTGCGAAGGACGCAGTCAGGCTGAGGGAAAAACTCGAAAAATAAATTTTTAATAATCCATGTAATTCAGAAGGTCCTCCCGGTCTCTTACCATGATGATCTGCGCTCCCGGCTTCAGGCTTTGCAGGAGAACCCTCATCTGCGATTCTTCAATGGCCACGCATCCGAGCGTATAGGGATTCACCCCGAAGCAATGCAGGAAAATTGCGGAAGTGAAATCCTTTTGGCACTGAGGATTGACTTCGATGTTGATGGAATAATTATAGGAAGGGACATACTCGGCCAGATGTTCCCCGGATCTCCAACCGTCGGGAATCCGGCGGCTGTCGATCAGCTGATTATAATAATCACTGTCTGGATCGTCAATCCAGTAATGGTAGGGATTTACATCAAACCAATCCAGCGCCGTACCGGGATTTGCCTTGTTCCCAAAAGCGACTCCGAGTCGATAGCTTCCTGTGGGCGTCGTTCCGTCTCCTTCCCTGGTCTGATCGGAAAAACCGTTGACTCCGAGATTGGCTCTGGTCTGAAGCTGTTTGCGCCATCCGTCTTCGGTTTTCTGCCAGAAACTCAAATCCGCCCCGGTCAGCGTTCCGTCTCCGGTTACGGCGATCATTTGGGAAACGCCTGCCACGTCCTCCGCCGTGTCCATCAGATTTTCCAACGTCTGAAAACGATAATATCCCGTCTGTTCTCCCGGAGCGGCCTCCCCTTTTTTTCTCAACAAAATCTCAATGGCTTCCAGACGTTTGGATTGTCCTGCGGTGCCAGCCGGCTGACCGTTCTTCGCCCAGCCCAGCCATCCGTAAGTCTGTGCGTGAACGCGGTAATACACGTCATAAACGTCGGCCATCTCGCCGGTCAGTCTGATCTGTATGGCCTCCAGACGCTTTGCCTGGCCGCTGGTTCCGCTGACCTCTCCCTCTCCCACCCAGTCCATCCAGCCATAACTCTGAACATGGGTCCGGTATGTAAACCCTCCGGATAAATTTGAATTTTCAGGAGAAAAAATTTGGATGGCTTCCAGGCGCTTGGCTTCTCCAACGGTACCTGCGGCTTTCCCCTCTGTGGTTTTCGGCTGCCAGCCGTAGCTCTGAACATGTACGGTATAACTGATCTGATCTGACGGATTGTCCGTGATATAAGCTTTCATTCCATCCTCCGGTCCTGCTTCCGTTTTCGGAATCACCTGAATTTCAATGGCCTCCAGCCGTTTTCCGTACCCGGAAGAACCGGAGGGGGCTCCGTTTTTTGCCCATCCCATCCAACCATAGCTCTGGAGATGGGTGCGGTAATAAACATCATAATGCTCTGCGGCCTCTCCTGTCAGCCGGATCTCGATGGCCTCCAGCCGCTTGCTCTCTCCCGTGGTCCCGGCGGGTGCTCCATCTCCTCTCCAGTCCATCCAGCCATAGCTTTGGACATGAGTTCGATATTCCACGCCTCCGGCATATGGGGAATCCAGCCGGATCTCAATGGCCTCCAGCCGCTTGCTCTCCCCCGTGGTTCCGGAGGAAGCTCCGTCCGCCCTCCAGTCCTGCCATCCATAGGACTGAACATGAGTGCGGTATGCTATGGAAGCAGGCCCTCCTTCTTCCGCAAAAGCGATTTCCTCTCGGAAAAACAGACATAGAACGACCGGAAGAAGGAATATAAAAAGCTTCTTTTTCTGTTTTCTCATGACAATCCCTTTCTTTTTAAAATATAATTTTATGGAAAAGGTTTCCCGTTCTCCCCTATGGACCATTATATAGAGGAAAAAAACATCCGTCAAGAAAAGGCACCCTTGAGTTTCCGTATTTTGTATTGACGTGGGAAATACGGAAGAAAGCGGTTTTTTTCACGCCAGAACACGCTTCCGCTCATGAAAGCTCGTAACGGATACTAAGTGTTTTCCTGCGCTATCACTTGGAAAACACTAAGTACCGACGGCTTTCATACGGTTTTGGCTTAGAAAAAACCGCTTTTCTTCCTGACTTTCCAAGCAAAATGCAAAATACGAAAACTCAAGAAAGCGCCGCACCCGTCCCGCAAAAAGAAGTCTGCCGGAGGATTACTTGTATTCTTCGGAATAATAGATGACGGTCAGGTATCTCCCGGCATGGATCTCGTCATTTTTCAGATGATTGATCTGCCTCAGTTCTTCCATATAAGTCCGAAGATTTACGGAATCATGGCAATATTCGGAGGCGATTCCCCAAAGCGTATCTCCCGGGTGGATCGGTACGGAAGTATAATACTTGTACAGGGAATGCGCCTCCTCTACATTGTCTGCTCGTGCCATCGCCCCGAACAAAAGCAGAGAGACGAAAAACAGCATGCATAAGAGAAAAATCCCTTTGTTCCTGACCGAAAACCCTTTTTTAAAGATGCTTCTTTGTCTCTGCACTATCCCATCCTCCTGTTCCCTTGGCTTTTCAAACGAACGTTTTGAACATTCGTTCCTTTGGATATCGACATTTTACAACAAGAACAGATGTTTGTCAAGAACCAATCGATAAAATTTCAAACAAATGTTTGGAAATTTCGCTTGCATATTAATCGAACATATGTTACTATGGTTTCAGAACAATGAGAGGAGGAAATTCATGGCCGGAAAAATCACTGCAAAACAGACGGAAATTCTTGAGTTCATAAAGAAAGAAATTCTGAAAAAGGGGTATCCGCCCACCGTTCGGGAAATTTGTGAGACCGTGCATTTGAAATCCACGTCTTCCGTGCACTCCCACTTGGAAACATTGGAGAAAAACGGGTATATCCGCCGCGATCCCACCAAGCCCCGGGCGATTGAGATTGTGGATGATACTTTTGGACTTACGAGAAGAGAGATGGTTCAGGTTCCGGTGCTCGGCACCATAGCCGCAGGCCAGCCGATTCTAGCCACGGAAAACATCGAAAGCTACTTCCCCTTTCCGGCGGAGATGCTTCCGAATGTAGACACTTACATGCTTCACGTGAAGGGGGAGAGCATGGTCAACATCGGCATCCTGGATGGCGACCAGGTTCTCTGCGCCGTGACGTCCACCGCTTCCAACGGGGACATCGTGGTTGCCCTGGTGGAGGACTCCGCCACGGTAAAGCGTTTTTTCAAGGAGGACGGATATTATCGCCTGCAGCCGGAGAATGACTATATGGACCCGATCATAGTGAGCGACGTGAAGATTCTTGGAAAGGTCATTGGCCTGTTCCGCAAGATGATGTAGCGAGCGAAACGGGGATGTGAAAACAGAGAAAGTGGAATCATATAAAAGAAGTGCGGCTGTGAAGACGGAGGGAATTTCCCCGTTTCACAGCCGGCATCCGGTCCCATGCAGTCATGCTTCCAGCTCATCGCCGTCCACGAATTTTCCGTCCCGCCAGATCCGCTCCAAATCGTAGAAGCGGCGGTCCTCTTTTGAAAACACGTGGATTACGATGTCTTTGTAGTCGAGCAGGACCCAGCGGGCGGTCTGATAGCCTTCCTTTTGCGTGAAGTGATACCCTGCTTTCGCCAATTCTTCCTCGACATGATCAATCATCGCCTGCACCTGGTTGCTGTTTTCGCCATTTGAGATGATGAAATAGTCCGCCAGGCAGGATATGCCGGATATGTCGATGACGGTCACTTCCTGCCCTTTTTTCTCCTCCAAGGCCCTGCGAGCAATGGCGGCCATTTCCTTTGACTGGTTCATGCGTGTTCCTCCTTCTTTAATTTCTGATAATACATACAGGCTTCCTGCGTGGTTTTGTCGATGTTTTCCGGTGTTTTCTTCAGATATGCCAGAGTGTCGCTCATGATTTCGCAGACCGTCTGATCCAGATTCACAAAGGCAAGTCCCCTGATCTTGTCAAGGTTCGGCGCTTTGAAACGTCTTGGTTCAATATAATCTGCCACATAAATGATTTTTTCCAACAGCGTCATTGCCGGCCGGCCCGTCGTATGGTAACGGATCGCATCCAAAATACGGACGTCATTGACATCATATTTCTGTTTGGCCAGGTACGCTCCCAGCTTCGCATGGAGCAAGGACGGATTTTTCCGCTCTGCCTCCGAGACGGGGAGTTTGTATTTCGAACATTTTTTCATCAATGTTTCATTGTCATACTGTTTGGCACAGTCATGAAGAAGTCCGGCCAGCTCGGCGTCTTCCGCACTGCAGCCATAACGCATGGCCAGGCAGGCCGCCGTATAGGCAACGCCGAGGGTATGCTCAAAGCGCCCGATTCCCAGCTTGTGGCGAAGCTTCTCCTTAATGATCATGCAGTCCGGTTTCACGCTCTCTCCTCCCTCTTCCGTAAAAATGTCGCCTTCTGCCGCCGAAAGCCTCTTATCCTTCGGAACATATAAATGATACGCTTTCATGTACTGATATACGGTCTCCGGCACGTAGTACCGGACAGATGCCCCCTCGGCGCAGCGTTTCCGTATCTCGCTGGAGGAAATGGCGATATCCGGCATGTCAATCAGGAAGATCCTTCCGCCAAACCGATTTTGCAGATGTCGGACCTGCTCTTCGATCTGTTCCATAGGGACTTCCGAGCGATTGCCCGCCAGTATGGTGGCCATATTAAAAATTTTTTCCGGCTGATGCCAGGTATCCACGGCGAAAAGGGAATCTGCTCCCATGATAAAATAAAATTCCGTATCCGGATATTGCTCATGGAGCGCCCTCAAGGTGTCGCTGGTATAGGTGAATCCTCTGCGGCGAAATTCCAGGTCGGAGCAGACAAAATTCAGATTCCCCTTGACGGCCAGCAGGACCATGGCCCTGCGGTGTTCCGCCGGTGATACCGTCTGATTATCTTTATGGGGAGGGTTGGCCGAAGGCATAAACAGTATTTGATCCAGGTGAAACTGTGTTCGAGCCGCTTCCGCCAAAAGCAGATGCGCCATGTGGATCGGATCAAATGTTCCTCCCATGATACCGATTCGTTTCTGCAGTTTTTCCGATGTTTTATCCCAATCCATACTTTGATCCGCTCCTTGGGCTTCCTGAATAGATGGCTTTCGGACTATTTCGGAAGCGCAATTTTCTTTTTCGTTTTTGATTCCCGGTAGAGGACGATCTTTTTTCCAATTACCTGAACCACCTGGGAGCGGGTTCTCTCCGCAAGGGTTTCGCCGATGCTTCCGGCATCGTCCATGCAGTTTTTCAGAACATGGATCTTGATTAACTCTCTGGCCTCCAGAGCTTCGCTCACCGCATCCGTAAGTTCAGGGGTCAAGCTGAATTTTCCGATCTGCAGGACAGGCTCCATCGTCATTGCCAGGCTCTTTAAATATGCTCGTTGTCTGCTGTTCATGGTTCCTCCGGTTCTTATTTATAATAATCAAATTCCAGGCCATATATTTTCACGGTATCCCCCTCCTGGATCCCTGCTTTTTCCAAATCATCCAAAATGCCATTTTTTTTCAGGAAATTCTGGAAAAATTCAAATCCTTTTTCGGAATCAAGATTGGTGTAACCCAGCATTTTTTCAATCCTGGGGCCCTCCACGCCGTATATGCCGTCCTCCAGTTTTTCCACGGTGTAGGGAAGGGGAGCCTCCGCAATCAGGCTGCTCCTGTCAAATTCCGGTTCAAACATGGTGGGGGCTTCGTCCATTTTCTGAAGGAGCCCGTAAACATGATAGAGCAATTCCCTCACTCCCTGCCCGCTGACGGCGGAGATGGCAAACACCGGGATTCCCGTCTTCTCGAAAGCCTCCCGGATCCTCTGAACGGGATCTTCGTCTTCCGAAAAGAGGGCGTCAACCTTGTTGGCGGCAATCACCTGAGGCTTGTTTAACAGTGCCGGATCATAGCGCTCCAATTCCCCGTTGATAGCCCGGATGTCCTCCACCGGGTTGCGCCCTTCTGTGGATGCGGCGTCTACCACGTGAATTAGGACCTTGGTCCGTTCGATATGCCTGAGAAAGGCATGTCCCAGTCCGACGCCCTCGGAGGCGCCCTCGATCAGCCCGGGGATATCGGCCATGACGAAACCCTCTTGGTCTCCCAGGTCCACGACTCCCAGGTGCGGGTTCAGAGTCGTGAAATGGTAATTGGCGATTTTCGGCCGGGCGTTGCTGACTCTGGAAAGCAGGGTCGATTTTCCCACGTTGGGGAATCCGACCAAGCCCACGTCGGCAATGACCTTAAGTTCAAGGAGGACCCAAAGCTCCTGTCCGTCCTGTCCGGGTTGGGCATATTTGGGCACCTGCATGGTCGCCGTGGCATAATGCATATTTCCGTTTCCGCCGCGACCGCCTTTCAGGATGGTTTCCCGCACATTGTCACCGGACATGTCGGCAATGATTTTTCCCGTTTCCAGTTCCCGGATCACGGTTCCTTCCGGCACCTTGATCACCAGGTCCTGTCCGTCTTTTCCGTGGCAGCGCCGTTTGCCTCCCTCCTGTCCGTTCGTCGCCGCATATTTCCTCACGTGGCGGAAATCAGTCAGGGTATTCAATCCTTTGTCCACCATGAAAATAATGTCGCCGCCCCGTCCCCCGTCTCCGCCGTCCGGACCGCCGTTTGGCACGTACAATTCCCGCCGGAAGCTGACATGGCCGTCACCGCCTTTTCCGGATTTGATAAAAATTTTCGCACTGTCTGCAAACATTCCGTCTTTTTCCTTTCAGGGTCTGTCGAAGAACTGCCATAAGCCTTTTATTCATTGAGCAGGGAAGGTTTTCCCCTGCTCGTTGCGCCGCCGATGCGCCACTCCAGCAGCATGTTTCCTCTGCATCGGCGTGTGCATATAAAAGCCGACGCATGGAGCGCCGGCTTTCTGGGAAACATGGTTTATTCGTTTACTACCTTCGGGTATACAGAAACCTGCTTCTTGTCCCTGCCTTTTCTCTCGAAACGTACCACACCATCCACCAATGCGAACAATGTGTCGTCGCCGCCGCGGCCCACGTTAACGCCGGGATGGATTTTCGTCCCGCGCTGTCTGTAAAGGATATTTCCGGCCAGCACGAACTGTCCGTCCGCTCTCTTGGCGCCCAGCCTCTTGGCCTCGGAATCTCTGCCGTTCTTCGTGGAGCCGACTCCCTTTTTATGGGCAAATAACTGAAGGTTCATCTTCAACATGCCTTACACCTCCTCAGTCACGATCCGAATGAACGGATCTCCGTTTTGATCTTCCTGACAACCGCCGTCCCTGACCCCCTCCAATCCGAGAAGCAGGGTGTTCAGCAACAGCTTTGTTTCTTTGCTGACTTTTCCGGAGAAGGAACATTCCAAATATCCGTCTTCCACGGAACAGAGAAACGAGTCTTCCGTGAACGCCTCGATGGCGTTGACCGTGCTCTGCGCCAATGCGGATACGGCTGCACAGACAATGTCCTCGCCCGCCCCGGCATAGCCGGCATGTCCGGATATCCGAAATCCCCGATGCTCTCCCTCCGAGTCCACAAATACAGTTACCGTAATCATCGTCTTTTACAAAAACCGGTTACGCATTGATCTTTTCAATCTTAACCTGGGTATAAGTCTGTCTGTGACCGTTTTTCTTGTGATAGCCGGTCTTCCTCTTATACTTGTAAACGATAACCTTTTTGCCTCTGCCTTCCTCCATCACGGTGGCAGAAACACTCGCACCTGCCACGGTAGGGCATCCGACGGTCAGCTCTTCGCCGCCCACGGCCAGAACCTGATCAAAGGTATAGGCCTCACCGGCCGCAACGCCGAGTTTTTCCACCCGGATGACGTCGCCCTCGGCAACTTTGTACTGCTTTCCGCCTGTCGCAATAATCGCGTACATGGGGGCACCTCCTGTTTATCATTACTCGCCAGCTTCGGTGTCCGTCCAAACCGACGGCGCTTTCCAACCCCGCTGTGCGGCATACTGTATAAATATAGCAGAAATTTCCCGGCTTGTCAAATGTTTTTTCGGCTCAAACGATCGCGTCCAAATCGCCGCACTCACGTCTCCGCCGCCGAACCGAAAGGGTCTATCCGTCTGCGTTACTCATCTGTATCCAATATCCGTATTCATCGGAAAAGATATTCCGCACTGTCTCCTGGGCCTCCATAGGAGAAAGGACCAGATCGAATTTTGACTGGCATCCTCCTGCCACCGCATTGTTTTGGAAGGCCCAGGTCAGCACGTACCGGTAATCGTCGGTCATCCACTGGGATACCGGCAGGAATCGGACTGCCCCGTCATCACTCCCTTCCGGATAGACGTTCTCCACGATCGGATTGGTATAAAAATTCGTCGTCAGATTCTCCGCCAGATAAGAGAGAAGGCTCTCCACGAACACCGGATTGTCCGTATATGCACTCCTGCCGCTGGCCAGTATATCCAGAGCGGCTGCATTTTCGCAGACCGAGCCGGAAGCGTCCGCCCACGCAAAAGGATCGTAAGCGGCGCGGAACCGGACGGGAAGGCCCGTCCTTGCGTCCAGATAGAGGAGCACGACACAGCCGTGGGTGGTGAAGTCCGCCACCCACAGGGAGACGGACGGATGTGCGGGGTCCGCCCGGAAATTCATTTTCACTCCTTCCTCCCGGTACTGCACGTAGGAAGCGGGAATGGAGACGTTTATGAGCTCCAGAAATTGAAAGGCCCTCTCTCTGGCCTCCGTCTCCGTCATCTCGATCTCCTCCAGGGGCTCCCGTTCCAGATAATTCCCATAAGCCTTTCCATAGGGCTTTAACGATAATTCCGCCAGGACCTGGAGCCGTTTGGCGTCGTTTAGTCGGTTCCCGTCCAGAAGAACCGCATTCAGGGTCTCCTCCCCGGTCTCCGTTTCGCCTCCAACAGTCATATTGGTGGGGAGAAGGGTCTCCGGCTTTGCGGTTGCGGACTGATCCCAGGCGCCGTCTGCGACTGCGGCGGCCTCCCTGTATTTCCTGCCGTCAAAATGGTCTAAAAATTCCTGAACCAGCCACATGCCGAAGCTGCTGATGAGGAGAAGCGCAAGGAGCAGGCCGAGCCCGGCAAACAGGTAATTAAGCTTCTCTTTCGACTTCTTCTCCTGCATGTCCTGTTTTTGGTTCTTCCCCGGCATGGCGTTCCCCCCTTCCCGGAACCCACAGTGTCACCGTGGTCCCCTTTCCCTCTCTGCTGTAAAAATTTAAAAATGTCCCGTGGAGGGCTGCGATCTTTTTGCAGAGGGCCAGTCCCAGCCCGGCCCCGTTCTGCTTCCTGCTCCGGGATTTGTCCACCATGTAAAAGGCATCCTGGATACGGGGAAGGCTTTCCGCCGGGATTCCTCTTCCATTGTCGCTGATGGTGATCCGGTAGCCTCCCTCCTCCGGCTCCCCCCGAAGGAAGATCCGGCGGCTTCCGGCCTTTTTCGCATTGTCGATCAGGTTGATCACGAGGGTCTTCATCAGGTCCCATTCCGCATTCAGGCAGCCCTCCCGGAAGGAGATCCGAAGCGTTCGTTCCCCGTCCGAAAAAAAGGGCTCCATGGTTTCCCGGACATCCTCGAAAAATTCCTCCGCCGGGATCTCCTCGAAGCAAAAATCCTCCTGGTCCAGCGCAATGAAGCGCATCATCTTTTTCGCCAGGGATTCCAGGCGCATCCCCTCGTTTAAAATATAGGCGGCGGCCTCCTTCGTCTCCTTTTTGGAAAGCTCCTTCTGGTAGAGGGTGTCCGCATATCCTATGATGGCCGTCATGGGGGTTTTGATCTCGTGGGAGAAATCTCCCATGAACTGCTCCTTCCTCACGGCCTCCAGCTTTAACTCTTCCACCTTCTGCTCCACGGCCTCGGCCATCTGATTGAAGGACCTGGCCAGCTCTCCAATCTCATCCCTGCCGTTTTCTCTCACCCGGCCGGCGTATTCTCCCATGGCGATCCTGTCCGCCGAGCGTTGGAGCCTTTTTAAGGGCTTTACCAGCACATATGAGATCCCTGCAGCCAGAAGGCCGCAGACGAGCATGGCCGCATAAATATAATAGCCGTACCGCTTTTCCAGAAGCGCCCTTTCTCTGTATATGTGGGAAATGTCCGTTGCCGTCTTCAATACCTGCATGGTGTTCTCCGAGGGGAGTTCCCCCGCCACGAAAAGCATATGACGCCCCTCCGTCTCCCGGACGACATAGGTGATCTTGCCGGACTGCTCCATCCCCTTGGAGGCATCCGAGAGTGCCTCCGAAAAGCCGGGATAAAGGACGGTTCCGTCCGCCGCCAAAAGGAGCATGCTCCGCTCTCCAAGCTGCCGTTCCCCGGTCCGGGTACCGCCCATGTAGATCACCATGCGGATGAACCGGAACTGCTCCAGCTCATGGCTCACCTCCTGCTCCAGGGCCTGCTCGAAGCTTGCAAAGACCATGCAGTACTCCACGCTGCAGAGGGCCAGGATCAGCACCAGCATAAAAGAAAGGAAGATTTTCACAAACAGACGCATGAAACCGACCTCCAGACCACAATATACCAGGCCACCGGGAGCGCCCTGTCAGCACGCTAGATTTCCAGCCGGTAGCCCACCCGAAACACCGTCCGGATCTTGTCCTCCCAGTGAAGTTTTTTTCTGAGTCTCTGGATATGGCAATCCAAGGTCCTGGTCTCCCCCGTATAGAGCTCGTTCCAGACCGTCTCATAAAGCTGCTCCCTGGAAAGGGCCACGTTCCTGTGGAGGACCAGTTCCGCCAGGAGGCCGTATTCCTTGGCCGTCAGCGTCACCGGCACGTTCCCCTTCGTCACGGCCCGGCCCTCAAAATCCACGGTGACGTCGTCGATGGTCACGGTCCGCCTGTGGCTCCCGCTCCGCCTTAAGACCGCCTCCACCCTGGCGGAAAGCTCGCTCACCTGGAAGGGCTTGGCAATGTAGTCGTCCGCCCCCAGCTTAAGTCCGTGGACCCGCTCCGACACCCGCCCCTTGGCCGTCACGAAAATGACCGGGATTCCAAAGGGGCGGATATACTCCAAAAGCTCGTATCCATTCAGTCCCGGCAGCATGATATCCAATAAGATCAAAGAATAAGAGGCCCTCTCGATCTGTTCCGCCCCCTCCGTCCCCGTCCGTACCCAGTCGCACTGGTAACCCTCGGACAGAAGCGTGCGGCACATCAGGATCCCGATGGCCTCCTCGTCTTCCACGATTAAAATCCTTTTCATCCTGTGTCATCCCCTCTCGTCAGGTCTATTCTAACACAGAGATGTATACAAGTTGTAAACTTTCTGGAAAAATTTGAAAATATTAAAATTGTATCCCAGAGGCCGGCGGCCCTCCCTCCCGGACACGTCGGTTTGGCTGATTTTCCTGCGCCGCCTATTGCAGGCGATTTCACCTCCATCAACCCGGGTCGGCTGAAATCGTCTGCGCTATGCTCGGAAAATCAGCCAAACCTTCCTATCGTCCGTGAGGGAGGGCCGCCGGCCTCCGGGAATCAAGGCGTGCCGTCGTCCGTGAGGAGGGTGTCGGGCGCGCCGTCGGCGGCAGCCGTGGCCAGGCGATCGCACCGCTCGTTCTCCGGGTGGCCGGCATGGCCCTTGATCCAGCGGAAGGACACCTCGTGGGGCTCCTTCGCCTTGAGGAGCCGTTTCCAAAGGTCCACGTTTTTTACCGGCTCGTTCTTCCCCCTCCTCCAGCCCTTTTTGATCCAGCCGTCGATCCAGCGTTCCGTGAAGGCCTTCACCACGTAGGAGGAATCGGAGACCACCTCCACCAGACAGGGCCGGTTCAATGCCTCCAGTCCCGCAATGACACCCATGAGCTCCATGCGGTTGTTGGTGGTTTTTTTATAACCCGCCGAAAGTTCCCTTTCATGGAGTTCTCCCTTTCCGTTCACGTACTGGAGCACCGCCCCGTAGCCTCCCGGCCCGTCCGGGTTTCCCCTGGCGGAGCCGTCCGCATATAAGGTTACCTTCATCATGTCAAACCCCCCTTTCTTCTAAAGTCTCCACTCCCCGGTCCGGGCGAACCGCTCCGCCATCTCCTCGGCGGCCCGGATGATTCTCCCGTCATAACCCATGATGCCAAGCAGCCGGATGGCGTTCCGGCTTCTCGCCCGTCCCTCCTCCAGCCGGTAGGAAAAGGAGACGTCCCCCTCCTCTACCTGTTCCTCGAAATGATAGTTGGAATAAAGCCCTTCCAGAAGGGAGGTCAGCTCAATGTCGTGGGTGGCGGCAAAACAGAGCACGTTCTTCCCGGCCATGCTTTCCAATATCTTTGAGGAAGCGGAAATCCGCTCCACGGTGTTTGTCCCCCGAAGGACCTCGTCCACAAAGCAGAGCACCGGCGTTTCCCCGGAAATGGCGTCCAGGATCCGCTTTAAGGACTTGATCTCTACCATGTAATAACTCTCCTTCGTCTCCAGACTGTCGCTCAAGGCCATGGAGGAATAGATCCGGAAAAAGTCCGCCTCATAGGAAGCCGCAGGCACCGTGTAGATGGTTTGGGCCAGGATGGCACCGACGCCGACGGTCTTTAGGAAGGTGGATTTTCCAGAAGCGTTGGAGCCGGTAATCAGCACGGAACTTCCCGTTCGGATGGAGTTGGCCACCGCATGTTCCACCAGCGGATGGTAAATGGCCTCGCAGGACAGGGTTTTCTTTGGCGTTTCGTGGAACACGGGAAGACAGTGCTCTTCCGGAAGGTCCCGAAAGGAGCCGATGCAGAGGGCGAGCTCCAGCCGTCCCATGGTTTCCATGAGCCGTTCCAAAACCTGTCCCTGGTGTCGGATGGTTTCCGCCATCCGCCGGAACAAAAGCAGATCCAGGTGGGTCATCATGCAGAGGTAATCCAGGACCACCTTGACCAGGTTCCCTCCCACGTCGCTCTTGTCCACCAGGATCCAGGCGTGCCTGCGGATCGCCCTCAGGCTTTCGCAGTCCTCGGTGAGAAGCTCTTTGTAAGGGGCGAGAATGGGCTCGTCCCCGGAAATACGGGCGAGCTGTCCGCCGTATTCCACCAGGTCGGCCACCTGGGACATGCAGGCGAAATACATGGCCATGTCGCCCTTGCTTTTATAATAGGTAATCAGGTTCAGGATAATCACCCCGACCAGAACCGCTATCCCGTAGGACGGTTTTAGGAAAAAAACGCCCAGGGCCGCCGCCAGGAGTCCCAGGGCCGCCGCATGGGGCCCTGCGGGAAAGGAAGGGAGGAAGGAGAGCTTCCCGACATAGTCGGAGAGAGCCACCCGCCTTCTCCGCCCCATCTTTCCGAAACAGACCTTGAATTCCTCCCGAAGCTCCGCGCGCTCCCGGAAAAAATCCGCAAGGGCAGAACGCTCCCTGAGGACTTCCTCGTCAAATTCCGGCGTGCGCAGCGCCCAGTACAGGTATTCCTCCCCCACCGCGGAATCCGCCGTGTTGAGGAGCAGAAAAATCTCGTCCATCCCCAGGTCGTTCCAAGTGATGTCATCGACAAAAAAACGTCCGCCCTTCCTCCGTTCATAATAGTGGGAGATCTTCTCGAACTCCTCCAGGGAATATTCCCGTCGGGGGATCCTCCCCCACTGTTCCCGTACCCGCAGCTTAAGCCGTTCCCTCTGCCGCCTTCCCGCAAGAACCGACTGGATGAAAAGAAATACGCATACTGCCAGGAAAAACCCCACATAGGTCATCGTCTGCCCGTCCAAGTTCCGCCGCCTCCTTCCCGCTTTCTCCCCATGATACCACAAAAAGGGGCCGTCAACAACTCTCACCGGCTTTTTTTGACTTTCGACAGGTAGCGATAAACGCTCTGCTCCGAAATCTGCAGCTCGTCGGCCGTCCTGGCCACCGCCCCCTTCAGGTTGTAGACGCCCATGCCATACAGTTTGAAAAGAATCTCCATGCGCTCTCTCTGGGTAGCCCGCCCGGGCTCCACGCCGAACTCCCGGACCACCTCCGCAATGGTATCCAGCGAGACTTCCCTGGAAACGTCGGCCTGATTTTCCTCCGGCGTCTCCAAATCCATATCATCCATATTGAATTGGAGCATTCCCTTCACAAAGGAATCCATCTGGAAAAACAGCTCGCAGCGCATGCAGACGCAGAGGGCCCCCAAGAGTCCGCCGTCCGCACCTGAGATGAAATACATGGAGACCCGGAGAATTTTTCCGAACTCGACGCTGAAAGGATAGTTGGCCAGATATCCCCTGGAACGGGCCTTCTGGCTTGCGGCCGCCTGGGGGAGGAGGGAGCGCAGCTTTTCCCGATCCTCCTCGGTGCTGTTTGCCGAGGCCAGGGCTGGGCAGGCCGGGGCCGCCATGTCGTAAAGGATGACCCCAAAACACTCTCCCATGGTTTCACCCAAAAAGGGTACCAGCTTCACGTACCTGTCCAGCTCACCGTTTCTATCCGTGCCCACCTCTTTGCCCGCAGGTGCGCCCTCGTCAGTTTTTCTCATGCCTCTCTCCTTTTCTTATCACGATAATAATTCCAGATCCTTTCGGGGGATGGATTGCATAAAAAGATTTTTTCTTGCATATTATACGTTTTTCTCAAAAAAGTCAAGAGAAGGGCGAAAACTCCTTTTTTTCAGCGTTTTTTCCCTTCCTAACCGATAAATTATTCTTATCACGATAAGGACAGATCACATGACATCTCAGGAGGTATCTATAAGGGAGGAAGTTTTCCGTACGGCAAAAGGCCCTGAACGATTTTCCGGCAGTGCGGAAGCAGGAAAAAACGTTCAGGGCATGGCTCCCTCCCGGGAGATGCCGGATTTTTGAGTATCCACGTGTCAAATGATAATGCAGATCATCCCCCCGTTGGAATCGTTGATGATCTTCTGCAAGGTGTCCTGGAGCTTCATCTGGCAGGAGTCCGTCATCTGAGCCACCTTGGCCTGGATGCCGTCGGTGACGATCTGCTCGATGGATTTCCCGAAAATGCTGGTATTCCAGACACCGTCCTCGTTCTCCCGGCTGTTCTCCCGGATGTAGGTGATCAGGTCCTCCGCCTGCTTCTCGTCCCCCACGATGGGGGCCAGCTCCGTCTCGATGGAGGCCCGGATCAGATTGATGGAGGGTGCCTGGGCGTGGATTTTCACGCCGAATTTGTTGCCATGCTTTATGACCTCCGGATCGTCTAAAAGAATCTCGCTCCTCTCCGGCATGATGACGCCGTAGCCCTTCTGCCTTGCCGCATCCATGGCGTTCTTGAGCTTCCCGTATTCGCCCCTGGTCCTGGCGAACTGCTTTAAGATTCCCATCAGCTGGTACTCGCCGTTTATCTCCATTCCCGTGTAATCGCTCAAAATCTGGTAATACACATTGTCGTCCACCACCACGTCCAGGGCCACCGTCCCGTCGGAATAGTCCGCCTTGCTGAGATGGACCCGCCGGACGGCCAGTTCCTCCGGCTGGGCGTAGTCTGGAGCCAGATCCTTCATCTGGACGATGTCCCCCATCAGCTCCTTCACGATGGAGACGATCTGTTCCTTCAACCAATGATCCGTCGGAAGGATCTCCGCCCACTTGGGCATAAAGAAGTCCAGCTCCGTCACCGGGAATTCGTTCAGCACCTCTCCCAGGATCCTGTTGATGTCGTCCTTTTTCAACTGTTCGCAGTTGACCGGCAGCACCTGGACCCCGTACTCGTCTCCGAGTGCCGCCGCCAGCTCCCTGGCCTCGTCGGAATAGGGCCGGTTGGTGTTCAAGAGCATCAGGAACGGCTTCCCGATCCGCTTCAATTCCTCGATGGTCTGCCGTTCCGCATCTATGTACCCGTTTCTCGGGATCTCGCCGAAGGAGCCGTCGGTGGTGACCACGATCCCGATGGTGGAATGCTCCCTGATGACCTTTTCCGTGCCGATGGCCGCCGCCTGGGTGAAGGGGATCTCGTAATCGAACCAGGGCGTCTTCACCAACCGCTCCTCGTCGTTCTCCACATGGCCGCTGGCCCCCTCCACCATGTAGCCCACGCAGTCTATGAGCCGCACCTTCACCCTGGCGTCCCCCACTTCGATCTCGGCCGCCTCCTTGGGGATGAATTTGGGCTCCGTGGTCATGATGGTCTTCCCCGCCGCCGACTGGGGAAGCTCATCCTGGGCCCGGCTCCGTTCGTTGGCGTCCTCCATGCCCGGAAGCACCAGAAGATCCATGAACCGTTTGATAAAGGTGGATTTTCCTGTGCGGACAGGTCCCACCACACCTATGTAGATCTCCCCTCCCGTCCGTGCCTCGATATCCTTGTATACGTGAAAACTGTCCATAAAAAATCCCTCCTGTATATGCTGATTAAGTATATGCAGGAGGGGTTCCTCATTATGTGGAAAATCACGGAAGAAACTCGGAATCTTACTCGATCTCGACCCGGTTTGCCCGCTCGGTGCGGACGATGCAGACCCAGGTGCGTCCCTGTTTGATCCGGATCTCGTTTCCTTCCGAATCATAGTAGCGGGTGACGCCCCAAATGCCGTCCTTTTTCCAGGTCACGGGGATCACCTGGCCGCCCGTGATGAACTGGCCGGGGCCGCCGCTCTGCATGTCGATGTTCAGATAATCGGTGTTGTCGTAATGCTCGTAATTGCAGACCTGGATGATGATGTTGTCGTAGGCGAGCTGCACGTCGTCATTTCCCACGTCCACGTGGGGCTTTTCAAACTGATACCGGTAATAGAGACCGTCCTCGGGGTTGTATTCAAACCAAGGCTTGTTGGACACGTATCCCACCGTGACCTTGTTGGCGGGAGAAGCCCCGGGCATGTGGGGAGCCTCCCCTTCCTCCAGGAATTTGTAATGGCCGTTCTGCAGATACTTCTCCGGGTACTCCGTGGAATAGCCCAACCGCTCAATCGCATACTTGATTTCTTCCCCGTTGGTAAAGTGATGGTGGGGAGCCTCCCTGTCCTCCATGCTGTGGTACGCCCATTCACTGGCTCCCGTCACGCCGTTGACGCATTCGCACTCTCCGCTCTCCAGATAAGGGACCGCATATGCCGCCTGTCCATAATGGAAAAAAATGGACTCGAATTCTTCCTGAATAAAGGCGTGGTAGGTTCTGGCGCTTCGGATGGAACCGATCTCCTCGATGTCGTCGTACTGTTCAAAAATCGCCACGAACCGGACTGCGCTGGCCTCACCCGGCGTCTCATAGACCACGTCCGCATGGCTCAGGCCGTAGGTGGGCTGCGCCGCCAGCACATTGCTGATCATCACCGCCACGGGCCGTCTCCTGCCAATCTCTTCCGGCACCCATTTGCCGGTCAGGAAGCTCCGAACCATCCCCTCGGGAGCGGCTTCCGTCTCCGGTTCCGTCTCCGCCTGGGTGGTTGCCGGAGCCAAAGTTTCCGGCGGTGCCTGGGTGGTCTCAGGTGCCGGCGCTTCCGTGGTCTCCTCGGCCTTCTTTCCACAGCCGGCCGCCATGACCAGAATCAATAACAGGGCAATGCCTGACTTTACCCGTCTTGTCCATGTCTTTTTCATATAATTACTGCCTCCCTCTTTCATCTTCCCGTCTATTGTACCATGGATGGGAGGGTTCTGCAATGGAATTCGACTCAGCCCTCCAGGTCATATTCCACTTCTCCGGTCTCACCGTCAATCTCCATGACCACGCTGTGGCAGCCCAGAAGGTCCTTCTGCCGGTCGTCAAAGATCATGCCGTTTAAGGAGACGGTCAGATTTCCGGTCCAGGACTCTTTGACCCGGACCCGGAACAGGGAGCTGTTTCTTTCCACCAGCTCCATGGTGACGGGATTCCCCTCCGAATCCGTCTCCTCCCACTCCTCACAGAAGGACAGGATTCCCTCATAAAATTTTCTCAGATATGTCTCCTGCCGGTCGTGAACCCCGGCAAGACACCGGAGCGCTTCCCCCGTCTGTTCTCCCGGAACCTCGATTTCAACCTCGGTTCCCTCGTGTCTCCCGAAAGAAAGGGAGGGGCTTATTAGCCTGAGGACGTCTTCTCCCGCTTCCCTTTCAAACACGCATGGCCCGAGCCGTTCCTCCTCCATCTCCACCCTCTCCGGCGGAGTGCCTTTTCCAAAATGTTTCTTCAAAAATCTCATCTCAAAACCTCCTGTTTATCCCGGCACCTCGTTTCACTTTCCTTGAGTTTCCGCTTGCGCCATTTTTCATTTTGTGCTATAGTTTGGAAAGGTTCAACTGACAAGACAGATGACCGGGATTATTATTACATATAAAAACACACCTGAATCTCATGTATGGACAGAGAAAGGCGGTAACGGATTATGAAAAAATGGCTGAACCGGCTGTTTATCGACGGCCTCAGCGGCATGGCCACGGGTCTTTTTTCCACTCTCATCGTGGGGACCATCATTCAGCAGATCGGGACGCTCGTCGGCGGGACGGCGGGCGACTATCTGTTTTTGTTCGGAAAAGTTGCGGCAGCCCTCACCGGGGCGGGCATTGGCTGCGGCGTTGCCTGCAAATTCAAGGAAAGCCCCCTGGTGGTGCTCTCCGCCGCCACCACCGGCATGGTGGGCGCCTTTGCGGGAAAGATCATGGCGGGGCAGGTCCTGGTGGACGGGGCGGTCCTCCTCGCAGGTCCCGGCGAGCCTCTGGGGGCCTTCATCGCCGCCTATGTGGGCATTGAGCTGGGACATTTGATCGCCGGAAGGACCAAGCTGGACATCGTGCTGACGCCCATTGTCTGCATCGTCTCCGGCTCCGTGGTCGGCATGATCCTGAGCCCGCCCATCTCCGCATTTATGACCTCCCTCGGCAGCCTGATCAACTGGGGGACGGAACAGCAGCCCTTCCTCATGGGAATCATCGTCTCCGTCCTCATGGGCATGATCCTGACCCTGCCCATAAGCTCTGCCGCCCTGGGCGTTTCCTTAAGTCTCTCCGGGCTCTCGGCTGGAGCCGCCACGGTGGGCTGTTGCGCCAACATGATCGGTTTTGCGGTTGCCAGCTACAGGGAAAACAAAATGGGCGGTCTTCTTGCCCAGGGAATCGGTACCAGCATGCTCCAGGTGCCAAACATCATCAAAAAACCCGTGATCTGGCTTCCGGCCATCATCACCAGTGCCGTGCTGGGGCCCGTTTCCACCCTGGTCTTCCATATGACCAACAATCCGGTCGGCTCCGGAATGGGCACCGCCGGGCTGGTGGGGCAGATCATGACCTTCCAGACCATGGCCGCCGCAGAAGGGGCCGGGCCGGTGCTCTTTAAGATTGCGCTGCTCCACTTCCTCCTGCCCGGCGCCATGGCCTTCGCCATCGCCTGGTTCATGCGGAAAAAAGGCTGGATCCAGGACGGCGACATGAAACTGGACGTATAAGCGTCCTCATCCCCTGCGCTTAAGGAACCTCCGTTTCGGTGCGGGGGATTTTTGCTTCCCGGACTGTCTGCTGTCGTAATCCTCCCTGAGGCCTTCAGACCAGGAGGCCCTAAGGGTGCCCCTCGCCCGGACATCGGCCACGGCCGCAGAGACGGTATCATAGAGGATGGTGGTCCCCTGACTGTCCGCATGGTAATTGACCGCCCGGTCCGCACCGATGCCGAAGGCTCCGGCCGTCTCCACCGCATCGATGTTGGCACCGATAAAGAGGAATTCCCATCCGTATCTTTCCTTCTGCCTCTCGATCATCTGCCGTACCCGGCGGATGTCGTAACGGCGGCTGGCATTTTCCATCCCGTCGGTGGTGATCACGAACACGGTGTGGGCGGGCACGTCCTCCGGCCTGGCGTATTTGTGGATGTTCCCGACATGGTGGATGGCGCCGCCGATGGCATCGAGCAGCGCCGTGCAGCCGCAGACCGCATAATCGGCATCTGTCATTTTCGGAATCTCAGAGAGTGGCAGCCGGTCATGGAGCACCCGGCTTGTATCGTTAAACAGGATGGTTGAGACGAAACAATCTCCCTCCGCCTTTCTCTGTTTTTCGATCATGGAGTTGAAACCGCCGATGGTATCCGTCTCCAGTCCGGCCATGGAGCCGCTATTGTCTAAGATAAAAACCAGTTCCGTAAGGGAATTCCCCTCTGCTCTTCCGCTCTCGCCTTTCCCTGTCCACGATTTCTCTGTCATCTTCGTCATATCCGTTTCCTCCGATCTTCTTTGTTTTGGTTTCAATGTCTGCATTCATTGTACCCGCTTTTTCGAAGGAAATGGTCGCCCGGCAGGCGACAAAAATTTTCCGCCTGTGCAGGTTGAAATATTATATTCTGTCTTCGTCAGGGAACGGCCATTTGAAGCAGACGATAGGCAGATTTTGCAGATTTTGCGAGCATCGCGTCATCGAACCGACTGACCCGCTTTGATGGAAGGCGGTTCGATGGCAATAGGCAGCGCAGCAAAATCAAAAAATCAACGTGTCTGCGAAAACGGCCGCTCCCTGACGGAGACATGTAAAATCTCCAAGCCGCACAGGCGAAAAATTTTTGATCCGTCACGCCCCCAGCAGGCTCTGGTCGAAGGCGAAGAGCGCCTCGTTGATTTCGAACACGTTATAATTTCCGTTCTCGATGAAGTATTCGATGATGATGTCGAACTTGCTGCTGTGGGACAGGGCGAAACCCGCCTTCATGAGAAGCTCCTTCGTCTCCTCCAGGGAAAGCTCCAGGGTGATGGCAAAGGCGACGGCGGTCTGCTTTTTGGGCTTGTACCAGACGTTTCCCCGGATCTTGGAGAACAGCTTCCGGTCCATGTTGGCCCGCTTGTAGCACTGGGCGTCGGTCATCCCCTTCTCGTCAATCTTCCGGAGCAGCATCTGGGAAAAGCTCTCGTCGATCTGGGCCAGGGCGTCGTCGAGGCCGGATTTTCCGAAAGCGGTCCGCTCCTTTCCGGCTGCGTCGGGTGAGGACTTAGCGGGACAGGCGGCTGGAAGCGGCTCCCTCCGGTCAAAAGAAGCCTCTTCAAACTCTCCCGGAACCACGGGTTCCTCTAAAAAGGGAGCGGAGGACAGGGGCGGCAGGGAGGAGGTCTCCTCCCACGGGCTCCTCGACCTGCCGGTGTCTCCGTGAAGCTCCACGTATCGGTCGTCAATATAGGAACGGATGTCCGCAAACAGCTTCTCCCCGATGGTGTAGGAGGCCCGGTCGAAGATCACCAGATACACGAAAAGCTCATGCTCCAGGAGAAACTCCCCGATGGTGTCCACCGCCACTTTGAGGGCCTGGTCTTTCGGATAGCCGTAAACGCCGGAGGAAATCAGGGGAAAGGCCACCGTCTCACATTGGTACTCAAGGGCGAGTCTTAAGGACTCCCGGTAGCAGGAAACGAGAAGCTCCCGCTCTCCCCGGCCACCGCCCTGCCAGACGGGCCCCACCGTGTGGATCACGTATTTGCCGGGAAGCCGGTATCCCTTCGTGATCCTGGCCTCCCCCGTCGGGCAGCCCCCAAGCTTCCGGCAGGCTTCCAGGAGCTCGGGCCCCGCCGCCCGGTGGATGGCCCCGTCCACGCCGCCTCCGCCCAGCAGAGAGGAATTGGCGGCGTTGACAATGGCGTCACAGTTCAGTTTTGTGATATCGTTGCGAATGATCTGGATGGGCATAAGTTCTCCTCCTTTTTCGGGAAATGCGCCGGGCCGCCCTGTCTTCCTACGGACACGTCGGTTTTTTGCAAAACCTTCCTATCGTCCTCAGGAAGACAGGGCCGCTCGGCTCAGATTTCTCCGAGCATGTGCAGGTACCTGACGAGACGCTCGCTGCAGGTCTCGATGTCCTCCAGGCTGACACCGAAGTAGCGGATGATGTCCTTTGAGATCTCTTCCGGCTCCTCCCGGCCTTTGAAATTGGCGTAGGACAAGCCGATCTGCTGCCGGACGTCCTCCAGCTCCGCGGTGACCTCTCCCAGCTTCTCGCCGTTTTTGACAACCGGGAAGCGCCAGACGGAAAAGGACATGGGAAAGAGTTCCTCTGGCAGCTCCTCCGCCTCCTTAAACCGCTGCTCGACCGCCTCCGTGTAGGCTCTTAGGACCTCCGGTTCCGGTTGTCCCAGAAATTTTTTCAAAGGCGGTTTTGGCTCCGGGGTCTTTAAAAGTTCCGGTTTTTCCTTAAATGCCAGGGTGCTCTTCATGGCCCGGTAGTAAAAGCCGTATTCCTCTGAGTCCTCCGGAAGCGGAACGGCTCCGTAGGTTTCGGTCAGGTAAATTTTCATCTCCTCCGTGGTGTGGGCGTTCGGGGTCAGCCCGGCGGTTCTTCGTTTCATGTCCTGCCTCTGCCTCCTCTGCCGTACTCTTTTTCGAAGCCCTCTGTAAGTCACGGCCAGAAAGACCGCCGTGGGCCCGTCGGCTCCGCCGATGACGGTGGTCCCCCGCCCGTCGGTCCTCTGCGGCGCTTTGGAGGAAGTCTTCCCGTCTTCCTCCTGCGTACCGCAGTCCGAGGCGGCCGGAAGGATTTCGGAAAGGGTGCCGGACAGCCGCCCGTTCAGGGTCCGCATGGCCTCCTCCGGAACCTTTAGGACTTCTCTGTCGTAGGTGAGAAGGCCGTTGACCTCCTCCTCCACGTCGGAGAGCTGGGTGTAGACCGCCGCCGACAGCCCCTCCCCGACTCTGGAGCGGACCGTTTTCTCCCACAGGGCTTCCAGGGCTTTCCAAAACGCCTCCGCATTCGTGAACTGCCGGTACCCATAGGTCTTCCCGGAATACCGATGCCCCTCCACAGGGAGACAGTAGCCGCCGTACTCCGTGAGGGCCGCCGCCCGCTTCCTCCCGCTTTCCCTCAACTTCCCGGGGGCGGAATCCTTGTTCAGGCTGTAGGAAAAGAAATAGGAGTGGATGCTTAAGAAATCCCCGCCGCCCTGGTCGAACCAGCCGCTGGCCGCATCGACGAGCCGGGACGGGTCCAGCCTCCGAAGCTCCTCCGTCATCCGCTCCGTCTCAAACTGGCCCCAGCCCTCGTTGAAGGGGACCCAGGCGACAATGGATGGGTGATTATAAAGAGCCTTTACCATTTCCCTCAGTTCCCTGCGAAACTGTATCCGCCCCTCCTTCTCCCGTCTGGCCAAGAGCCGTCTGTGGGTGTCTTTCACGGGAATGTGGAGACAGGTGGCGGCCGTGGCCAGATAGGTGACAAACCAGGAGCGGTAAGCGCTCCCGCCGTTCACCATGTCCTGCCATACCAGCATCCCCAGCCGGTCGCAGTGGTAATACCATCTCGCCGCCTCCACCTTCACGTGCTTCCTGAGCATGTTGAAGCCCATGGACCTGGCCGTCACAATGTCATGGACGAGGGCCTCGTCGCAGGGGGCTGTGTAGAGACCGTCTGGCCAGTAGCCCTGGTCCAGAAGGCCGGTCTGGAAATAGGGCTTCCCGTTGAGGAAGAGCCGGAAAACGCCGGAAGCGTCCGGCCCGACGGTGCAGCTTCGCATGGCAAAATAGGTGAGGACCCGGTCCTCCCCGGCCTCCATGAGAAGCCCGTAAAGCTTCGGGCGCTCCGGGGACCAGGTCGTGAAGCCTGCCATGGGAAGCTCCCATTCCAGGCCGCAGCCGACGGACAGGGAAAACCGTTTTCTCTCCCTTACCTCTCCGGTCTCCAGGAATCCCGTAAGGGTTTCATCCGTGAAGTCCTCAAAAACCGTCAGCCTTGCGGGGAGGGATGCTGTGCCCTGCAGCCGGACCCGCACAAGGCCTCCGTCGTAATCCGGCCGGATGCGGACGCTTTTTATATACTGTTCTGGCACGGTTTCCAGCCAGACCGTCTGCCAGATGCCGCTCTGGGCCGTGTAGAACATGCCCCCAGGCTTTAATTTCTGCTTTCCCCTGCCGTGCCAGCCCGTGTCGCTCAGATCCCGGACCTTTACCAAGAGCTCCTGTTCTCCCGCCCTGCAAAGATCCGTGATATCCACAGTAAAGGGCAGGTATCCTCCCGTATGGCTCCCGGCCTTCTCGCCGTTCAGGTAGACGGTACAGGTCTGGTCCACGGCCCCGAAGTGGAGGAGCGCCCGGCGCCCACCCTCCAGGGCGCCCTCCGGAAGGCGAAAGCTCCGCCGGTACCAGAGAAATTCCTCCGGAAGAAGCTGCCTCTCCACCCCGGAAAGGGGCGCCTCCGGGGAAAAGGGGACCAGAATCTCTCCGTCAAACCGGGGAGGAATCTGCTCCTCCCCCGTAAAGGCGTATTCCCACAGGCCGTTCAGGCACATCCAGCCCCTCCTTGCGAAGGCCGGCCGGGGATATTCCCGCCAGACGTTCTCCGGCGTGACCTGTTTACTCCATCTCGTCGTCTTCAAATCTCCCATCGTCCTCCTCTTTTCCGCCCTGTAATTGCAAGTTTTGCCTGGCCGGTTAAAACAGCGGCGCCAGGATCCGCAGAACCGAATCAAACAACCCGCCAAAGAGGCCGGTTCGGCAGTCCCTGAGAGATACGGGACGGCTTCTCCCGATGGTCTGGATGGCGTCGATTTTTAAATCGGCCACCGCGTCGGTCCGGTACATGAAGGTCCCGCACTCGAAGTGCAGGTACAGACTCCGGTAATCCATGTTGATGGTACCCACCACCGCAAACTCGTCGTCGCAGACATAGCTTTTGGCGTGAATGAACCCCGGTGTGTACTCGTAAATCTTCACCCCCGCTTTTAAGAGGGGCGTATAATTGGAGCGGGTGAGCCGGAACACCAGGGGCTTGTCCGGGATCCCCGGCGTCACGATGCGGACGTCCACGCCCCGCTTTGCCGCCAAGGAGAGGGCCAGCTTCATCTCGTCGTCCACGATCAGATAGGGAGTAAAGATGTAGCAGTATTCCCTGGCCTGGTTTAAAATCTCGATATACACGTTCTCCGCCACGGTCTCGTTGTCCAGGGGCGTGTCGCCGAAGGGCTGGACGAACCCTCTGCCGGAGAAAGGCGCCGAGTGGTGGAGCCGGGGCCTAAACTGATCCAGGCTCCCGTCCTCCTTCCGGTAGGCGTTCCACATCTCCAGAAACATCAGGGTGAAATTCCAGACACCCTCCCCCTCCAGGCGGATGCCGGAGTCCTTCCAGTGGCCGAACCGTTTTTTTACGTTGATGTATTCGTCGGCCAGGTTGACTCCCCCCGTGTAGGCCGTATGGCCGTCGATGACCGTGATTTTCCTGTGGTCCCGGTGGTTCATGACCATGGCAAAAAAGGGGACGACCCGATTGAAGGCCATGCAGCGGATGCCCTTTCGCTCCATCCATTTGTCATATCCCTTTGGCAACAGGGAGACGCAGCCCATGTCGTCATAGATCAGGCGCACGTCCACCCCCTCCGAGACCTTCCGCTCCAAAATTTTCAGAATCCGGTTCCACATGAGCCCCTCCTCGATGATGAAATACTCCATGAAAATGTAGTACTCTGCCCGTTCCAGGTCCCGGAGAAGGTCCTGGAACAAGAGCTCCCCGAGGGGATAATAGCGGACGTCCGTGTTGGCGTAGAGACCGTAGTCGCTGGCATTTTTCAAATAGGTGCTGACACCGGCCGCCCGCTCGTCAATCCTTTTTAACTCTTCGATGGCCGCCGTCCCTCCCCGGAAGCCCTTCGCCATGGCCCGGTGGGTGTTCGTAAGCCGCCGCTTCATGTTTTTGGACGGATTCTTGTTGCCGAAGGAAAGGTAGAGGAGGCCGCCGAAGAGGGGCAGACAGAGAATCAGAATAATCCAGGCGATCTTGTAGGCGGAATTTTCTTCCTTTCCGATCAGAAACAGGGTGATCAGAATGCTGAGCACCGTAAAACCGGCGTTGATCCACACGGAATAGCTGATGAGCCTCTTTAAGAAGACCACCAGCCATACCGCCTGAACCGCCAGCAGGAACCCGGTGAGCAGGATCCGGTTGGTAATTAACTTTTTGTACTTCTTCTTCATAATTTCCTCTTAAGAGGCGGACAGCCCTTAACATTCATCGGTCGGCCTTATTCGGTGAGAGCCGACGCCGTTTCTAAGGCCACCTGCATCATGTTGATGAAGCCCGTCTGGCGTTCTTCGGCCGAGAGGCCCTCCCCCGTCACGATGGAATCGGAGACCGTGAAAATCCCCAGGGCGCGGACTCCGGCCCGGTTCGCATTGCAGTAGAGGGCGTAGGTCTCCATCTCCACCGAGAGAAGCCCCATCTTCGCCCATTCCTTCCACTCCGGGGTTTCCGTATAGAAAAGATCGGAGGACAACACGTTCCCCACCCGGCAGGGATAACCGTGGTTCCTCGCCGACCGGACGGCCTGTTCCAGAAGCTCATAGGAGGCCTGGGCCGAATAGGTCCCGGGAAGTCCGTACTGATGGGCGAAATTCCCGTCGGTGCTGGCCGCCATGGCCATGACCAGATTCCCCACGGGAAGGCTCTCCTGGATGCTTCCGCAGGAACCGACCCGAATCAGGTTCTTCACCCCGTAAAAATGAATCAACTCGTAGGAATAGATGCCGATGGAAGCGCAGCCCATCCCGGTGCCCATGACAGACACCCGTTTTCCCCCATAGGTTCCGGTAAAGCCGAACATGTTCCTCACGGAATTGAACATCACGGCGTCTTCCAGGAAATTTTCTGCGATAAATTTGGCCCGCAAGGGGTCTCCCGGCAGCAGGATGCTTTCTGCGATCTGCCCGTTTTCTGCCTGATTGTGTGGAGTTGCCATAGGATTACCTCCTGTTCTCTGTGGGCGGCCCGCCCGACCCGGCGGGCTCCTCCCCGTGAATGGACAAACAAAAAGAAACTGGTTCCATCATACCACAGATTCCGGAAGATTGCCAGAAATCATATTGATTATTTCCGCCGTTGATATTATAATCAGTGATATTGTCTGATACGCAAAGGATAGCATCCATACAACCGTGCGGCGGCTTTTGGCCGCAGGAGGAACCGCCATGCTCTACATGATTCTAGCCGTGCTCTCCGGTGCGATGATCTCCGCCCAGAGCAGTTACAACGGCATGCTCTACCCCTTCATCGGTGTCCTGGGGGAGGGCTTTATCAGTCAGTTTTTAAACGCCCTCACGAGTCTCGCCCTGGAGCTTGGCTCTGCGAGGAAATTCCCGAAACCAAAGGGGATGCCCTTAAGGGCCTGCCTCGGCGGCGTGTGCGCCATCTTTGTCCTGGGATTTTCCGGCTACCTGGTGGCAAGGCTGGGGAGCGCCGTCACCGTCTGTCTCTCCGTCTCCGGCCAGGGAATGCTGTTCCTGCTCCTCATCTTTGCGATTTTCATCGGCTGCGTCACGGTCTTTGCCCGGATGTTTAACTATGAGGCCAGCCGCTACGTGGGGAAGGTCGCCGGAAGCTTTTACAACTCCGGCTTCGGAGCCGTCGTGGCCTTCCTCCTGCTTCTCTTTGCCACAGGCTACAGCTCCGGCTTTCAGCTCGCCGCCTTTGGACCGGCCCTGGGCCGTCTCGCCTCCGGGTTTCAGGACGCTCCCCTGCTCGGCTATCTGACCGGGCCCCTCGGCGCCGTGGTCTGCGCCGGAATCTTCTTGGACAAGCGGGCCGCCGCCAGACACCAGTATAAATCCGAACATCCGACGGAAAAACACGGGGAGGAAACAGAAGCATGAGGGGGATAAAGAACACGGCAGGAAGAAAGAGAGACCTGACAAGCGGGAGCATCACCAGGACCATGCTGCTGTTCGCCCTTCCCATGATCCTGGGAAATCTTTTACAGCAGCTCTATAACATTGCGGACACCCTGATCGTCGGCCAGTTTCTGGGCTCCAATGCCCTGGCGGCCGTCGGCTCCGCCTATACGCTGATGACCTTTTTGACCTCGATCCTCCTGGGGCTCTGCATGGGGAGCGGGGCCGTCTTTTCCACCTGCTACGGCGCAAAAAACATGGAGCGGTTAAAGTACGGCATCTTCGCCTCCTTCCTTCTGGTGGCGGGCTGCACCGTCCTCCTGAACCTGGCCGTGTTCCTTTTCATCGACCCGATCATGCGGCTTTTGCAGACGCCGGAGGAAATCTATGAGATGATGCGGGGGTATCTGTGGATCATCTTCATGGGAATCACGGCCACCTTCCTCTATAACTTTTTTGCCTCCCTGCTCCGGGCCCTGGGAAATTCCGTCATTCCTCTCCTGTTTCTCGGCGTCTCCGCCCTCTTAAACATCGGGCTGGACCTGCTGTTCGTCCTCTCCTTCCACTGGGGGGCCGAGGGAGCCGCCGCCGCCACGGTCATCTCCCAGTACGTGTCCGGCATCGGCATCCTCGTCTACACGCTGGTAAAGTTTCCGGAGCTCAGGCTTAACAGGAGGCATCTCCATCTGGAGCCGGGGATCCTGCCGGAGATCGCCCAGTTTTCCTTTTTGACCTGCTTGCAGCAGTCCATCATGAACTTCGGGATCCTCATGGTGCAGGGACGGGTCAACAGCTTCGGCCCCACGGTTATGGCCGCCTTCGCCGCCGCAGTGAAGATCGACTCCTTCGCCTACATGCCGGTGCAGGATTTCGGCAACGCCTTCTCCACCTTCATCGCCCAAAATTACGGGGCCGGGAAGGCGGAACGGATCCGAAAGGGGATAAAGAGCGCCATCGCCTCCTCCGTGGTCTTCTGTCTGCTCATCACGGCCGGTGTCTGCGTCTTTGCAAGGCCGCTCATGCTGATCTTCGTGAAGCCCCATGAGACGGACATCCTTGCCACCGGAGTCCAGTACCTGCGGATCGAGGGCGCCTTCTACTGCGGCATCGGCTGCCTGTTCCTGCTCTACGGCCTCTACCGTGCCATCCAAAAGCCCGGCATGTCCGTGGTGTTGACCGTCGTGTCTCTCGGCACCCGTGTCATCCTGGCCTACACCCTCTCCGCCATTCCCGCCATCGGGGTCGTCGGCATCTGGGTGTCCGTGCCCATCGGCTGGTTCCTGGCCGATGCGATCGGGCTGGCCTATTACCTTGGCAGGAAGAAAACCCTGCTGCAGCTGTAAGAAATCCGGGCAGGGGAAAGCGCATCCCCTGCCCGTCCAGGCTGCTAATTCCGATTAAAAAAAGGGAAACTCCACAGCAGTTATCCTCCTGCGGAATCCCCCTCATCCCGTCTCCTATCTCAAGCGTCACAAGCCTCCGTCCACCGGTTGGCGGCAGACAAAGACAAAAGCCGCTCGTGTGCCGGAAACGTCTCCTCTGCTTACGCCCTGGACAGATACTCCCCGGTCCTGGTGTCGATCTTGATCTTGTCCCCCTGGTCCACGAACAGCGGCACATAAACGACTGCGCCGGTCTCCACGGTGGCAGGCTTCGTCGCACCGGTGGCCGTGTCGCCCTTGAAGCCGGGCTCCGTCTCCGTGATCTCCAGTTCCACGAAGAGGGGCGGCTCGATGGAGAACACCTGTCCCTTGTGGGAGCAGACCTTGACCATCTCATTCTCCTTCACGAACTTGAGCGCATCGCCGATCATGTCCTTGCTTAGCGGAATCTGCTCGTAAGTATTCACGTCCATGAAATAAAACAGATCCCCGTCGCTGTATAGATACTGCATATCCACCCGCTCGATATGGGCGTTCTCAAACTTCTCCGTGGGGCGGAAGGTCTTTTCCACCACGCCTCCGCTCTTAATATTCTTTAACTTGGTCCTTACAAAGGCCGCACCCTTTCCGGGCTTCACATGCTGGAATTCAATGATCTGAAATACGTTTCCCTCGATCTCCACCGTAATGCCGTTCCTAAAATCACCAGCTGATACCATGTCCTGATACTCCTCCTTCAGTGTTCAACTTGTCTATCTGTTCTATTTTATCCCATATTTCCTACTTTTTCAAGGATTTTTTGTAGAAATGGAGCACGATCCGCTCCAGGCGCCGCTTGAGGACGATCTGGATCTCTTCCTTGGGATGGATGGGCTTCACCAGAATGCTGTAGATGCCGCTACGCTTTGCCCCGTAGACGTCCGTGAAGAGCTGGTCCCCCACGAAGACCGTGGAAGCCTCGTCCGTCCCCATCTCCTCCATGGCCCTCCGGTAATTCCTCACGGAAGGCTTGTGGGCGTTGCAGATGTACCTGGTCTCCATGGCCCTTGCGAAGGGCTCCACCCTGGGCTTTTGATTGTTGGAGATGAGACAGGTCTCAAAACCCATGGCATGGAGCCGCCGAAACAGGGCCACCGCCTCCTTCGTCTCCGGCTTCCCGTGGGGCACCAGCGTGTTGTCAATGTCAAACAGCAGGCCGCGGACCCCCCGCCCGTAGAGGGCACCATAGTCAATGCCATAGGAAGAATCCACATATTCATCCGGATAAAAACTTCTAAACCCAGCCATCACTCTTTCCTGCCTTTGTAGAGCTTTTCCAGTTCCATCAAAAACGTGTTCACGTCCTTGAATTCCCGGTACACGGAGGAAAACCGGACATAGGCCACCTCGTCCAGCTTCTTAAGCTTGTCCATCACCAGGTTCCCGATCCTCCTGGTGGTGATCTCCTTCTCCTCGCAGTTGAAGGCCTCATTCTCCACCTCGTCCACCAGCCGGTCGATCTCCTGGGTGGAGATGGGCCGCTTATGGCAGGCCAAAAGAACCCCCGCCTCGATCTTGTCCCGGTCATAGGCCTGCCTGGTCTCGTCCTTTTTCACCACCATCAGGGGAATGGTCTCGATCTTCTCATAAGTGGTAAAACGCCTGTGGCAGACCTCGCACTGGCGTCGCCTGCGGATGGCGTTGTGCTCCTCCGCCGGCCTCGAGTCGATGACCCGGATATTCTCACTGCTGCAAAACGGACATTTCATGGCAGACCTCCTGTTCCGGGGACCATCCGCCGCCGCTCCTGCAGGCCCCCTCTCCTATTTACACTTGTGCATGCATTCCTCCGTCACCGCCTTGACCAGCACGAAGTCCTCACCGATCTGCTCCACGCAGTGAAAGGGAATGACATATTCCGAATCCCGTCCCAGAAAGCCGCAGATATGGGCCGGGCCCGGGATGATGAACGACAAAATACAGCCGGTACGGCAGTCAAACTCCACGTCGGTGATAAAGCCGAGCCGTTTTCCGTCACAGATGTTGATGACCTCTTTCATCCGAAGCTCACAGATACGCATGGGAAATCCTTCCCCTCCCGGTCCCTTACCCTATCCTATGCGGACCGCCCGTCCCGGGTTCCCCAAAACGCTCCATGCCGGCAAAAAACTTACGAACCCCCTCAATTTCTGGAAAATTCCGCAAGCTCAAGCCCCGGATTCCGGTCCAGGACCATGCCCACGCTCCAACTGTTGACAAACAGAAGCAGCGGATTCCCCTTGAGGTCCTTGACCCGCTTCATGTCGGAGGTTCCCTGGAGCTTCGCCGCGTCAACCTCCTCCTTGTTGGCGATCCAGCGGATATGCTCGTAGGGAAGCGGTTCCAGCTTCACCTCCACGTTGTACTCATTGTTCAGCCGAAACAGCAAAACGTCAAACTGGAGGACCCCCACCACGCCGACGATGATCTCCTCCATGCCGGTGTTGAACTCCTGGAA
The DNA here is from genome assembly GCA_022800815.1 of Lachnospiraceae bacterium. Lineage (GTDB taxonomy): Bacteria > Bacillota > Clostridia > Lachnospirales > Lachnospiraceae > Lientehia. The sequence goes on along the minus strand of JAAWRC010000009.1, from coordinate 16,381 downwards.
AATCTGGATGGCGCCCTCCTGGGCGATCTGGTTCACGCCCTTTAAAAACTGCTTCCGCTTCATGGTGTCCATCTGCTTGAGCCTGGCGAAATGCTCCGGCGCAAAGGTCGGGATCCCCTCATAGGCGAACTTCTTCCCCGACGAAGTGAAGGTATCCCCGATGGAAAAGAGCCCCGGGTCGAACACGCCGATAATGTCCCCCGCATAGGCCTCCTCCACGATCTTGCGCTCCTGAGCCATCATCTGCTGGGGCTGGGACAGCTTCGCCCTCCGGCCCCCCTGGACATGGTTGACCTCCATCCCCGCCTCGAACTTTCCGGAACAGATCCGCATAAAGGCGATCCGGTCCCGGTGGGCCTTGTTCATGTTGGCCTGGATCTTAAAGACGAAAGCCGAAAACTCCTCCGTAACCGGGTCAATGAGCCCGATATCCGCATTCCTGGGAAGCGGGGGCGTCGTCATTTTCAGGAAATGCGTGAGGAAGGTCTCCACTCCGAAGTTGGTCAGGGCCGAGCCGAAAAACACCGGGGAAAGCTTCCCCTGCCTCACAAGCTCCATGTCAAGCTCCTGCCCTGCCCCGTCGAGAAGCTCAATATCCTCCAGAAGCTGGCCGTAAAAGCCCTCCCCCAGAACCTCCGCCGCCGAAGGGTCCGAAAGAGGCACCTGCCTCACCGCCACCTCCTTCTGGCCGTTCATGGCCGCCGTGAAGGTGCTGACACACTTCAAATCCCGCTCATAGACCCCCTTAAACTCCTTGCCGGAGCCGATGGGCCAGTTGACCGGGCAGGTGGCGATCCCCAGCACCGACTCGATCTCGTCCATCAGCTCGAAGGGATCGTTGGCCTCCCGGTCCATCTTGTTGATAAACGTAAAAATCGGGATCTGTCTCAGCAGGCAGACCTTGAACAGCTTGATGGTCTGGGCCTCCACGCCCTTGCTGGCGTCGATGACCATGACTGCAGAGTCGGCGGCCATCAGCGTCCGGTAGGTATCCTCCGAGAAATCCTGGTGCCCCGGCGTATCCAAAATATTGATGCAAAAGCCCCCGTAATTAAACTGGAGCACCGACGAGGTCACGGAGATCCCCCTCTGCTTCTCGATCTCCATCCAGTCGGAGACCGCATGCTTCGCCGTCTTCTTCCCCTTCACCGAGCCCGCCAGGTTGATGGCCCCCCCGTAGAGAAGAAACTTCTCCGTCAGCGTGGTCTTGCCCGCGTCCGGATGGGAAATGATCGCAAACGTCCTCCTCTTCTCAATTTCCTGTCTTAACACTTCCTGCTTCGATAACGCCACGTATCCATCCTCTTTTCTATCATATTGCGTTCCGGCACCTTATGCCCTAAATTTCTACATTTTATATTTTGCAAAGGTCCAGGAAGAAAAGCAGTTTTTTCTAAGCCAGAACCGTATGAAAGCCGTCGGTACTTAGAGCGTTTTGAGCCAAAGCGAAGAAAGGCTCTTAGTACCGCTACGAGCTTTCATGAGCGGAAGCGTGTTCTGGCGTGAAAAGAACTGATTTTCTTCCGTATTTCTTGCGAAACAAAATGCAGAAATTTCACTCTTTACTTTTAAAACAGCGGTTCAAACAGATGCATGGCCGACACCAGCACCCGCTCATAGATCGGCCGCTTCCTGCAAAACTCCATGGTGACCTCCATGGCCTCCCCCTCCATGGTCCTCACAAAATCCTCCTTGAGCTCCAGCACCGCCTCCGTCCGGTAGAGGAGGGCCCCGCACTCAAAGTGCAGGTACAGGCTCCGGTAGTCCAGATTGATACTGCCGATAGCCGCAAGCTCGTCGTCCGCCACAAAAGCCTTCGTGTGGAGGAATCCCGGCAGATACTCATAGATCCGCACCCCTGCGTCCAGAAGCCTGGCATAATAGGAGCGGGTCAGCATGAAAATCAGCTTCTTGTCCGGAACGTGGGGCGTCATGATCCGCACGTCCACACCGCTCTTGGCCGCCAGCGTGAGGGCCACCGCCATCTCCTGGTCAATGATCAGGTAAGGCGTGTAAATATACACATACCGCTTCGCACCGTGAAGGATGTTCAAATACACGTTCTCCCCGGTACAGTCATGGTCCAGTGGGGAATCCCCGTAGGGAAGCACGTAGCCGGACTGCGAAGGGCCGCCCTCCGAAGTCTCCCCGCTCGTCCGGGAGCCGAAAACTGCCCGGTATCGTCCGTAGTCAAAGTCCGTATGGCGGATGGAATTCCACATGCCGAGGAACATGGCCGTGTAATTCCAGACGGCCTCGCCCTTAATCATCACGCCGCCGTCCTTCCAGTGTCCAAACCGTTCCTTCTTATTAATATATTCATCCGCCAGATTTAAGCCCCCGCAGAAGGCCGTATGGCCGTCGATCACTGCGATCTTCCGGTGGTCCCGGTTGTTGAAGACCGCCGACATGACCGGGCGCAGCAGATTGAACCGCCGGCACACGATCCCCCTCTTCTCCAGAAACTCCGGATAATCCCGGGGGAGCAGCCAGATACAGCCTACGTCGTCGTAGAGCAGGCGCACCTCCACCCCCTCCTTCGCCTTCTCCGTGAGAATCTCCAGGATCGTGTCCCACATGTACCCCCGCTCGATGATGAAATACTCCAGGAAAACGAACCGCTCCGCCCGCTTAAGGGCCCCGCAGAGCTCCTCGAAATACTCCTCCCCGCCGGGAAAATAGTGGGTAAACCCATTCCTCCCCGCCGGGTAATGGGCCGTCCGGTACAGATAAGAAAACTGCCTTGCCACCGCCGGGTCCGCCGAAAAAAGCTCCTTTGCAATGCCCTCCGGCTGTTCCATCAGGGGATAGAGCTCCTCGTCGATCTGCCTGTGCTTCCTCCTCTCGGCAACAATGGTGTTGCCCCGGCCAAAAAACAGATAGAGGATCGTCCCAAGGATCGGAACACTCAGGATCAGGATGCTCCAGGCCAGCTTGTAGGCCGGATTGTACCATTCCTGGGCAATGTACATGACGAAGATCAGCCCGATGAGAGACAGCGCCGCCGTGATCACCCAGTAATACCGGCCGAGAAACAAAATGGACGCCACGATCCAGGCCACCTGGAGCATCATCACAATGGCGACCCACACCATCCGGCTGGTTAAAAACTTAAGAATCCGCCTCATTCCTTCTATTTATGGCATCCAGAATCCGGTGTGCCACTTCCTCCTTGCTCATCTTCGGAAGAGAAACCTCCCCGCCCCTGGTGATGATCGTGACCACGTTGGTGTCCGTGCCGAACCCGGCCCCCTCCACCTTGAGGTTGTTGGCCACGATCATGTCCAGGTTCTTTTTCAAAAGCTTCTCCCTGGAATGCTCCAGCATCCGCTCCGTCTCCATGGAAAAACCGCAGAGGAACTGCCCCTCCCGCTTCCGCTCCCCCAGCGCCTTCAAAGTGTCCTCCGTCCTGGAAAGCGGGATGGACATCTCCCCCTCCGCCTTCTTGACCTTCTCGCCACTCACCGCCGCCGGCCGGTAATCAGCCACCGCCGCCGCCTTGATGATGACGTCCTGCTCCGCAAAACGAGAGAGAACCGCCTCATAGAGCTCCGCCGCCGTCACGATCTCCACCACCTTCACGAACTCCGGACGTTTCAAGGATGTGGGCCCGGTCACGAGAGTCACCTCGGCCCCCCTCTGCATGGCCGCCCTCGCCAGGGCGTAGCCCATCTTTCCGGTGGAATGGTTGGAAAGATAGCGGACCGGGTCGACGGCCTCCCTGGTGGGCCCCGCCGTCACCAGAACCTTCTTTCCGGCCAGATCCTTCTTAAAAGCCAACTCTTTAAGAATATAGGCAAGCAGCGTCTCCTCGTCCGCCATCCTCCCGTTGCCCGTGTCCCCGTTGGCGAGCATCCCCACCACCGGCTCCACGAACTCATAGCCAAAGCCCTTGAGCCTCGCAATGTTGTCCTGAACAATGGGATTGTTGTACATGTTGGTGTTCATGGCCGGGGCAATGAACTTCTTGCAGGGGCAGGCCATGATGGTCGTCGTCAACATGTCGTCGGCGATCCCCCACGCAATCTTTCCGATCACGTTGGCGCTGGCAGGAGCCACCATGAAAAGGTCCGCCTGCTTCGCCAGGGCCACGTGCTCCACGGAAAACTCAAAATTCCGGTCAAAGGTGTCAATCAGGCACTTGGTCCCCGTCAAAGTCTCAAAAGTAGTCGGAGTGATGAAATTCGTGGCGTGCTCCGTCATCAGCACATGGACCGTGGCATGGTTCTTTTTTAACAGTCTTGCCAGATTTGCGATCTTATACGCCGCAATGCTTCCCGAAACGCCGAGAAGCACCGTTTTTCCCTTTAACATAGACATAGATCTCCTTATGGTAATTCCCTTGCGCCGCCCGCCAATCCATGCTATAATCGCACCTGAACCGGCTGCGGCCGGAATGGATATCCAAAACGATATCCGAATTTATATGGAAAGGATTTCGCACTTATGATACTCGCCATCGACATCGGCAATACCAACATCGTCATCGGCTGCATCGACGACAAAAAGACTTATTTCGTGGAGCGCATCTCCACCAACTTAAGCCAGACCGTCCTGGAATACGCCATCACCTTTAAAAACATCCTGGAACTCTACCACGTCAACCCCAGGGGCCTGGAGGGGGCGATTCTCTCATCCGTGGTTCCCCCCATCTCCAAGACCGTCCGGCTGTCCGTGGAAAAGATCATCGGAAAAACCTGTCTCATGGTGGGCCCCGGAGTGAAGACCGGCCTCAACATCCTCATGGACAATCCCGCCGCCGTGGGAAGCGACCTGGTGGTCACCGCCGTGGCCGGCATCCGGGAATACAAGGCCCCCTTCCTGGTCATCGACATGGGCACCGCCACCACCATCACCTGCATCGACAAAAACCGCAATTACATCGGCGGCGCCATCATTCCCGGCGTCCGGGTCTCCTTGGAATCCCTCTCCCAAAGGGCGGCCCAGCTCCACAACATCAGCCTTGAACCGCCCAGGCACGCCATCGGGAAAAACACCACCGAATGCATGCGCAGCGGCGTGGTCCTGGGAAGCGCCTCCATGCTGGACGGCATGATCGACCGGTTCGCCGAGGAACTGGGGGAGGAACCCACCGTCCTCGCCACCGGGGGACTATCCAAAATCATCATCCCCCACTGCCGCCACAAGATCATCATCGACGACGGCCTTCTGCTCAAGGGGCTGTGGATCATCTACACGAAAAACCAGCAAAACCCATAATTCCAAAGTATTTTACCATAGAATGACAAAAAACACAATTGCGGGTTTCTTTCATTTCCGTATTTTATTTTCGCAAAACATCAGGAAGAAAATCGGTTCTGGCTAAAAAAACCGATTTTCTTTCTGCCATTCTCACAAACAAATTCTTTACAAATCTCAATAATGCAGTTATAATTTGAGTATGCTATTATAAGAGAGGTTATCTGAGGTGGTAAATTTCGTTGCAACCACGCACCCTATGGGTCAAAAGAGATGCAGGAGCGGCGACGCCTGCCAGATAACCTCTTTTTCCTTCCATCACGGCAAATAATTATTTCCCCAGTTAATGATCTGCAGACTGATCAGCTTGTAGTTTCCTGTAAACCTCCAGCTCGTACACTTCCCCGTTTCTCTGGTCCGTCTTCTGCTCTGAGTACCGGTAGACAAAACCGCAGGACAGCGCCAGGGCCTTTCCGGCCACGTTGCCCTTTCGGGTCGAGTAATAAAACTCCCTTCCTCCCAGCAAAATGCTTCGCTCCAAAAGGATCTGCAGGACCTGCTTTCCATACCCCCTCCCCACGTATTCCGAGCCGATGGCAATGCCGGTCTCACGGAACGCATGAGGGTGAACCTCCTCGATTCCCGCAAAGCCGATGGCCTGCCCGCTCTTCCTCTCGTACACCAGGTACGTGTCATGAGTTTTTTCATAGGCAACCGTCCGCTTCATCCTGGCCTTCGCCGCCTCCTCGTCCCTTGTCACCTGCCACATCATGAACTTCGCCGTCTCCGGCCTGGACCAGACATTCCTGTACATGTCCTCCCAGTCCGACATCCTGGCCTTTCCGAGAACCACGTCCCGGTTCCCTGTCTTTGCAATCAAAAATTCCCTCTCCACTCCATTCCCTCCCTCCGTTTTTCAGAAACCGGACTGAAATCTTCGTTCCCTTTCCTGGAACACTGGAAAGCTCCAGCTTCGCCCCGTGCAGCTTCACCGCATGCTTGACGATGGAGAGCCCAAGCCCCGTTCCGCCAATCTCCTTCGAATGGCTCTTGTCCACCCGATAGAACCGCTCAAAAATCCGCTCCTGATGTTCCTCCGAAATCCCGATTCCCGTATCCGTGACCATGAGAAGCACTTCCCCAGCCTCCTCCTTTACCTCCAGGCAGACAGAGCCCCCCGGCCGGTTATACTTGACGGCGTTGTCACAGAGATTGTAGACAATCCCCTGCAAAAGCGGTCGAACCCCGAAAACGGCCGCCGGCCCTCCCAAAAACAGAAACGCCACGCCCGCCTCCTTCGCCCCCGGAGAAAACGATTCCGCCGCCTCCTTCCCCAGGTCACACAAATCCACCCACTCCCATCGCATGTCTTTTGCGCCCTCGTCCAGATGGGAAAGCCGGAGAATGTCCTCCACCAGCCGGATCATCCGTTTCGCCTCCCCGTAAATCCTCCCGGAAAAAGCAGGCACGTCCTCCGGCTTCACCATGCCCTCCGCCAGAAGCTCCGCACTGCCCGAAATGGTCTGAAGCGGCGTTTTCAGTTCATGGGAGACATTAGCCGTGAACTCCCGGCGTAGCAGCGAGGTCTGCAAAAGCTCTTCTCTCTGCCAGCCGATCTCCCTCTGCTGGGCCTGAATCCGGATCAAAAGCGGCGAAAGCTCTTCATAGACCCCGTCCGTAAACGGAGCGTCCAGGTCCAGTTCATTGAGGGGCTCCACGATCTTTTTCGCCAGCCTGGAAGCCAGAAAAAAGGACAGGCAGACAGCCAACGCAAAAATCACGCAGAACGGTCCCCACATCCCGAAAAACAGTGCCGGCAGAGAGTCCTGAGCGGCCGAAAGCCGGAGCACCGTACCGTCCTCCATCCTTTTCGCACTGTACAGATACCGCTCCGCCAGAGTAAAGGAAGAGCGGGCCGCCGTCCCATAGCCATCCTTAAGGGCCTCCTTTACCTCCTCCCGCCCCAGATGATTCTCCATCCCCCCGGCATCGGACCTGCTGTCATAGAGAACCGTTCCGTCCCCCGAAATCCAGGTAATGCGGCAGTTCGGACTCCCAAGGCCCTTCAGATATCGTAGTCCCCCCTCCCGGACCCCCTGCGCTGCCAAATCCGTCTGCGTCTTGAGCTCTTCCTGCCGGACGGCAGAAAAATACCCATAGAGGACCGTCATAAAAAGAACCACCGAGGCCACAAACATGCTGACGGCCACCAAAAAGACCGTGCGGAAAATTCTCTTCGTCATCCCATCCTCTCCATCCGGTATCCGACCCCGCGGACCGTTTCAATATAACTGCCGCATTCTCCAAGCTTCATGCGCAGGGTGCCCACGTGGACGTCCACCGTCCTCGTCTCCCCCTCATAGCCAAAGCCCCAGACCTGCCCGAGAAGCTGTCCCCTGGTAAAGACCTTTCCCGGATGTGCCAGGAAAAGACGCAGAAGCTCATACTCCTTGAAGGTAAGGGCGATCCGCTCCCCACAGACAGACACCTGGTGTCCGGCCAGGTCCATCACAAGCTCCCCCATCCGAAAGCACCCGTCCCGCCCCTTCCCTTCGTTCTTCCCGGCCATGTCCCTTCCGTTCGTCCTCCTGAGCACCGCCCGCACCCGGGAGACCATCTCCATCATGCCAAAAGGCTTTGCCAGATAATCATCCGCCCCCAGGTCCAGCCCGATCACCTTGTCATACTCCGTCCCCTTGGCCGAGGCCATGATGACCGGGACCTTCGCCGTGGCAGATTCCCCCTCCCGCAGCCGCTTCAAAATCGAAATGCCGTCCTCCCCCGGAAGCATGATGTCCAGAAGGACGAGCTCCGGCGTCTCCCCCCCCATGGCTTTAAAAAAGGAAACGCCGTCCGAAAAGCCCTTCGCCGAAAATCCGGCAGAGCCAAGCGCATAGATCATCAGCTCCCGGATCCCGGTATCGTCCTCCACACAAAAAATCATGTCCGTCAGCTCCTTTCCCTTAAGTCTCCACAGGCAACTGCGAAACGTGAAATCGAGGGAATATTCGACAAATTTTCGAGTTTCGCAGTTGCCTGTCAAGCATCCATGGCCGGAGCATATTTCCTCCGGTATTCGTCAAACCGTTCCCGGAACTCCTCGTTTCCGTCCCGGAAATCCCGCAGGGACTCGTGGAGGTTCATGTTCCGGTCCGCCATATCCGTCACGCACCCTGCAATATTCGAACAGTGGTCCGCCGTCCGCTCCAGATTGGTAAGAATGTCCGACCAGACAAACCCGGCGGCAATGGAACAGCTCCCGTCCTGGAGCCTTACAATATGGCTGGAGCGGAATTTCTCCTTCAACAGGTCAATGACCTGCTCCAAAGGCTCCACCCTTCTCGCCGCCTCCAGGTCGTTATCCAGAAACGCCCGCAGGGAAAGACCCACAATCTCTTCCACCGCCGCCGACAAAAGCCCGTACTCCGCCTGTGCCTCCCTGGTAAAAGAAAGCTCCTTGTCTCTCAACTCCTCGGCGGATTCCAAAAGGCCTGCCCCGTGGTCGGCGATCCGCTCAAAATCCCCGATGACCTTGAGAAGCTTGGCGGCCTCCGCATGATCCGCTTCTGTGACCTGTCTGTTGCTCAGATGGACCAGGTAAGTGCCGAGAAGGTCCTCATAGCGGTCCGTCAGCTCCTCCTTCTCCCGGACTGAGTCCGCAAGCTCCTCCGAATACTCCCGAAGAGAAGAAAGCCCCTCCGTAAGCGCATCTACTGCCGCCGCCGCCAGCCCCGCCGCCACCTCCTGGCACCGTTCCAGGGCAATGGAGGGCGTGCTGAGAAACCGTTCATCTAGCTCTGCCACAGCATCTGGCTTCCGGTCATCCCGAATCAGCCGGCAGGCCAGCCGTTCCAGAAAACCGGCCATGGGAAGCATCAGGAGCGTACAGAGAAGATTAAACACAGAATGAGCCGCCGCAATGCCAAAGAGAGAGACCGGGCTGTCCAGAAACGCCGGAGCCAGAACGAGCCGCCCCAGACAGAATACCGACAGCCACACGGCCGTCCCAATCACGTTGAAGAGAAGATGGACCATGGCCGCCCGCTTTGCATTCCGATTTGCCCCCACCGAAGACAGCATCGCCGTCACGCAGGTCCCGATGTTCTGGCCCATGATAATGGGAACTGCCGCACCGTAAGAGACCTGCCCTGTGGAAGCAAGCGCCTGCAAAATTCCCACGGAGGCGGAGCTGGACTGAATGAGGGCCGTGAGGACGGCTCCCGCAAGAACCCCCAGAACCGGATTTTCAAACAAAAGGAACAGCTCCCGAAACGCCGGAACACTTCCCAGCCCCGAAACCGCCCCCGACATGGTCTCCATCCCGAACATCAGCGTCGCAAAGCCGAGAAAAATCATGCCGGTATCCTTTTTCTTCGAGCTTTTACAGAACAGATAGCAAATAATCCCGACCAGCGCCAGAACCGGCGTAAAAGAAGAAGGCTTCAGCAGACGGACAAACAGGTTCCCGCTCTCGATTCCGGCAAGACTTAACAGCCAGGCCGTGACCGTCGTCCCGATATTGGCCCCCATGATCACATGAATCGCCTGCCCCAGGGTCATCAGCCCGGAATTGACAAAGCCCACCACCATGACCGTGGTGGCCGAAGAACTCTGGATCACCGCCGTCACCAGAAGCCCCGTCAAAAGCCCCGCCATCTTCCCCGTGGTCAGCCTTCCAAGGACCGTGCGGAGCCTGCCGCCCGCTCTCCTCTCCAAAGCCTGCCCCATCACACTCATGCCGAAGAGAAACAGGCTCAGTCCCCCCACCATCGTCAAACCATCAAAAATATCCATAATCCCGGCTCCTTTCGCTTCACATGTTTTCGTTTTCTCCATGATAACCGTCTTCTGTCAAATCCGTTACCACAGTTTTGTAAAGTCCATGTAAAGTTCCTGTCACATTCCGTCGATGTCTTTCTGTCAAAAAGAAGACCTCTGTCGGTAGTATTCCACCAGGAGCCGATTTCTATAAGAAGAAGCCCGCCGAGCGGACGGAGAAACTTGAGCGGGAAGGAAACCGCTTTTCCCGCCGGTTCCCTTCCCGCTCTCCTCCTCTATCCTTTAAAATGCAGCAGCACCTTCCCAATCGCCAGTGTGAGCACCGCCGCCACGGCCGCCTCCGGCACCCCGTTGGCCACGATGATCGCCAGGATCCCGTCATAGACCAACTCGACGGCGACCTCCTTCACCGCCGCATACTGGGCGGCAAAACAAAAATAGATCAGATTCATGACGAGGATCGTGTTGACGAGGGCCCCCGTCACGCCGGCCAGGGGCAGGGCCGCAAATTCCGCCGCCTTATGCTCTCTTCCCAGCTTCATCACGCCCCTGTAGACAAAATAGGGAACCACGCCCACCAGGATCCGGGGGACAAAACAGATCACGAGACTCCACAGGTTCCCGCCCGAATAAAAAGGCGAAAAGGCAAAAGACAAAAGACTGGGATTAAAAGTGTTGTTGATGAGACTGGTCAATCCAAAGACAAATCCAAGAAATGCGCCCTTTTTCGGTCCTAAAACGACGGATCCGATAATGACGGGTACATGGATCAGGGTGGCCTTGATCACCACCAGGTTGATGTAACCCACATACGGCACAAAGGCCATCATGACGATAATGGCGGCAATGGCCGCAGTCAACACCAGGTTTCGGGTTTTTACTGAAGTATTCATTTTTCATTCCTCCTGCTACTGTTCCTCTGCCGGAAAACGCTTCCGACAGGCCGGATACAATGCGTCTACTGGTTACTCCACGATTATAGCAGAGGAGGAGGAAAAGTCAAGTCCGCAAAAGCAGTTGAATTTTCTGCCCCCCTGTATTATAATAAACCCGTTGATAAAAGGAGATAACGGCTCATGTCAAAAACAGGAATTTTGGTCGTAAGTTTCGGTACAAGCTATCCGGATGCCCTCGTCAAAAACATTCAGGCCATCGAGGAGGCCGTGGGGGAAGCCTTTCCAGGCCTCACGGTGCGCCGCGCCTTTACCAGCGGCATGATCATAAGGAAACTGAAAAAACGGGATCACGTCCATGTCCGCACCGTGACGGAGGCCCTGGAGTCTTTTCTCGCCGACGGCTTTACCGACCTGATCGTCCAGCCCACCCACATCATCAACGGCACGGAAAACGACCATATGCGAAACGACCTGCTGGCCTTTAAAGACCGGTTCCATTCCATCCGGGTGGGGAATCCCCTGCTCACGGACCGGTCAGATTATCATGCCCTGATTGATGCTCTGACGGAGGCATTCTCCGGCCTTGCGGACGACGAATTTCTGGTTTTCATGGGCCATGGGACGGAGCACCATGCCAATGCGGTTTACCCGGCCCTGGATTACATGCTGAAGGCCCGGGGCCACGAGAACATGTATGTCGGCACGGTGGAGGGCTACCCCGATTTGAACCTCGTGAAAGAGCTGGTGCGGAAACGGTCGCCGAGGAAAGTGATTCTGGCCCCCCTCATGGTCGTGGCCGGGGACCACGCCAGGAACGACATGGCCGGCGACGGAGAGGACTCCTGGAAGAATGAATTCCTGCGGGAGGGTTACGAGGTCTCCTGTCTCTTAAAAGGGCTCGGGGAGTATGAAGCGGTCCGTCGGCTCTTTGCCGAACATGCAAAAAGGGCCGCCGGGTAATGCCGGCTTCCAGTCGTCCCGATTCAGGGTACTGGCCCATGCAAAAAGCGACGTCTTCCCGGTTAAACCAAGGGAAAACGCCGCTCATCTTTTTTACTATTCCTGAATCACCGACATCGCCGTCTCCACGACGCCATCGTCCAGAATGTCGCAGGGGCCGTCGTAGCTTCTCTCCTCCGCCTCGCACTGGACCACCTGCCCGTCCGGCAGGAAGGTCCACATATTGTATTCCGCATAATAGCTGTCGTCGTCATACACATAGGTGAATTTCACATAGCTCACGTCCCGCCCGTTCACCTGAACCGTCTTTTTCTCCTGAACATTCAGGTCGGAATACTCCTCCTCCGTCCGGTAATAGTCCACATTCGACATGTAGTAGTCCGTCATATCCTCTTCCGAATAATCCTCTTCCAGCATGTAGAGGAGGGACACGTAATCGTAGTCCCGGTCCAGGACGGCGTCAAAGGAGAGGTACTGACTGTCCGAATAGGGGGAAATCTCATAGCCGGAGGGCACTGTGATCTTCACGCTTTTATCTGCTCCCCAGTAATTCTTGAGGGTGTAGGTTCCGTCCGCATTGGGCGTAAGACCCTCTTCTTCGGACTCCGTCTCTTTCCGGCCATCTGCGGCAGGAAGGGACGGGGCATCCGGAAGGTCGCTCTCCGGCTGGCTGTTATTTAAAAAGTCTTCCAGGGAATCGGAACTTCCTCCGGAAGAACCCACGGACTTCGCCGCCGCCTTCACGTCCTCCGGCACCACGATCTCGTCCACGTCGTTGAAGCTTTTATAGGTGCAGGTCATGACGAATTCATCGATGGAAATTTCCGCATCGTCGACTCCCGCCGCTCCCATCGCCCCTTTCATCAGTTCTCCCAAAGTGTCCCCGCAGTCAATCTCCGCCTCCACCGGCCGCTTCGTCTTCTTGTCGATCTTGATGACCATGTCCATCTCCATCTTCGACCAATCGATGGGAACGCTCCCCATGCCGTTCGACACGTCCCCCATCACGCCCTCCATATATTTGCCGGACACTTTTCCGTTTAGGACGTAGACCTCCCTGCCATCCACCTTTTCCGTCTTGTCCTGGAGCTCATAGGAAGTACCTCCCGTGATCATGGCGTTCATTCCTGCAGACTTCTGATCCAGGGACTGCTCCTGCCTGGTCCACTCTCCTGCCGTGCCGCTGTAAGTAACCAGCTTTCCGGCCTCCTCCACGGAATAGCTCTCCATTTCCATGCTGATTCCCATGAGGCTCATGGACAGGTCCGCCTGGATATGGGCCGCCGCAGGATCGTTGGTCACTTCCATGTCCATATCTATGTCCATCTTCAGATCCATGCTGATCCCGCTCTGCTTGATTCCCATGACGATGTTCGCCACCAGGTTCATATGGGCGGAATCAACGTTTTCCATGTTGGCCGCAACCTCCTCCATCAGGCTGTCCGCCGTCACCTTTTCCTTACCGCCGCACCCGGCGAAAACCGCCGCCGACAGCAGAAACGCCATAACGACAAACAATCCATAACGTTTCTTCATCCTCATGATCGCATACCCCCTGCATAATTGTGTTTATCCATGTGATCCCCCGAGGGCCTTTTGCCCCCGGTGTCACAATTATACTACATTCCCCTGGTTTCGTCCAGCATATAAAGGAGGGCATTGCAGATGGCCGCCGCCACGTTGCTGCCTCCCTTCCGGCCCCTGGCCACGACGTAGGGAACTCCGGTCTCCATGATCAGCTCCTTGGACTGGACCACGTTGACAAAGCCCACCGGCACGCCGACGACGAGGGCCGGGGAAAGCTTCCCCTCCGTGATCAGCTCGTAAAGACGAATCAGCGCCGTGGGGGCGTTCCCGACAGCGAAAATCAGAGGGCCCTCCATGACGGCCGCCTTGTCGACGGCGGCCACCGCCCGTGTAGTCCCGTTTTTCTTCGCCATCTCCGCCACATCCGCATCGCCCATGAAGCAGTACGCCTGACCGCCGTACTTTTCCAGAACCCGTTTATTAATGCCGGAATACCCCATCTTCGTATCCGTGATCACGGAAGCCCCCGCCCCAATCGCCGCAAGGGCCTTCTCAATGACCCCGTCGGAAAAGCAGAGTGTGTCCGCATATTCAAAATCCGCCGACGTGTGGATTACCCGTTTGACGAGGGGCGCCCTGTCCTCCGGGAGGATCACTCCCCTGCTCCTTAGCTCCCCCTCGATGATTGCAAAGCTGCGCTTCTCAATATCTCCCGGCAGTACATTTTCCAAAGTAACCTTCATATCCGCCTCCTGTTTCCTTCCGTGTTTTCAGTATTCGATCCCTTTTCTGGCCAAGATCCCCCGGTCAAAGGGATGTTTCACCTTCCTGATTTCCGAGACGTAATCCGCCGCCGCAAGGAGCTCCTCCTCCGGGTTCCGCCCGGTCATGACCACCTCCAACCGTGCCGGCTTTCCGGCAAGGCTGGCCAGAAGCCGCTCTTTTTTAATAAAGCCGTGCCGACAGGCGGCGACGGCCTCGTCCATGACTAGAAGAGCGTCCCCCTTTTCCGCCTCCCGGACCGCCATCTCCCAGGCCCGCTCAAAGAGTGCGCCGTAGACTTCCCCGGCCTCCCTCTTTTCTTCATCGTCCATGTCCCAGAAAAAGCCAAAGCACCGTTCGCAGGGGACGAGCCGTATCCCTGGCACGCATGCCAGGGAGGAAAGCTCCCCGGAATCCCCGCTCTTTAAAAACTGGACGAAGACCACGGAAAATCCGGCCCCGGCGCTCCGCACCGCCTGCCCCACCGCCGCCGAGGTCTTGCCCTTTCCGTCGCCGCAGTAAATGTGGATCAATCCTTCCATAACTCCTCCTTCAACCGGTCTCCATATCGGTCCTTCAAAGCTTCCCTCATTCCCGCCGTCCTGGCAACTTCCTCTGTCCGGCTCATATCCCCGCCTCCAAAATGCGGTAGACCGCCTCCATGTCCATGTTCTGCCGCACGGCGTCGGCCAAAAGATCATACTGCCGCTCCTTGTAGGCTTCCAGGTCAAAGGCCCCCACGGCCTCCTCGGAAAGCCCCTTTCTCCGGCAGAGGATCCCCAGGGCCGCACGGGCCGCCTCCTCCCTGTCAAAAATCCCGTGGACGTAGGTGCCGCAGACATTCCCGGAAAAGGCCCCCTCCGCCTGGCCCGAATCCGCAAGGACGGTCAGGGGCGCACCATCCCCCTTCAAGGTGCTGATTCCCATGTGGATCTCATAGCCGTGGAAGGAGACGCCGGAAAGCCCCGAAAAACCGCCCTCCACCTGACGGAAGACTCCCTTCGTCTGGGTCCTGGTCTTCTGCTTTTCAAAGACCGTGTCCATGGGAAGGAGCCCCATGCCCCGGATCCAGCCCCCCGCCTCCACGCCGTAAGGATCCGAGAGGGTCTCCCCGAGCATCTGGAACCCGCCGCAGATTCCCATGACGAGCGTCCCCATGGCCGCCGCCTTTAAGACCGCCGCTTCCAGGCCGTTTTGCCGCATCCACAAAAGGTCCTCCATGGTATTTTTCGTCCCGGGCAGGAAGATGAGGTCGGGAGCCCCAAGCTGTCCCGCTGACGACACGTAGCGGACGTTCACACCGTCCATGGCCTCAAAGGGTTTAAAATCCGTGAAATTGGAAATCCTCGGAAGGCGGACCACCACAATGTCCAGAAGCCCGCCCACCCCTTTTCTGTCAAATCGCTCCGTCAGGCTGTCCTCGTCGTCGATGTCCACCGAGAGATAGGGAATCACCCCCACCGTGGGAATGTGGATTTTTTCCTCCAGCATGGCGATCCCCGGATCCAGGATGGTCTTGTCCCCCCGGAACTTGTTGATGATGGTGCCCTTCACCATGGCCCGCTCCTCCCCGGATAAAAGAGCGATGGTTCCTACAAGCTGGGCAAAGACGCCGCCCCGGTCGATGTCCCCGACCAGAAGAACCGGGGCCTTCGCAAGCCTCGCCATGCCCATGTTGACAATGTCGTCCGTTTTTAAATTGATCTCCGCCGGGCTTCCCGCCCCCTCCAGCACCAGGATGTCGTATTCCTCCGCCAGGGACTCATACGCCCGCATGATGTCCGGGACCAGCTCCTTTTTATAACGGAAATAATCCCTGGCCGCCATATTCCCCCTGATCTCCCCGTTCACAATCACCTGGGAACCGGTGTCGCCCGTGGGCTTTAAGAGGATCGGATTCATCCGCACCGACGGCCTGATTCCAGCCGCCTCCGCCTGCATCACCTGGGCCCGCCCCATCTCCAGCCCCTCCTCCGTGATAAAGGAATTCAGGGCCATGTTTTGGGACTTGAACGGAGCCGCCCGAAAACCGTCCTGCCTCATGACCCTGAGAAGCCCTCCGGTCAAAAGGCTCTTTCCCGCATTGGACATGGTTCCCTGTATCATGATCGCCTTTGCCGCCATACTCCCTCCTTATCTCCTTTCCCGTAAAGTATCATTAGGCAATTGCGAAACATAAATTTACGAGAATATTCTGCCAATATGTCCGTTCAAAGCCTACTGCGCCAAGCGTTCCAGCAAGCCCAGAACCGCAGAAG
>JAAWRC010000045.1 GCA_022800815.1 Lachnospiraceae bacterium | reverse complement strand
CTGACAATTAATTGTCAGAATCCTTCCCATGTTTTGCGATTTCGCAATCGCCTTCCTAATATCAAAGGGCCATGTAGGCGACCAGGCAGAGGATCGCCGTGATCGTGGAGAACACCGTCACGACCCTGGTCTCCGACCAGCCGCCCAGCTCAAAATGGTGATGGACGGGGGCCATGCGAAACAGCCGCTTCCCGCGGGTGGCCTTGAACCAGGTCACCTGCAGCATGACGGAGAGTGTCTCCGCAAAGTAGATAAAACCCACCAGCAGGATAAAGATCGGAAGCCTGAGCATGAAGGCGCTGGACACCACGAAGCCGCCCAGGGCCAGGGAGCCGGTATCCCCCATGAAGACCTTGGCCGGATAGGCGTTGAACACCAGGAACCCCAAAAGACTTCCCACCACCGCTGCCGTCACCGGCTCGAGGCCGCCGCCCTCCCCTGCGGAGACCACGGAAAAAAACACCGCCACCAGGATGGTCACGCTGGTGCAGAGCCCGTCGAGGCCGTCCGTCAGGTTCACCCCGTTGTCGGTCCCCAGCACGATGATGAAAAAGGCCGGAATGAAAAACCAGCCGAGGTCCAGGCTCTTCCCCCCCGTGAAGGGAATGATCATGGCCGTGGACACCACGTCGGAGGTCACCAGGTAATAGCAGAAGATCCCTGCGATCACCAGCTGCCCGGAAAGCTTCTGCCAGGGCTTTAAGCCCTCGGAGCGCTTTAAAACCACCTTGATAAAATCATCCAGAAGTCCCACGATCCCGAATCCCACCGTGGTAAAGAGGACCGGGATGATCTTCGGATAATCTTTCACGAAGAACAGGCTGGTCACCGAAATGCTGATCAAAATCGCCAGCCCTCCCATGGTCGGCGTCCCCGATTTTTTCGCATGGGCCTTGGGCCCCTCCTCCCGGATGGTCTGGCCGAACTTCAACTTCCGGAGGAAGGGAATCAGAACCGGACAGAGCAGGGCACTGATGGCAAATGAAATCAACACGGAAATAATCGCTGCATACTTCATATGGACACTCCTGTATTTTATCCGGGGTTCCAAAGGCCCCTGAACTTTCTTTAACTGTTCCAGTATAAGACTTTTTAAAGGAAGAATCAACTGTTATTCTGCTTCCTGCGCAGTCTCTTCCCGTTCAATCCCCAGATAGGGCAGGATATTGTCAAAAATCCCCGCCACCACCGGGGCGGCGATGGTGCCTCCGTAGTAGATCCCCTCCGGCTCGTCGATGGTGATCAAGGCGATGACCTGGGGATCGTCGGCCGGGGCGAAACCCAGGAAGGAGGAGATATACTTGTTTTCGCTCCGGGGAAGTTTTTCGGAGGTGGCCGTCTTGCCGCCGATCCGGTAGCCCTCCAGGTACGCCCTGTGGCCGGTTCCCTCTGCCACCACCTGTTCCAGCACGTAACGCATGGTCTCGCTGGTCTCCTCCGACAGGATCCGCCCTCCCCCGCCCCAGTCCAGCTTTTCAATGGCCGCACCGTCGCCGCTCCTCACCTCCACGGCAAAGTGAGGCGTCACCCGTATCCCCCCGTTTATGATGGAGCTGGCCGTGGTGATCAGCTGGATGGGGGTGATCTGGAAGGACTGGCCGAAGGAGACCGTGGCAAGCTCCACTTCCCCCATGTTCTCTTCCTTGTGCATGATGGTCGACGCCTCTCCCGGCAGATCGATCCCGGTCCGGTCAAGGAGACCGAACTGGCGAAAATATTTACACATGTTCGCAGTTCCGAGCCTTAGCCCCACCTCGATAAAGACCGGGTTGCAGGAATTCATGACCCCCTGCAGGAAGGTCTCCGCCCCGTGGCCCGCCACTTTGTGACAGTGGATCCTCCGGTCCTCCACCACCCGGTAGCCGGGACAGCTGAAGGTGTCCGCAAGGGTGACCACCCCCTCCTCCAGCCCCGCCGCCGAGGTGATGATCTTGAAGGTGGAGCCGGGCTCGTAGGTGTCATTGATGCAGGAATTGCGCCACATCTGATTCCTGAGATCCTGAAGCTCCTGTTCGCTTAAACCGGCCGTGTCCACGCCCGTGTTCAGGGCAAAGGGGTCGTTCAGGTCAAACTCCGGCACGTTCACCATGGCCAGGATCTCCCCGTTCTTGGGGTTCATCACGATCACGGACACCTGTCTGGCGTTTTTTTGCTCCATGACCTTCTTCGCTTCCTGCTCCACGAATTTCTGAATGTTCACATCCAGGCTGAGGTACAGGCTGTTCCCCTCCACCGGTTCGACCCGGTCCTCCGCCGCCGCATCAATCTCCACGCCCCTGGCATCCGTCTGGGTCAGGATCATGCCGTCCTCCCCCTTCAGATATTCCTCGTAGATCACTTCCAGGCCGATGATCCCCTGGTTATCGCCGCCGGTAAAGCCCAGTACCTTGGAGGCCAGGCTCCCGAAGGGATAATACCGTTTGTAATCCTCGTCCACTTTCACGCCGTCCAGATCACAGGCCCGGATGGCGTCCCCCACGGATTTATCCACGTTGGACTTGATGATCTCCCTGGAGCTCACCTTCTCCACCTTTTTCCGCACCGTCTCCCCGTCGAGCCCCAGCTTTTCCGAGAGCACGGCCGTCACCTCGTCGGCGTCCCTTATCTGGCTGTGGATCACGGAAACCGTGCAGACCGTCCGGTTGTCGGCGATCACCACCCCGTTGGCGTCATAGATCCGTCCCCTGGCCGCCTTAATGGACCGCTCCCTCTCGTGAAGCTCCTCGGCCAGAGCCGTATAATGAGCGGACTGAAACAGCATCAGATAGCCGAGCCTCGCCGCCAGAATTCCAAAACCGGCAAGGCATATGGCAAATACCAGCAGGATTTTAAAGCGATGATAGGTATAGTTGGGAACCATGGCTCCCTCCGAAGGCTTTTAGTAAAGCTTATTCAAAGTCTCCCTGAAAAATTCCATTACTGTAGGCGCCGTCCTCCCCATCCGGAGGAGCTTCCCCGGAAGGAGTCTCCCCGCCGACCGGATTCTCTCCATTTGCCGGTTCTTCTCCGTTTCCGGGCTCTTCGTTCCCCGCCGCGGTCTCTCCTCCCGCCGGATCTCCATTTCCGACCGGGTCCTCTCCACCTGCCGGATTCTCTCCACTTGCCGGTCCTTCCCCGTTTCCGGGATTTTCCCCATTCGTCTGGTTCGCCGTTTCAGCCGGCGTCTCCGGGGAGGCCTCCCCGTCCGGCGTCTCCCCCGTATCCCTGGTGGGGAACAGGTTCAGATAGGGGATGATGGCCTCCCACAGGGAACGAGTCAGATTGGTGGCGTGTCCGCCGGTGGACTGGTCCTCCACATTGGGCTCGTCGATGACCACCATCATGAAATATTCCGGATCGCTGGCCGGCAGGAAGCTGGTGAAGGACACCACGTACTTCCGGTCCTTCCTCGGGAGCTTCTCCGCCGTGCCGGTCTTTCCGCCAATCTCGTAACCGGGGATGGCCGTGGACCAGGGTCTCTGCTCGTCCACCATGGCCGTCATGGCCTTCTTTAAAAACTCCGACGTGCTCTCGCTTATGGTCTCCCGCACCAGGGTCTTATCCATGGTCTCCGCCACGGACCCGTCGGGGTTGCGGATCTCTTTCACCACGTGGGGCGTATAGTAATGGCCTCCGTTGATCAGGGAGCAGTGGGCCGCCGCCATCTGGATTACCGTGGCGTCGAAGTTCTGGCCGAAGGAATTGGTCACCAGGTCGATCTCCGACATGTCCTCCTCCTTTTTCAAAATGCCGTTCTCCTCACCTGGCAGGTCGATCCCGGTCCTGCTCCCCAGCCCGAAGATCGGCTGATACTTGCAGAAAACCTCCTTTCCGATCTGCTGGCCGATCTGAATCAGGGCGTCGTTGCAGGATTCCACGATGGCCCCCTCCAAGTCCAGTTCTCCGTGTCCCGACAGCCTGTGGCAGCTGATCCGTTTCCCCTCCGCATAGTCCCAGCCGCCGTCGCAGTAATAGGTATTCGACTCGGCAAGCTTCCCCTCCTCCAGCCCGGCTGCGATGGTCAGGGGTTTTGCCGTGGAGCCCGGCTCATAGAGGGACTGGGTCACGTAATTGGCCCACAGGCCCGCCAGCGCATCTTTCCTCTCCTGTTCGCTCATGGCCGCCACCGCCTCCTCCGTGTAATAGCCGCTGACCGTAAGGTCGGAGGGATCGTTCAGATCGAAATAAGGATAGGAGGCCATGGCGAGGACCTCCCCGTTGTTGGGATTCATGACCACCACCGCCGTGTTCTTCGAACCGATCTCCTCGTTGAATTTTCTGATCTGTTCCTCCACGATGGTCTGCAGGTTCACGTCGATGGTGGAGACGATGGTCTGCCCGTCCACCGCATCCCGGATCACCTGTTCCGCCTCCGAATCCTCGTTGATATATTGGTAAGTCCTGCCGGAGATCCCCGCCAGCCTGTCATTATAATACTGCTCGAGACCATAGCTCCCGGAAACGCCGTCCTTTGAGGAAAAACCGATCAGGTCGCAGGCCAGGGTCGAATAGGGATAGATCCGTTTGTATTCCGTCTCAAACCAGACGCCGTCGATCTTGTCCTTGATCTCCAAATTGTCGTTAATTTCCGTCTCTCTCGCCAGGAACCGATCCCGCTCCTCCTCGCTCATCCAGAGAGCATATCGAATATACCGGCTGTTCGGCTGATCCGTCATCAATTTTTCCAGCTCCGCCCGGTCATAACCATAACATTCCACCAGAAGGTCCAGAGTCGGCCCCTTGACATTCTCGCCGGAACCGATCACCGACGGGTCCAGAATCAAGTTGTAAACGGGCTCGTTGGTTGCCAGCACCGTGCCGTTGCGGTCGGTGATCTCCCCCCTCCGAAAAGGAATGGTCCCGGAGGAGACCGTCTGCTGGGCAAGAACCCTCTGCCCATATTCTTCCCCTTTCTCTTTTCCGATAAATCCCACCGCCACGGACAGCCCAATCAAAACCAGCGCCACCAAAAGAAAGGTGAGCGCCAGCTTTTTTTTCATATGTCTCAGAAAATGCTTCTGGGCCTTATCCCTGTGAACCGCCTCTTCCCGGCGGGGGCCGTCGGCACCGTCTCTGTCATAATCCTCCCTGTAATTTCCGTTCCTTCTTTTTCTATTCCTCTGGGATCTTTTCATACTGCTGCACATACTCTCTTTCTGTTCTGTCGTAACGGATGATCTGGCTGTCCTCGGGGTAAACCATGCCGAGCTCCTCCGTGGCAATTTTATAGATCCGATTGATGTCGGAAGCCGCCTCGATCCTGGACCGCACCGACTCATTGGTGTCCCGAAGTTCCTTAAGCTCCATCTCCATGGTCTCAATGTTTCCAATCTTCCCATAGATCGACACCCGCACCTGCAGATAATGCACGCATACCGCAAGCATCAGTGCGGCCGCAAAGGTCAAAAGCATGACGAAGGTGGGACTCATGGGCATCAGACGCTCCCTGGTCCTCGTCCTCCTCCGTACCTCTTCCTCCTGCCGCCCTCCCGGTATGGGAAGCTCCGGGGCCAGCTCTCTCGCCGTATTTCCTTCTATTACATACATGTGTCTCCATCTGTATTCTTCTTCTGTCCCGCGTCCCGTCAATTTCCTTTTCGCTGTCATCTTCCATCCTCCCTGGGGCGCCGGCCGCAAAGACGCAGACCTATGCCCGTTCAAAAACCCGAAGCCGGGCGCTTTTCGCCCGCCTGTTGTCTGAAAGTTCCTCCTCCGAGGGAAGAACCGGTTTTTTCGTAATCACCTTTCCTCTGCTCACCTTTCCGCACACGCACACGGGAAATCCCGGAGGGCATGTGCAGGGATTCTCGTTTCTCCGAAAGCTTGTCTTCACAATCCGGTCTTCGAGGGAGTGGAAGGTAATGATGCAGAGCCTTCCTCCCGGTTTTAAAAGTCCGATCATGCCGTCCAGGGAATTTTTCAGCACCTCCAGCTCCCGGTTCAGTTCGATCCGGATGGCCTGAAAGGTCCGTTTCGCCGGATGGCCGCCCGTCATCCTCGCTTTTGCGGGAATGGCGGCCTTGACGATCTCGACAAGCTCCCCCGTCGTCCCGATCTCCTTCTTCTGCCTGGCCGCCACGATGTGTTTTGCGATGTTCCTGGCAAACTTGTCCTCCCCGTAATCCCGAATCATGCGAAACAGCTCCTCCTCGCCAAACCCGTTGACGATCTCTTTTGCCGTCATGGCCTGCCTTTGATCCATGCGCATGTCCAAAACTGCGTCTTCTTTATAGGAAAATCCCCTCTCCAGCGCATCCAGCTGATAGGAAGACACTCCCAGATCCAAAAGAATCCCGTCCACCGCCTCGATTCCCAGTGTCCCAAGCACGAATTCCATGTATTCATAATTGCTCCGCACAATGGTCACCAGGTTCCCAAAGGAGGCGAGACGCTCCGTCGCAGCCCGGATGGCCGCCTCGTCCTGGTCGATCCCCACGTATTTTCCAAAACCATTAAGCCTTCTGCATACCGCCTCGGCATGACCGCCCCCGCCCAGGGTGCCGTCCACGTAAATGCCACCCGGTTTCACCTTCAGGTACTCTACCGTCTCCGCAAGCAGCACGGACTTATGTTCAAATTTCACCGTTAAAATCTCAGCTCCTCCAACCCTTCGGCAAGTTCTTCCATTCCCTCGTAATCGCTGGCGGCTTCCCAGGCGTCTCTGTTCCAGATTTCCACCCGGCTTCCCACTCCCACCAGGACCACTTCCTTCTCCAGCCCCGCATAGGTTCTGAGACTCCCCGGAACCAGGATTCGTCCCTGCTTGTCCACCTCGCACTCTCCCGCACTTCCGATAAAAAAACGGGAAAATTTTCTGGCATTGGTGCTGGTTAAAGGCATCTGGCTGACACTGGAGACAACAGAGCTCCATTTTTCCTCGGTAAATACAAAAAGGCACTTGTCCAATCCTTTTGTCACGATAAATTTGTCCCCGCCTGCTTCTCTGAATTTGGCGGGAACAATAAGACGCCCCTTGGCGTCCATCGTGTGATTGTATTCACCCATAAACTGATTCGTCATCTGTGCCACCCAGTTATCTACCACTTTACACCATTTAAACCCACTTTTTAACCACCTGATATCATTTTACAGGATTTACGGGGAAATAACAAGGGGAATTCCATGATTTTTCCAAAAAGTTTTCGACACCGGGACATGGAATTTTTTTCCATATGGCGAAAAAAACAGAGCGTACAGGATCGATTCTCCTGCAAGCTCCGTCTTTTCCCGGCAATCCGGCAAAACGCATCACCAACACATTTTGACAAACATCTCTCAATCCGCTGAAATGCGTCACCGGCGCATTTCTCTGGATACTCCGTAATATGCGGAAAAGCTGCCGCCGGCAGCCTTTCTGTATTATGTTCTGGAATCTTTCAGTATGTTGTTTTCTGTCTCTTTGGTTTCCCAACCGCTCTGAAGCCCTTACTGTCCGGTCTGTTCCAGATACTGTTCAACTAAGAAATCAAGCTCCCGACTCAGCTCTAAAACCTTCTCCGACGATACATTTTCTTCAATGGCTTCATTCAATCTTTGTCTTGTTTCTTCAATTTTCTTTTTCAACTTCTGCACCCTCTGACTTTTATCGTAGTTTTTTTACCGTCTCCTTTCTACTAGTCATTCTAAGTCATTTTTCGTCAAAAGGCAAATGGATTCCGTCGCATTTTCCAGCATATTTCGACATGAAAACAACTTTTTTTTGATTGCAAGACGGAGAATTTCCTTATATAATAGGAAGTGCCGCATGGACGGACTTTTATTTTATGTGGAGATCATGTAAGAAAAAATTTTATTTTAACTGAACGCCGTTATTGATCATACGAGGAGGTTCCTTATGAAATTAGGCATTGTAGGCCTGCCCAATGTGGGCAAAAGCACGTTATTCAATTCGTTAACCAAGGCCGGCGCAGAATCGGCCAACTACCCTTTCTGTACCATTGATCCCAATGTGGGCGTGGTGGCCGTCCCGGACTTCCGCCTGGGCCTTCTGGCGGATTTGTACGCATCCAGGAAGGTCACCCCCGCCGTTATCGAGTTCGTGGACATCGCCGGGCTGGTAAAGGGCGCATCCAAGGGCGAAGGGCTCGGCAACCAATTCCTGGCCAACATCCGGGAGGTGGATGCCATCGTCCACGTGGTCCGCTGCTTTGAGAATGACAACATCGTCCACGTGGACGGAACCATCGACCCTCTGCGGGACATCGAGACCATCAATCTGGAGTTAATCTTCTCTGACCTGGAAATCCTGGAGCGGCGGATCGCCAAAACCGCCAGAAGCGCCTTCAACGACAAGGGCCTGGCAAAGGAAGTAGAACTCCTAAAATCAGTCAAAGCCTGGCTGGAGGAAGGAAATCTGGCCATCACCTACGAGCCTGCCGACGAGGACGAAGAAGCCTTCCTCCACTCCCTCAACCTGCTCACCGGAAAGCCGGTGATCTTCGCCGCCAACGTCTCCGAGGATGATCTGGCTGACGACGGGGCCTCCAATCCCTTCGTCTCCAAAGTGCGGGAATTCGCTTCCGAACAGGGAAGCGAAGTGTTCGTCATCTGCGCCCAGATCGAGCAGGAAATCGCCGAACTGGAAGAAGACGAAAAAAAGATGTTTTTGGAGGATCTGGGACTCTCTGAATCCGGTCTGGACAAATTGATTAAAGCCAGCTATCGGCTCCTTGGGCTGATCAGCTATCTGACTGCAGGGGAACAGGAAACCAGGGCCTGGACCATCAAGAAGGGCACCAAGGCACCCGCCGCCGCCGGCAAGATCCACAGCGATTTCGAGCGGGGCTTCATCCGGGCCGAGGTGGTGAATTACCAGGCTCTTCTGGATGCCGGCAGCTACTCTGCCGCCAAGGATAAGGGCCTTGTGGGCCTGGAAGGCAAGGAATACGTGGTGAAAGACGGCGACGTGATCCTCTTCCGCTTTAACGTGTAGCAGGTAATTGCGAAGCGCAAAATTGCGGAAATGCTGTCAGACATGATTCGATGAATGAAAAAGAGAAAACGGTGCGGCTGCATGGATGGCCGAAAAGCCATCTGCGCAGCTACACCGTCCCGCATATCCTCGTCTCTTCTACTCTTCCTCGTCCAGTTCTTCTTCCACCAGCTCGTCAAACTCCGCTGCATCCAGAAGCTCGTCGAAAGCGTCGGCCACCACCTCGTACTCCTCGTCATCCTCGATATTCTGAAGATCCGGCTCTCCGCCCGGCCCGGTCACGAACCGGTACAGATAAACCTCCCCCTCCTCGCCCTCCGGCGGATTGGTGGGAAGCAGCGCAATATAATTCCGCCCTGCCGCCTCGAAGGTGGTCAGCACGATACACTCCAGGCTGGAGTCGTCGTCCAGTGTCAGCGTCACGGTCATATGACCGTCCTTGCCCTCGTTCAGAAGGCCGTGTTCACAGTCACAGCCGCAGGAACTGCAGTCGCTGGTGCAGCCCGCACTGGTGCATTCGTTTTCAAATTCTTTTGCCATAATCAAAAATCCTCTCTTTTTCCTGCCGGGTATCATCCTCGAGCACCGAAAACACAACGTCTCCCGCTCAAGGTATTACCACTGTAGCAAAAATGGGGCGAAAATGCAAGGGCTCTCCGACGTTTTTAAAAATTAACGTGAAACAACGCCCGTCTTCTTCCTGGCATCCTCCAGGACGCCCACCATCCTTTCCGCCTTGGAGATTCCGGTGCGAATGTAATCACTATCCATGCGCCACCGTTTGTTGGAGGCAAAGGTATCGACCCTTATCCTCACTCCGTCCACCACGAAGAAGAAGCTCACCCGGCTGCTCCCCTCCAGAAATCCCTTTCCTCCCCGCCCGTCATTCACCCAGGTCCGGCTGATCCTGTCCGCAGAAAGTATGTAGTTCTCCGACGGATTCCAGAAAAACTGCAGAGCGACGGAACCATGCGCCGCATCCACCACCACCATGCATCCGCTGCTGTTGAAGGTATGGCTGCGGACAAGGCCCCGTTCGTCCAGCTCCCTCTCCAGCTTCTTTTTCTTCCTTTTGAAGATGATTCTGCCGCCGAAAGCCCACCAAAGAGCCGAAAGAAGGCTGGGCCCCAGAAGCAGGACCACCGCCCCGATCCCGACTGCGGACGTCAGGTATGCGGCCAGATAACAAAGTCCCGTCACGAGGGCCGGGACCAGTATGTATGCCAGCAGGTAAGCAATGTTGTATCGCTTTATTTTTCTTGTCTCCATTTTCCTCGCCTCCCGTCCCCATTCTACTACGGAAATCCCCGTTTGTCACCTGATTTTATCAAGCAGAAGCCACACTCCCATGCACACCGGCTGGTGGATGAGATAGATCAGAAGGCTCTTTTGCCCGACGGCAGAGAGCAGCGGAACCCGCCTTCTCCCGACCTTCCTCCAGCGC
The DNA here is from genome assembly GCA_022800815.1 of Lachnospiraceae bacterium. Lineage (GTDB taxonomy): Bacteria > Bacillota > Clostridia > Lachnospirales > Lachnospiraceae > Lientehia. Next base: position 18,115 of record JAAWRC010000045.1, on the reverse strand, counting down.
TCTCGCCCCTCCAGCAGGGGATACAGGAAATACCCCGCCAGGAATAAGAACATCCAGGGAAGCACAGGAAAGTAATCGCTGGAAGAAAAATCCGGAGCCGGAAACCCGAGGGGCGTCAGGAGCCTAATCCGGTACGGTGCCTCCGGCATGTTCCAGCGCAGCAGGTTTCCGATGCCGAGATGCCCGTACTGCACCTCTTTGAACAGCACGAAGCAGGCCAGGCTCGCCGCAAGGCCTGCCGGGGCCGGTATCCGAGCCTTGCAGAGCCATCTGTGGAGCGGGATCATCAAAAGCACCGCCGCGCCCATAAAACTCAAGATCCCGAACCAAACTGCCTCGTTCGGAATCACGGCCCAGGTGACAAGGGACACCAGGGTGCCGCACAGATGGAAGAGCAGTCCCCTCCTCAGGCTGTTCCTCTCTCCAAACCGCCAGACAAAGCCCGCCACCAGGATAAAGGTCCTGCAGATGGCCTGCTGCCAGATCTGGATTCCCGACCGGAAATACCACCCCGGATCCCGGCCGGACACCACATAAACGTCATACAAAAAATGAAAGACCACCATGTTGACGATCGCCAGGCCCCGGATCCCGTCCACAAGCAGATACCTGCTCCCCTTGTTTTTCTCCATTTTTTCCGCTCTCTTTCCTGTTCCCCTTCGCTGGGAACCTTCTCCCCAAAAGGATAACAGAAAAAGAGAGACAAACCGGCACAGAGGAAAAATTGCAGGGTTTCAGGGAAGAAATAAGAGAACGTCCGCCCGGAACCATCCGGCTTCCCGGAAAATCCTCAGACTTCCATGATAACGTTCCACAATCCTCCGCACATTCTCCAGCCCGAGTCCATGTCTCTCCCGTCGGGCCTGGGTCTGCTCCCGGCGGGAACAACTGTTTTTGATCTGAATGCCAAGCACGTTCCGGTCATAGGTCAGCCGAATCGACAGGACCGGTTCCTCTGCCGCCAAAAGTGCTTCGAGGGCATTCTCCAAAAGATTGCTGAGGATCACGTTCATGTCAAAGGCCGGAATGGGAAGCCGTTCCGGAATACAGATTTTCCAATCCACGGACGCTTTCCCGGACTTCGCTCTGGAGATCATATAATTCAAAACGCTGTCAATGCTCTCATTTCCGGAGTCCACGTATTCCTCCACCGGCTCCATAAACTCCTCCATGGAGGAAAGATAAGCGAGAGCCGCTTCCTTCTCTCCCGCCTCCACCAGATCCGAGAGCATCTTTACATGATGCTTCATGTCGTGCTTTAAGGCCCGCACCGCCTGCCTGGAACTTTGAATCAGGTCGAATTGCCGCTCGTACATAAGAACCTCCGCCTCCAGCCGTTCCCGCTCCCGCTCTCTTCTGGACTTCCTCACCTTTCCCAGAAGAAGTGCAAGGAAAAACAAAAGCAGAACCGCCAGGGCCGTGGCCAGGAAATACCGGCGTCCGGAAACCTCCCGTCCCCGAAAAACCGCCGCCATGACGGTCCATTTGAATGCCCAGTAGATCGTCGGAAGAAACAGCGCCGTCCCCAAACGGCCGGCGAACTTTCCCCGATAACAGAAGGCCAGCAAAAACAGCACCGGAATTTCCACCATAAAAAAGAACAGATCCGAGAGCATCGTCTCCGCCCCCAAGGGACTTAGGCTCCGCAGGAAGCCTTCCAGAGCCCACGGCACGAAAAAAGCCGCCGCCGTCAGTCTCCTGCCTCCCCGGTATTCCCCCACCACAAGATGCGCAAGACGCATGTACAAAAAGAACCGGACACCCTCCAGAAACCAAATCCCAACCTCCGTCATCGCCCGCCTCCGTACTGCTCCAGCAAATGCTCCCGCAGGGTCTTCCGGTGTCTCTGGCTGACGGGAAGGACTGTGCCGTCCGCAAGTTCCACGCTGTCGTGGCGATAGACCGAGACAAAGGCCGTGTTGACCACGTAGGATTTGTGAATGGTCAGGAACCCTTTCCCTTCCGTCTGCCGCCAGACTTCCCGCATGTTCCCGTAAAACTCCCGCCTCCCAGAGAGGGCATGGATCTCGACCTTTTTTCCGCTGCAGGCAAAGTAACGGATTTCGTCCAAGTACAGCCTGCCAAGGGACTTCCCCGCCTTGAACACAAACTCCCCCGCCCCGTCCTCCCTGAGCCGCAGGAATGTCTCCAACACCTCCCAGAGTCTCTCCCTCGCCACCGGCTTGATGAGGAAATCCAGGGGACGCACGGAAAACAGGCTCATGGCATAGCTCTCCCTGGAGGAAATGTAGACGATGCGGATTTTCTCGTTCCTGAGCTCCTCCCGGATCCTCCGCCCCAGCGCAACGCCATCCATCTCAAGGAGCATGATGTCCAAAAAGATCAGGTCGTATTCCGAGACAAAGGGATACAGCCCCTCCCCGGAATAAAACACCTCCGTCTCCGCTTGAATGCCCCGGCCCCTTGCGAAATCCAGGACAGCCTCCTCGATCTCAGAGCAGGTGGAGACCTCGTCGTCACAGACTGCGATCCGTATCATATCTTCCGCCCCTCCAAAGTTCTCGTTTCCTCCCGCAGGCCCCCTCCCGTTTTAAAGGAGCAGCGAGGCGGCGCCTATGAGCCCGGAATCCTCGCCCAGCTCCGTAAACTTAAATTCCACCGGAAAGCCGTTGGTATGGTAGGACTCGAATTCCTCCCGCATTTTCCCAAAGAGCTTCTCTCCCATGGCGAGAAGGCCACCGGAAAAAACGATGCAGTCCACGTTTAACAGCATGTAGACGTTGAAGATCCACATGGCCATGTAGTGGGCCATCTGGCCGACGGCCCGGACGGCCAGTGCGTCCCCCTTCTCGCAGGCCTCGCTGATATGCCTGGCCGTGATCTTCTCCTCTCCCCCGGCAAGCTTTGGCAGGATGCTCTCCTCCCCGGCCGCAAGCCACCGCCTCACATGGCTCACGATGGCCTTCCCGGAGCAGAGGGAATTGAAGCAACCGGAATTCCCGCACATGCAGGGGATCCGCTCCTCCCCGGAGACCGCCGCCAGCATGTGGCCGCTCTCCCCGGAGGCCCCGTTGCTGCCCCGAAAGAGCTTTCCGTCCAGGATCATTCCCGTGGAAATACCGGTGCTCACGGGACAGTAGAGCATATTCCGCCTTCCCCGTCCCGCTCCCTGCCTGTACTCCGCTAGCGCTCCGCAGTGACCGTCGTTGTCCACCAGTATGGGGAATTTCCCTCCGAGACGCCCCCGCAGAAAATCTGCCACGGCAAAGCCGTCCAGCTTCGGAAGACTGGGGATCCGTCCCACCACTCCCCGGTCAAAATCCACGAAACCGGGGACACCGATCCCCACGCCGGCGAGGGTGCCGCCGAGGGCCTCCGCCCGGTCCGCAAACTTCCCAATCTGTTCTGCCACGGAGCCGAAAAACGCCTCCCCGGAAAGGGCCTCGTCGGAGGGGAGCGTTTCCTTATCAAGCAGCCGCATCTTTTCATCAAAGAGACCGTAGGCCGACTTGGTCCCCCCGATGTCGATTCCCATGTAACACTTCATCTCTCCCATACCTCCTCTTCATGGTTCTGCCCGGAAAAATCACAATCCCGCCTTTAAAAGTTTCCGGACCACTGCGTCGTCCGTCTCCACGCCCTCCGCCTTGAGCTCCTTAATCTTCTCCCCAAACTGGGGCAGATACTTCTCGTGGGCCACCAGAAGCTCATCCAGCACCCGCTTCCCTTCCCTCCCGCTGCGGATCAGCGGATTCAAGGTGAAGGCTTCCAGGGCCAGCCCGTAATCCCCGGTGACGGCCGCCTCGATCACGCATTCCTCCATGGCCTTCATCATCTGCAGCCACCCTCTTGCGGCCGGCGGGAAGGTCCCCCAGGCCACCGGCTCCGCCCCCCGGGCCGAGACGAGGCAGGTCACCTCCACGACGGATTCCGGCGGCAGGCAGGCGATGGCCCCCCGGTTCTCCGTGCTCACCGTCATCCGGCTCTGCTTGTTGTTGTAGATGGCGCTGATGCATTCACAGGCCGTGTCGCTGTAATAGGCCCCGCCCCGTTTTTCCAGCTGTCTCGGTTTCTCCTTAAGCTCCGTGTTCTTGTAAAGCTCGAACAGCTCCTTCTCCACCTCAAGCATCTGCTCCGCCCTGGTGCCGCCTGCCTCAAATTCCTCCATGCTGTGGGAGAGCATCTCTTCTTCCATGTAATAATAGCGGTGGTAGCCGCAGGGTACCATCCCCATGGAGGAAAGCAGTTCCTTAGGGAAGGGCGCCTGGAAGATATTCACCGGCGTCCCGCCGTTCCTCTCATTGACGTGGGCGAGAAGCTTCCCCGTCACCTCGTTTCCCTCCCGGTCAAAGGCCCTGTGCCAGTGGAAATGATTGAGCCCCGCAAACTGGTAGATGAGCTCCCCGGGCTTAAGCCCCAGATTCTCCGGCTCCCGCATCTCGGCAATGCCCGGCACGTTGCAAAGCCCGATGGTCTTCTTCCAGCCGAACCTGCGGATGGCCGCCTCCGTCACCATGCCGCTGGGATTGGTGAAGTTGATGAGCCAGGCGTCCGGGCAGAGTTCCCTCATGTCCCGGATGATCTCCCCGATCACCGGGATGGTTCGGAAGGCCTTTAAGATGCCGCCGGCCCCGTTGGTCTCCTGCCCCAGCATGCCGTGAAGGTCCGGGATCCGCTCGTCCTTGATCCTGGCCGGGAGCTGTCCCACCCGAAACTGGGTCGTCACGAAGTCCGCCCCGGGGAGGGCCTCCCTCCGGTCAAGGGTCGTATAAATCTTCACCGGATGACCGGCCCTCTCCCACATCCGCCTTGCAAACTCCCCCACGATCCGAAGCTTCTCCCTTCCCGGCTCCACGTCCACCAGCCAGATCTCCCGGACGGGCAGCTCCCCGTACCGTTTGATAAATCCCTCCATCAGCTCCGGCGTGTAGCTGCTCCCGCCGCCGATGGTCACGATCTTGATCCCATGTCTCATAATGATGCCTCCTCCCTGCCACGATCACTGCCATGATCCCCATCGATCACAACAGAGCCTTTTCCATTTTCTATAGCATAGCACAGAAAAAACGGCATTACAATCGACACCATAATTCCTGTTGTTTATTTTCCAATGATTTTCCCGCAAAATAAAAAGTTGCAAATTGTTGATAATTAGTATATCTTTAGTATATAAACAATCAAGGAGGATTTTATCATGAAACGGATGGCAGTTATCATAACAGCCATGAGTGTCATGCTTTGTTCCTGTAAAAGCACGCAAAAACCCGTCATGCCTTCCGAGTCCCCCACTCCGGAAGAAACAAAAGGAACGGTGCTTTCTGAAACGGAAACCGAATCCTCCGTCGCACTTTATGAAGAAAATGACCGTATTTATAAAGAGAAACTGGCCAGGGAAACGCTCTCTGCATTTCCGGACATGACCGCCCGCACAGACTGGTATGGTGACTATCAATTTGTGGATTATGTATGTCCCTATAAAGAATATGTGCCGGACATACCGGAAGAGATTGGGTACCGTAAAAATCTTTTGCGGGAATCCGTGGTCACATTGACAGAAACAGAATGGATTTTTTGTGGTCCCGTTGACCGCAAACTGGTCCAATGGGAAAATTATGAATACGAAAGCTATACGGACATCAGCAAAATAAATTACGAAAACGGGATACTAAATAAAGAAACTGCGATGCAGGTCAGCGAATGGGAAATTACGGAGCGAAATGCGGGCCCGGCCGACGGACAGGAAAACTGTTTTTCAAACATGGATTTTGATATCTGCGATCTGATCGGAGCACCAATGCTCGTATTTTATGACGAATCACTGCCGGAGGAAAAAACAATACAGTCTTATATGGTATATACCGGAGACGGGGTTGTCCTTCAGATAACCAAAAGCAGGGTGGCGGCCTACCAGAAATTGCGCTGACGCCCCGCTTTTCAGGCACCTCGATTTCCCCTCACACTCCCATATATGAAAAAACGGGACCGTCCATTTTTCCGGAGGTCCCGCTCTTCTCTCATTCCTCTTATCTCTTTTTAAAGCCGCTCAAACACCATCGTCGCCTGAATCCGTTCTCCGCCCGTCAGGCCCCTGCGCCTTACAGCACCTTTGATAAAAATTCCTGCAGCCTTGCGTCCCTCGGATGGGCGAAAAATTCCTCCGGCTTATTCTGCTCCACGATGCGGCCCTCGTCCATGAAGAGGACCCTGGAGCCCACCTCCCTGGCAAACCCCATCTCGTGAGTCACCACCACCATGGTCATCCCGTCTGTGGCAAGCTGCTTCATGAAGTCCAGAACCTCCCGCACCATCTCCGGGTCCAGGGCCGAGGTAGGCTCGTCGAAGAGCATCACGTCCGGGTTCATGGCCAGGGAACGGACAATGGCGATCCTCTGCTTCTGCCCGCCGGAGAGCTGGGCCGGATACTGGTCCGCCTTCTCGGAAAGCCCCACCCTCAAAAGAAGCTCCGACGCCTTCTGATCCGCCTCCGCCTGGCTCATAAGGCCCAGCTTCACCGGAGCCAGGGTAATGTTTTTCTGAATCGTCAGATGAGGAAACAAGTTAAAGTGCTGGAACACCATGCCCATCTTCTGGCGGATCCGGTTCAGATCCTTACCGGAGGCCGCCGTGATGTCGTTGCCCTCGAAGACGATGGAGCCTTCCGTGGGCTTCTCCAACAGGTTCAGGCACCGGAGAAAGGTGCTTTTCCCGGAGCCGGAGGGGCCGATGACCACCACCTTCTCCCCCTTTTCGATATGCTCGTCGATGCCGCAGAGCACCTGCTTGTCCCCGAAGGATTTATGTAAATTCTTAACGTCGATCACTCTTCGCCAGCCTCCTTTCGAGCATACTGAGAAGCTTTGTCAGGATAATGACCACCACCAGATACATGGCCGCCGCAATCAGAAGCGGCGTCAAATAATCATAGCTGCTGGCGCCCACGTTCATGGCCGCCTTCGTCACATCCAGGACGGTGATCCCGCCGATGACGGCCGTCTCCTTGATCAGTACGATGAACTCATTGCCGAGGGCAGGCAGGATGTTCCGCACCGCCTGGGGCATGATGATCTCCTTCATCGTCTGCATCTCCGAGAGGCCCAGGGAACGACCGGCTTCCATCTGCCCCCGGTCCACGGCCTCGATCCCTGCCCGGATGATCTCCGCCACGTAGGCGCTGGAATTGATCCCGAAACAGAGGACGCCGGAAACGATCGCCGGGATCCCCCTGGCCGTGAGGATCAGGTAATAAATGATCAGCATCTGTACATACACAGGCGTCCCCCGGATGACGGTGATATAGACATTGGCGATCCATCCCAGAGGCCGGCAGCCTTTATGGTTGACCGCCATATATTTCGCAACCGCCAGGAGGATGCCGAGAACCACGCCCAAAATAACCGCAAAGAGAGAAATCTCCAGCGTCGTGCCAAATCCTTTCAAAAAGGACAGGTAGCGGTCCTTTTCCAGGAAAGCTTCACTGAACTTTTCCCAGGCACCTGCAAACCAGCTCATACTCTACCCCCGCATTCCTTATTTTGTCGTGTGGTTGATGGTAAATTCTTCAATCTTTCCCTCGTCCAGCAGCTTCTGAAGGACCTCGTTGATCTGCTCCAGCATCTCCGCATTGCCCTTCTGCACGGCGATGGCGTACTTGTCCGTGAACACCTCGCCCTCCAGGATCTCCAGGTCATCGTTGGCCTTCACCATCTCTTCGGCGGGGAGGGCATCCATGATCACGCAGTCGATCCGGTCGTTTTTCAGGTCCATGGCCGCTTCCATGAATTTCTTATACTGCTTGAGGTCCTTTGTCCCAAGGTCGTCCTGGCAGTAGAAATCGGCGACCGTCCCGCCCTGCACACCTACCACCGTATCCGCAGTCAGGGCGTCCACGGAGTCCACCCGCTTCGCCGCCTTGTTGACGACGACCACCTGCCTGGAGGTTGCATACTCGACGGAGAAATCCATCACCTTTTCCCGGTCCGGGCTCACGGAGATCCCGGCGGCGGCAAAATCCGCCTTGCCCTGCTGTACGGCCAGAAGTGCGCTGTCAAAGTCCATGTTCTGGATCTCCAGTTCCTTTCCCATGGCCTTGGCGATCTCGTTGGCAATGTCCACGTCCACGCCGATCACGGTGGAACCGTCCTCGGTGTACTCATAGGGGGCAAATCCGGCTTCCGTCGCCATGATGAGCTTTCCGCTGTTCTCGCCCTCTGCCTTCGTCTCCGCACTTTCCGTTCCGGCCGCCGTGGTATCCTCGACCTTCGCATCCGTCTCGGGAGCCTCGGTATCCTCCTTCGCCGCCTCGGTGGCCTTTGTCTCCGGCGCCTCTGTTTCCTTCTTGTCTCCTCCGCAGGCCGCCAAAGAACAGATCATGGCCCCTGCCAGAAAAACTGCTGCAAATTTCTTCATAATGTTTCTCCTCTCCTTTTGCATATTCCGCATCCATTGCGTTTTGCATTTATATACACTCCGGTGCATAGACGTGGGCACAACTACACGGCCTCCGCTTTTGCGCCGAAGATGTACTCCTGATATTTCTCTTATAAAATATAAAACAGACCGGGACGGGCATGCCGAAACCATGTTCTGTCACGGCATGTCCCTTTCCCGGAAAATCATCCAAACTTCTTCCGGCCGTCCGCTTCGGAAGCTGCGAAAAAGCAGATTAAAACTCAAACTTATCCGCAAAATAGGCGTCCAACTCCGCAATGGGCACCCGCACCTGGTCCATGGTGTCCCGGTCACGAACCGTCACCGCCCCGTCGGTTTCGGAATCAAAATCATAAGTCACACAGAAGGGCGTACCGATCTCGTCCTGTCTCCGGTAGCGCTTGCCGATATTTCCCCTGTCATCAAACTCGCAGTTGTATTTCTTGCAGAGCTTCTCGAACACCTTCGAGGCCCCGTCGTTTAACTTCTTGGAGAGGGGCAGCACCCCGATCTTCACGGGCGCCAGCGCCGGGTGGAAGTGGAGCACCGTGCGGACGTCCCCGCCCTCCAGGGTCTCCTCGTCGTAGGCGCTGCATAAAAATGCAAGGGTCACTCGATCCGCCCCCAGGGAGGGCTCGATCACGTAGGGAATATACTTTTCCTTCTTCTCGTCGTCAAAATAGCCCATATCCTCGCCGGAGGTCTCCTGGTGCCTGCCCAGGTCGTAGTCCGTCCGGTCGGCGATGCCCCAGAGCTCGCCCCAGCCAAAGGGGAAGAGGAACTCAATGTCCGTGGTCGCCTTGGAATAGAAGGAAAGCTCCTCCTTCTCGTGATCCCTGGCCCGCATCTCCTCGTCCTTCATACCGAGGGACTTCAACCAGTCGATGCAGAATTTCTTCCAGTAGGCGAACCATTCCAGATCCGTGTCCGGCACGCAGAAGAACTCCAGCTCCATCTGCTCGAATTCCCGGGTGCGGAAGGTAAAGTTGCCGGGTGTGATCTCATTGCGGAAGGACTTGCCGATCTGACCGATGCCGAAAGGAACCTTCTTTCTGGAAGTCCGCTGCACGTTCTTGAAATTGACAAAAATGCCCTGAGCCGTCTCCGGCCGCAGGTACACCGTATTCTTCGCATCCTCCGTCACTCCCTGGAAAGTCTTGAACATCAGGTTGAACTGGCGGATGTCCGTGAAATCACGCTTGCCGCAGCTGGGACAGGGGATCTCGTGGTCCCGGATATAGGCCATCATCATCTCCTGGCTCCAGGCGTCCACGCTGCCCTCCAGGGTGATCCCCTTCTCCGCAGCGTAATCCTCGATCAGCTTGTCGGCACGGAAGCGCTCCTTACAACTCTTGCAGTCCATGAGCGGATCACTGAAACCGCCCAGATGACCGGAAGCCACCCAGGTCTGGGAATTCATCAGGATGGCGCAGTCCACACCCACGTTGTAGGGATTTTCCTGGATGAACTTCTGCCACCATGCCTTTTTTACGTTGTTCTTAAGCTCTACGCCCAGGTTTCCATAATCCCAGGTGTTGGCAAGGCCCCCGTAAATCTCCGAGCCGGGATACACAAACCCCCGGGACTTCGCCAGAGCCACGATTTTTTCCATTGTCTTTTCCATACGTTCAAATCCTCTCCATATTTTATCATCCATGACGCACCCTCCCGCCGCATGCGGAAAAGACACCTCCGGCATCACTTGAACACGATATAGGTTACCTCTCCGGCCTTCGCCGTCACCGTATGCTTATCCACCAGGGCGGCGCCCGCACTCATGTACTGGACCTTCCCCTCCACCTGAACGGTAACGGCCCCCTCGACGATCACGACGGAATTTTTTTCCTTCTTCGCAACACCCTCCAGAGTCACGTCCTCTCCCTTGGCATTTTTGAAATTCCCCGAAAGAGAAGTCTCACTCACCGTGGAGAGCTCCAGCCTGCTCACTCCGTTCTCCGTGCCGGAATTTCCCGTGAACTCCAGGTAATCGCTGCATTTCTCATATTCCAAAAGCAGAGTGGCCACGCCCTCCTCCACGGCCAGAGAATTAATCTTCACCGGGAGGGAAGCCTCTTCGTCATCCTCGTCCACATAGGCTTCCGCCGCAGCCCCGTGTTCCGAATTATATTCCTTTACAGCGTCCTCCACGTAAGTTTTCAGTTCTGTCTCGCTGTAATTATTTCCAATAAAATCCTCCATGTCCGCACTGACGACCGTGCCGTCCTTCTTCACGAAAATACTGCTGGTCTGCGGCTCAAACTTCACCTTGCCTCCACAGCCCGCCAGAATCGTCACCGCCAGGACCATTGCCATCATAAGACCTGCTGTTCTTCTCTTCATGATCTTCCTCCTCATAACAGACTTTTATCATTGTACCTTGTTTCGAGGATATTTTCAATATGTTTTCTTCATGGAAAACAGAAGAATTTATTACGAAAATGTTATGTTTATGCTGTTCAACACCTCTTCTGATTTAAAAGTCCTGTTTATGTACCGGCTCCTGTTCCTGTCCGCCGCCTGTGAGAGGGCGGCGAAGGCTTCCTCCGAGAGGGCGAAGGTAAACAGCCGCTCCACCGGAGTGTTTACGATAAAGTCCAGGGCGTATGCGGCCGCACCTGTCAGGCCTCGGAAGCAGTCTCCGTCAAAATCCCCGTTCATGGCCATCATCCGCAGTTCAAAGACCAGACGCACCAGCCGGTTGTCCAGACTTTCCTTCGAGAGGGCTCGAAGAGCCTGATAGAGAAGCTTCAAGGTGGAAAACTCATCCCCGAACTCCCTGGAATAATAGTCGGCAAATTCCAGAAAATAATAACCGAGGTATACATATTCCACTTTTGAGGTAACCTCCTCAAAATAATTGGTGATCGAGAGCTGTTTCACCGTGTAGGAACTTCTCCCCTCATAGAGGGTAAAGGCTCCGAAGCAGAAAGGACGGATCCCGCCAATTAAGGGGCTGTTCGGCCTCCTGGCCCCTTTCGCAAAGGCATGGAGCTTTCCCCGCTCGCAGGTTAAAATCACCACCCGCTTGTCATATTCCCCAACAGGCGCCGCCGAGAGGACCAGGCCCGTCACCTCTATGAGATTATCCCCAACATCTCCGGCCAGTCTTCCCGGCATACCAACGCCCCCTCACATATCCTTATGATACCCATAGTTTTTCAGGTACAGGTCATTGTCCCGCCATTCCTTCCGGACCTTGACCCACAGTTTGAGATTTACCCGGCTCTCCGTCATCTTCTCAATGTCATGGCGGGCACTGCTGCCGATCTTTTTAAGCATTCCCCCTCCCTTCCCGATGACGATCCCCTTGTGGGAATCCTTCTCGCAGACGATTTCCGCCTCGATGTCAAACATGCCGTCCTTTCGCTCCGTCATCTTCTCCACCGTCACCGCAATACCGTGGGGAATCTCCTCCTTCAGACACCGAAGAGCCTTCTCCCGGATAATCTCCGCCGCAATCTGGCGCATGGGCTGGTCCGTCACCGTGTCCTCGTCATAGTACATAGGTCCGTAAGGCAGATACTTCATCAAAACATCCAGCACCGTTTCCAGATTTTTTCCCTTAAGGGCCGACACCGGAATGATCTCCGCAAACGGATACAGCTTCTCATAGGCGGCAATATAGGTAAGCACCTGTGCCTTTTCCACCGTGTCCACCTTGTTGATGATAAGCACCACCGGGGTCTTCACCTGCTTTAACATCTCCAAGATATGCTGTTCCCCGGCTCCCACATAGGTGGAAGGCTCCACCAGCCACAGAATCACGTCCACCTCTTTCAGGGTTCGCTCCGCAGCCGCCACCATATACTCCCCCAGCTTGTTTTTCGCCTTGTGGATACCGGGAGTGTCCAGAAACACAATCTGCCCCCGCTCGTCGGTGTAGACCGTCTGGATCCGGTTTCTCGTGGTCTGGGGCCGATCCGAGGTAATGGCGATCTTCTGGCCGATCAGATGGTTCATCAGGGTGGACTTTCCCACGTTGGGCCGGCCGATCAGGGCCGCAAAGCCTGACTTTTTCCTCTCTTCCATAAACATCCTCCCTATGGAAACTCAGACAAGCCGCTTCAGTTCTTTAAAGAGTTCCCGCTCCGCCTCGATCCTTACGTCCCCTCCGAGGACGCAGAGATTTGCTCCCGCAAGGACGGCCCCCACGGGGCCGGCCAGGGCGCGGATGTCCTCCTGCGAGGCGCCAAGCACCTGTTCCCGCTCCTCTCTCAGCATCTCTTCCGTCACTCCGCACAGGTACATGGACACGTTCCTGGCCCCTCTTATCCGGGGGGTGAGCGGTGCATCCATATGGCTGATGGTGCCGATGACATATCTCGTCATTTCCCGCTCATCCGCCTCAAACTGCTCCAGATACGCCGGGATCCCCTCAAAGACCTCATTGGTCTTTTTAAGGTTCGGATCACGGTAGGAGACGAAATAACCGTCCCCGTTCCGGCCAAAGCCGCTCATAACCCCATAGGCACCGCCCTTGACCCGCACCTGGACCCAAAGGTAGTCATAGCTCAGGACCATCTGGAGGATCCGCATGGCTCCCGTGTACACATAGCCCTGCTCCAGGAAATTTCCACTCCTCGCCACGTACTGGACCTGGGAGGAAGTCATGAAGCCCTCGTTCTTCCTGGTGAGGAGGAGACGCTCCGGCGAGATCCTTCCGAGAGGGAACTCCCGATTTTCCCCGCTCTCCTTGAGACTGGCCGCCAGCTTCCGGAAAGAAGCCACAAAGGAACCGTAGCCCCGGGCCTCCCCCGTATAGCTCACGAACAGATTCTCCCTCCGGAAGATGAGGCCGCAAAGCTCCTCAAGCTTCCAGAACAATTTCTCCCGCTCCCCCTCAAAATCCGCCTCCAGGGCTTTTAAGAGCTCATAATACTCCATGCCCGCCGTGGCATCCCCGAAGGCCGAGACCGGAGAGTGGTAGGAGCCGGCCCGGACCACCGCCGCAGAGTGGCCGGAGCTTCCCATCCATTCCCGGACCCTGGACCTGCCCCTCGCAGAAAGCTCAAAAAGCCGCTTCCCGTCCGTGAGAACCGAGCCGTGTATGATTTCCCCCAGAAATGCGAGGGCTCTCCCCTGCTTATCGTAAAAAGCCTTGGAAGAAAGCTCCAGGGCCGCCCGGAAATCCCCCGACCCGTCCAGGGATGGATAGCTGCCGAGGGAGACCTGGATCCCCCCGGTGGACGCATTGACCTCGTTGGAAAACTCCTGATAGCTGTGCCTGTCCGTGTCCAGAAGCCCCAGCACATACCGGAGAAGCCCCAGGTAAGGCCAGTCCTCCCGCCTGACAAAGCTCACGTCAAAGGCCAGCCGGATATAGCCGATCCCGTTGGTGGGAAGCTCCGAGAAAAAGACCGGGACCCCGCACTCCGCACACATTTCGCCTCCGAGAGGGAGCGGCTCCAGCCCAATATCCTCCCTGGCGAGGGAGGGGATCGTCTCCAGCTCCTCCCTGGAAGAGGGAGTCTGCTGATACTCCTTTAATTCCCTGGTCTTCCGGATAAGCTCCCGCCTCTCCTCCTGTCCCATGGCCGAGAGCTTTTTCGAAAGCGCCTCCGAGAGCGCCCGCTGCCGCTCCCGCTCCATGCCCTTTTTGGGCGAGAGGACGACCACCGCCTGATGGACGCTGTCCAGGAGGTATTCCCGAATCAGGTCCTCAAAAAAGCCCTCCGCCTGCTTCTCCTTGAGGAAGGCGAAGACCTCCTCATACTGCAGGTGCATGAACGGGTCCTTCTCGTCATACAGCCAGCTGTCAAAGCACTGGAGCCCGTACATGAGCCCCCTGGGATAAGAGCCGAAATCCGCCTCCCGGTACTTGAATTCAAGATAATTGATCCCCGCCGCAAGGGCCCGCTCCCCGAGCCCCTCGGAGGCGAGCCGCTCCAATGTCTCCCGGACCACTTGGAGGAACTGATCCAGCTTCTCCCCGTCCGTGTTTTTCGCCACCACGGAAAAGATCGGCTGCAGGATCCCCGAATCATAACCGCCATAAACATCCGTCCCGATCCCCGCATCAATCAAAGCCTGTTTTAAGGGCGCTCCCGATGCGGTGAGGAGCACATACTCCAAAACCTGGAAGGCCACGTAAAGTCTGGGATTTAAACCCGTCCCCACCACCATGCTGACGGAAAGGAAGGTCTTCCCCGCCGTCTCCTCCTCCTCGGAGACCGGGTAAAACCGCTCACAGACCTCCTTCATGACAAAGCCCTTCTGAAAAGGGATCTCGGAGTCCACCGGGATCCGCTCATAACGGCTTAAATACTCCCGATCCAGAAAAGCAAGCTTCTCCCCCACGTCCATATTTCCATAGAGATAAATGTAAGCGTTGGAGGGATGGTAATAAGTTCGGTGGAACTCCAGGAACTGCTCATGGGAAAGAAGCGGGATCTCCTCCGGATCCCCGCCCGACTCCGACCGGTAAGGAGAATCCGGAAACAACGCCCGCCTGGTATAACGGCTCAGAAGGCTCTCCGGAGAAGAGAACACCCCCTTCATCTCATTGTAGACCACGCCGTTGATGGTGAGCGGCCCCTCCTCCCGCTCCAGTTCATAATGCCAGCCCTCCTGCAGAAAAATTTTTTCATTCTTATAGATGTTGGGGTGAAAGACCGCATCCAGATACACGTCCATCAAGTTCTGGAAGTCCTTGTCATTGACACTCGCCGCCGGATAGACCGTCTTATCCGAATAAGTCATGGCATTGAGAAAGGTATTGAGGGAGCCCTTGACCAGCTCCACGAAGGGGTCCTTGGCCGGAAACTTCTCGGAACCGCAGAGCACCGAATGCTCCATGATATGAGGGACGCCCGTATTGTCCCCCACGGGCGTGCGGAAGCCGACCGTAAAGACCTTGTTCTCGTCGTCATTGGAAATGACGAACAGCCTGGCGCCGCTCTTTTTGTGGCGGAGCAGACACCCCCTCCCGCAAAGCTCCTTTATCTCCCTCTCCTCGATCTTCTCATACGCTTCTGCAATCATATCCAAGCCGCTCCTTCTCTGAAAATATTGATAGGTAATTGTCTCTCACATATTCCCCATGAACCAGTCCTTGAACACCGCAAAAAACTCCCGCACCATCATGTTGGGCAGGAGTCCGGCGACCGACGGGGCCGCAACGCCCGTCACATGCTCAAACCCCGCCTTCTCTGCCAAACAGACCGCCCGGAATACATGAAAGCTGCTGGTAACGATCCCCACCGACTCTTCACCGTCCCCAATCAGGGACTTGCTGTAAGAGAGATTCTGCTCCGTGTTGGTCGCATGCCGCTCCATGATGATCCGTTCCCGGCCGATCCCCCGGTCCACCAGGTAGTTGCGCATGGCGACCGCCTCCGACACGTCCTCGCCCGGCCCCTTTCCTCCCGTGACCACCACCTTGGTCTCCGGGTTCTCCTCCAGATAATCTACCGCCGTGTCCAGACGGTAGCGCAGGGATTTTGAGACCGTCTCCCCCCGCACCTGGGCACCCAGCACCACCAGATAATCCAGATCCTTTTCCGGCTGCTCAAACATATGGTAAACGATAAAGCTCTCCACCAGAAAAAACAGGAAAAACCCCAGCACGATCGTCGTGCGCACCGGGATCTTCACCCACATGGGCAGCCCCTTTAAGAACAGCCGGAACCGAGGCAGGGAAAACAGCAGGCAGAGCCCCGAAAAAACCACGAAAAGCGCCAGCCAGAACAGGGAAAAGGAAGCCCTGAGCCCTGTGTAGACAACGATGGCCACATAATATACGATCGAAAACAGTGCAAGCACTCCAAATAGTATGTTCACTCTTACCCCTTCCTATGCGGGAACGCCCCTCTTCCTCAGTATGTCATCCTTTTCCGGCGTCCTGGAGAGTCCCACCAAAAGCTCCTGTCTGGCATGGGGCGCACTCTCCTGGGCCCGGCCTCCAAGATCGAAAATCCCCTCCACCAGGGCAGTCACATTCTCCCCTGAAGGCTTCATGATCTCGACGGTCTCCCCCACCGAAAATTTATTCTTCTGCTCCAGGAAAAACCGCCCGTCCTTCTCCACATCCCCCGCCGTGCCCAGGTAGACATACTCCTGCCGGTAGGTGCTGCTGTCGTAAATCTGGGCGTCCGCCCCCGGTTCCCCGAAAAAGAACCCGGTGGTAAAGGGCCTGGTGGTACACTTTCCGATCTCCTCCCGGTACCACTCCATCCGGCTCCGGTAAAGTTCCTCCGACGTAAGACAGTCGTCGATGGCCCTCCGGTAGGTCCGGACCACCGCCGCCACATAGAGGGCCGTCTTCATCCTGCCCTCGATCTTAAAGCTGTCGATCCCCGTCCCGAGAAGTTCCGGAATATGCCCGATCATGCAGAGGTCTTTCGAGTTGAACAGAAACGTTCCCCGCTCATTCTCATAGACGGGAAGGTACTCTCCCGGCCGGCTCTCCTCCATGACCGCGTAATTCCAGCGGCAGGGATGGGTGCAAGCCCCCCGGTTGGCATCCCGGCCCGTGAAGAAATTGCTGAGCAGGCAGCGGCCCGAATAGGAAATGCACATGGCCCCGTGGATAAAGGTCTCCATCTCCATCTCCGCCGGTATCTCACGCCGGATCTCCGTAAGCTCCGCCAGAGAAAGCTCCCTGGCCGAGACAACCCGCTTCGCCCCCAGATCATGCCAGAACCGGTATGTCCCATAGTTGGTATTGTTGGCCTGGGTGCTGATGTGCAGCTCCAGCTCCGGCGCCGTCTCCCTCGCAATCTGAAAGATCCCCGGATCCGAGACGATCAGGGCGTCCGGCCTGATCTCCCGAAGCTCCTCAAAATACCGGCGCATCCCCGGAAGGTCCCCGTTGCGGGCCAGGATATTGGCCGTCACGTAGACCCGCCGTCCCCTCTCATGGGCAAAACGGATCCCCTCCGCCATCTCCTCCATGGAGAAATTTTTCGCCTTGGCCCGGAGGCCGAAGGCCTCCCCGCCGACATAGACCGCATCCGCCCCGTAGCGGATGGCCGTCTTAAGAACCTCCAGGCTCCCCGCCGGCGCCAGAAGCTCCGGCCTCCCGCCCGCCCCGGTTCCATTCCAAAGCTTCCCCCTGCGCCCGTGTGCGTCAAACGCATCACCGACATCTTTTCCCGGATATCCCGTGGTCATAAACCGCACCCGCCTTCCCCCGTCTCCGTCCGAATCCCTTCGGCTTTCGTCTCTCCCGTCTTCACGCTCACCGTCACCCCATCGCCCACGGGCAGCACCGACGTCCTGAGCCCCTCCATATGGGTCAGGACATAAAGATATCGCCGCATCCTGCCGTGAATGGTCCGGTTCCTCCTGGACACCGCAAACCGGGACTCCAAAACATCACCGCCCTGCAGCACGTTGTCCGAGACCAGGACGCCTCCCACAGAAAGCAGCCGCAGCACCTGCGGAAGGAAACGAAGATACTGTCCCTTGGCCGCATCCATAAAAACAAAATCAAAGGGCGGCTCCAGCGTCCGCAAAACCTCCGCTGCGTCCCCCTCTAACAGGGTGATCCGATCCTTCATCCCCGCCTTCCGGAAATTCTCCCTGGCAATCCGGACACGCCTCCCGTCCTTCTCAATGGTGGTGATGGTACAGCCCTCCTGCATGGCGCTCCCCATGAAAAGTGCCGAATAGCCGGTGGCCGTCCCCACCTCCAAAATCCGCTCCGGCCTCTTAAGGGCAAGGAGCGTCCGCAGAAGGCCGCCCGTCCCCTTCCGAATCACGGGCACAGAGGAGGCGGCCGCCTCCT